>NZ_JBIVLB010000021.1:94195-108421 GCF_044751045.1 Streptomyces sp. NPDC088745
GGTGTCCCCGCCGGGGCGCCCCCCGCGGGGGGGGGGGGGGGCGCGGGGCGGGGCCCCCCCCCCCGCCGGTCGGTCGGTTTCGGCCGTGCTAGAACGGCGGCTCGTCGGCCGGAGGGGCCGAGTTGGTGGCCCACGGGTCCTCGGCGGGCGGGCCTCCCGCCGCCTTGGTCGCCTGGCGGGCGTTGCCGAATTCCTCACGGCCCGTGCCGTTGCCGGTGGTCTTGGCGATCTTGGCCGTGGCGTTCTTGAGGCTCGGCCCGACCTCGTCGACGTCCAGTTCGTAGACCGTGCGCTTGGTGCCGTCCCGGTCTTCGTACGACCGCTGCTTCAGTCGGCCCTGCACGATGACGCGCGTGCCGCGCTGGAGCGATTCCGCGGCGTTCTCCGCCGCCTGCCGCCAGACCGAGCAGGTCAGGAACAGGCTCTCGCCGTCCTTCCACTCGTTGGTCTGCCGGTCGAAGGTGCGCGGGGTGGAAGCCACACGGAACTTCGCGACCGCCGCGCCGGAGGGAGTGAAGCGCAGCTCCGGATCGTCGACGAGGTTTCCGATGACGGTGATGACGGTCTCTCCTGCCATGCAGCTTCTCCTGGTGTGAGTGGGTGGTGGCCGGCGCACACGTTGCCGGGGGGATGGCGCGGTGTGTGCCGACCACCGTGGGGTGGTGACGAACGAATGGTGTCGGGAGAGTGCGTCGGCGGCGAGATCTCGCGAATCTCAGGCTGCCGGCACTTCGTGGGTGTTACGTCGATGGGCGACGGCTGCTGCCTGCGCACGCAGGTAGTCGGCCATCTCCTGCGGTTCGTCGCGGAGGTCGAGGAGTTCGTCGGCGAGGCGCCGCGCCAGGTCTGGCTGATGACAGGACAGAGCCTCCAGCAGCCGTGTGCTCATGCCGGCCAGGGTGGTGGTCATGGCGGTGTAGGCCAGTAGCTGAACGTCTGGGTCGAGGTACTGGCGTTCTGTCTCGGTGCGGCGCAACGCGGCCAGTCCTTGGTCAAGGATGTGGTGGCGCAGCTCGGTGGTGGACACGACGGGCGGTCCCCTTCATGTGGGGGTGGGGTAAAAGCATCATCGCCCGCAATCCGGACACCCCCTGCTGGCCGTGCCATCGGTGGGTGGCACGGCCAACAGGAGCGGATCAGACGCTGTGTACGACCTCGGGCCGCTGGTCGGCTCGGGCCACGTACCGCTCTCCGAGTACCCGGGGCGCGCGGCCGGAGGCGCGGTCGAGCATCTCGGCGCGCCATCCGTTGCCGGGAGGGACCGGAACTCCGTGCGGGGAGACGGCGTCGATGGGGAGCTTGAGCGCCGCTGCCAGTTCACGCCGCTCGGCAGTGGTGATCTCCTTGCTTCCGGTCCGGCGCTGAAGGGCGGTGGTGATGTGCAGCCACCCGTCGGGCTTCCGCGTCACCGACCAGTGCTTGCCGGTCTGCTTGCGCAGACCCGCGCGGAGCCCGTCCTGGACGTCCTTCTCGCGGTCGAGCCGTACCGACTCCCGTCCGGCGGCGTCCGCCGGGTCAACGCTGATGCCGCCTTCCGACCACACCTTCGGCGTCTTGACCGGCTTGCCGGTCTGCCCGTCAACGGCGCCGGCCGCGTACAGCCAGCGGCCGTCCTGCGCCTTCGCGAACTGGTCCGCTCGGCTGCGCTCGCTGCCGCGCCATGCCGCCCGAACCTCCCGGATCTGCGCGTACGACTTGCGGGTGAACCCTTCCTCCGGGGCGTCCTTGGCCGTCTCCTCGCGAACCGGGGCGGCCGCGGGCAGCGGCGCGCTACGCAGCGGCGAGCCGACGGCCGGGTGATCGGCGGCATACCGCTTGGCCATGGCCAGACCGACCACCCGAACGTGCCGGCATGTGTGGTTCTTCTTGAAGTCCCGGCAGGTGCACTGCAGGGTGGCGCCGTCGTCCCGGTCCGTGGACAGCTTCATCTGTCCGTCCGCGTCGTTCCAGGCGACTGCCTGACCGGTCACGCTCGCGTCCAGGAACTTCGCACGCGCCTGCGCGACCGCGACCTTCCCCGAGGAGAGCTCCGTATCGATCCGCCGACGGTCGGCGTAGAGCAGCGATCCTTCGTTGCCGAAGCGCAGTGCCGCGCTCGGCGGGACCGTCGCCACCGCCGGAGGCATCTGGACCGGCCGGCCTGCGGCACGGGCGGCCTGCTTCTCCGCCTTGATCCGAGCGCGGCGAGCGGTGTCGTCCTGCCCGGCCCGGGAGCCGGACACAGGGCAGGAGTGGGCGGAGGTCATGGAGGCCCACTGGCCGCAGGTGGCGCACTTGCGCTGCACCGACGCCTCGGTCGCTTCAGCGACGTTCTCGAACTGGTAGGCGACGTTGTTGCCGTTCTTCGCCCAGACCGACTGGCTGACGTAGCTGGTCAGGGACGAGGCCGCCATCATCTGCTGGTACTGGCCGGGCGACATCCGGTAGGCGTACGTCTTGGCCGGCATCACCTGTCCGTCGCGCTTGCGCGTGTACGGCCGGGTCGTGACCTCGAGGTAGCCGGTGTCCGGGTTGTAGCCGACCTCCTGGATGCGAGCCGAAGCCGGAGCGTTCGACGTACGGGCCTTCGACAGAGCGGTGGCCGTGGATATCTGCGCAGGGTCGATCCCCGCCTCCAGGAGCCGCTTGTCGATGTCGATGCTCTTGGCGTACCAGTCGTCGTACAGGGCGTTGTCGGCATCGGTGAGCGGCGCGGTGTCGGGGTTCTGCCCACGCAGCTCGGCGCGGCTGCGGATCTTCTCCCGGATCCGGTCGGCCTCGCGGGCGTGCTCTTCCACCTCGTCGAGCAGGGCCGCGTTCGGGCATTCGTCTCGTGCGTGCCCGAATTGACCGCAGCCACCAATGCAGCGGATCGCCGCACCCGCGATCTCGGCCTTCTTGTCCTTGAACTGAATGCCAGCGTGATCCCGGTAGGCCTCCTCCGTCCTGGCCTGGTTACGGAGCTTCTCGAACTCCTCCTCGTCGTAGCTGCCCTGAGCCTCCAGATCGTCCATCTTGGAGTAGATCTCTTCCATCGCCCTCTGGCGCTCGTTGACCCGCTGGCGCAGGTCTTCCAGATCCTCGACGCGACGGACGTTGGGGCATTCGTCCTTCAGGTGCCCGAACTGTGCGCACTGCTCGCACTTGACAGTGCCCTGGCCGACACCGCCCACGAGGGAGTTCGTGATCTGCTGGTCATGCTGCAGAGCCGCGTCACGCTCCCTGCGCATCTCCTCCATCTTGGTGAGCCCCGGGCCGATGTGCGCCCAGTTGTTGCGGGCGGCCTCATCCGCCCGCTCCTGGTGACCACGGATCTCCTTTTCCAGCTTCTTCCACCGCGCCCGGGCGTCGTCCCGCTGCGTGACGAGGAACTGGTTGGGGCAGGCGCTCCGCTCGTGCCCGAACTGGCCGCAGCCGCCCTCTCCGGTGCACTGCACGTTGCCGGTGCCCGGCTCGGCAAGCCGTACCCGCTGGGCTGAGGTCAGGGCCGGGCGGGTGGGAAGCGAGGCCAGCTTGGCCCGCCGTTCCTCCTCCATGATGCGCAGGGCCTCACGGGAGACGTTGCTCTGACCGATGTCGGCCTGCTGCCGGGCGGTGAAGCCCGAGACGGCCAGCTGGTCACGCCACTTGTCTGTCAGGGAGATACGCGTGTTCTCCCGCTCCGACTTCTGCCGGCGGACGAGCGCCTTCCAGCGGCCGCGGGCCGCCGCGGCCGAGACGCCCATCGTGCGGGCGTAAACGTCGAAGTAGCCGTCCTTCGCCTCCTGGTTGCGCTGCAGGAGCACACCGAGGCGCTGCATCGCCGCCAGGTCCTGGCCGCGCATCTTGTGCTTGGGCTGCAGCGGCCGGCCGTGCTCGTCCTTCCCCGTCTTCAGCCGGGCGATCTCCTGATCGATCCGGGTGACCATCCCCGGCTGCCGGTCGCTGTCCCGGTACTTGTCGGCCTGCGAGATCCGCGGGTCGCTCTCGATCTGCTGCTTGAGGCCCTTGAGGAAGGCCATCTGCTCCTTCTCGGTGGGAGCCGGGAAGCCCTCGTACTGGTGACCGAACTCGTGCACGCCCGACTGCAGCTCGAAGTCGTCGTAGTCCGTGTACCCGAGCTGCCTGAGCAGGTGCTTCTGATAGCCGATGACCGCCGAGCGGCCCTTGTTCTCGCGGCAAACCACGTTGTGCCCCTCCAGTGGATGTCTTACTGAAGGGCGATCTTGCGACTCAAAGCGGACAGCCCCCGTTCGGGCCGTCGATGGGCCCGAAGGGGGGCTGTCACTGGTTGTCGTCGCGGAAGTCACGGCGCATGGCGATGACCGGGGGGCACAGCAGCAGCAGACCGATGAGACCGAGTCCTGGCTTGTCGAGCAGCAGGCCAAGGCCTGCGGTCGCTGAGCCGGCGAAGGTGATTACCAGCATGGCCCGGCGCCGTTTTCGGTACTCATTCCAGGCGGCGAAGGCGGCAGTCGGCGGCAGCAGGTGCATGGTGATGAAGGCGATCAGCTCCCTCACGGCTTGAAGCCTCCTCCTCCTTCACGTGCGGGCGCCGGCAGAAGCCACGCGGCCGGCGCGGCCGTCACCTCAGGCGTCCGCGGCCGCGCTGCTCTCCAGGACGGAGGTGTACAGGTCGTCCATAGGCACGTACTCGCGCTCCTCCAACTCGATGACGCCGGCCCGCCCAAGAGAGGACAGGTACGTGAAGGGGTCGATCGGATCGAGGATGACGAGGTTCTCCGGGTGCTCGACCACCACGACGACCTTGCGGCCGTCGGGCATCTCGGTCTCCAGGCCGGAGGAGGGCTCGCTGACGTCCCCGTCGACGTACTCGCCGCGGTTGAGGACGAGCGGAACGGTTGCCGACCACTCGCCGAGCTCTTCCTCCGCCGGGTTGCCCAGGTCGTCCTCGGCCGGCGCCAGGTAGAGCACACCGGTGGGCACCTCGCCGGACGCCGCGGCTGCCAGCAGCTGCTGCTCCTCCTCGTCGAGGTTGTTCCAGCTTCCGTCGTCGTGGGCGGTGGCGTTGATGCGCTGCTGCAGCGTGTGCCGGATCGTGGTGGCGTGCGCCGACCGGGCGTCGAACGCCGCGATCTCGGCCTGGTCGATCGCGTCCTGGTCGCCGCTGGTTATGGCCTGCTCGAGGGCGGACTCCAGGCCGGCGTAGTCCGGGATGAGCTGGGCGAGGATGTCGGCCGGCCGGTCGGCGAACACGCGCAGGGCCTGCTCCCGAAGGACGGCTTCGAAGCTGTGCGGCCGCTCCCGGCCGATGAGGGGCAGGGTGTAGCCGTGCCCGGGGGACTTCATGTCGGGGGTGTTGGTGACGACGACAGCCGGCGCGGGCCGGGCGGGGTCGCACTGCTCGACGCCGAAGTCGGTGGTCTCGGGGTTGTTGATGGCGTTCATGTGGTGGCTCCTGGTCTGGGACGAATGTTCGGGGTGTGTCGTCCAGGTCGTCATCGACGGCCTGGACGTGGTCTTGGAGGTTGAGTCGAGGCTTTCCGCGGGCGGGAGGTGGTCGTGATGTGGGCTTCAGGCAGTTGCTCGTTCCTCGGTTCCGGCAGGGTTAGGCGGCCAGCTCGTGGCTGGGTTGTGGGCGGGACGGTAGACGAAGGGGCGGACACCCGGGCTCGACGGCTTCCTCGCCCTCGGCAAGGAGTTCGTGCGCGCGCTGGCTGCGCAGGCCGAGGCGGGCCAGGGACTCGGTCCAGTTGAGGCCCTCGTCCCGCAGGAATTCGAGTTCGAGGCGAAGCAGGTCAGGTGTCCACTCGCCGGAGCGCCCTGCCGTGCGTGTACCGAGGGGCTCGGCGGCCGGCTGGTCGATGGTTTCCTCTTCCCAGGCCAGCGGCGGGTCCCATCGTTTGACCAGGGCTCGCTGGCGGGCGAGAGAGGAGGGCCCTGGCCGATGCGACAGTTGCCCCCAGGCCGCCAGTACGGCGGCTTTGACCGACGGGGTGGCACTGCCGGTCTGGTTGAAGTCGGTGAGGGACTTGACGGTGGTGCCGCCCGCGCGGGCGATGGCGTTCAGCGTCCAGCCAAGGGCGCACAGCCCCCGGAGGCGGCGGATCAGGCCGACGTCGGTGACCCCGGGACGACGCTGGAACGCAGGAGCAGGCAGCTCGGTGAGCGCGAGAACCTGGCGTGCCATCGTCGGGTGGATTCCTCTGCGAAGTCCTGCGGCGTGGTCGTCGATGACGCTCGTGAGCGTGGACGAATTCACCCCGGCTGTCTTGGCGATGAAGGCGATGCTGGCCAGTTCGTACGCTTCCTGAAGTTGTCGGACGTGCTCGACGACTGGAGTGGCGTCAACGGCGTCTTTCCGGAAGGCCGGTGCCAGGTCGGTGGCGTTCAGGGCGAGCAGTCGTTCGGCGAAGCGGACCTTGATGGTTCGTGGCCGGCCCGCCCGCACGTCCTTGAGGGTGGCGGCCAGTGTGCTCACCGTCATCGTCACGGCGCGAGCGACGGCGGCTACTGAGATCTCGGGGTGTTCCACGAGGATGCGGTCCACATGCTCCATCACTGGGGCAGCGTCAGTCGACTGCCCGCCGTACCCGCGGTCTTCGTTGGGAAGGTCTGCGGCGTTGAGCAGGAGCAGGCGGTGGGCCACGTCGGCGTTCACGTTGCGCTGCTGGCCTCGGTCCGCAGCGCGCAGTACGTCTTTCAGGGTCGTGGGGGCCACTTGCGCGTGTCGGGCCATGGCCGTGACGGGCAGGTGCGGACGCTGGGCGATCAGGTCCTGCACATGTCTGGCGGCCGGCAGCGAGTCGATCACGCCGGTGTCGAGAGCGTAGCCGGTACGCCTCCGGGCCCCTGTGGCGGTGGTGGCCGATGGGTGGAGGTCGTTGAGGGGGATCTGCTGCGGCTCCTGGAGGGTCGCCGCGTTCACTGCCTCGGCGTGTGAGGTGCCGACCCCGGTGATGCGGATGCGGGAGCTGCCGTCAGGGCTGCACGACCAGTACACCTGCTCAGGTGCAACGTGGTGGTCAGAGGTCATGGTGGCGGTGCTCCTGGGAGGTCTGCTGGTGCTTTCTGGGTGGTGAGCCGTTCGAAGGGTGGTTCTGGGCAGCTTAGGAGGAGGTGGTGCCACCTCCTCCTCTTGGCGAGTTTCGGCTGAGCGCTGCCGGCGGGAGAACCTCGCCAGCGGTACGGAGAGAGTTGACGGCCAGCCGCCTGCCGCCGGTCACGCGGGCCAGTGCACCGGCCTGGTTCGCGTGGGGTAAAGCACCGGTCTGCGCCGCTGTTCGCTGATGGCCCGCTCGGCGCGCGCCTGGGCGTCCTTCTCGAGTTCACCCACGTCGTGGAAAGCGTCGCCGCGGGACACGGTGACGTTCGGACCGAGCCGGAACAGCACGGCGTTGACGGCACAGCACGCGACGTGGATCTCGTCGATGTCGTTCATCCACCACCGGTAGTCGGCGGGATCCTTCCCTTGGAACCGCAGCGTGGCGGCTGCCGCGCGGACCATGGTTCCGGTTCCGGCGCACGGCTCGATCAGCCGGGCCCCCGGCGGGACCGGCTCGGTGAGGAGGATCTCCGTGTGGTGGTCGGCCGCGATCGCCGGAGTGAAGAACTGGCCGGCCTTCTGCCGGTCGGAGTAACTGCGCATCCGTTGGACCAGAAGACCGATCAGGTCTTCGCCTTCGCAGCGTGTGAGATCGCTGGCGTACTCCAGCAAGCCGGCACGGACCAGGATGCGGATGTAGTCGCTGAGCCCACGGGTGTCGCCGTCACCCGCCTGGGCGAGCCACTCGTGGAGAGGGCGGGCTGCCTCGGTCAGGACAGGGTTGTAGGACCAGAGGTTGTTCCACACCGAACGCAGGACATCGGTTGCTTCTTGGTCGTCCAGGGGGAGGAGCAGCGGACCGTAGTCACGGCCAGCAGGGGTGCTGGGCGCTGCCAGCGCGAGGGCGGCGAGAGTGCCCACGGCAATCGGCAGGTCGCTGGTACCCCCGCGGTTCTCCAACCACCAGGCCAGGGCGACATCGGCGATGTGGCGGGCGTGGTCGCGGCCGGTTTCGGGAGCCATCGCGCGGCGGAAGGATGCCGGGGGTATTCCGTACATGGTCATGAGTAGGTCTCTCCCTCGGTGGAGCAGAGTGTTCGGGCACGTGATCCGCAGCCCGGTGGGGCGGCCCATGAGCCGCCCCACCGGGGTCTGGGCGGGTTAGGGCGAGACGATGAGGCCGTTGGTCAGGAGGGCGACGGCAGCAGACAGCTGCTGGGGCGTCACGAGGACGGCCAGGCGGGCGGAGACCGACTTCTGCCCGTGCGAGGCTGTGTCGAGTGCTGCCTGAACCACGCGGCGCACGTCTTCCGTGACGTGCATGTGGGCCTCGGTGTGCGACAGGTCCGCAGCCGTCACCTGACCGCGGCCCATCATCTGGTTGGCTCGGGATGCGACGTCGAGGACGGTGAAGGGATCAGCCGGGCGGGCGGGGGAGACGGCGGAGATGTTCACGCCGCCGAGGGAGTTGCGGAAGCGGGCCGGGCAGCGCGCATGGAGGTTGCAGGTGAGTTCAGCAGCGAGGTCGCGCACCGCCGGCAGCCCGTACGTGTCGGCCAGGAGTGTCATGTGACCGAGGGCGGAGTGGAGGTTGCCCTGCTTGACATGGGCGATGTAGGCGTCGGTGATGGCGCGCAGAACGAGAACGGGTGCGGTCGAAGAGGTCAACGGACCAGGCTCCTTGCCATGTGAGTGGGTTGAGGGTCGGCAACGCGCACCGTGGTCAGCCAGCGGTTCGGCATGTGCGGTGGGCGCGGGCCGTCATTAGGGCCTTGGAGCAGGCATTTCGCCGAGCCCTCGCGAGTAGGAGGGCGATCGCTGCGCCTCGGGCCAGGAAGTCGTTCGCCCTTCGCCGGACAGGCGCAGACGTCGCCTCGCTGTTGCATCTGGCCTGCACGGAGCAGCCCGGTCCGCTGGAAGTCCTGTGAGCGGTCCAGCTTCTGATGAGATCGGGCTGTTGCCGCTCTTCCACGCACTGTGGGTCCGCCTGCCGGCGGGTTGCCCCGCTTCGGCAGGCGCCTTGGCGCGGGCGCCGTGGGGTTGGTCGCGGACAACTCGTAGGCACGTGCAGAAGCGCGCCCTCCCAGGCCGGGGCCGTTGCCCTGGTCCGGGAGGGCGTCTCCGTGTGAGCTACGCGATCCGGTCGACGTGAGCGAAGATCACAGTTCCTTCGGCGTCGACGTCGAAGCCGCGTTCACCAGAGTGGTGGACGAACTGGTAGGTCCCTGGGGTGACGTTGACGACGGTGTCGCCCGAGTCGAGCGTTTCAGGGTCTCCGCCCATCGATAGCCAGTGCTCGTAGTCGGCGAGGGAGTAGGACCAGATGTCCGTGCAGATCTGAGCCAGGCATGTCTCGTCAGGGATCGACGGAGTCTCGTCGTTGTCGAAGTCGATCCACGGGGTGGCGATGATGTAGCGATCCTGCTCCGTGCGGTAGAGACCCAGACTGCGATCGCTCGCGGGCCCGAAGGCGCATCCGATGGCGGCCATCGCCTTGATGGCTCTGTCCCGGCCGAGTACGCAGTTGTAGTCGACCAGGGCGTCGTCCCCCCAGTTGTAGACGGGGCGCAGGTTGTCGGAGACGAGGAGTCTGCCGGAGGGCACGCTCAGGGTGATCGTCGTAGTGATTCCGTCCGGGTGAGAACAGGGTTCCTGCACGTGGGCGGCTTCCTCGACGACCTCATAGGTGGGGTGATGACCGCAGATCCGGCAGCCGCCGAACGGGAAGCCTGCGGGGAACGTCTCCCCGTTGAACACATTCACCTCCGCTTCGTTGTTCACGAACTGGTGCCCGTTGGCCTCGCTGACCGGCAGTCTCTTGCTCCTGATCGCCATGAGGCGTGGCTCCCTGCGGTGTGGTGTCCTGCCTGGCACTGAACGGACTGGGCCAGGCAGGCTCGGTGGTCGATTCGACTGTGATTAGGCACCCCCTACGCCCTCGGGCCCTCCTCGGCGCGAGATGCGAACACGGCAGGGGCCGCCCCGCCGGGTGGCAACGCCACCCGGCGGTCTTGCTGACGGACAGCTCCGCGGCACAGCGCCCGCCTCCCCGTCCTTGGTGACGGGGAGAGCAGAGGGCCCAGCTCAGGCCGCTGAGGCGATCATGGTTCCGGTGTTCTCGTCCGGCTGGCTGAGGCTGATGACCTGCTGAGCCACCTCCGTGATCTCCTCGCCGTGCGATACGACCAGGGCAGGCCAACCGAGTTCGGAGAGGCATGTGAGGACGGCTCGACGGGTGTCTGCGTCGTGAGCTGCGGTGATCTCGTCCGCGATGATCATTCCGATCGCGTTGCCACCTGTGATCTGCTCGGTGATGCCCAGCCGGAAGGCGAGTGCGGCCGTGGCCTTCTCTCCTCCTGAAAGAACCCGGGTGGGGCGCACCGTGCCCTCAGCGGTGTGCACGCGCGGGACGAAGGCGTCATCGATCTCGAACCGCACATGCCGGTCGGTGATCTGGGTCAGCACGTCAGTGGCCGCCTGGGACACCGCTGCGGTGTACTCGGCCAACAGGTCGCGTCGGAACTGAGCAAACGCCGCGGCGGCCACGTGCAGGATGTGCGCCGTATGGAGCTTGTCGGCTTTCGCACGCATCCGGGCTTCGGCAACCTCGTGGGCCTTGGTCAGGACGGTCACGCGTTCGGCCGCCACTAGGAAACGGGTGTTCGCCTCGGACGCCTCAGCGGCTGCCTGATTGTGTTCGGCGCGTGCTGCGGTCAGCGTGCCCGCTGCCTCGGCCAGCTCGTTGGCCGTGACGTCGGGGTGGGTGGTTTCCCGCGCGGCCAGGTCGGCGCGTGCAGCCTCCAGCTCAGATTCGGCGTTGGTCAGCTGAGTACGCAGACCGTGTGTGTGCCGAGCCTGGACGAGTTCTGTGCTGAGCTGCTCGATGGCGGCCCGACCGGCTTGGAGGGCCCGCTCAGGGTTCGCCGGCCCGTCGAAGCCGGGGAGGTGAACCACCACAGCGCTCACGGCCTCGTCGGCCGCACGTCGTGCCGTCTCGGCCTGCTGCCGGGCGGCTATCGCCTCAGCGTGCACCGCGTCCAGACGAGTGGACAGTTGCGTGAGTTCCTGGCGCCGGGAGAGCAGCGCATCGTGAAGCTGGACCGCCGCCTCCGCCTTCGCCTTCGCGTTCTTGCCGTCCCTGATGCAGCGCTCCCACTGGCCACGCAGATCAGCAACCAAGGCCCCCACGTTCCGCAGCGGCTGGACGCAGGTGGGGCAGCAGGCAGACTCGGCCGTGGTCAGCGCCTGTAGTGCCCGGCTGAGACGGGTGTACTCGCCTTTGAGCGCCCCGCGCCGCTGCTCGTACTCGGTGTGCTGCTGCTTCGCCGATTCGATGCGCCGGTCCAGTTCCGGGTCGGCGAGCCGGTCGGCCTCGGCTCGTGTCTGCCGCACTCGGCCGTCGATCGCGGCGGCGTGCTTTTCGGCGGCATCGATCTGTTCGACAGCTCGCTCGGCCGAGTGGACAGCATCCCGCAGGACGTCCAACTGCTGAGTGAGGACCTCCGGCGTGGGGCTGGCAAGGCCGGCCTTGCGTAGCTCTCCGGTCAGAGAGGCCACCCGCTGCTGGCACTGCTGGACTCGCTCATCAGCACGTGCCCGGTTGATCCGCTCCTGTTCCGCCAGCCGGTGCCGCTGCTGTACCTCCTGGGCCTGCTTCTCGGCGATGCGCATCCGGTCGGCGGCCTGGCGCGCTGTCTCGGCAAGCTCCTCATGCGTCTCGTGAGCCTCAGCCGCCTGCTGCTGGGCCTCGTCGAGCGCGCGGCGGGCCTCATCGGTCTCCTCACGTGAACCGGGCATGGCGGCCGCCAGTTCCTCGGCCCGCCGGGCCTCGGCGTTCGCGATATCGACTTTCTTCGTAAGGTCGCCGAGCCCGGTCTGCTCTTCAAACAGCTGCTGGACCTGGGCGGGAGTGCCCTCGGCCAGCCCGGTCAGTTCGCCCTGTGCGATGAAGAAGGCCCCGCAGTAGGCCCGGCCGGTCAGTCCGGTCAGCTCGTAGATCTTCATGGTGAGCTTGCTCGGGCTGATCTGCGGTTCGTCCTGGCCGGGGCCGGTGGCTCCGTTGGTCCACCAGCGGGCGTACGCCTCCTCTCGTACGCCGCCCCGGTGGTTGCGCTGCCGCAGGCCCCGAAGAGCCGTGTAGCGCTGCCCGTTGAAGATGAAGTCCACTTCGGCTTCGCACGGTTCACCGTCCGCGCCGGAGCGGCGCATATCGGCCTGCTTCAGTCCTCCGGGGACCTCGCCGTACAGCGCCCACACCATGGCGGACAGGAAGGTCGACTTCCCCGATCCGACCGGCCCGTGCAGGGCGGTGATGCCGGTGTCGGGGATGGTGATCTCGCCGTGCCGGACCGAGCGGATGTTGCGGACGCGTATCCGTATGGGGGTGATCATGCGACTGCTCCGTCCGTGGGGCGGATGTTGACCCGCAGAACGGTGCAGGAGTCCCGCCCGGGAGGCGTCTGGATCCGGGGTGCAGCGAAGTGGAGGGTGCGCAGCGCCGACACCAGCTTCAACTGCGGGGTCTCGCATTGGTGGTGCTCGGAACCGTCCACGTACTCGCCGTCCGCGAGCGCGAGGCTCCCGGCGTGAGCCCAGGCCGCGTCATCGGCGGCGACCCGGGTGGTCTCCGCGTCGGGGCCGTTGGCGTACACGATCAGGGCGGGGGCGTTGCACCGGCAGGACCAGTCATACGTGCACACCAGAAGGATCGGAGTCGGGTCGTCCACGCTGGCGTGGCCCAGCAGAGTGGTGGTCTGCGCGTGCGGCTTCCACACACCGCTCTGGTACTCGTCCTCGTCCACCGCCTGCATGTGCCGCTCCGAGCCCGGGGCAGCGTTGCTCATCCAGCCGACGGCGCGCAGCTGCCCCCGGTCGGGGTGCCGGGTGACGAGCTCGACCTCGAAGATCCGAGCCAGCCCGAGCGCCTGGTGGGCGGCGGCATCGGTGTAGGTGCGGAACGGCTCGAAGAAGTTGCTGGTGATCGTCAGGCTGGGAGACATGCCGGGTCCTTCGGGGCAGGGTCGCGAGGTGATGCCCGAAGATCACCATTTGACGAGGCACGGCGCGAGAATCCGCGAATCTGGCTCTGTGGTCTCCGGCCCTCATCGTCGAACCGTCCTTCTCACCTCTCGCTGCGGACGGGGAAGTGGGTGGTCAGCGCCACGATGACGGCGAGGCCGACCATGGCCCCGATGCCGAAGCCGCTCCTGGCCGCCCAGCAGAGGGCCGGCCAGGACGTCGGAACCGCACAGGGTAACCGGACACCCTCATCGGACGGAGGTTCCTCCGCTGGATCGGACGAGGTCGGCGGTGACAACGACACGCTTGGACGAGCCGTTGGCCGGCCAGCACGTGACGAGCGTCAGCACCGGCTTGGTGGGAGTGGCAGTGGGCTTGCCCGGTACCTGGGCGATGACGTTCACGTTGCTCGGGTCTACGGTCTGAACGGAGGCCACCTTGTACGTGTAGGTGACGCGGTTCGCCGTCGTGACGGAGATGGACGCACCCGGCTTGATGCGGTCGATGTTCTTGAAGGCGGGGCTTGCTACGCCGGAGCGGTGGCCGGCGATGGCGTAGTTGCCGATCTGTCCGGGACGTTCTGTCCCGGGGAAGTGCCCGATGCCGGCTCGTAGCTGCTGGCTGGTCACACCCTCGTAGACGGGCTGTGCCCAGTCGTTGCCGAGCGCCGGGATGCGCAGGACTTCGGTGACTGCACCACCGCCCCCTGTGGTGGGGTTGCCGCCGACGCTGTGGGGGCCGCTGCCTTTCGGGTTGGAGGAGGACCAGGTGTCCAGTGCGGCGGATGCGTCGGACTGGGCCTTGACGGTCCGGTCCGGCACTTTCGGGTCGCCACCGATGGGCTCGTCGGCGGCAGGTTCGTCGGAGGTGGCGGAAGCGGCAGAGGAAGTGAGCGGATCCGGAACGGTCGATGTCGGCTCGGTGGGGGCGATCTTCTGAGTGGCGGCGGACTGGTGCGCGCGGGTGGACGGCTCATCATCCCCGCGGGTCACCAGGAGAGCGGTGGTTGCGAGGCCTGCGACGGTGACGGCGGCGATGCCCGCGGCCAGCGCTCGTCGGGTTCGGCGCGGTCGGGGAGTCGGCTGCGCTGTGGGAAGGCTGTCGGGGCTGTGCGGGGTGTCGGACACGTGCGCTCCAAGGGATGGGTCGGTGGGGCCGCGGGGGGGGGGGGGGCCCCGCCCCCCCCCCCCCCCCCCCGCGGGGGGCCCGGCAGGGTTGTGGCACCCCCCCGCCGGCGGCCAGTA
>NZ_JBIVLB010000022.1:0-107268 GCF_044751045.1 Streptomyces sp. NPDC088745
ACGCCAACCCGCCAACTACCTGGCCTTTCTCGGCCTCGCCGCAGCTCTCTGCTGCTACAAGCGGCTCCTCCGACTCACCACATAGGACACCGTCTAAGCGGCACGACTGCCCGTGAGACCTCAGCACAGAGACGTCCCGCCAAGTGGCACCTGTACTCCTAATACCATTGCCGTGCACGCAGGTCCTGCAAGAAATCGCAGGTCGAGTCAGCATCGGGACGTGGCGCAGCTTGGTAGCGCACTTGGCTGGGGGTCAAGGGGTCACAGGTTCAAATCCTGTCGTCCCGACCAGCACCTCACACAGGTCGGAGTTCGTTTCCTCAGCAAGCTGCACACGTGACCCTCCCGTGTCCTACATGCAGCACACCTCGTCGTAAATATGGGATACCTGCAGGTCAGCGGGGCGTGGTCGAATCTGTCGCCGCCAGCTCTCACCACGACCCGGGAAGTCGGGCGGGAAGATAGCGCGGGACCCCCGGTTGGCCAAACCGGCGATCCCGTAGACCGTGGGTATCCCACCGCCACCCGCTGCCCGGTACGAAAGAGCCGTCACCGACGCAGCTGGCACCGCCCCCGTTGGCCGGCATCGATCACCTCGGATCGGTGCCGCCCGAAAGGTACTGACCACCCGAGATGCCTCCCCATAGCGTGACGCACGCCCCCGAGTACAGCCCCGCCCACATCCGTGCCCACTGGTCCGGGACCGGGAGCGTGGCGGACTCCTGCAGGGCCTTCGGCTTCTCCCGGGCCAAGGGCTACGACTTGATCCGACGCGGAGAATTTCCCTGCCGAGTGCTGCGCATCGGCCGCGGGACGCGCGTGGTGACCGCATCACTACTGCGCGTCCTCGAAAGCGGCAACCCCGAGTACAACGACCTCCCCGGGCCGCGCACGGAATAGCCGCGCAAGTGCGCCGCTCACTCCGCTCACCGGCCCTGCTCTGCCGGGACAGCACCGTACGAGCGCTAACTGCTCGGCGGCCGGGCCGTGGTGAGCTCGTCGTGATGAGTCCCGCAGCGGTCAGACCGATGCCCGCCGTGGACCAGGCGGTAGACCTCGCGGGCCACATAGCGCTTGAGGCAGCGGATGGTCTCCCGGCGAGTTTTCCCTTCCGTCAGCCGCCTCTCGTAGTACGCCTGGGTGCGTGGGTCCCAGCGCAGCCGGGTCATGACGATGCGGTACAAGGCAGCGTTCGCCTGCCGGTTCCCGCCGCGGTTGAGCCGTCGGTGCTGCCTGTTGCCGGAGGAGTACTCCACGGGGCTCGCCCCGCACAGCGCGGCAAAGGAGGCTTCGCCGCGCAGGCGGTCGGCGTTGTCGCCCATGGCAGTCAGCAGGACGGCAGCACTGTGCGGTCCGATGCCCACCGCGTCAACGAGCTGTGGGTAGTGGCTGCGGATCAGGTCGGATAGGCGCCGCTCCAGCATGAGGGCCTGCGCTCTCAGTTGCTCGTTTCGCTCGGCCAGTACCCGCAGCGTGAAGCGGGTCGCCCGCACCACAGGATCTGTCCTGTCGTCGCCTTCGTTCAGTGCCAGGCAGGCTGAGACGAGGGCCCGGCGGGACAGGCCGGCCAGCTCTTCGCGCAAGGCTGGGTCCGCGGTGACCAGGATTGCTTTGAGCTGGTTCACGGCCTGGCGCTGGGCTTTCACCGCGGAGTCCTTGACCACCAGGTACAGACGCGCGATCTCCGCCGCGCCTGTTCCCGACTTCACCGGCGAGCGCGCCCGGCCACTGAGCACGGCACGGGCAGCAAGCTCTGCATCCCCTCGGTCCGACTTGCTCTGCCGACGGCGCGCCGCACGCCCAGGCCCCGGTGCTTCCAGGACAGGAGTGCTCTGCGACAGCAGATACCGCGACAGGGCCGCCCCGTAATTCCCCGACGACTCCACCCCGGCACCACGGATGGCACCCCACTGGACAGCCCATGCGTGCAGCTGGCGATATCCGCTCGCGGTGGCGGGGAATCGCTCGATTCCGAGGGTCCTGCCTGTCATCGAGAGCACCGCTGCCACGTGGTAGTCACGGTGCGTGTCCACCCCGAGAACTATCTCGGATCCGTCTGCAGCAGCGTCTGCTACCAGGACAGGGTCTGATGCATCAATCGTTTGTCCATCCCCGTCGACGCGTCATGCCGACGTTGCTGCCGGTTCGGACGAGCGGTCACAAGTGACACATTGCAGGTACGCCACGCAAGGCAGTGCTCCAGACACACTCGCCCGAACCAGCCGCTGAACCCACCGCCTCGCCCCGCGAGCGACACAGGATGGTCAAGACGCTCCGGTCAGAAATGTCAGGAGTCAGCTCCCGGCGCTGTGGCGGTGTTCTTCGCCATTCTTCCCAAAGACGGCCCGCCACTACACGGCGAGCCCACTGCAAACAGCAGCCCCCTGATGCGCGGCAGCAAATGCACTCCCCCTGGAATGCGCTGCCACCTGCCAGCACGCCCGCGCATTTGATATGCGCCGTCAGCCGACAGCTTGCCTTCCCATGCGGAACAACACGCAGCCGGCACAGCCAAGACACCCCGTCACAAGGCGCGGGGGTGCGCATTGTCAGTGGGACGGTCTACCGTTTTTCGGCATGGCCAATGGTGTGTTCCACACGGGGTACAGCATCAAGATCGAACTCACGCATCCGGACCTGGGGCATCCCGACCGCCCCGGCCTGCTCGACGAGATCACCCAGCCGATAGACCAGCGCGACCGCGAACTCCTCCAGTGCCTCCAGCACCACGAGACCGGCCGGTGCCAAGCGGAGGACCACGACCGCTCCCCCTGGATGTCCATCCGCCGCCGGACCGTCAACGGACAGACCACCCTCGTCGCCGCGCACCTGCCGGTGCGCACCAAAGCCACTGCCGAGGAGAGCGACAAGCACAAAGCGATGAAGGAACGCATCGCCCGCGCCGCACACCGCCACGGACTCGCCGCCCAGACGGAAGCACGCAGCCCCGACGGCAAGATACGCACCGATGTCCTAGTCACCGGGTCAGCCGGCAGGATCGGCTGGGAAGCCCAGTACACCCCCATCACCGCCAGCACCGTCCGCCGCCGCTCCCAAGCCGCCGTCGACCACGGCATCATCCCGCTCTGGGTCACCAACAGCGACCGAGCCGCCCTCATCGACCGGGCCCCCTGGGCCATGGTCGGTGACGTCCCCTGGCAGGCGATCGCCTCCCGGAACTCCCTCCTCGTCCGCGCCGGCATCCGCCACCTCCAGCGCTGGAAATGCAGCCGCTTCAGCGAACGCCGCTGCCCCACCACGGGACACAACCGCCAAGCATGCGGGCGCGCCCACGCACTCTGGGAACTGCCCGCCCTGTGCATCCCGCAGAAGCGGCAGACCGAGATCGACGAACTCGTGGCCGCAAGCGCCGACGGCGCCTACGTGCCCATGCGCATCCCGGCACAGAGCAAGCCGCACACCATCTCGCGCATGCGGGTACCGTCGGAGGACCGCGAGGAATGGCGCGCCCTCGTCGGCACCTCCGAAGAACCCCCGGAGAAGGCACCGGACCGCGGGCTGACCTTCACCATGGAACCCCTCGACCACACCTGCCGGTACGGCGAGGAAACCCTCACCTTCAACGACCGGCGTCTGCGCCGAACCACCGGAGACGCCAGCGGACTCCACACCTTCGATCACATCCCCCGACAGCTCCTGCGCGTGCCGCCACGCACAGAGCGACGCCTGAACATCACGCCACAGCAGCGCAGGGAAGCCGCAGTGATCCACGGATGCGCCGAATGGCACATCGGCCCCTGCGCGGGCTGTGCTGCCCCCATCCACCGATATGGCCCCGACAGCGCACACGCCTGCCCACGCTGCCGCTCCCGGCTTGCCCATTAGGCATCCACGTACCTCTGACCGGACATACACCAGGCGCCGCTGGGCCTCTCTTGTGCAGGAAGCCCACGTCCACCATCGCCAACTTGTTGCTCCTGCAGGGCTTGCAGGGGGAGATGGCCATTTCGACGAGGACGACCATCGAAACGCGGGTCCGCATGTCCCAGTCGACTGAAGGCTGTTGGGTGCCTTCCGGTGGAAGTCCATCTGCGGACGAGCCAGCCGTCGCCTATCGCACCATTCGACAGCGGAGTTGAGGAGCGCACTGCACAATCAAGTTGCCAGGAAGTGCTGTTCGTCGGACCGGCGCAGGCGAAGGGGCCTACGCGATGGCTTCGACGTGGAAGGTGCGGATGCCGAATGGTCCACGATGACGCCTACCACTGGCCGCCCGAGCTATTGGAGCTGCTGATCGAGCTGGTGCCACGGCTGAGCCGAAGCAAGGAGGGAGTACTGGGGTTCCTACGGGGAGCCGGCGTCAGCGAGGCACTGCTCGCGGAGCACCGGCAATAGGTCGCTGCGGACAGGACAGCGATCAGCAAACACAAGATCGTTCGTGCCATGCTCAGCCAGATCAACGAGCAGGGCGACACCGGCCTGGGAGTTCGACGAGAGCTACTCAAGCGGGCGATCGAGTTCGAGGACTTCTCCACACTATGGCCGGACGATCGGCTACCAGCCCAAGGGCTGCAAGCAAATGTGCGAAGCCTGGTGAACGTCAAGGACGCGTTCACCAGAATGAATCAGGCACATGACGATGAACGAGCAGCGCGACTCGCGGCGCGCACTGCCGAAGCGACACGCCTGGCTCGGCGACACGCGAAATTCGTGACGCTCCGAGACCGACTCGCCGCCCTCTTCAACGAAGCGGACCCTAGAAAGCGGGGCATCGCCGTCGAAGACGTACTCAACGACGTGTTCAAAGCCGAAGGGATCCTGGTCAGGGAGTCCTTTGCCCTGCGCAACGAGGAGGGCCAGGTGACCGAGCAGATCGACGGGGCGCTGGAACTGGACGGGGCCCAGTACCTCGTCGAAATCAAGTGGTGGGGCGAGCCGGTTGAAATCAACGCGATGAGTCGTCACCTGGTTCGAGTTTACGGACGTTCGGAAGTCCGTGCGCTGTTCATCTCCGCATCCGGGTTCACCGCACCAGCGATCAAGGAAAGCGAGAGGGCTCTGAGCCAGCGAGTGATCGTTCTCGGTGAACTGCGGGAACTCATCGTCCTACTTGAGCAGGAAAGCGATGTCGCCAGCTGGCTACGCGAAAAGGTCCGCATCGCCCAGATCGATCGTCGCCCCCTTGCCATATTGGGTGCCGACTTCTGACGCCCGAACGGCATCAGGGCTGTTCACCACTGGTGGTGCAGCGGAGCGACCTCACCAGGATCAAGGCCCACGTGTCCCGCGCATCGACCGCACGGAGCCGAGTAGACCGGCGCACGAGGTGCCCCAGAAGCAACAGACCGGCAAAGGGCGATGCAGCCGCTGGGAGAAGCTAACCTCCATGCCCAGCTGCGCCCCGGAGCACCGTCGGGAGAGCCCGACGGTGCTCCGCGGCGGTCACAGATGTCACCCGGAAGTCACGCACCCCACGGACGCCCTCCGCCTAGCGACCGTCAAACGCGGCATATCTGTCCGCACTGGACTGATTAGACGCCTCTGGACGGCTACGCCGACCTGGTACCCATCAGGGCAATTCACAACACTGCACCAACAGCGCGCGTGACCTGCGGACTACCAAAATACGTCCCCCCACTTCGCCCCGCGCCGGACTCACCTCAGCCCCATCGAACGACCGAGGGGCATTATTCGAACATCCCGCTCGAAAAGGTGGCGGGCCGCTGGCGGCTCAGGCCGAGTTGATGTGCCCCACGTGCACCTCAGCCCGGCCGCACTCGTGAGGTGACACGCTCCTCGGCCTCGGAAGACGTGCGACGGCTCGACACTCCAAAGCCAGCTCGAGAGGCAATAGGAGCCAACCTCGCAACGTAACTCGTCGGTCTGACAATCGGACCTCGCTGCCGTGGCCTTCGGTTGCACCGCCCCTAACCACTTGCTTCCATCACGTCATCTCACCGAGCTGACCTGCTACTTCACCCGGCAGGAGGCGTGGTGTACCCATGTTCTGCATGCCGAGGAGGGGCTAAACGTGCACGAGGCCTACGAGCGGTTGTTGGCGGCGGCGAACCTGCGGTCGTCGGACGGTGCCGTGCGGATCACCGCAGAGTACGAGCCGTTGGGCGGGGCCGGATCGGCGGTGTTTCCGCCGACGGTGAAGATCACTGCGATGGATGCGGCGGGCTATCTGATCGAGCCGCGGTACGTCGGCGGGGCGCGGGAGGACGTGGTGTTGCTGGACCAGCGGCAGTCGCAGGCCAACCGGTGTGAGGCCGCGTTGCTGGATGCGGTCCAGCGCGGTGAAGTCTTTTTGCCGCACCTGGCGTTGGAGACCGAGTCCGCGGGGGTGGCGGTACGGGTGACGAGCCTGGATGCCCCGCATCGAAGCAGGGACGCGTACTTCCGTGACGCGGTGGACGCGGACGGGGTCGCGTTCGACCGGACGGAGGCGGGGCTGGCGCTGCGGGATGCCAGTGCGGGGGATGTGAGCGCGTATCTGCGGCTGGTGCCCAGTGACTTGGCGTACGGGGTGTGGGATTCGCATCGCAAGCGGCGTATCCAGGTGAAGATCCCGCGGGCGTATTCCTCGGAGATGATCGGGGTGGCGCCGTTGGTCGGGGTGCGGGCGGCGGGCCGGGTGGACCGGCTTAACCTGACCGGCGAGACGGTCGAGGTGACCGAGTCGGGGTGGGCTCCGTCAGCGGACGGCAAGCTGGCCAAGGGGACGAAGACGGCGAAGATGTCGGCCCTGGGTCATGGCATGATCCCGCCGTCCGAGGGCTTGGGCGGGGTTTCGGTGACCGGCGTGCAGCGCTGCGCGACCTTGTCGTTCGCGCAGCTGGCCGCTCTGCGGTTTGGCCCGCTCGGCAAGGAACTCGCGGCTGCTGGGCGGGCGTTGGTGGCGGCGATCGCACTGCTGGGTGACCGGCTGGCGTTCGCGTCTCCTGCGCTGCGTCTGCGTTCGGGCTGCGATCTGATGCTGGTGGGTGAGCGGGTCGAGTGGGTGCTGCGCGGGCGGGACGGTCGTCCGGGGGTGGAGGCGCTGGAGGTGGCGTCACCGCAGGAGGCGTTGGCCTTGTTCGAGGTGGCGTTGGAGCGTGCGCAGGCCGCGGGGCTGGAGTGGGCGCGGGAGCCGGTGGTGGTGCGTCCGAATGCGAGTTTGCAGCAGGCGATCGACAAGTCGTACATGATCGCCGGTATCGGCGAGGCCGAGGGCGAGTGATCCTGTGCCGTTTCGTCTGAGTGTGCATTTCCTGGAGTCCGCTTATCAGGCGTCTTCGGTGGACCGGGAGTCGGCGGAGTGGCCGCCGCACCCGGCGCGGATCTTCTGCTCGCTGGTGTCGGTGGCGGATCCGGAGGATCCTGTGCAGGAGGCGGCGTTGCAGTGGCTGGAGCGTCAGGAGCCTCCGGTGGTGCGGGTGCCGGTGTTGAGTGCGGAGGCGGAGAGTCCGCGGGTGGCGTGGGTGCCGGTGAACGCGGCCGTCTCCCGTCCCGGGCATGCGGTGTTGCCGGGACGGACCAATGGGGGCAAGCCGAAGACGTGGCCGCAGCGGACGTTGGGTGAGCCGTTGGTGGAGTTCGAGTGGGAGGCACAGCCGCCGCTCGGGGTGCTGGCGGTGCTGGCGGTGCTGGCGAAGGCCGTCCCGTATGTGGGGCGGGCCAGCGGGCACGCCCTCGTCCATGCCGCCGCGGTGCCAACCGCTCCCTCCCCGGCTGCCGGTGACCCCGAGCCCGGGGAGGACTCGGGGCAGGAGGTGTGGGAGCCGGCCCCCGAGCAGCGGGGAGCAGGAGTGCGTCAGCTGCGGGCGCCGTACGGCGGGTACCTGGCGCGATTGCGGGAGGCGTTCGAGCAGGGGCAGCCAGCCTGGCAGCAGGCCCAGTCCTTCCCCTACCGGTTGCATGGGGCCCCGGAAACGCCTGTAGTGGAAGCGGTGGCCGGGCCTTACGAGGACGTGGTGGTCTTCGCGTTTCCGCCGTCGTTCTCGCTGGATGCGGCGCTGACGATGGCGGTGACGGGCTCGTTGCGGAGCAAGGTGATGGGGATGCTGGAGGAGGCCGGCCACGACGTGGAGGCCATGGTCGCCGTCCACGGCCACAAGGCCCCTGGTGAGAGTGCTCGGCTGTGCGCGTACTTGGCCCTCCCCTTTGTCGGCCACCGGCACGCGGACGGGCGGCTGCGCGGCGTCGCGGTCGCCCTGCCGCACGGCCTGGATCCGGGACATCGGCGGGCGATGCTGGCGATGCTGCTGCGCCAGGGCGGCGGCCTACGCCGCCTCGCGGTCCCCACCCTGTCGCGTCCGGTGCCGCTCACCTACGTGAGTGCCGGGAGCCCAGTGGTGGAGACGCTGAAATCGGTGCGTCCGGAACGGTGGACCCAAGCGTCGGCGCGGTGGACGACAGCGTTGCCGATGGTCCTGGACCGCTTCCCCAAGCGCAACAGCCGCCTGATCGAGGAGTCCGTCGCGGTGAGCTGTCAGCTCGCCGGGCTCCCGCAGCCGGTCGAGGTGGAGGTCCTGGCACACGGCGCGTACGTGCCGGGAGCGCGGGAGCTGCCGGTGAGTGCGCTGCGGCGCAAGGCGGGTGAGCGGCCGTTGCCAGCCCGACATGTGCGGGTGCGGTTTGACCGGCCGGTGCAGGGGCCCGTGGTACTGGGCAGCAAGAAGAATTTCGGGCTGGGGCTGTGCCTGCCCATCGACGGGTGGAGGAACGCCTGATGGACAGCACACCGAAGCTGGCCCCCGTCGATCTGGAGGAATTTCCCGTCTTCTTCGAGGCGGTGCACGGGTATGAGCCGTTTCCCTGGCAGTGCGCGTACGTGGAGAGTGCGGCGAAGTCGGGTGTGTGGCCGGACCTGGATGTGCCGACCGGACTGGGGAAGACCAGCCTGATCGACATCTGGGTCTTCCTCCTCGCCTGGCAGCACGCAAACGGGCAGGCGCGGACGGTACCGTTGCGGCTGTTCTTCGTCGTCGACCGCCGCCTCGTCGTCGACCAGGCCCACGAACACGCCACCACCCTCCGCAAAGTCCTACAGGACGCACTCCAGTGCCCCGCACAGGCCAGGAAGGAGGTGGTGGTGCGGGTGGCGCGGGCGCTGGCCGCGCTCGGCGGGGAGGGGCAGGCGCTGGAGACGTTGCGGATGCGGGGCGGGGTGGACTGGGCGTCGCGCTGGCTGCGCTCCCCCGCCCAGCCCGCCGTAATCACCTCGACCGTCGACCAGTACGGCAGCCGCCTGCTGTTCCGCGGCTACCACACCAGCCCCCGCATGCGCCCGGTCGACGCCGCCCTGTGCGGCATTGACGCCCTCCTGGCCGTCGACAAGGCCCACATCGCCTTGCCGTTGCTGGAGACGGCGACGGACTGCGCCCGCTACCAGGCCACCGCCACCGACCCCACGTTCGCCGACCGGGCGGTCAAGGTGGTCAGCCTCTCCGCCACCGCCACAAGCGGCGACGGACGCCCCCGGCACTCGCTGACCGAGGCAGACCACTACCATCCAGTCGCCCGCCGACGGCTACGCGCCCGGCGGCGGGTGACCTTGCTGGACGCCACGGCCTCGGCCAAGAACGCCACCGAAGCGTTCGCCATCACCGCCCGGTTGGGGGTGGAGGCGCTGTTGCCGGTGGTGGAGCGGCCGGTGATCGGGGTGGTCGCGAACACGATCCGGGCCGCCCGCGCCGCCCATCGGCTCCTCGCCGCCGACGACCGCCTGGACGTCGTACTGCTGACCGGCCGCTCCCGGGCAGGCGACCGTACCCGCCTCCTGGACAGCCCGCACCTGATCGACCTCCTGGCCGGGGTCAACGCGGACCTTAAGCGGCCGTTGGTGGTCGTGGCCACCCAGACCGTGGAAGTGGGCCTGGACGTCTCGTTCGCCGGGCTCGTCACGGAGAACGCCTCCTACGCCGCGTTCGTCCAGCGGCTGGGCCGCCTGGACCGCACCGGCGACGCCACCATTGCGGCACCCGCCCTGGTGATCCGCGCCCACGCCCCCGCGGACTTCGCCGACATCCCGGTCTACGGAACAGCAGCCCAGGAAACCTGGGACTGGCTCGCCACCCACGCCCCCCTGCTCAAGTCCACGGAACTGGACGCCGAGGCACTCGGCGCGGTCGCGGTACACGGCAAAGTGGTCAACCCGACCACCCTCCCCAGGCTCCTGGCCAACGCCGACCTGGCGGCCATGAGCGTGGCGAAGCCACTGATCCCCGTCGTCCACCGGACGCTTCTCGACTCCTGGGCACGCACCTCCCCCACACCCGTCCCGGACCAGAGCACCGCCCCGTTCCTGCACGGCATGAACACCTCCCCCGAAGACGTCCAGGTCCTCTGGCGCGCTGACCTGCCTCCCCTCCAGAACAAGCCCGATCACCAGGAGGTGTGGGAGGAACGGATGCGGCAGGCGCCCCCGCACCCGGACGAGACCGTGCCCGTGCCCGCCCAGCAGCTGCGCCGCTTCCTCACCCAGCCCGGCCAGGACACCACCAGCGACCTCGAAGGCATCCCCGACGACGAAGTACCCCCCAAGGCCCGGCGGGCGGCACAGGCCATGGCACCCGTGCTGCGCTGGCACCCCGAAACGGACACCTGGACGCTGGCCACCGAGCCCCGCGACATCCGCCCCGGCAGCACTATCGTCCTGCCCTCCCACTACAGCGGCCACGACCCCTACGGTTGGACCGCAGCCCCCGGCCGCCCCGTCGCCGACCTCGGCGACTACCCACCCCGCACCGACACCGCCCCCACCCGCCTCGACCCCCAACTCCTCGCCACCCTGGCAGACTTCGACGACGCCACCCTGGCCGCGGTCGCTGAAGATCTCCACCAGGCGCACAAGCGCCTGTGCGCCGGCGACGAGGACGAACCTCCCACCCAGGTCATCCACCTGCTCCTGGACTCCCTCCTGGCCCACCTCGACGCCCAGGAGACACCGGCTCACGGCTCGTACAGCGACCTTCTCCACCAGCGCCTCACCGACCTGAAAGCCGTAACCGTGTGGGACATCGACACCGAGGCGCGCGTGTCCCGCGCCAAGGCCCGGCCAGGGCACGCCATCGCGACACCGGGCCGCGACACCGCCCGGATCGTGCTGGTGCCTCCCCACCCGCAGGACGGTTGCCGGGAACGGACGGCGGGGGTCGGAGACCAGGACGGCGACGCCAGCTCCCTCACCCGCCCCGTCGCCCTCGACGCCCACGGCACAGCAGTCGCAAAGCGGGCAAGGTACTTCGCGGACACGGTCGGACTTCCCGCGCCGTTGGTGTCCGCGGTCGCGACGGCCGCCTGGGCCCATGATGTAGGGAAAGCCCATCCGCGCTTTCAGATCATGCTCTGCGCGGGCGACCGGCTCCTCGCCGAATCCCAGCCCCACCTCCTCGCGAAGTCCGGCATGGACCCCGCCGACCAGGCCGGACGACGCCGCGCCGCCAAACTCGCCCACTGGGGCGCCCAGTTGCGGCACGAAGCACTCAGCGCGACCGCCGTCGCCGCCTGGCTCGCCACACGCCCCGAACACACCGAGGGCCTCGACGAGGACCTCCTCGTCCACCTCGCGGCCGCCCACCACGGCCACGCCCGCCCCCTCCTACCTCCGGTGACCGACCCCGACCCCGCCGAAGTCACCTGCACCATGCCCGACGGCCAACAGGTCACGGTGAACAGCGCCTCCATGGGCGTCGACTGGGACAGCCCCGACCGCTTCCACACCCTCAACCGCCGGTACGGGCCCTGGGGGCTGGCCCTACTCGAAACCCTCGTCCGCCTTGCCGACATGGCCTGCTCCGAGGAAGGCACCTGATATGCACGAACTCGAACTCCCCGCCCTGCTCTCCGACTCCCCCCTCGGCTTCCTCGCCGCACTCGGCCTCCTCGAACTCACCACCCCCCACCTCATCGCCCCGCCCCGCCTCTCCTGGCGCGGCCCCGCCGCCCCCGCCGTCCTCCACACCCACGAACACCTCACCTACCAAGACCTCGCCGGCCTCCTGCACCAGCAACTCCCCGACCAGCCGGACGAAGAGCCACTCCCGCTGGCCCCCGGTATCCTCTCCCTGGACCGCGAGCCCGGTGCCCCCAACGACGCCCTACGCATGCCCATCGGCCTCGCCCTCCAACGCCTCCGCGAACGCGCCCGCCGCGAACGCACCGACAACGACCCGGGCGCCCGCTGGTTCACCGGCCTCGTCAACCAGCTGCGCATCGCCCCCAAAGACCCCACCAAACCTAGAAAACGGGAAGCGCCCAGCGAGGCGTGGTACACCACCACCACACCGCTGTTCGCCCCCGCCGGCCGCATGACCCTGGCCAACAACTGGACCAAAGCCGCTGAACACTGCCGCAAAGATCCCACCCAGCTCCGCACCGCCCTCACCGGCTGGCAGCGCGTCGACGGCTACGCCGGCGCTAACCTCGACCACTACTCCACCGGCAACGCCCACACCCACAGCCACGGCGCCCCCTCACAACAAGGCGTCCCCGGAGCCACCTGGCTCGCTCTCCACGCCTTCCCCGCTCTCCGTCTGACCGGAACCACCCTCCACGCCCACACCACCAGCTGGACCCACACCCCCAACGGCCCCGCCCTCACCTGGCCCGTCTGGCACCCACCCCTCACCCCCACCGCCATCACCACACTCCTCGAACACCCCCACGTACGCACCCACAAACCCAACCCCACCAACCTCACCAACCTCGGCATCACCGCCCTCTACACCGCACCCCGCACCCGCCTCTCCAACTCCTACGGCCCCCTCAAGCCAGGCCAACCCGTTCACCCCTGAACCCACTTTGGAACCCCAAGCACACACGCCGACCCCGCACCACACCGAAGGAAAATAGGCGTCTTACACCCATTAATCCGTCAGGCGCATCCCGGACACAGATCACTCAACGTAGTAACCAGAGTCCAGACAGGCTGTCTCCGTAGGTTCGACCTGCGGCACCATCGCGGTGACGAGAGCGACGCCCCCACCGCCGAAGAGGCCGCCCTGCCTCCGTAGGTTCGACCTGCGACACCATCGCGGCGCCCTGATGAAGCTGGAGCAGCGGCTGGCCACGGTCTGTCTCCGTAGGTTCGACCTGCGACACCATCGCGGCCACATGGCCCGCCGTTCGGGCGTGGGCTTGCCCGCGCTGTCTCCGTAGGTTCGACCTGCGGCACCATCGCGGCGACACTCCGTACGCGGTCCGCCAGCACGAAGAGCTGCTGTCTCCGTAGGTTCGACCTGCGGCACCATCACGGCAGCTCGTCCCCGGCCACCATTGTCCGGTTCGCCGCTACTGTCTCCGCAGGTTCAATCTGCGGCACCATCGTGACATGTTGCGTTCGGGGAAGATCTTCCGAGTGAGCAGGTCCGTTTCCGCAGGTTCGACCTGCGGCACCATCGTGGCCCGATCTCTAATCCGTACTCGGACTCAGCAGGAGACTCGGCCACCGCAGGTTCGGCCTACGGCACTACTTCGGCAACAGCAGCTCGGCCACGGTGATGGCGTAGCTGTGCCATGCCACCGCAGATTCGACCTGCGGCACCATCACGGCGACTTCTCCACCGAAGGCCCTCATCTACAGAGCTACTGTCTCCGTAGGTTCGACCTGCGGCACCATCACAGCGAGGAACAGCGTGGCACGCTGCAGGCCATCAAGCCTTGTCTCTGCGGCTCAATACCGGAGCATCTCTACGGCATCATTGGTTCTGACGGCAGGAATGTCGTTCGGTGAGCCACCTCTGCGGCCCCCAGTCGCAGCACCATCCCGGCGGCGTTAAGGCCAACATCATACGCCAGGTGTTCGAACTGATTCTGCGCCCTCACCGCGCACCACCACGGCAGCAAGACCCCGTATTGCGCGGCCTTTCGTGGCGCTCTGCCTTTGCGGTCTCAGGCCGCGGCACCACCACAGCGGTGTCTTGGCTGTAACCGTAGGTTCGACCTGCGGCAGCATCGCGGCGTTGCAGTCGACTATCCGGGCGACATCAATGCCCTTCTGTCACCTCAGGTTCCACTTGCGGCACCATCGTGGGCACATCTTCTGTGCCTCAGGGAACCCCAGGAGGTTCCGTCACCGCAGGCTCGACCTGGGGCGCCATCTCGGACGGGCGACCATCGACATCTTGCTCTTTGACCACCCAGCTGTCACCGCAGGTTCGACCTGCGGCACCATCGCGGCCCCGGACAGCGCACCGTCTGCACGGGCGACGTCCCGCTGCCTCCGTAGGTTCGACCTGCGGCACCATCGCGGCACGCCGGTGGTGCCGGGTTGATCGACCTCGACAAGCCTGTCTCCGCAGGTTTGACCTGCGGCACCATCGCGGCTCCTGGAATGCGCTGTGCACTCCGCCGTCCTCGTCAACTGTGACCGCAGGTTCAAACTGCGGCAGAATCGCGGAGAGCACTTCATGGTGCTCAAACCCGAGCTCGGCACCGTTCACCGTAGGCCCTATCTGCGGCGCCATTGCGGCCAGATCTTGAGGTCGATGTCCTTCCAGCCACCCATCGATCGCCGCAGGTCCTTCTAGCGGCACCATCAAGGCATTTGGTACTCGCGCATTACCGCGGCGCGTGGAGGAGTTGCAGCGCCAGATGGCTCTCGTCCGCTCCCGCCAGTCGGACGACGTCGCCCAGCGAATGGCTGTAGACATACGCCATGGCGACTTCCACCCGACCCTCCTGCAAGAGATTCGGAAAACCGGCGCATTGGGGAAACCTCTGTTCGTCCTGCTCGACAGCTTCGGCGGACCAGACATTCCGTTCTCACTCCTGCAAGAGTTGGGACACCTCCCCCGCACCGAAGTGATGGTGACCTTCGAACCTTCCTTCCTCATGCGCTTCGCTGAGAACCACGATGGCCACCGCCAACTCGGCGACGCCGCCTTCGGCAGCCAGGAATGGCAGGCCGTATTCCAGCAGCCTTCCTCGCAGAAATTCACCTTCCTACGCGAGCAATACCGAGCCGTGCTACGCCGGGCCGGCTTCACCCATACGCTGTACTTCGAGATGATCGACGAGGGCAACAGGAAGCTGTACCTGATCTTCGGTACCCGACACGAACTGGGACTAGCAAAGATGAAGGATGCCTTGTGGACGGTGGATCCCTCCTACGGCGTCCGCTACCGCGATCTCAGGGACACCCAACAGCAGATGTTGGAGATCGCATTCGAACCCGATACGGCCCCACTGCGACGAATCCTGTGCGAGTTCATTTCGGCCGCTCCCGACGGGCGAACCATCCCAGAACTCAAGCGGTACACCCTCCTGGAAACCGTCTACCGGCCCACCCAAGTAATCGACGCAGTCCGACAATTACGCGACGAGGACACCGTGGCGACAGAGCCCCGCACCGTCAACAACAAGACGCGCGTGCGCCTAGCCACGACACGTATAACACCCCGTCCGTCAGCACAGCAGGACGCCCTCTGGTGAGCAGCCCCAACCGCACGATGGGCCTCGCCGGAGCAATTCGGCGAGGCCCATCGGATCAGGTCCCCGTTCACACAGAACCGCCGCAGCACCGGGCCACCTGAAGCCTCGCGTGTCACGCCGGTGTCACCAACCCCGTAGACGCACCCGGACCACGGGCACCACGCCTACACAAATGGCATCGATTCAGACCGTGCGGACGCCAGAGGACGGTTCTGCCGACCTGTGCCAGGTGGTGCCGAGGGAGGGGCCCAGGACGAGGACCGGAGCGTGTTCTGGTCCGTCGAAGCGGTGCTGCAGGGTTTCTGCCGTCGTCTGAGTCACCCGTCCAGGCTGCCATCTCCCGCCTCCAGTCCTACCGGCAGGGGCAGAAGGCGTGGGGGGAGGGCCCGGACCCGGAGCGCGGAGGCCGCAGGCGGCCGGGGCACGGCGGGCCGACACGACGCAGCGGACGGCGGGGCCCGGGTGGTCACGGCGGAGCGCACGGTGGGCGGGTCGAGGGCGGCCCGTACAGGCGGGCTGCACGCGGGCGGCGCAGCGACGCGGTGGTGGCAGCGGCCCGGCGACGCGGTGGTGGCGGACGGCGGGGGTGGTGGCCGGGGCGCGGCGGCTCAGCGGCGGGGCGGCCGGAGCGCGGCGGGAGTCGCACGGTCGAGAGCTCGAACCCGCCGGAGCCGCGGCCCCGGCGGCGAGCAGGCCAGGCCGCGGGCCGAGGGGCGGCTCGGCTGCCGGGGCGCAGGTCAGGGAGTTCCGGGAGGAGGTCCTGAGGTGGAGGTCCGGGGACCGGGGTGTCCAGGGTGGTGTCCACGGGGCGAGACGATTGTTGACACGGGGACGCGGGAGCCGCCAGAGTCACGGGCCATGCAGCCCTCCGGTGACCGCTCGGTCCCGCTCGTCGCGCGCCGACACGTAGACCTGGTCCGTGTCGCCAGCGCCATCTGTCGCTGCGCCTAGTCACTTCGCAAGCCCCCTTTCTCACAGGTCGCCGAACTCTGTCCGGGTTCGGGCGACTTGGCCTGACTTCTTCCGGAGAAGCCGTGACTTCGCGCACCCCCCTGTCCCGCCGCACCCTCGTCGGTGCCGCCGCAGCCGCCGGGCTGACCGCCGCCGCCACCTCGCCCGCCGGGGCGAGCACCCCCGAGGAACGGCCCTTCCGCGCCGCCGGTCGCCGCAGGTCCAGGCGGCCCAACATCCTGTTCATCCTGGGCGACGACCTCGGCTGGGCCGACCTGTCCTCGTACGGCTCGCCCCACATCCGTACGCCGAACCTCGACCGCCTCGCCGGGCAGGGGGTGCGGTTCACGGACGCCTACTCCGGGTCCGCGACCTGCTCCCCGACCCGCTTCAGCCTCTACACCGGCCGCTTCCCGGGCCGTACGAAGGGAGGGCTGGCCGAGCCGATAGCCGACAGGGGCGTCGGGCTGGAACCCACCCACCCGACCCTCGCCTCGCTGCTGAGGGGGGCCGGGTACGCCACCGCCCTCATCGGCAAGTGGCACTGCGGCTTCCTGCCCGACTACAGCCCCACCCGGTCCGGCTGGGACGAGTTCTTCGGGAACTTCGGCGGGGCGCTGGAGTACTACTCGAAGCTGAGCGGCGACGGCGAGTACGACCTCTACGAGGGCGACGCCACGTACAAGGACCTGCGGTACTACACGCGGATCCTCACCGAGCGGGCGAGCGACTTCGTACGGAGGGACCACGGCGACACGCCCTGGCTGCTCAACCTCAACTTCACCACCCCGCACTGGCCGTGGATCGCCGACGGCGACGAGGAGGCGAGCGCCGAAGTCGTACGGCGGATCAAGGCCGGGGACAGACGCGCGCTGTGGCACCAGGACGGCGGTTCGGTGGAGAAGTACGCGCAGATGGTCGAGGACCTCGACCGGTCGGTCGGCGAGGTGCTGAGGGCGCTGAAGAAGTCGGGGCAGGAGGAGGACACACTCGTCTTCTTCGCCAGCGACAACGGCGGTGAACGCTTCTCGTACAACTGGCCGTTGAGCGGTAACAAGGGTTCCCTTCAGGAGGGCGGCATCCGGGTGCCGACCGTCGTGCGCTGGCCCGCGCGGATCGACGGCCGGCAGGTCAGCCGCGTACCCGTGTTCACGCCGGACTGGACGGCGACGCTGCTGGAGATCGCGGGCGCGCGCCCCGACCGGGCGCACCCGCTTGACGGCACCTCGCTCGCCGGATACCTGCTGCGGGGCGAGCGCGTGCCGGAGCGGGACCTCTTCTGGCGGGTGCGGGGCGAGCGGGCGCTGCGGCGCGGGGAGTGGAAGTACTACCGGGGGAAGGCCGGGAAGGACCAGCTCTTCCGGCTGACCGCCGACGCACGGGAGCAGGCGGACCTGGCGGCGGCCGAACCCGCGCGGCTGGCCGCGCTGAAGGCCGCGTGGGAGAAGACGGACGCGGGACTGCTGCCGTATCCGGGGGTGTGAGGCGGGGTGAGCCGGATGAGCCGGGATGGCGTCCGCGCCGTGAGGGCCGGGGCCGTCGCCCCCACGGCATCACCCCGGCTTCGGACCCGGTCCCCTGGTCCGGGCCCCGGCGGCGGCGTCGGCGGCGGTCGAGCTGCGCCGCCGTCGCGCCCGCCTTCCTCTCGTACGGGACCTACTGGGCGGCCGTCGCCTCAAGCCCCACCCCCGCCGGCCCCGTGAGGGACAGGCTGCGGCCGTCCACCGTGTACGTGACCTTGCCGGTCAGCACCTTCAGCATCTTCTTCTCGACCTCGCCCGCACCGCCCTGGCACATCATCCGCGTGGTCACGACGCGGCCGACGTCGAGGTTGCCGCGGCTCTCCTCGGCGGTGCCGTTGAGGGAGTTGCAGCCCGTGCGGCCGCGCAGCGAACCGTCCTCGCCGAAGGTCAGGTACGCCTTCCCGGCGGTGTCCTTCGGCACGGTCGAGGCGGTGGCGTCGCCGCCCACGGTCTTGCGGTCGGTGAAGGAGGTCACCGTCCACTTGGTCCCGGTGAGCGGGGCGGCCGCCTCCTTCTTCGGGGCGGAGGTCAGGGCGAGGGTGTCGCCCTTCGCCGTGGTCAGGGTGAGCCGGTCGCCGTCCACCTCCGCCTTCAGCGGCTCCTTGAAGGTCTTGCGCATGGCCAGCTCGAAGTCCTGGACGTCGCAGACCATCTGGGTGGACATGAGCTTGTCGAGGTTCACGGCATCGCCCTTGACCTTCGCCCTGCCGGTGAAGGTGTTGCAGCCGTAGTTGCCCTTGACCGCGCCCGTGTCGTCGATCTGCACGAAGGTGCCCTTGGGCGCGGCGGCCTTCTTCCCGCCCGCCGTCGAGCTCTCGACCGTCCAGCGCACTCCGGTCAGCGCGAGGTCCGTCTGCACGGTGCCCTGCCCCGCTTCCTGCCCGGTGCCCTTTCTGCCGCCGTCCGCCTTGGCGCCCGGGGTCGTCTCCGTACCGCAGGCACTCAGCGCGAGGAGGGCCGCGGCGGTGACGGGCACTGCCAGCAATTTCAGCGGCGTGAGCTTCGGCGTCTTCTGCATGCCGGTGTGACGGAACGGGTGGCGACTCCGGTTCCACTTCCCTCGCGGTGGGCGTTCCCTTTCATCCCGGAATCGGCAGCACCTCCACCAGATCAGCACGCTCGCCACTGGCTTTGAGCTGCGCATTCTCGACCGCGGCGGCCCATTGTGCACGTCCTGTGGCCAGGCGCACCCAGGTCAGCGGGTCGCTCTCCACCACGTTCGGCGGGGTGCCTCGGGTCCTCGATGCACCGCACCACCGCGAACGGCGGAATCCGCACTTCCGTGGAGGCTCCGAGGGCCTCCACGGCGAGCGCGTCGGCGAGGAGGCGGGTGCGGGCGGCGAGGACCTGCCGGTCGAACGGCACCTCGGCCCTCGTCGCCCGCGCCGGACGACGGCTCCCCCAGGCTCCGTACGACCGAACCGACCGCCGTCGACACGTGCGCGGCCGGCTCGCGCACCGACCACTCCCCCAGCCCGCTCGGGCCCGCGGGCTGCTCGTCGGAGAGCCCCTCGACGACCTCCCGGACCAGCCCGAACCGGGTGAGCACGGCGGCACGGATCTTCACCGGGTCGTGCGCGCGGGGCTTCTTGCGGCCGGTCGCGGAACGCGGGTTCTGTGCCATGTCCTTGAGGTTGGAGGAGGCCGCCGACAACGGCATGTGTCAGCGGAGGCCATCGGCGACGGCCGCCGCAGGGTTCGCCCCCTCGCGGCTGTCGCTCCCGCCCACCGTCATGGCGACGACCAGCGCGTTCTCACCGACGGTGGTGTCCGCCGTGTCGCCGGGGGGCAGCGGGTTCAGGAGGGACAGCAGGGGCAGGCACGACTGGAGGACGGCGATCTCGGCGCCCTCGGCCAGGACGCCGTGGACGACCGCCTCCCCGCACCAGGCGGGGTGCTCGCCGTGGTCCTCCTCCTCGTTCTCCTCCCCCTCCTCCCCCTCCTCGCCGGGCCCCTCCTCGGGCTCCCCGAGCACCCACACCACCTCGCCGTACGCGAGCGCCGCACAGTCGACCGCCGCGCCCGCCAGCTCCCTGTCGGTGACCGCGTGCAGCCGCTGCCACATGAAGTGCCCCGCCGCGAACACCCTCAGCACCGGCTGCTCGCCCCTGCGCAGTGCCCGCCGCGCCAGGTGCAGTTGGAGACCCTTGGCCAGCAGGAGAACGCCGGTGACCAGGAAGGGCAGCGCGCTCAGCTGCTGGCCGACGGCGTCGTACCGTTCGACGGCCAGGCGCGGCGGGCCCTCGTCGCTCAGCACGGTCACCCGCGAACCCACAGGGTGGTCCAGCGGATACAGCGAGGTCAGGGTCTGCTCCCCGCCGGCCGCCTTCCGTACGCGTACCGTTCCTCCGTCGCCCTCGTCCAGGTCGACCGCTTCGAGGACGGTCGCGACCGTACGGGTGGCCTTCGCGTCCCGTGCGTCGGACGCCGACGTGACGATCGCACCCCAGGCCAGAAGTCCACCGGCCACTGCCAGCAGTAGGGCTCCTGCGCACAGCCTGCGGACCGCCCTCCCGTCGCGGCCGAACCCCTGGGGCAGCGGCGCGGTACGCCCCTGCGTCGCCTCCAGGAACAGCGCACGCCGGCGGCGTCGCGCCCGCAGGCGCACGACCACCGCGACGAGGGCGAGCAGCGGGGCGGCCACCATCAGCCACGTGCCGACCAGGTCGGCGGGCGCGTCCGGCATGTCGGCGTCGAACACCCCCGTCAGCGCCAGCGCCGAGGCCACGGGAAGCATCCAGACGGCGACCCCGGGCAGCCTGAGGCACCAGTACGGCAACGCCACGAAGAAGGCCACCACCGCATAACCGACCCACTCGGTCCCGCACGGGGCCGTCTCCGTGCACACGGGCCCGCTGTCCGCCGCGACAAGAGCGAGGATCAGACACACCAGCAGGACGAGCGTCATCCCCCACGCCACCACGCGCGGCCGCGCCCAGCGCGGCGCGCCCGCGGCACGCCAGGTCTCGGCGTCCTCACTGCTCCAGGGCGCGGCGTCGGGAGCCCGCGCCCCCGGGGGCAGGAAGGAACACGGAGGCATCGGGGCAGGGGTGGTCATGGACGAAGTATCGGCGTGTCGGCCCTCTCCTGTCGCCCGAGTTGATCACCCCGCCGTCACCCCTCAGAACAGCCAGTACACACACGCCCCCCACAGCAGCAGCCCCACCACCAGCACCGGCCCCAACGGCATCCCCTGCTCCGCCGTCGTGCTCTCCCGCGCGGGCCGCAGCTCCGGATCGGCGAGCATGGCGCGCACCGCCTCCGCCGCGTGCCCCGCCGTGTGCCCGGCGGCGGTGCGGTGGTCCAGCCGAGTCCATCCGGTGGGCCGCAGCGCGACGGCTTCGCCCTCACTCCCACGCAGCACGAAGCTGTCGTTGGCGGTGTCGACCTTCACGATCTCCTGCCAGCGCACCTGCTTCACCCGCCAGGCCCCGGCCGCCCAGACCCCCGAACGGTCGGCGGTGACGCGCCAGTTGAACGCCGTCGCGGACGCCGTCAGCCAGAACGGCAGCGAGACCACCGCCATCCACCACGACCAGGTCATCTCCCCGGTCACCAGGTTGAACACCGCCCCCGCCGCCATGGCCAGGAAGAAAGCGCCCAACCCCCGCCCTACCGTCCCGGCGCCCCACTGCCGGGGCCCGGTGGCGACGGCCTCCGTCGGGTGCTCGATGTTCTCCACAGTGCTTCCGTCCCTCTCCGTGCTTCTCGTACGAGTCGTACGCTCCGGCCTCGCCGGAACCGCCGTCCCCCGCTCCACCGAGACCCGTCCCTCGGGCCCGTCGACCGCCCCGACACACACCAACTCCGCGCCGGGCGCGGGGACTCCGTACAGCACGGCCTCCCGCATCGGACGCGGCCCGAGGCCCTGCGGGCGCGGGGCCGTCCCGCCCTCGTACCCGCCCCGGCCCCGGAACCCGAGGAGCGGCTCGGCCCCCGCCGTGTCGTCGGCGGCGTACACCAGGGTCCTGCCGTCCACATCCTCCCGGACCAGGACCCGCAGGACGGGCTGAGGGTGCCTGCGCAAACGGGCGGCACCGCGCCACCCGGCCACGGCGTGGACCAGCAGGGCGGTGCCGAGGGTGCCGGAGACCAGGAACACCCCCTTCGACTCCGCCCGCCAGACGGCCAGGCAGACGTACGCGGCCACCGCGAGCAGGACCGCGCCCGCGCCCGGCACCAGCAACGGCCGGCCGCGCACCGGCACGGCGGGCACCGGGTGGCGCCCCGGACCGGCGGCCTCGACCGCCGACGTCCGCTGCCGCGCCCGTGCTTGAACCCGGTGCAACAGGTGGAGCCCCACCAGCACGGCCGCCACCCCCGCCGTGATCCGCGCGGCCGGCGCCGCGTCCGCGATGCCCTCGTCGAGGAGCAGCGCGGCGGCGGTCAGCGGGGCGAGCACGGCCAGCGCGAGGGCGGGGCGACACCGGATCCAGTACGCCTCCAGGAGCACGAACCCCTGGAAGACCGTGGGCGGCAGCCATGCCCAGAGGGCCCCCACGGGCCAGGAACCTCCCCCGGAGAATTCCTCGGCGTAGTACGAGGTGCCCACCTGTGACTCCACCGTCAGGACGATGGCCCCGCGCGAGACCGCGCTGTCCGGCGCCGTCCCGAACACCGCGGTGATGTCCGGTTCCGGCGCCGCTGTGGGCAGCAGCCACACCGCCGCCCCCGCCAGCCCCAGCACCACCAGCGCCCACACCGGACGCGCCCACCACCGCACGGGCACCGCCGTCGACCGGAGCCGCGCTTCGGCCGACCGCCACAGGGCCGCGCCTTCGGGTATGCGCCCACCTGGAAGCCGTACGGGGGACGGAATTCGATCGTTCACCCGCGCATTATGACCACGAGCCCACGCCAGCCGGGGAATACGGTCCGGAGCCCGCCCGCGCCCACGCCCGGCTCCTGGCACGCGCCTGCCGTCCGGGAAGACGCCGGGACGCACACGACCTGAGCACCGCAGCCACCGCACACGGATGCGGCCCCGCCCCGGCCTCCCCGGGGTGTTCCCAAGAGGAGCTGACCAGTGGGGTGACGGGTTGGTGCTCCACAATCAGCGGTCGTACAGAGCCGCCGACCGTGGCAGCCGCCGGGTGGGTACAGAGGGATATTCACCAGTGTCCAGGGACGCGGATGGACGCTACGGAACTCGGCGGGGTGTTGTTGGTGCAGATCCGGGCGGACAGAGGCCGAGCACGATGTCGAGTCCCAGGGCGCCCACCTCGTTGAGCAGGCGAGCAGGCAGGACATTGCTTCCCGGGCCGTTTTCACTGCCGAAGCCGAGGTACAGCTCAAGCTCGCAGTCGGCGGACAAGGCCATAAGTTCCATACGCCGCCCGACCCGTCCAGTTCCTCACTGCATTTCGGTACCGGACTTCCGTGACTTGGCCCTTGGCTCACTGACGGGCAGAGTAATCACCAGGCCGCAACGGTCGAACCCAAGGGCACTGAAAAGTGTCCACCACCAGGAAAAGGAGTGCGCAATGAAGAAGATTGAGCTTGCCGCCAAGACGGTCGAGACCCGTTCGATCAAGATCCACTACCAGCGCTGATCGATCGCGAATACTGATCGGGGGCCGGTGTTCCCGGCCCCCGATCGCCAAGGAGAAGCCATGCTTTTGCGGCGCGCGCACAACCTTGTCTGTTATTGGCGTGACGGGTCCTTCGTCATCCAGAACTACCTGGCCGGTCCGGAAGTCTCCCTCGCGCCGGTGGCTGCCGAAATCCTCGCAGCGTTCAGCGAATGGGCATCCGTCGACGACGTCGCGGCGAGCTTCCCGGACAGCGACCCGGACTCCTTCCGGGCAGCCGCGGGGGAACTGCACAAGTACGGATTCCTGGTGTCCGCCGAGGACGGCGACCGGGACGCCGAGTTGGCCGAGACATGGCAGACGTGGTCGCCGGAGGCCACAGCCCTCCACTTTTCGAGCAAGGACGCCGACTACACCGAGTCCGCCGAGGTCAACGAGGACTTCAGGGCCGGACGTCGTACCGCCCTGTTCAAAAACTATCCCGATGCGGACCGCGTACTCCTGCCCCGGTCACCGATCGACCTGGACGCATCCTTCGTCCGCACGCTCTACCAGAGGCGCACCCACCGCAGTTTCAAGCAGGTGGATCTTCCGCTGTCGACTCTGTCCGGGCTCCTCTCGATGGTGTTCGGCCCCAGCGAGTTCCTGGACGGGCAGGATTTCGGCGCCCTCATGAAACGCACCAGTGCGTCCGGTGGCGCGCGTCAAGAACTGGAGGCCTACGTCGGCGTCTTCGCCGTCGACGGCATCGCTCCGGGGCTTTACCACTACAACTGCCTCGAACACTCGCTTGAACTGCTGGACGCCGAGTTCACCCGCGAGCAGGCGGCGCACCTGTCCTTCGATCAGGCCGCGGTCGGCGAAGCAGCGATAACGGTTTTCGTGACTGCCGTTGTCGAGCGCATGAGCAGCAAGTACCGCGCGCCGCGCGCTTACCGGGTGATGTTGATGAACGCGGGCCACCTTGGGCAGACCTTCGCCCTCACGGCCACCGCGTTGGGACTGGGGCCGTTCCAGACACTGGCCTTCCGGGACAGCGAACTGGAGGACGCCCTCGGCGTGGACGGAATCCGCGAGACAGCCCTTTACGTATTGGCCGCCGGCCTTCCCGACGGCCGTGGCGAGCCCCACTACACTGCGGGGCTCGCCGCGTTCCAAAAGGCGGAACTCTACCCGTCGAAGGAACAGCGCCGCTGATCGGGATTGCCTTGGTGACTTGACCTGCCCCCAGGCCAGTCTGCTCCTGCTGCCCCCTCTGCCCCTCTTCTGTCCTCCTTCTGCGAACCTTTTGATCTGCGGATTGGCCGAAAAAGCCCAGGCTTCGACCGGAAACCCCGGTCGAAGCCTGTGCGTTTTCGGTTCTGTCTTTCCTGTGCAATGAAGACGCGCTTTGCGGTGACGGGCACAACACTCTCCCTTTCCGTCCCGGAATCCCGTGACTTGGCCGGGGAATTCAAAAGAGGCAGAGTAATCACCAGGCCGCAACGGTCGAACCCAAGGGCACTGAACAGTGTCCACCACCAGGAAAAGGAGTGCGCAATGAAGAAGATTGAGCTTGCCGCCAAGACGGTCGAGACCCGTTCCATCAAGATCCACTACCAGCGCTGACGCATCACGCATGCCGATCGGGGGCCGGGCGTGCCGGCCCCCGATCGCCGAAAGCCCCCGAACCGCTGCGGCGGAGATGGTGATTGAGTGCTGTGGGACTGGACGAGGTAAAGGCCCGCATGGCGGCCGGGCAGCCGTACCTGGCCAATGATCCGCTGCTGCGGCCCCACCGCAAGCGATGCGAGAACCTTCTGGACCGGTTCAACGCGACCGCCCTCGGCGACCAGCGGGAAAGATCCGTGATCCTTCAGGAGTTGCTGGGGTCCGTGGGGACAGGCGTACGTGTGATGCCTCGGTTCCTCTGCGAATTCGGGTTCTTCATCGAGATCGGCGAACGGTCCCGGATCAATTTCGACGCGGTGTTCCTCGACTGTGCGCCGATCACGATCGGCGCAGATGTCCGGATGGGGCCACGCTGCCAGCTGTACACCGCGAATCACCCCGACTCCGCGGCTCTGCGGCACGGGATGTGGGAGAACGCGAAGCCCGTCGTGGTGGAGGACGGTGCGTGGCTCGGCGGAGGGGTGATCGTCCTTCCGGGCGTCACGATCGGGGCCCGCACGATCGTCGGTGCGGGCAGCGTGGTCGCCAAGGACCTTCCGCCCGACACGGTCGCCGTGGGCAACCCCGCGCGCGTGGTCCGGACAGTGGCTCCTGACGTGCAGTAAGACCCTCACTTGGTCGGAAGCGACCCCGGTGTGCAAAGGATGTTGATGGTGGGTGCGGAGCGGTCGCCCGAGTCCCCGCGCGGTTGGTGGCGGGACGCAGTCGTCTACCAGGTCTACTTGCGGAGCTTCGCCGACGGCAACGGCGACGGCCAGGGAGACATCGCCGGGCTGCGGGCCCGGCTGCCCTACCTGGCGGAGCTGGGTGTCGACGCGCTGTGGCTCACGCCGTGGTACCGCTCCCCCATGGCGGACGGCGGCTACGACATCGCCGACTACCGGGAGATCGACCCCGTGTTCGGCACGCTGGCGGAAGCGGAGCTGCTGGTGGCCGAGGCCCGGGAGTACGGGCTGCGCCTCATCGTCGACATCGTGCCGAACCACCTCTCCCACGAGCACCCGCTCTTTCGTGCGGCGCTCACCGCTCCCGCGGGGAGCCCGGAACGCGAGGTGTTCCATTTCCGCTCCGGTCGGGGGAAGTCCGGCGAGGAGCCGCCGAACAACTGGCGTTCGGAGTTCGGCGGGCCGGCCTGGACCAGGACCACGGACGCGGACGGAAAACCGGGCGAGTGGTATCTCCACCTCTTCTGCCCCGAGCAGCCGGACGTGAACTGGGCGAACCCCTTGGTGCGGAGCGAATTCGACTCGGTTCTGCGGTTCTGGTTCGACCGTGGTGTCGCCGGTGTCCGGGTCGATTCGGCGAGCCTCCTGGAGAAGGACGCACGCCTGCCCGACCTGGTCCGTTCCGGCGGGCCGCACCCTTACGTCGATCGTGAGGAATTGCACGACGTCTACCGCTCCTGGCGCCGGACGGCCGAGTCCTACTCCGAGGAACGTCTCCTCGTCGGCGAGATCTGGCTCGACGACAACGAGCGCCTGGCGCGCTATCTGCGCCACGACGAACTGCACGCCGCCTTCAACTTCGCTTTCCTCAAATGCGCTTGGGAGCACGCGGAGCTCACCGCGGTCATCGAGACGTCCTTGGCCACCAGCAGGCGGACCGGCGCACCGGCGACCTGGGTGCTCTGCAACCACGACGTGACCCGGACCGTCACCCGGTACGGCAGACAGGACACGTCCTTCGACTTCGGCTCGGTCGCCGCCGGCGTGCCCAGCGACCTGTCCCTCGGGACCAGGCGTGCCCGTGCCGCGGCACTCCTCACTCTCGCGCTGCCGGGTTCCGTCTATCTGTACCAGGGCGAGGAGCTCGGCCTGCCGGAGGTGGAGGATCTGCCGCCCGGGTCGCGTCGCGACCCGGTGCACTTCCGCTCAGGCGGCAGCGATCCGGGGCGTGACGGCTGCCGCGTGCCGATGCCGTGGTCCGGTGAGGCCCCGCCGTACGGATTCAGCGGCGGCGGTGACGAGACGTGGCTCCCGCAACCGGACGGCTGGGCCGGGTACGCGGCATCGGCCCAGGACACCGACGCGGATTCCATGCTCAACCTCTACCGCCGGGCCGTACGGCTGAGAAATTCGCTGCCCTGCCTGAGGAGTGACGCTTTCGACTGGGTCCCGGCCGGGGCCGAGGTCCTCGCTTTCCGGCGGGAGGACTTTCTCTGCATGGTGAATTTCTCCGGCCGCCCGGTGAGTCTGCCCCCGGGGCACGCGGTGTTGACAGCGAGCGACACGTCAACGGGGAACGTGCTCGCGCCGCATGGCGCCGTGTGGCTCCGCCGCGACCGAACGGCGAGCGGGCCGACCCGCATTCCCTCCGGGCACACGCCCGGCACGTGAACGACATCAGTAAAGGGTGACAACAGATGGTCCGTGGTCATGTCGCGCTCGTCGACGCAAGTCCCGCCTGCCTCTCCGGCGGTCTCGTCGCAGCGTTCAAGGAGGCCGGGTACGCGTGTGTCCATGTGCAGAGCACAGCCGTGCGGCCCAAGCTGTACCAGAAGGTCGTGCCCACCGGATTCGTGGCCGAGGTCGTCCACCGGGGCGACCTGGACGAGACGCTCCGGGAGCTGTCCCGGTACGACCTGCGCGCGGTCATACCGGACAGCGAGTACGGCGTCGGCTTCGCCGATCTGCTGAGCGAGCGCCTGGGCCTGCTGACGAACGGGACAGCGGGCTCCCTCGCGCGGCGCGACAAGTACGTGATGGTCGAGAAGATCAAGGCGGCCGGGCTGCGCGGCGCTCGCCAGCTGCTGGTCAAGAACGCGGAGGAGCTGGAGCGCTGGCACCGCGAGCTGGCCGGGAAGATCGTGGTGAAGCCCGTCAGCAGCGCGGGCAGCGACGGCATCCACTACTGCGACACCCCCGAGGAGGCCGTCCGCGCCTACCGGTCCCTGGCCGGCACGCAGGACGTCTTCTCGCTGCGCAATGACACGGTCCTGGCCCAGGAGTACCTCGCCGGCCCGGAGTACGCGATCAACATGGTCAGCCGGGACGGGAAGCACCACGTGTGCGACGTCTGGAACGCGACCCACATCACCGCGAACGGAGTCCTCGACCTCTGTGACGGTCTGGTCCTCCAGCCCTACGAGGGCGAGAAGATCGAACAGGCCGTCCGCTACGCGGAGCAGGTACTGGACGCGCTGGACATCCTCCACGGCCCGTCCCACGTCCAGATCAGGATGACCCCCAGCGGACCGTGCGTGATCGAGGTCGCGGCACGGATGGGCGGCGGAAACACCGCGCACTACGCGCGGATGGGCACCGGCGAGTCCCAGCTGAACTGGACGGTGTACGCCTACGTCGATCCGGAGACCTTCCTCGCGCGCCACCAGGAGCGCTACCAGGTGAAGCACTTCGTCGCCGGCGCGCCGATGATCTCACCGGTCGAGGGAACCCTGCGGGCCTACCGGGGCCTCGACCGGGTGAAGAGCCTGGAGAGCTACCACGGGCTTCGGGAGTTCGTCCGCGGCGGTGAGCCCATCGTTCCCACCGTCAACGACTTCACGTACGCCCTGCTGGTCGAGTTGCGTCACGAGGTGCAGGAGACCGTGCTGCGCGACCTCGCGACCGTCCGCTACCTCGACGGCGCGGACTTCTACGACGTGGGCCCCCGATGAGGGTCCTCGCCACAGGAACGGAGCAGTGGGTACGCCACGTCCTCGCCACCCACTGGGGTGCGCCGTGGAGCGACGCGAAGCTGCGCCCGCTGACCGTCGGGGGATCGGCTCCGCTCAGCCACACGGCGGGCCTGTGGCTGGTCACGGCAGCCGGTGGCGACCACGTGTTCAAGGCCCAGCTGAACGCCGAGGCGCTGCGCCCCGGGGCCTTCCTCCCGCTCAAGGACCGTGTCCTCGCACACTGCCGCGGGGAGGGGGTGCCCGTGCCGTCCGTCGTGCCGGCCGCCGACGGCCGGGCCGCCGCCGTCCACGACGGCCTCCCGTGCGAACTGACGCGGTACTGCCCGGGAGTGGGGGCGAACGGCGGACCGGAACAGGCGCGAGCCGTCGTCGCCACCGGACTGGACCTGCGGGAGGCACTGGACCGCCTGCCACCGGACGTGGCCGACGCCTTGGCCGTCGTCCGCCTGCCGCTGATGGTGGACGAGGAGCACTGGCCGGCCGCCCTCGCCGACGCCCAGCGGCGCCTGCTGCCTGCGGCCGAGCGCGGTACGGACCGCTGGCACCGCGCCGCCGCCCAGGTGCTGCGCGAACTGCGGTCCAGCGCACCGGTGCTGGCGCACCGCCCCGACGGCCCGGCCCGGCCGGCCGTGGTCCACGGCGATCTGCACGCCCACCACTTCCTGCTGTCCGAGAGCGGCCCGCCACGGGTGCTGGCCGTACTCGACTTCGACAACCTCCAGGTGGCCGACCGGCTGCTCGACCTCGCCTGGATCGCCGACACGGCCATGCTCGCGTGCCGCGGGGACGACGACGCCGCCCGGCAGGTCCTCGGCGGGTTCCTGCGCGACGCGCGCCACCGCGGGCTGCTGTCGCCGGGCGACGAGAGCCTGCTGATGCCCGTCCTGATGGCGCACTCGCTGCCGGTCATCGTCGACATCGCCAAGGACATCCTCGACCGGAACGTCCTGACCCCGCAGTGGCTCGCCTACTTCGAGCTGCTGTCCCCGGCGCGGCGCCTCGCCGCCCACCGTCTGCTCACCGCCCCCGCGGCCCGCTGACCTCCCCCGGCCCTCAGCATCCCTGCGCGCCGTGCCCCGTTCTCGCCAAGGAGCCCCGTATGACCACCGAGACCCCCGCACCTCTGTCGTCCTGGCCCGCCGACCTGTCGGCGTTCTGCTTCGAGGTCCCGCACGGGCCCGAGGCCCTGCTCTTCGAGTCGGCCAAGGGCGTCCGGTTGTCCGACGCCGCGGGCAACAGTTACCTCGACGCCCTCTCCGGCGTCTTCGTGACCTGCTTCGGCTACGACTGCGAGCCCATCGTCAGCGCGGTGACCCGCCAGTTGCGGACCCTTCCCTTCAATCCGCCCCTGCACGGCACCAACCGATCCGCGCTGGAACTCGCCGACGCCCTGGTGGAGTTGGCGCCCGACGGCATCACGGCGGCCAAGCTGGTCAACGGCGGGTCCGAGGCCGTGGAGGCGGCGATGCGCCTGGCCCGCCTCTACCACCGCGCCGACGGCAACCCGGGGAAGGTGAAGATCCTCAGCTATTACCACGGCTACCACGGCGCCACCTTCGGCTCGCTGTCCCTGACCGGGCGTCCCGACACCACCCGCTTCGGCCCCGGGCTGCCGGGCGTGGTGCACGTGTGGCCGCCGGACTGCCTGGAGGACTTCTGGGGTGTCTCGCCGGACGAGTCGGGAGCCGTCGCCGCCTCCATGATCGAGCGGACCATCGAGGCCGAGGGACCCGACTCGGTGGCCGCGATCGTGCTGGAACCCGTCATCCACCTGCGCGGCATGGCCATTCCCCCCGCCGACTACCTCGCCCGGGTCAGGGAGGTCTGCGACCGCCACGGAGTCCTGCTGGTCCTCGACGAGATCGTCACCGGCTTCGGCCGCACGGGGGAGGCGTTCGCGGCCCAGACCTTCGGCGTCACCCCCGACATCCTGTGCGCGGGCAAGGGCCTCTCCGGCGGATACGCGCCCCTGGCCGCCGTGCTGATGGGCGAGCACATCGCATCGGTCCTCGGCGAGAGCGGCGGGCCGGTGTCGTTCGCCCCGTCCCACACCTACGCCGCCAATCCGCTCGCCGCCGCTGCCGGGCTCGCCGCCGTCACGATGTTCCGCGAGGACGGCTACCTCGGCCGGATCCGCGAGCTGGCCGCGTACACCGAACCGCGGCTCCGCGCCGCCGTCGGCACGCGCGGCACCCTGCGCGCGCTGGGCCTGCTGTACGGCGTCAAACTCGCCGGCGGCGGCGAACGCCCCGGCGAGCGGGTGGCCTCCGCCTGCCTGCGGCGCGGACTGATCATCCGGGGTCAGGACGACTGGGTGGTTCTGGCGCCCGCGTTCGTCACCACCACGGCAGAGGTGGACGAGATCGTGACGATCCTGGGCGCAGCCATCGACGAGGTCTGCGGTGACGAGCGGTGAGGGGCCCCTACGAGCGCTTCGCCGCACCCGCCCGTGCGGCGATGCCCCGCCTCACCGAAGCGGAACGCGCCGTGGTCACGCGTGAGTTGCACGAGATGAAGCACCGCGGTGCTCCCGGTGAGCCACTGCTGGAGAGCCTGCGGCACGTCGCCGCCGTGGTGCCGGAGCGCCTTTACACCGACAGCGCCCACGTCCTGCTGCGGATGCACGAGATCGCCGGCTCCGGGAACCTCCAGAGCAACCTGTCCTCGCTGCCCCTGGTCCGCGCGTGCTTCGCCCACGAGCTCGTCGACCACGGCGGCCGGGCCGAGCTGGTGGTCGGCCGGGGGCACATCGCGCCGGCCTTCTACGCCGAACGCTACGTGCGCGGCTCCCTGCCCTTCGCGCCGCTGACCACCCTGCATCAGGGCGGACTGACCGGGGTCGTGCACCGCGAGCTCGGATTCCGCAACACGATGCGCTACAGCCTGGGCGTCGGCGTGGTCCAAGCGGTCAGTCTGGCATGGGAGTTGACGCGACGAGGAGAGAGCCGCAAGGTGGTCTGCCTCGCCGGGGACGGTGAACTCCACGAAGGCGCCGCCTTCGAGGCGCTGCGATTCGCGTACGACGCCGGGCTGACCAATCTGGTACTGGTCGTCGACGCCAACGGCAAAGGCATCGAGCCCCTGGCCAAGCCGCTCAACACGCGCTACCTCGCCGCCTACCTGGGCACCCTCACGGAAGTGGACGGGTGCGACGGCCCAGCCGTCGAAACGGCCCTCGGGGACGCGCTGGACGCGCCCGGTCCCTCCGTGCTCGTCTGCCGCACCCGCAAGGGCGAGCACAGCTTCAAACCGGCGGGCGCACAGCCCGCGCCCCCGGAGCGGCCCGTGTCGTTCGTGACGACCGCCGGCCGGATGCTGGCCGTCCACCAGGACCTGTCCGGCGCCGAACTCGCTGTTTTCACACCGGACATGGCCGCCAGGTTCGGTCTGCGCGGCCACCTCCCCTACACCAACACCGGGCTGGCCGAGACCCTGACGGTCGGCATGCCTCTCTCACTGCCCGACCACATCACCAAAGTCGTGGCCACCGACGCCATGTACTACATGGACTCGCTGAGCATGCTCACGGAGGCGACCACCAGCGTCCGCAACCTGCTGGTCCTGGCCGGGCGCAGCTGGGGCGCGTGGGGCGGCGCGCACAACGCCACCAACATGCTCGGCCTGCTGCTGCACACCCGGGTCTACGAGCCCGTGACCGCCGCCGAGTTCCACGCCTGCCTGGACCGGCTCGGCGGCGACCCGGCCACCACCCACGTCCTCAGCATGGTGGACGCCGTCTTCGAACCGCTGCCGCAGGACTGTTCGGCCGACATCGACGGCGGCGTGTGGCTCACCCCGCCCGGTGAATCGCCCGACGCCGCAGTGGTGACCTTCGGTTACGCGAGCGCGCTGGTGGCCGCCGCCAACCAGGGCCTCGCCGTCCCGCACCTGCACTGCGCCTCGCTCACCCCCCGGCTCGACCCCGGCGTCCTCGACGTCCTCGCGCGCACCCGCCGCGTCCTGAGCGTCGAGTACAACGGCGCCGACGGGGGTTTCGGGGAGCGGCTGCGCTCGGAGTACCTGCTGCCCGTCGACGTGCACGCGGTGCGCCGGGACATCGCCACCCGCGCCCACCACCACCAGTTGCCGCTGCACGGCATGAGCACCGCCCAGCTGCGCGACCGGCTCGTCCGACTGCTGGAGCGCCGGGAGGAGGCCGTGCATGCGCCTGCATACGCATGACTACCAGTCACCGGACACGTCGGGCATCGTCGACGGTGCCGTCCTCATGCACCGCGAGATGTCCCACCTCCTCGCCCGGCGCGGCTCCGTCGTCCTGCACGACGTCACCGAGGGCCCCGGCTGCGTCGCCGGACTGGGCCCGGACGACGTCGTGTACGCGGGCTCCGGCCCGTACGCCTTCCTCTACCACCACTGGCGAGAACGGACCGCCGGCCGCTTCCGCATCGTCCGTGAGGTGCACACCGCCTTGTGGTCGGGCTACTGGGCCCAGGAAGAACTGTGTGCGCCGCTGGTGCGCCCCGGTGACCTCGCACTCTTTCCGACCGAGTACACGCGTCGGCTGTTCCAGCGCAACTTCGCCTCCGCCGCCCGGTCCGCCGTGGCCTACCCCATGCTGGACCGCCTGCCCCGGCGGGCCCCTCGCGCCCTCCCGCCCGTCGGGGGGCCGCTGCGCATCGGCTACCTCGGGGCCCTCTCACTGGCCAAGAACTTCGACCAGGTCCTGGCCGTGTTCGCCCGGTGCCACCAGGCGGACGGCGGCGTGAGCCTGGTCTGCGCGGGCAAGCCGAACGACCCCCGCTGGGAGGCCGCCCGCGTGCACGACGCGCTGCGCCGGGCAGGGGTGCCCCCGAGCGCGGTGCGGATGGCGGGCGTCCGTCCCCAGGAGGAACTCTCCGCGTTCTTCGACGCGATCGACGTCCTGCTCTTCCCCAGCACGGCCTCGCGCGAGACGCTGGGGCGCGTGGTCCTGGAGGCGCTGGCCCACGGAGTGCCGGTGGTCGCCGCAGACGTCGGCCCGGCCGTCGAGCTGCTGCCCGCCCGGAACCTGGTGCCCACCGTCCTCGACACGCGGACTTCCTTCGACATGGGCCGCGTCGGTCCGCTGGGCAGAGTCGACGAGGACGTCCTGACGGCGAAGCTGCTCACCCGCGACTTCGCCCCGGCCTCCCTGCCGGCCACCACGGCGTACACCGACGACGCCTTCCTGGACACCCTCGCCGGCCGCCCCGCACCCGTCCCCGCCGGCCACGACCGGGTGCTGCCGGACGCCGTCCGGGTCCAGCCGCGCCGCGGGCCCGCCCCGGACGCGGCAGCCGCCGCGGCCCTGTTCCGTGACTTCTTCGGGCGACGTGACGGAGTCCTCTCCGACGCCCTCGACGCGCGCGCCGCACGGACCGGGCACGACGACGCCGCCCTGCGCCGCATCGTCGCGGCACCGCACCGCAATCTCGCGGACTACCGGGCCTTCCCCAGACTGCTGGACGCCCTGGTGCTGCCCCCGCTGGCCTATGCCCTCGCGCCCGTCGGGGCGGAAGCCGCCCCGGCCGGGAGGGTCTCCGCGCGAGGTCCGCACCACGTGAGCCCACCCGTGGCCGGAGCGGTCCCGGGGCACTGAGCGGCCCCGCGTCCCGAACCGTCGGCAGCACCCCGTGACCTCCGCACCCGACGTCTTCACGTCGTCGAACGCGACGACGTCCCCATCCGCCCACACGAAGGACAGCACCCCATGACCAAGGAACACGACACGAATGCGACCGGACAGGTGGCCCTCGTCATCGGCGGCGGGCGCGGCATCGGCGCCGCCGTCGTCGAGGCGTTCGCCCGGTGCGGCGCCCAGGTCGTGGCAGCCGACACCGACCGGCTGCCCTCCACCTTCAACCACTACCGCTCGACGGCCGTCACCGGCTTCACGGAGGCACGCGAACTGGCCGCCAAGCTCACCGCGGACGGGCTGGACGTGAGCGCCGCCGAGGTGGACGCGACCAACGAGGACGCCGTGCGCCGTCTCTACCAGGAGATCGCCGACGGCCCCGGGCGGCTCGACACCGTCGTCAACGCCTTCGGGGTCACCCACGTGAGCCCGGTCGAGCGGATGGAGCTGGCCGAGTTCCGGCACGTGGTGTCCGGCAACCTCGACGGTGTCTTCCTCTCCTCGCGCGAGGCCCTGCCCCTGCTGCGCGCCTCCGGCGGCGGATCCATCGTCAACTTCTCTTCTGTTTCCGGGCGTTCGGGATTCGCCAAGGTCTCCCACTACTGCGCGGCCAAGTTCGGCGTCGTCGGCTTCACCGCCGCCCTCGCACAAGAGGTCGCGAAGGAGAACATCCGCGTCAACGCCGTCTGTCCGGGCATCGTCCGCTCCAACATGTGGCGCTACCTCCTCTCGGAGTTCGTCCGGCCGGGCGAGACCGAGGACGAGTGCTGGGAGCGCATGCGCACGATGGTCCCGCAGCGGGAGTTCCAGACCCCCGACGACATCGCCGGCCTCGTCCTCTACCTGGCGTCGGCGCGCCGGGTGACCGGGCAGGCGATCAGCGTCGACGGCGGGATGTCGGCGCCGTGACCGGGACGCCAGTGGCACAGGCAGACCCCTTCGACGGTCCGGACTGGTCCTTCACGGGCCCCGGGGACGCGTGCACCCGGGACGCGGCCTCCCTCACGATCCGCGCCGAGCGCGGCGCCGACCTGTTCGCCATGCCCGGCCACTACGAGGCGTCGGACGTCCCACGGCTGGGGCGGACGGTCACCGGCGACCACACCCTCTGGACCGGGGTCACCGTCGACGGTCGCGGCTTCGGCGACGCGGGCGGCATCCTCGTGCGCTGGGCGGACGGCTGGTTCAAAGCCTGTGTGGAGCGGACCAGGGCGGGCGGCTGGGCGGTGGTCACGGTCGTCTCCCGGCCGGTGTCCGACGAGGCGGCGGGCCCGGAACTGGCAGGGCCGAGGGCCGAGTTGCTGGTGACGAGGGAGGGGCGGCGCCACGCCGTGCTCTGCCGTGAGGACCCGGACGACGAGTGGCGTTTCGTCCGTACCTTCTTCGGCGCCCCGGCGGCGGACGTACGGCTCGAACTGTTCGCGCAGGCGCCGTTCTCCGACACCTGCACGGCCGCCTTCGCGGTACCGCACCGCACGTCGGCCGCGCTGGCCGACCGACGCTGACCGCTGCCCGACCCGAAGGACAGCGCCGAGCACCACTCACCGGCCCCGCCCCACCGAACCGGAGGCTTCCCATGATTTCCCCGTTGCCCGTGACCGACCTGCTCTGGGCGCACTGGAAGACCAGGACCCTGCTCGCCGCGGTCGACCTGGGTGTCTTCACCGCACTCGCCAAGGAGGCGCTGCCCGCGCCCGCCCTGTGCCGACGCGTCGGCCTGCACCCCCGGCCCGCCGCCGATTTCCTCGACGCCCTGGTCGCCCTCGGCCTGCTGCGACGCAGCGGAGACGTGTACGCCAACACCCCCGAGGCAGCCGAGTACCTGGACGCCGGCAAACCGGTCAGCTACCTGGGCGACAGCTTTCTCGCCCGCTGCGCCGGGATGGCCGACGACCTGGTGGGCGTCCTGCGCACGGGGGAGGCGAAGGGCGACGCGCGGGACGGCCGGGACTTCTACGCGGGGCAGTACGCGTCCTCGGACTCCGTGCGCGCCTTCCAGCGGGACATGACCGCGCTGAGCATCGGATCGGCCCACGCCCTTGCCGAACGGTTCCCCTGGGACCGCTACCGCACCCTCGTCGACGTCGGCTGTGCGCAGGGGGCACTGCCCGGCTGGCTGCTGCGCCATCACCCCCATCTGACCGCCGTGGGGTTCGATCTGCCGCCCGCCCGCGAGGGCTTCGAGGAGTACGTCGAGGCACTCGGCGTGGCAGACCGGCTGGAGTTCCGGCCCGGCGACTTCTTCAGCGACCCACTGCCCTCGGCGGATGTGATCGTGTTCGGTCACATCCTGCACAACTGGGGGGAGGAGGAGAAGCTGCGGCTGCTGGAGAAGGCATACGCCGCGCTCCCGCCCGGCGGGGCGGTCCTGGTGTACGAGACGCTCATCGACGACGACCGCCGCAGCAACGCCGTCGGCCTGATCCTCAGCCTGATCATGCACGCGGAGGTGCCCGGCGGCTTCGACTACACCGGTGCGCAGTGCCGCGAGTGGCTGCGGCGCACCGGATTCCGCGACGTCTACGTCGAGCACCTGGACGGGCCCGAGTCGATGGTGGTCGGCGTCAAGTGAGCACCGCACACCCCCCGACGCCCGGCACCGACCTGGTGATGTTCTGGAATCTGCACGAGGCCGGGATCGAGCGGCTGCACGGCCGCGACGAACAGTGGCTGGCCCAGTGCGCACTCGTCGAAGCGCTCCGCCCGCGCGTCCTGCTCACCACCGAGGGCTGGGGCTGGCACCGGGACGGCGGCGCGCGCTTCGAGGACGCCAAGGCGGCGTTCGGCATGGACGGCGCGCTGTTCCTCGCGAAGACCGGCTGCCACCAGGCCGTCTTCTGGCAGCGCGACATCGAACCGGTGGACACCGAACACCCCGGGCACGCACTGACGCACTGGCACGGCCACGGCCTGGCCACCCTGCGCCTGCCCGGCTGGACCACGCCCTTGCGCTTCCTGGTGGCGCACCTCGACCCCTTCAGTCCCACCGGCCGGCGCATCGAGGCGGATCATCTGCGCCGGTACGCGGACCCGGCCCTGCCGCCACTGGTGATGGGCATGGACGCCAACAGCCTCCCGCCCGGCGATCCCGAGCCGGACTGGGGCCGGGTGCCGAAGCACCGCAGGGCCGACCACCTGCTCGACGGGCCGGGCGGCTCCGACCGCGCCCCGGTGCGGCTGCTCCTGGGGGACCCGTCGGACCCTCTCCTCGTGGACGCGGGCGCCCACCTGGGCGACCGGTCACCGACCTTCGGGACGGTGCCGCCCACAGAGGCGGAGCGCCGTATCGACCTGTTCCTGATCTCCCCCTCACTCGCCCCCGGCCTGGTCGCCTACGCGTCCGCCGACCCCCACCCCGAACCGCGTGGCGACCGGCCGCCCGCCTCCGACCACCGACCCGTCACGATCCGGCTCCGCCGCCGGTGACCCCAGGAAGGGTGTGGCCCCACGTGCTTCCGGCCCGCCACCACGACGCCGTGGTCTTCGACCTCGACGGCACGCTCATCGATTCCGTCCGCCCCGACTTCCTGGCGTGCACCGCGCTGTTCGCGGAGTACGGCCTGCACCTGCCGCACGGGGTGTGGGCGGCCGAGGTCTGCGGCCGCCCCGAGGGCTATCCGCACCTGTTCGCCGTGCTGCGGCGCTGCCGGGACGGTGGTGCGCTGCCGGGCGACGACCTGCTGCGACAACGGCTCGCGGCGCTCTGGGAGGTCTTCATGACACCCGAACACGTCCGCCTGCTGCCCGGTGTGCGCCGCGTCCTGGAGGGTGCTCGCGCAGCCGGACTGCGCCTGGGGGTCGCCTCCTCCTCCGACCGCCGCTGGGTGTGGCGGTGGCTGCGGCACTACGGCCTCGGCCACTACTTCGACACGGTGGTCACCGGCGACGACGTGACCCGCCGCAAGCCGGACCCCGAGGTGTACCTCGCGGCAGCGGCAGCCCTTGCGGTCGAACCGGCCCGCTGCCTGGCAGTCGAGGACTCGGTCACTGGCGTCACTGCCGCGCGGTCCGCCGGCATGACGGTCGTGGCGGTGCCGACGGCTCTGACCCGGAGCCTGGACTACGGGGCGGCCGACGAGATCGCCCGCGACCTCTCGTCGGTCGACCTCACCGCGCTGGAGCCCGGGAAGCCGACGCGTACGCCATGACGTGCTCCGGCCCCGCAGCGGTCGGGCTGCGGGGCCGGAGCGGGCACCACGGACGTGGGCGGGGCGGGACCTCGGGCCGGGGCCGGGGGGCTCGGCGGGGTCCGGCCGAGCGACTTCCGACGGCAGCGGACCCGGGCGCCGACCGCGCCGTCAGAGCGTTCCCACGTATCCGTTCTGCACGGCGAAAACGGTGAGCTGGGTGCGGTTGACCGTTCCGGTCTTGGTGCGGAGCCGGCGTATGTAGGTGTCGACGGTGTGCGGGCTCAGAGACAACTGGCGGGCGATGGAGGAAACGGTGTCTCCTGTGCTGAGCAGTCGGAGGACCTGGGTCTCGCGACCGGTCAGATTGGGTGTGGCGTCCCTCATGCTGCCTCCTGGTGTCTGGGCCTTCAGGTGGTGTGCGGGCACGGTCACGGAGTTCCTAGCCCCAGGACGTGTCGTCGTTGGGGTCGGCGCACCGCCCGCCGCACGAGGACGGGCGCGGCAGGTCCCGAGCCTCGGAGGGACCCGCCGACGTGCTGCGGTCGTGACCCTGCCAGACCGGATGCGAGACGGCGGGCAGGGCGATCAGCGCAGCGGTCGCCACGGTCAGCAGAAAGCGCTTCACAGGAACTCCCGAAGATGTGAAAGATGCATTTTGTGCAGTTCATCGAGTATTCGGCCATGGGCGGATCCTGCCGGGCTTCCGGCGTAATCCGGCTATGGGTGGAGCCTGCCGGACTCCACGAGGCCCCCACAATGGATCATGTACCTCACCAAGTTGCATGGCAGTTTGAGGCCGGGGGGACGAGATGGACCTAAAGGGGCGGAACGGCGGTGAATTCTGCCGCGACGGCGACCCCAGCGAGACGGAACTGGCCCTCTACGACTGGGTGCTGGAGCACCAGGAGGTCGACACGGAGCGCGCAGCCGCGCACCTGGGGCTGGATCCGGACGCGGTTCGGGACGCCCTGGACCGACTGCGCAGGAGCGGCCTGGTCCAACGCACGGCCGGCGATCCGGCGCGGGAACTGGCGGTCGGTCCGGAGGTCGCCACCGGTGCACACATCGCGTTACTGGAACAGGACATCCGGGAGAAGCAGCGTCAGATCGCAGGCATCCAGGCGGCTGCGGCCCGCTTCGCCCCCGCCTACCAGCGTCACGCCGCGTGCGGCGCACGGGGGGTGGAGGTGATCTCCACCCTCGACGAAGTCCGCGCCCTGCTCAACCGGCTCTCCTTGCAGTGCCGGGACGAAGTGCTGTCGTGCCAGCCCGGCGGCGGAGCCCGGGATCACGAACCCATGGAAGACGCCCTGGCCAGGGACCGTCCGCTGCTGGAACGCGGCGTACGGCTCAGGACCCTGTACCACCACACGGCGCGCTTCCACGGCCCGAGCCAGGTCTACGTGGCCGCTGCCTCCGCCCTGGGGGGCCAGTACCGGACCAGCCACGAACTGTTCGGCAGGATCATCATCTTCGACCGGGAGACGGCCTTCCTCCCGACCACCGACGGCGCCTGGGGTGCGGTCGTGATCCGCGAACCCAACACCGTGGCCTTCCTGTGCGGCCTCTTCGAACAGAAGTGGGAGACGGCCACGCCGTACGCCAACGCCGGCGACGAGGGCTTCGCCAAGGTGGCGGGCGAACTCGACCGCACCATCCTGCAACTGCTGTCAGCAGGGCTCAAGGACGAGTCGGTGGCCCGCCGGCTGGGTATGGCGCTGCGTACCACCCGGCGGCACATCGCGGACATCATGGACCAACTGGGGGCCGAGAGCCGTTTCCAGGCCGGGGTCGCCGCTGCACGGAGCGGGCTGCTGGACGACTCATGACACATGGACCTCGCCACCCCGCAACACGGAACCGCGGGCCCGCCCGACGGCGGCAGGTCGCACAAAGCAGTGACTTTTCACCGGAACCCGTCTGGGACACGCTGGGTCGGATCATTCGCGCTCCAGACGAACCGCGTGCGCCAGAGGGGGATACCGATGCCGAATCCGTACGGATCGGGTGGCTTGGACGGCCATCAGCTTCAGGAACTCGCTGTCTTCGTACGGGCGCACAGCGGCAAGGGCGCCGGAATCCTGTGGCCCGAGCACGCCGCTCCCCAGGACTGGCGAGGCCGTCCGGACGGACTCGCCGCAGGGCTCGCCCTGCTCCTCGACCGCCCGGTCGCCGCCGCGTCGTGTGCCGCGGTGCCCTTCCCGAACCCGGACGACGTGCTGGTCTTCCAGCTGAGGGGAAGCAGCGGGTGGCAGCTCACCCCGCCGGGCACGCGCGCGGAGGCGTCACCCCGGAAGCTGCGACTGCGGACGGGAGAAGCCCTGTTCGTACCGCGTGGCTACTTCGCGCAGAGCGAGCAGACCGACTCGTCCCGCAGGCTCTGCCTCGTCGTCGGAGCGGCCCGCACCGCCTGAGCTCGACTCCGCGGCTTCCACAGATCGTCAAGCCGCGGAGAGAGGGGCGCGGGTGACGTCGACGGATGCCCCGTTGGTGGGCATGCCGAGGAGTTCATGCAGCTCACGGGCACAGAACGGCTGGTCGGGCTATTGGTTGAAGGCGGGCACGACGGCTTGGCAGGCGGTGTCCGTCCCGGGCGGCCCGCTTTCACTTCCTCCGACCGGTGCGAGTTCGGCGATGGCCTTCCGAGTGGTGTCCAGGTCCGCGAGCCGCGCTTCGGTCTCGGCCAGGACGGCGGTCGAGTACGCCGGCTGGGCGCGTAGTGGGCCGGTCCGTGTCGTGGGACGCGTGAGGCGGAGGTGCCGGGCCGGTGGTCGTCCTCGCGGGCCGGCCGGCGGTGCAGCACCGACGTGCCGTCGGCCTGCTCCACGATCCACCGTTTCGGCTGTGGGGCGAAGCCCGGCACGTGCGACGCACGACCTGGACGACGACGGTCTCCGGAGCAGGATCACGCCGCCGTCGGTGCCACGGAGCAGCCCTCCCCCGGGCCCGGTCACCGCGAACGGCGCCTCGGGGCACGACGGGAACGTGCCGGGTTCCTGGTACGGGCGGCCCCTCGTGCCAACGGCGCGACGGCACCCGCGTGCGCACCCGCTCCCCGCAGTGGTCAGGAAGCGGGGTAGGGGCGTTCGTTCAGCAGCCGCGCGAGGTGGACGGTGTTCACGGCAAGGGTGTGCGTGGTGGAGGCGACGGCTTCCGGCGTGGTGTCCAGGTCCTGGTAGTCGGTGCCCTGCATGGCCTCGCCCACCCAGTAGGTGACCGCCCCGGGGGCGAGGGTGAATCCGACGTCGTTGAGGCCCTGGAAGAGGTCGGCGCTGACCTTGTGGGCACCGTCCTCGTTGCCCACCACGACGACCGCCGCGACCTTCCCGTACGTCAGCAGCCGGCCCTGCGCGTCCTGCTCCGAGAGCTCGGCGTCCAAGCGCTCCAGTACTCGCTGGCACACGCTGGAGGGATGGCCGAGCCAGATCGGCGTGGCCAGCAGCAGGATGTCGGCGGCGAGCATCTTCTCCCTCAGCGCGGGCCATGCGTCTCCCTCGCCCATGTCCAGGCCCACGCCGGGGTGCACGTCGTGGTCGACGACGCGCACGGTCTCGACCTGCGCGCCGAGCTTGCGGAACTCCTCCCCCGCCTGGTGGGCGAGGTGCATGCTGCTGGACGGCTTCGGCGACGGGCTCAACGTGCAGACAAGTGAGAGAACACGCATCGGGAACTCCTCGTGGTTCAGGGGGTCATCCACCCATGCCCTCTCCCATCCGGTTCTACCGTCCAGCCCTCCGCAGTCACCCCCTGGCGCAATCGGACAGACCCGCGGAGGCGAACGTGCCGGACGCCGGGCGTCGAAGGGCGGGCGGACGGTGGGCGGCCCGCCGGGGTGTGCCCGCACCGCCCGCGGCTCCCGTCCTGAGCGGCTCGCTCGTGCCAAGCCGTGCGGGAAGCGCGTCCGCGGTTCGCGGAGTCGTCTGCTCCCTCGCCAGGACGGGGGCGGAATCGGCCGAGGGGGTCGTCATCGCCGTGCCGGGCGAGCCTCCGAGCACTGCCCAGCAGGCGACTCGTACGCCACCGCATCCCTTCTGACCTGCGAAATCGCAGGCCGCTGCGGGGTACGGCGGTGCCTCTGGGACTTCGGGGCGCTTCCTGGCCCCCGTACACCCCGGACGGGGCCGTCCGAAGACGGCGTCGACGGCCGTGCCGCCTCGGGACCCAGCGCGGGGGAGGAAATGACACCTGCCTCCGTGTTGGCACGGCTTCCGGACGGAGGAGTCGAAGCAGTTCCTGTTGACCGCCTTGCAACGTGACGGTCGCCGGCTCACGCGGGCCGGCGACCGGGCGCAGACGTAGGGTGTGTCTCAAGAGGGCATCCCGCAGAAGCGGCGCAGGCTTCCGCATGCCGGTGGTGGAGGGTCCTGACGGGGGGGGGCCGAGGGTGCGGCGTGTTCGGGACCGCCCGGAACAAGCGGCGTGTTCGGCCCCGGGAGGTGTTCGGCCCACGGGAGAAGGAGAGCGAGGGTGACAGCGTGATCGCGGCGCCCGAGTCCGTCTTGCGGGCCCTGACCCGCGCCCTGGCCCCTGAGCGCGCCGGGGCGACGCTGTTGTTCGTCGAGGGTGTCGCCGGCGGGGGAAAGAGTCACCTGCTCCGGCAACTGGCCGGCCTTCCGGGAGCGGCGGGTGCGGTCCCCCTGTGGTGGCGGTGCGGCGTCGGCGACCCGCCGCCGGAGGCGGGCGGGAACCGGCGGGAACCGACCCTGTGGCTGGTGGACGACGTCCACCGGGCGGACGAGGACGAGCTGCGAGAGCTGCGCCGGGTGCTGGCACGGCTGGAACCGGGTTCAGCGGCCGCGGTGGCCTACCGCCCCGAGGAACTCGGCGTTCCCGGTCTGCCGCTGGGCGGCTCGCCGGTGACGTATCCGCACCGTCTGACGGTGCTCCGGCACCGGCTGACGCCCTGGGACGAAGAACGCGTCCGCCGCGCCGCCGTGGCGGCGCTGGGCGGAGACTGGTCGGGCGAGTCGCTGAGTCGGCTGCACGAGCGCACCGGCGGAGTGCCGCGGGTGGTCGTCGACCTGCTTGCCGTGCTGCGGGAACAGCAACCGGCGTTCACGGGCACGGCCGCGGAGATCGACGCGGCCGGTGTGCCCACCCGGCTGGCGGAACTGGTGCTGAGTCGCACGCACGCCTTGGCCCCGGCGCACCGCCCGCTGGTCTGGGCGGCTGCCGTCCTCGACCGGCCCGTCGGCCGTGCGGAACTGATCGCGGTGTCGGGGCTCGGCACCGAGACGGGGAGCAGCGCCCTGTTGCGGGCATTGGCGGGCGCGGCCCTGACGGAGCGGGGAGAGGGCCGCTACGGCTTCGCCGTCCCGTTGGAAGCTGCGGCCGTACGCGACTGCGTACCCGGGCCCGTCCGCCAGGACCTGCACAGGAGGGCGGCGCAGGTCTGGAGCCGCCAGCAGCCCGTGGCATGGGACGCGGTGGCCGAACACCACCGGGCGGCCGGCGACAGCCGCGGGTGGCTGAGGGCCGTGGAGAAGGCGGCTGGGACGGCGGCCGCGTCCGGCCGGCACCAGCAGGCCGTCGCGCTGCTGGAGCGGACGCTGGCCGCCCCGGGGCTCCCTCCGCGGGCCCGCGCCCGGCTGGCTCCGCTGCTGGCCCGCAGCGCGGTCACCGGACTGCGTTCGGACCAGACCGTGGAGGTGCTCGCGCAGATCGTGCAGGACGCTTCCCTCCCCCCGGCCGTACGTGGGGAGTTGCGTCTCGACCTGGGGCTGATGCTCTGCAACCAGATGGGCCGGTTCCCCGAGGGGTGGCGGGTGTTGGAGGTCGCGGCGGCCGAACTGCGCGAGGTGCGCCCGGGCCTGGCCGCACGCGCCATGGCGGCCCTGTCCAGCCCCTACTGGCCGGGCAACTCGCTCGATGTCCACCGGAGTTGGCTGGTCCAGGCCACCGCCGCCGCGGACATCAGTGGGGACGAGGCCATGCGCACGGCGGTTCTGGCCAGTCGGACGGGCCTCGCCATGAGCTGCGCCGACCCGCACGCCTGGGACCTGGTGAAGGAGTTGCCCGCGGAGAGCACGGACCCCCTCCGCGCCCGGCAGGCGGCCCGCGGTCTGTGCAACGCCGCCGACTTCGCGGTCTGGCTCGGCTTCTACGAGCGGGCGGAGGACCTGTTGGCGGCGGGAGCCGACCTGTCCGCGCGGAGCGGCGCACCGTACACCGAGTACAACGCGCTGGGGACGCGGCTGCTCCAGGAGTGGTGGACCGGCCGGTGGACCGGCCTTTCCGAGCGGTGCGAGGACTTCGTCGCCGCGACCTCCGACATGCCGTTCATCGCCTCCGACGCCTACGTCGTGCGAGGCCTGCTGGCCGTCGCCCAGGGCGACTGGGCAGAGGCGATGTCCTGGCTGTCCCAGCGAGGGACGTTCGGGACGGAGAAGCTGCCCGTGCCCCTGGTGGCGACCGCGGTCGGCGCGGTGATCCGCCTCGCCCTGGCCCGCCAGGACGTGACGGTCGCGGCGGAGCACGCGCATGCCGCCTGGGCGGTGGTGGCGGAGAAGGGCGTGTGGCCCTGGGCCGCGGAGCTCGCGCCGTGGGCAGTGGAAGCGGTGGCGCGCGCGGGCGACGGGACCGCCGCTCACGCCATGGTCCGGGACTTCACCCAGGGCCTCGGCGGGCGCGACGCGCCCGCCGCGCGAGCCGCGTTGGTGTGGAGCAGGGCCGTACTCGCCGAAACGGAAGCGCCGGCCCGGCAGCGGCAGGACGAGCTGCTGCGGGCCGCGGAACTGTACCGGGAGGCCGCGTCCGCCTACGGGGCGCTGCCTCGGCCCTACTCCCAGGCACTGGCTGCGGAGGGCGCCGCACGCTGCGTGCTCGCGGCGGACGCCGAACCGGATGCCCAAGCGGAGGCCGACCCGGACGTGGATGCCGACGCGGACTCCGGCCCGGCCGCGGCGGCCGGGGGACCCGCCGGCCGTCCGGACCGGCTGCCCGGCCGTCCCGCCGCCCTCGCGGCGATCGGCGAACTGGAGTCCTGCATCCAGCGCTTCACCGAGCTGGGGGCCGTCTGGGACGCGGCGCGGACCAGAGCCCTGTTGCGCACGCGGCGGCCGGTCAGGAAGGGCCGCCCTCCCGGGCGCCCCTCGCACGCCGACGAGTTGTCCCCCCGAGAGACGGAGGTGGCCGAGCTCGCGGCCTCCGGCCTGACCAACCGGGAGATCGCCGTGACCCTGCACCTGTCCCCCCGGACGGTGGAACAGCACATCGCCCGCGCCATGCGCAAGACCGGCGCGCTGTCCCGCCGCGACCTCGCCCACCGCCTGGGCCGCACCCTCTGAAACGACGGGACGAGCATGCCGGGCAGGAAGTGAACGCCGAAGCAGCACGGAGCACGGACCGCGTCAGCAGTGCCCCTCTCGGCTGTCAGGGGCGCCCGTACTGGCGGGACACGGAAGACCGGTTCGCCCTGAGCATCGTGTCGGACTCCCACGCGTCCACGGTCGCGGCCGACCAGTCGAACACCCAGCCAGGGCGCAGCCCGCGCTCTCCCCAGCCGCCCGAGCGCCGACGCGGGAGAGCGTCACCCGCTCTCTGGGCGGCGATCGCCGAGTCGCAGGCCTCGCGGGCGATGCGGAGGGCTTCCGTCCAGGTGTCGGCCGGCCCGGTGAAGACGTGCAGTCCGCACTGGTCGGGCTGTGCGGAGTTCCTTATGGGGACATTGACCTGGAAATAGACCTTGGTCATGGCGCTGTCTCCTTGGGTTCGCGCTTTCTCGCTCTGCCGGTACGGACTGCGGTGGAGGTGCGGGGGGGCCGCGCCGCTGCCGCACGTCCGCTCGACCGCTGATCAGATCGCATCACGTTACGAACCGGTCCGGGCTCTGAATATCCGGAATCGGCCAAACACCTATACGTACCCCGGCCGTCATGGGGGCGCGGGCCCCACCACCGCACGAGAACCCGGCCTGGGGGGGCCGTGGGCGCCAGGATCCGGCCACCGAAGCTCCGGCCGCACGGCCCCGCGACCGGGAGGTCGCCCACCGGGGCGGCGGTGGGCAGCGCGCCAGGCCGGCGGGAGGCCGGTGACCGGCGGAAACGGCATCGGCCGACGAACCGGCTCACCACCCGCCGGGTTCCGGCGAACAGGAACGAACCCTTCTGACGGCCGGTGCCCGCAGAACCCCGGCACGCGTCGGGTTTTCTGCGTATCCGTGAAAGAGGCCGCCTGATACCACCGCTCACGCGGCGCCCCTATGGTTCCGGGCAGGCGGAACTCCTTGGCATGACCGGCTCAGAGTTCCGGCCGAACCCCCCACCGCACTGGAGTCGACGCATGGGCCGGACAGCCCCGTACAGAGCCTTCGGCGGCACAGCAGCCGCCGGTGGCCCGCCGGTGACACCGCACGTGCGCGCCGTCGCACCGGGCGCGTGGTCGCCTCCGGCGACGAGGACGCCACGGGCGCCGACTCCAGCGTTACGACCGGCCCGCTGACGAGACCGCACAAACGCTTCCGCCTCCCCCCTGTCCGCTTCCGCGGCAGTTGACGGATGCGGTCGCAGAGCGGAAATCGAGGCACGATTTTCCGTTGCGTGCGGGGTCACCGGGAAATGATGGCAGAGTGCTGTTCGCTCCGGTCCTGGCGAATTCTTCGGAATGGATCGGCGCACATTAATGCGGGGTTCGTCGCGCCCCACGCCCGTACAACTCCTTTCCACGGCGGGTCACGTCGGCCCGTGCCCGGGTACGCGCACGGGCAAAGGCCGGCGCACCCCGCCCGACCCGCTCTTCGCCCGCCCTGACGACCGGCCCGATACCTCCTGAAGTGCTGTTCAAACCAAGCGTCTTGACGTTCCGCAGGGCGCGTTTCCCTTCAACAGGGACATCGTTGTTTCTGTTAAAAATTGCCTCCCGCACGCGTCTTGAAGTTCATTCAATCGCTACGCAATAGTTCGGGGCGCGGCGAGTTCCGAACTCTCCGCCAGGCAGGAACCCCCTTTCGCCGCGGCCTTGTCGGTGTATTCCGGCGAAACCCCCCATCGAGTTCCTGACTGTCATCCGAAAGGAATATGCGTGCGTAACTCTCGTACCTCCCGCCGCCTTGTCGCAGTGGGCATCGCTCTCTCCGCCTCCGCCCTCCTGGGGACCCAGACCATGGCGCAGGCCCAGGACACGGAATCCGCCCCCCGCTACCAGCCCGACATGGTCCGGGCGCTGGCCGCTTCGCTCGGTGTGACCGAGGAAGCCGCGACCGACCGTCTGGACCGGCAGGATGCCCAGCAGGCCAAGCTCGCAGGTCTCCGGGCGAGAGGGATATCCGGCGACGGAGCCTTCTTCGACACCGCCGGCAAGCTGACCGTCAACGCCGACGGCACCGCCGAAGCGGCCGAGATCGAGAAGGCCGGACTCGACGCCCGAGTGCCCGGAAGAGGCCAGGCCGCACTCGACAAGATCAAGGCCGAGCTGGACGCCGTCGCCGCCAAGGAGGTTCCCTCCGGTGTGGTCGCCTGGTCCGTGGACCTGGCCTCCGACAAGGTGACGGTCAAGGTCAACAACGAGCGCGGAGCCGCCGCCAAGGCGTTCCTCGCCAAGGCCGCCAAGTACGGCGCCGCCGTCCAGATCCTGCGGGGCCAGGAGAAGGTCGAGGCGAAGGCCGCGATCTACCCCGGCAGCAAGATGACGTTCAACAACACCAGCCAGTGGTGTTCCGTCGGGTACGGAGCTCGCGACGGGGCGGGCAACCAGTACCTGGTGACCGCGGGCCACTGCGTCACCAACACCCTGCGCTATGACGGGATCGCCTTCGCGAAGGGCTACAAGACCCGCTACGCACTCGGCACCCGCAGCGTCGACATGGGCATCGACACCATCAACCCCGGCCACTCCATCGTCACCAGCGTCGGCACCTGGGGCAACAGCAACCCGGTCGCCGTCAGGGGCAGCAGCCGCGCCTCGTCCGGCGCCGCACTGTGCAAGTCCGGCGCCACCACCGGCTGGACCTGCGGAGCCATCGGCTCGTACAACAACACCGTCACCTACACCGACCCGAACGGAGGCCCCGAGACGGTCGTCAGCGGCCTGGCCACCTCCAGCGTCTGCGTCGAGGGCGGCGACAGCGGCGGCGCGTACATCTCCGGCAACCAGGCCCAGGGCATGACGTCCGGCGGCCCGACCAATCAGCGGTGCACCGGCGGCGTCAACTCCCGCGGCTCCTCCTACTTCCAGCCGCTCGACGACACTCTCCGGTACTACGGGCTGACGCTCAACACCAACTGAACACATCCGCAGCAGAACCGTCGGGGGCCGCTCGCGAGACAGGCGAGCGGCCCCCGGCCCACCTCCCGGTACCTCCCGACGGAGTCCGGCCCTCGCACCGACCACAGATCCGCCTGTTGGAAGACGCCATGCCGAACGCCCCCCACACCGACGACCCGGACGTGATGTTCGCGGCCGTGTTCAAAGAGGCCCTGCGGCGGCGGGGTCTGCCGCTGGACCGCGTACGCGATCACCTCCAGTCGCAGGGAATCAGCCTCAGTCTCGCCACCCTCAGCTACTGGCAGAGCGGTCGCAGCCAGCCGGAGAAGTCCCAGTCCCTGCGCGCCGTCGACATCCTGGAACCCTTTCTCGGCCTTCCGAACGGCACCCTGCGATCGCTGCTGAGGCGCAGACCCCGCGGCTGGGTCCCGCCGCACGACCTGGCCGCCGTCCGTGGGGTGTACGGCGAGAACTCGGATGTCGAACAGGTCCTCGGCGACGCCTTCCCGTACTTCAACGCCGGCCTGCGACGGCTGGTCGTCCACGAGGCGGTGAGCGTGAACGAGCACCGCCTCGTCGACGAGATGCGCGTCACCGTCGTGGTCAAAGCCGTCCGCGGCGGCGTACGACACCTGACCGTCCTGCACACCCTGGACTCGCCGAGGACCGGCACCGCCGACATCACCGTCCCCTGCGGCCCGCCCCCGGTCCTGCGGTTCGCGCCGGAACGCAACTGCGTGATCGCCGACATCCCCTTCGGCCGCCGCCTGGCACAGAACGAGACCGCAGCAGTCGAGTACACCCTCCGCTCCGTCTCCACCGCGGGCATCTCCCACCAGCACGAGCGCCGCATCACCACCCCCCTGCAGACCTACCTGCTCCACGTACGCTTCCACCCCTCGGCGGTGCCGTCGAAGTGCTGGCACTACTACTGCAAGCAGCTCGGCGCCCCGCCGCACAGCCGACACCTCGTGCCCCCCGACAGCTTTCACTCGACGCACCTGCTGCCCACGAAGTGCACGCCCGGCGTGTACGGCGTCGAGTGGGAATGGCCGGACTGAGGCGCGAGGGAGACCTTGCGCAGGACGGAACGTGCGCCTGCGGGTCGTGTTCCTCACCTCCGTGGTGGGCGCCCCGGTCCTCGTCGCGGCCCACTCGCTGCCGGGAATCCTGGTCTTCGCCGGCCTGCTCACCGGGGGTGGCGCGCTGGTCCGGCTCGCGCCGGAACGCGAGGGCAACGCGTCCCGGCGCGGACGCCGGCTGTTGGCGGGCCCGAACGCCCAGGGGTCGCGGCCGGCGATCGTACCGGGACCGGTCCTCCACGACGCACAGCACCGGGCGTTCACCCTCATGGCGCCGCACCGCACACCGGCCACGGGCGCGTTCCGGTCCGGTGGTGGTTTCGCCGACGCCTCCACGGCCGAGGACCCGACGGTCAACGAGGGTCACGGCTGGGAGGGCTGTGAGGAACGGGATTCCGGGGCGTCGGCGCCGCGGGCCGCGCTGCCGCGTCAGGCACGCGGTACTCGGCGAGCGCCTGCTCGAACTCGTACTCCGCGTTCGTCCAGTCGTCTCCGAGGCCGAGGGACCGGGCCGCAGGCAGAGCCACCACCCGTCGCGGACAGGCCGCCGCGGGTACGGGCTGCCGCCCCCGAACCCCGAAAGGCCCCCACCTGTGTGCCGGGTGGGCGCTACGTGCGTACTTCGACGTGCGCCGCCCCTCTCCTTGCGGACCCCGCCGTCCCACAGCACCGTCCCGGTGCAAGCATCCGGCAGCCTTACCCGATTGGGTGACTGCGCCCCGGGCTTCCCACGGGCCAAGATCACCGGGTGAGTTCCTCTCTGACGCGCCGCGCGTGCGCCCTGACTCTGCTCCTGACCGCCGTCCTGTCCCCCGCGGTGTCCGCCGCCCAACCGGGCGACCCCGGTGAGGGGTCGGGACGCGCCGTACAGGCCCGCCTCCTCGGCGAAAGGACCGTTCCGCACAGGCTCGCCTTCCAGAACACCACGGTCGGCGGCCTCTCGGGCATCGACCGCAACCCGTGCACCGGCGAGTACGTCTTCATCAGCGACGACCGTTCCTACCTCCAGCCCGCCCGCTTCTACACGGCCAGGCTGGACGTGGACGCCGACGGAGTGCACGCCGTCGACTTCACCGGCACCCACCCCTTCTTCCAGCCCGACGGCTCCGTCTACCCGGCGCCGACGGCCGGGGACGGCAAGGCCGTCGACCCGGAGGAGATCCGGGTCGACCCGCGCAGCTGTGACTACTGGTGGGGGCAGGAGGGCGACCGGCCCAAGACGGCCGGCCCGCCGGTGATCCAGCCGTCCATCCAGTACGCGTCCCCCACCGGCGACCACCTCGGGCAGCTGAAGCTGCCCGCGAACTACGAGATCACGACGGAGGAGCGCGGCCCGCGCCGGAACCAGGCGATCGAGGCACTCACCTTCGGCTCCAAGGGCAAGGTGGTGACCAGCGCCGTCGAAGGCCCGCTCCTCCAGGACGGCCCGGAGCCCGACACGAAGAACGGCGCCCTGGTCCGCGTCACGCAGCAGAACCGCGCCGGGAAGGTCCTCGGGCAGTTCGCCTACCCGCTGGAGAAGATCTTCGCCGAGAACGACCCCGACAGCCCCTGGGGCCCGGACACCGGCGTCCCGTCCCTCCTCGCCTTCCCCGACCAGCCCCACCGCTACCTGGTGCTGGAGCGCACCTGGGTCGCCGGCGCGGGCTACAAGATCCGCCTCTTCGACGCCACCACCCGCGGGGCGACCGACGTGCAGGCGATGGAGTCTCTGGCCGAACAGTCCGTCACGCCGATGCGCAAGAGGCTCGTGGCGGACTTCGACACCCTGGGCCTCTCGGCCGTCGACAACACCGAGGGCATGACGTGGGGCCCGGGCCTCCCCTCCGGTGAGCGGCTGCTGATCCTCGTCAGCGACGACAACTTCGCCCAGGAGGCGATCACCCAGATCGTCGCCCTCGGCATCCGCTGACCGGGGTTCCATTCGCCATCCGTGAAGGGGCGCCTGCCGGGCGAGGTTCAAGGCAGGCGCCCCTCCTGCTCGGTCCTGCGACCGCCCTGCCCGCCGGTGCGGAATCCAGGCCCCCGGCGTGGACCACGAGCTCGGCCCGGCCGGCCTCCGGCCCACCGGGCTGCGCCGCACGAGCGACGCCCCGGCGCGTTCCGTCCGAGGAGGGAGCAGCCTCATGAGCGTTCCCGGTCGCGGCATCCGCCTTCTCCGGTTGCGGAGTCACCGTGGCCGGGCCGCCTGGCGGGGCTCCCTTGCCGTCGCAGAGGGGGCCGGCGGCCGGGTGGTTGGCCGAGTGGTCGCGGGTGACCCGGCGCTCGGCCTCGGCGGTCGCGGTCGGTTCGACGCCGACGAACCGGTCCCCCGGCCCGGGGCTGCGAGCGCTCGGCCTCCCGCGGGCCCCCTGTCGTATCGGCGCCAGGCAGGAACCCGAGGCTGCCGGATCGAGGCGAACCGATCGTGCTCCTGCAAGAGTTGCGGTGTTCGAGGCCGCGCCCGCACCGGGCGCCGTGTTGATGACCGGCCTGACAAAGGCTTTTCGTGGGGGAATGAGATCGTGGCGACTGAACACGTGGTGACCTGGATCTGCCATCCGGACGACTTCCTTCCGGAGTACGTGGAGAAGATCACGGCACGGATGGAGGAGCGCTGGGCCGAGCCGTGCGCGAAGCACGGTTTCTCCTTCCGCTTCATCTCCGCCAACGAGCTGGTGCCCACCTGCGGCGACCGGCCCCGGCTGTGGCACAACGGCGTGGACCTGCTGGAGACGCGCCAGGCGTACATCGTCGACGACGTCAGCGGCGACCCGCAGGCCACGCACTTCCTGCGGGGCGTCTACCGCGCCATCGACGCGAGCGATTCGGTGTTGCTCAACCGCTCCCTCGTCGGCTCCGAGAGCCTGGAGCGCGACAAGCTCGCCATCCTGGCGCGGGCGTCCGTACTGGGCATCAGGACGCCGAAAACGGTGGCCCTGCCCTTCGGCCGCTACGCGAGGAGGGGCCTGGACGTCGTCCGCGAGGAGATAGGCGAGGGTCCGTACATCCTCAAGGCGCGCGAGATGGGCACCGGCGTCGGAGTGCTGAAGCTGGACGGCTTCGCGCAACTCCGTGCGGCCGTCGACATCGTCTCGCAGACCGGCCAGAACTACATCGTGCAGGAGTACCTGCCCAACCGGGGCGACCTGCGGGTCGCGATGGTGGAGGGCAAGTTCGTCGCGAGCATGCTGCGCACTCCGGCCGAGGGTTCCTACCTCGCCAACGTCGCCCAGGGTGCCACCGCCACTGCCAACCCGGATGTGACCGCGGTCATCAGCGACGTCGAGCAGATCGTCGCGGACCTTCAGGCCGACTATCTCTGCGTGGACTGGCTGCTCACCGAGAACGGCCCGGTACTCGGGGAATGGGGAACGGCCATGGCCGAGTTCTCCACCCTCCCCGAGCCCGCCCGGTCCCAGCTCGCCGACGCCTTCTTCGCCTGGGTCGACCGGCTGCTCTCCGAAGGCGGGGCCGTCACCGCCGCCGATGAGGCCCGGTGAGCGTGGAGCCCACCGGGGTGACGGAGAGCGCCAGGCCGGCGACGGGGCACCCGCCCGCGGTCGCCGCGGGGCTGGGGTTCACCCTGCTGTCCAACGCCGGCCTGGCCATGGTGCTCACCCTGCTGCCCGTGGCGGTGCTGCACGGCGGCCGGATCGACCCGACCGTCTTTTCGTTCGCGCTGTCGGTCCATGTCGGTTCCGCGCTGGTGGGTGCGGTGTGCACCCCGCTGGTGTTCGGCCGGCTCCACCCCGCCTGGACGCTGACGATCGCGTCCGCGTTGAAGGCGGCCGGCTTTGCCGCCGTCGTGGTCACTACCGCGGATCCCGCTCTCTTCCTCTTCGCCGTGCTGGCCGGTCTCGGGGTGGGCGTGTCCCGCCCCGCGGTGCGGTCGCTCCTGACGGGCGCGGCGGGTGAGCACCGGCGCAGCCAGGTGTTCCAGGTGTTCTTCATCTTCCTGAACGTGGCCTACGTGCTGGCACCCGTCGCGGCCGGACCGGTGGGCCGGGCTGGGGTCCCCGCCCTGGTGGTCCTCGTGGCGGTCGAACTCGCTGTCGGCGTGACGGTGGGTCTGCTGGGCCGCGGCCTCCTCTTCGAGGTGCCCGCCCGTGGCACGCGCGGCTTCGGGGCGAGTCTCACCATGCTGAAGAACCGCGCCGTGGCCGTCGTGCTGGCCTATACCTTCGCGATCTACTTCGCGATGGGGTTCCTGTACGCGATGGTCCTGCTCTACGAGGTGGTCAATCCGGCGCAGGCCGAGCACCGCACCCTGTTCCTCAGCTATCAGCCGCTGGCCATCATCGCCATCCAGCTGGCCCTGCTCCCCTTCTTCGCGCGACTGCCACGGGGCGCGCTCTACACGACCGTGGCCGTCGCGGGCGGCGTCGGACTGGTGCTGTCGTTCACCAGCGGGCTGGTCGTGATCCTCGCCGGACTCACCCTCTTCGCGGTCGCGGAGTGCCTGGCCTTCCCCAAGATCCAGGTGGAGGCCGCGGACACCGTTCCCCCGGGCCAGCTGACCCAAGTCTTCGCCCTCGTGAGCGTGGTGACCGCGGTGGGCGAGATCATCGGCAACATGACGGCAGGCCTCCTCGTCGGCGGCGCCGCCTCCGGGCTGCCCGCGCCCGCCCACTCCGGGATGGCCGTCGGCCTGCTCGTGGGCCTCGTGCTCCTGGCCGCCGGCATCGGCGTCACCCGCTGCGTGGCCCCGGACCGCCCGCCCGGCATCCCGCAACACTGAACCCGGAACCGGTACGCGGCAACTGACGGCTCGGCAGACGGTTCCGCCGGGACCCGGTCGACGAGGGCTCACCGCGGGTCATCGATGACCTTGCTGAGCAGGTAGCCCGCGTGCAGCCGGTTGCGCGCTCCGAGCCGCGCCATGACGTCGGAGATGTGACGCTGGCAGGTCCGCAGGGACATGCCCAGCCGGCGGGCGATCACCTTGTCCTCCACTCCCTCGACCAGCAACTGGGAGATGGCGAGTTTGATCTCCTCGGAGGTGCTCATCACCTGGTTCTGGTCGTAGGAGACCGGGAAGGGGCTGGCCGCGGGCCAGACCCGCTCGAAGGCCTGGACGACGAAGTCCACGATGCTCCGGTCGCTGACGATCACCGCGCCCTGCGGATTGCCGTGCAGTGGCAGCACCGCGGTTTCCCGGTCGAAGACGATCAGCCGCATGAAGGCGTCACTGAGCGTCCGGACCTGGGCGCCGAGAGCGACGACGTGCTTGACGTAGGCCCTGGTGGCCGGGTTGTACTGCGCGGTGTGCTGGTAGACGGTCCGCATGGTGACGCCGCGTCCGAGCACCAACTCGGTGCGCTGGAGGGCTTCTTCGAGTACCTCGGCGGGGCGCGGGCCCCCGGGCTGGGAGGTCAGGATCTCCTGGCCGGCGTCCGCCGACAGGCCGTTCAGCGCGCTGCGCACGGAATCGATTTCCGGCAGGACCTCGATCTCGGGACGACGGAGCCGTTTCGCGGGGCTCTGTTCGTAGAGCTCGGCGAGGGAGTCCAGCTGCTCCATCATGTCCATGATGTGCTGCTGCCTCTCCGTCAACTCCCGTACGGCCGGGGCGATGAGCTGGGCGCCGAAGATGCGTGGGGAGCTGGCGGTGTAGCCGCCACCGGCGGTGGGCCACAGGAGATGGCGGTCGCACAGTGATCGCATCAGCGCCTCCGCTTCCGCCAGGTCCGAACCGATGCCGGCCGCGACCTCTGCCGAGGTGACCTTTTCCCTTTCACACGCGTACTCGTACGCCCGCAGGGCGCTGCCGTTCAGGAGGAGTGGTGAAACGCTACCAGGGGTGCCCGGTATGTCCATTTGAAATCCTTTTGGGAAATAAAGCGCGAGCGGTCAGCCCGTTCGGCTGGCCATCATATCCGCGCCTGGCGGTGATGCGACGTGCTGAAGCCCTGGTTGTGGGGGGCAACACAATGGCAAGGTGAGGCCCGCCGATAAATCACGACTTACGGAAATGGAAATACAGTGTCGAGTTCCGCCATGAGACTCTCCGCCGCAGCCGGACTCGCTTTTGCTGCGGCCCTTTTCACTCTCGCCGCACCCGCCGCACCCGCCTCCTCCGCCGCCCCGGCCACCGCCCCGGCCGGCGGCGAGCCGGACGTCACCCACTCCGTGTCGGCCGCGCCCGAGGCGCGTCCGGACGATCTGGGGTGGGGCCGGTGATCGAAGGCAGGTTCGGTGAGTCGATCGTCGTCCGCAGGCCGGGACAGGGACGGATCGCGGAGCTGGTGCTGGACCGGCCGCACGCGATGAACGCGGTTTCCATGGAGTTCGGCGCGTCACTGGCCGCCGCCACCGCCGCCCTCGCGGGCGACCGGTCCGTCGGCGTCACGGTGATCACCTCCACGGCCGAGCGGGCTTTCTGTGTGGGCGCCGACCTCAAGGAACGCCGGAGTTACACCGAGTCGGACCGGGCCCGGGCCCGCCCCGTCAGCAGGGCTGCGTACGCCGGCGTGCTGGCGCTGCCGATGCCCGTGATCGCCGCGGTGCACGGTTACGCACTGGGCGGCGGCTACGAGCTGGCGCTCTCCTGCGACGTGATCGTCGCCGATCCCGGCGCGGTCATCGGTCTCCCCGAGACCGCCGTCGGCGTCATTCCGGGCGGCGGGGGGACCCAGCTGCTGCCGCGGCGAGTGGGTGCGGCACGCGCCGCCGACCTGATCTTCAGCGGACGCCGGGTCCCCGCGGTGGAGGCGCTCGAACTGGGCCTCGTGGACACCCTCTCCCCCGCGGGTGAAGTACGTGCCTCGGCCCTGGAAATCGCCCGCACCTACGCGGCGAACTCTCCGGTGGCGCTGCGGGCGGCCAAGCGCGCCCTGCGGCTCGGACACGGCGGGGACCTCGCGACCGGCCTGGAGATCGAGGACGCGGGCTGGTATGCCGTGGCCTTCTCCGCCGATTGGGTCGAAGGGGTCGAAGCGTTCAACGAGAAGCGGCAGCCGAAATGGCCCGGTTACCGCGAGACGGAATCCGTGACGGAACACCGATGAAAGCTGGAAGAAAATTGCTGCGGGAATCCGAATCATTCGCAGAGCTGCGGAAGAAGACACTCGGTGAAGCCTCCCGGATTCACCTGGCAGCCGATCTCCAGGCGTTGAGCAGAAGGCAACTGGAAGAAATCCAGCAGAACAATCTGGCGCGAACCGTAGAGGCACTCGGAAAGAATCCCGCCGCAGCCGCCGGATGGCCGGGGGCGCTCGACATCCGGGTCCCCCGCGATCTGGCCAGGATGCCGCTCTTCTCACCGGTGGACCTGCAGAGCACCTGCCCGCCCAGCACGGAGGACCTGGTCCTGGGTGACGGCGGTTCCGGGCTGGCCCTACGCTCCAGCGGTACCTCCGGGCGGCGCAAGGTCCTCTACCACTCCTGGGAGTTCACCGAGAGGGTCGCCTTCCTCGGGGCCCGCGGCGTGGTCAGCGCCCTGGGGACGATCCCCCGCCGCATGGCCAACTTCCTCTACCCGGCCGAGCTCAACGGCGCGTTCAGCTTCGCCCAGGACGTGACGCGGCTGCTCGACGCCATGTCCTTCCCCATGGGCAGCAGCGCCCTGGCCTCCCCGGAGACCCCCGAGGTGCTGCGCGACCACGCGGTGGACACCGTCATCTGTTCGCCCTCCGCCGGCCTCAAGCTGCTCACCGAGGACACCGCCGGTGCGCTGGCCGCCGTACGCAACTTCCTCTACATCGGGGAGATCCTCGGGGAGAGCCGGGAGCGGCAACTGGCCGAGGCCCGCCCGGAGCTGCGGGTGCGGTCGCTCTCGTACTCGACCAGTGAGACCGGTCCCATCGGCTACCAATGCGCCTACCAGACCGGCTCGACCCACCATCTGCACGAGGACGCCCTGGTCGTCGAGGTCATCGACACGGCCGCCGAGCGCATCCAGCCCGACGGCCGGGTCGGCGAGGTCGTCGTCACCACGCTGACCGACTCCGGGATGCCGCTGTTGCGCTACCAGGTGGGCGACGAGGGGTACATCGAAACCGGCCCCTGCCTGTGCGGCAGCGCCGCCCGCCGCCTGACCCTCGTCGGCCGGGTCCGCCAGTCCGTCAACGTGGACAGCACCACCATTTCCCAGGAACTGGTGATGGACCGGCTCTCCGTACTGGGCATCACCGACCCGGCGGACTGCCAGTTCCAGGTGCGGACGCACGAGACGGGCTTCTCGATCCGGCTGCTCGTCTCCGACCGGACCCCCTCCGGACTGACGGCCGACGACGCCGTCGCCGCGCTGCGCGGCGCCTACCACATGCAACGGGTCTTCACGGCTCCCTCCTACCGGGGGTTGACGGTGGAGCGGGTCGACAGCTCGCGATTCCACCACACGGACCGCGGAAAGGTGCCGTTCTTCCATGAGGAGCACGCCGGCTGACGGAGTTTCCGTTTCCAACCTCCACACATCCGCATTCAGGAGACGCTTCGATGCCTCAAACCACAGAACCCCCCAACTGGGTCGCTGCCCGTGTCAGCAAGACGTCGGACGCGTTGTCCCGGGCCATCGCGCATGACCTGACGGGCCATGTCTTCACCGCGAGGGAGGGCAAGGAGGTGACGCTGAGCAACGGCAGCCGCGCCATCGAGTTCATCTCCTGCTCCTACCTCGGACTGGACACCCACCCCGCCCTGGTGGAGGCCGCGGCCCGCACCGTGCGTCAGGTCGGCGTCCAGTTCTCCTCCTCCCGGACCCGTATGCGGTTCGAGGACCTGGAGGTCCTGGAGCACTTGCTCGGCACCGTCTACGGGGGCCGCCACGTCACCTGCTTCACCTCAGTCGGCAGCGTCCATCTCGGGGTGCTGCCCCTGCTGGGCACCGGCGTACTGCCCGGCTACCCCGTCTCCCCGGGCGGCGTCGCCTTCTTCGTGGAGCGCACCGCCCACGCGTCGATCCAGGTCCTGCGCGGCGTGCTCGAACAGATAGGCACCGTGGCCCGGTTCGACTTCGAGGACCCGGACGGCCTCGCCGACGCCATGGCCGGGGCACACGCCGCCGGACGCACGCCGATCGTGCTCGTGGACGGTGTCGGCTCCATGGGCGGTCTGATCAACGTCCGCCAGCTGTCCGAGCTGTGCGCGGCCGTCGACGGATACCTTTACGTGGACGACGCCCACGGCGTGTCGATCACCGGCCCGCGCGGCGCCGGCTTCGCGTACGAGGAGTTCGGCGGTGCCGACGGCGACCTGCCGGAGTCCGTCATCGTGGTCGGATCCCTCGCGAAGGCCTTCGGCTGCAGCAATGGCGGCTTCGTCGTGCTGAACACCGAGCAGGACACGGTCAAGCTGCGCAAGTTCGGCAACCCGCTGATCTTCGGCGGTCCGATCGCCCTGCCCGTGATCAGCGCCTGCCGGGCGTCCGCCGAGCTGCACCTCGACGGCACCGTGGCGCGGCTCCAGGAAGACCTGTGGCGCAACACGGAACTCTTCGACTCCCTCACCGGCAACGCCCTCTTCAACGCCGGCACCCGGTCGCCGATCCGCGGTGCGCTCTTCTCCACGGAAGAGGACGCGCTCAGCACCGCCGCGCGTCTCCGCAAGGCCGGAGTCATCGTCACACCGGCGTTCTTCCCGACCGTGGCGAAGGGGAGCGGCCTGATCCGGATGGCCGTCTCCGCCTCCCACACCACCGAGCAGATCCAGCTCGCCACCAGCGAAATGAGGGACGTGGCATGACGATGTCCGCCATGGGGGGCCTGCCCGTCACCGGACAGGAGCGGATGACAACGGCGAACTCCGGTCCGAGGCCGACGATCGTCGGATTCGGCACCGCCACACCCGTCAACTCGTACAGCCAGCGCGAGATGCTGGACCTCTTCGCCATCGAGGACCCCAAGGTCCGATCGGTCTTCCTCAACAGCGCCATCGAACGCCGCTACCTCGTCCTGCCGCCCGAACTCCCGGACGGAACGCGCGCGACGGAAACGCAGGGTGGACTCCTCGCCAAACACAAGGCGCACGGGATACGTATCGGCGCGCAGGCCCTGGAGACCGCGCTCAAACGGTCCGGCTTCGCCCTGTCCGACATCGGCTACCTCGGCTGCGTCTCCACCACCGGCCTGCTGACGCCCGGCTTCTCCGCCCTGCTGATCAAGGAACTGGGGCTGCCCACCTCCACCAGCCGGCTCGACGTCGTGGGCATGGGCTGCAACGCCGGTCTCAACGCGCTGAACGCCGTGGCGAGCTGGTCCATGGCCAACCCCGGCCGCCTCGCCGTCATGGTGTGCGCCGAGGTCTGCTCGGCCGCCTACGTCTTCGACGGCACCATGCGCACCGCCGTGGTGAACAGCCTCTTCGGCGACGGCGCCGCCGCCGTCGCGATGGTCACCGGCCCGTCGCAGGAGGAATCCGCCGAGGACAGCCCCCTGCCGGCCGGCACCGTGCTGAAGTTCGCGAGCCGCATCATTCCCGACGCGGTGGATGCCATGCGGTACGACTGGGACGACGAGCAGGGAAAGTTCAGCTTCTACCTCGACCGCGACGTCCCGTACGTCGTCGGCGCGCACGCCGAGGGCGTCGTCGACCGCCTCCTCGACGGCACCGGCCTGCGCCGCGGCGACATAGACCACTGGCTCGTGCACTCGGGCGGCAAGAAGGTCATCGACTCGGTGAAGGTCAACCTCGGCCTGTCGCCGCACGCGGTGCGCCACACCACCGGTGTGCTGCGCGACTACGGAAACCTCTCCAGCGGCTCCTTCCTCTTCTCCTACGAGCGGCTGATGGAGGAAGGCCGAGTGCGCCGGGGCGACTACGGCGTGCTGATGACGATGGGGCCCGGCTCCACGATCGAGACGGCGCTCGTCCAGTGGTGACAACCAACCCGACCGAAGGAAGTACGACTGTGCCCACCACTCCCCTCGCCCACAGCCTCACCGACGAGGCCGCCGCCGTCCTGACGGTCGGCGGGAACGAGCGACTCACACCCGAACTCGTGTCCCGTGTCGCGTCCGCGGTCACACGGGCCGAGAGCGCCGACGGCGGAGTCGTCCTGCTGCTCCTGGGCGGCGACAGTGCCCCGACCGCGCAGGACCCGGCCGACTTCGCGCCCTCCGGCACCGGTATCCACCTCGTCAACACCTGGGAACGCGTCCTGCGACGGCTGGAGAACGCCGGCCGTCCCACACTCGCCGTCGTCGAGGGCGCCTGCACGGGCCCCGCGCTCGAAGTGCTCCTCATCGCCGACTACCGGCTCGCCGCCCCCGACGCGCGGCTGAGGCTCGCGGGCGCCGAGGACGGGGCCTGGCCGGGCACGGCGGTGCACCGGCTGGCCAACCAGATCGGTACGGCCCGGGCCCGCCGCCTGCTCCTGCTGCGGCCCTGGCTGAGCGCCGCCGAGGCCGCGGCCTGCGACCTGGTGGACGAGACCGCCGGGAGCGCGCGGGAGGCCCGCGAGCGCGCCGCCGCCCTCGTGGCAGAACTGTCCGCGCTGCCCGGCCAGGAGTGGTCGATCCGGCGCCGCCTGCTGTTCGACTCCGGCCTCAGCTACGAGGAGGCGCTCGGTGCCCACCTCGCCGCATGCGACCGAAGCCTGCGACGGCAGCAGCCGCTGCCCGCCACCCGTCCGTGACCTCCGGGGGAATCCTGTGCTGACCAACGAATCCCGTCCCACCCCCGCCGCCGGTCCACTGCCGGAAGGAGCCTTCGCCGAGGCCGCCGCGGCCCTCGCCGCCGGCATCCGTGAACGCGAGGCCCCGCTGGCCGGGCTGCCGCCCCGGACCGGCCGCTCGGCCGAACAGCAGCAGCAGGCAGCCCGGATCCACGAGGCGTGCCGGTCCCTGCGGGCGGGCTTCCTGCGCGCCCACGCGGAGGACGTCTACGACCACCTGACCGCCGGACGGACCCTGCGGCTCGGCCTCGCGGAGCTCGCGGCGGCAGCGGCGCAGGCCTTTCCCGGCCTCGTCCCCACCACCGGGCAGCTCGCGCAGGAACTGAGCCACGTCCAGGAGGACAAGGAAGGCCGGGAGATCGACCAGGGCATCCTCTTCCGGGAGATCCTGCGGCTGCCCGGAGCCGGGGGGCACCTGGTGGACGTCCTGCGCGACCCCACCGCCGAGGCACTGGCGCTGCTGGACGGCTTCCGCGCGACGGGACGCGTGGACCTCGGCAAGGTCACGCTGGAGCGCCGCGGCGCGGGCGGACACGTCACGTTCCACAACGAGTCCTGTCTCAACGCCGAGGACAACGAACTGATCGCCCAGCTGGAGGTCGCCGTCGACCTCGTCCTGCTGGACGACGGGATCAAGGTCGGTGTCCTGCGCGGCGCGCCGATGACGCACCCCCGCTACCGGGGACGCCGGGTCTTCAGCGCCGGCATCAACCTCGCCGATCTGCACCACGGCCGGATCTCCTTCGTCGGATTCCTGCTCCAACGCGAACTGGGCTACATCAGCAAGATGCTCCGCGGCCTGTCCACCCGCGGGCGGGGGGACGCCTACCCGGCGCACGGCATCGAGAAGCCGTGGGCCGCCGCGGTGGACGGCTTCGCCATCGGCGGCGGGACCCAGCTCCTGCTCGTCATGGACAAGGTCATCGCCGCCGCGGACTCCTACCTCAGCCTTCCGGCCGCCCAGGAAGGCATCGTCCCCGGCGCCGCGAACTTCCGCCTCGGCCGCCTGGCCGGCGCCCGGGTCGCCCGCCAGATCGTCCTGGGCGGGCGCAAGATCTGGGCCGGCGACCCGCAGGCGGGGCTGCTGATCGACGAGGTCGTGGACCCGAAGGCGATGGACCGCGCCGTGGAGGACGCGGTGGAGGAACTCGCCGCGCCCGCGGTACTGGCCAACCGGCGGATGCTGCACTTGTCCGAGGAGCCGGAGGACGCGTTCCGCGCCTACATGGCCGAGTTCTCGCTGGCCCAGGCGCTGCGGTTGTACGGGGACGACGTACTGGACAAGGTCGGCAAGTTCTCGGCCAGGTCCGGCGCCGCCGCGAACGGGGCCGCGCCCGCACCCGCACAGGCACAGGCATGAGGCCGGTGACCGAGAAGGTGCTGGAACGCGAGTCTCTGCACGCCTGCCTCGACTCGCCCGTCATGGGGTCGATCACCTTCCTCAACGAGGTGATGGGCCGCTTCCCGGACGCCGTCTCGTTCGCGCCCGGCGCCCCGCACACCGCCTTCTTCGACGAGATCGACATCCCGCGCCACCTCGCCCGGTACCGCCGCTACCTCGAAGAGGAGCGCGGCCTGGCCTCCGCGCAGGTGGACCGGCTGCTCTACCAGTACGGCCCCAGCCGCGGACTGATCAACGAGCTGGTGGCGCAGGCCCTGAAGGCCGACCAGGGCATCGACGTCCCCGAGGAGTCGATCGTCGTCACGGTGGGCTGCCAGGAGGCGATCCTGCTGGTCCTGCGCGCGCTCTTCACCTCTCCCCGGGACGTGCTGGCCGTGGTCAACCCCTGCTTCGTCGGCCTCTCCGGGGCGGCGAACCTGCTGGGCATCGACACAGTCGCGGTGGACGACACCGAAGAGGGCCTGGACTTCGCCCAGTTGGATGAGGTGTGCCGCCGGGCACGCGAAAGCGGCTCCCGGATCCGGGCCATGTATGTGGCGCCGGACTTCTCCAACCCGTCGGGCAGCTGCCTCAGCCTGGAGGCACGCCACCGGCTGCTCGCGGTGGCCGAGCGGGAGGACCTGCTGCTGCTGGAGGACAACGCGTACGCCTTCACCACCACGGACGCGGCAGCCCTGCCACCGCTGAAGGCGCTGCCCGGCGGCGAGCGGGTCGTGCACCTGGGCACCTTCGCCAAGACGTGCATGCCCGGTGCCCGGGTCGGCTACGTGGTCGCCGACCAGCCGGTCCGGCAGGTCTCCGGCGGCACCGGCATGCTCGCCGACGAACTCGCCACCGTCAAAAGCATGGTGACGGTCAACACCTCGCCGATCTCCCAGGCCGTCATCGGCGGCATCCTGCTGGAGCACCAGGGGTCGGTGGCCAAGGCGGCCCGCGCCAAGGGCGAGCTCTACCAGCGGAACCTGCGGATTCTGCTGGACGCCCTCGACCGCCACCTCGGGGCGGGTACCGGCGCCCCGGCCGGAGTGTCCTGGAACCGGCCCGGCGGAGGGTTCTTCGTACGCCTGCACCTCACCGTGCCGGCCGACGAACCGTTGCTCCAGCGCTCGGCCCAGGAGTTCGGTGTGCTCTGGACCCCCATGTCCCCCTTCTACATCGGGTCCGGCGGCGACCACCAGCTCAGGCTCGCCTGCAGCTATCTCGACCCGGAGCAGATCGAGGAGGGAGTCCGCCGCCTGGCTCGTTTTCTGCGTGCTGTCTGCCCCTGAGCAGCCCCGTTCACCGAACAGACCGATGGGAATGACGATGGATCACACCGATGGGAAGAGCGTACGAATCCAGGGGGCGCGGGGCCCGGCGAGACCCAGCCGGCGCCGGATCCTGATAGGGAGCGGCGCGCTGGCCGCCGGAGCACTGGCCGGTGCGGGACAGGCGGTGGCGGACGACGGGACGCCGGAGGGCGGCGAGGACGCCTCGGCCGGCCGCAGGCTCACGGTCTCGGAGGGGACCAATGTCGCGGCAGCCCTCTCCCCGGACCGGACCGCGCTCGCCGTCGACGTGCTGAGCGCGATCTGGGTGCTTCCCGCGGCCGGGGGAAACGCCCGGCGCCTCACCGACGAGCTCCAGGACGCGACACAGCCGCACTGGTCGCCGGACGGCAGCGCCCTGGTCTTCCAGTCCTTCCGCGACGGTGCGTACCAGCTGTGGACGGTCGGCCGCGACGGTCAGGGCCTCAAGCAGCTGACGAAGGGCGACTACGACAACCGTGAGCCGCAGTTCGCCCCCGACGGCAAGCGGATCGCCTTCACCTCCGACCAGTCGGGCAGCAACGACCTGTGGCTGCTGGACGTGGCCACCGGGGTGCAGACCCGCGTCACGTCGGGCGACTCCGAGGAGGGCACGCCCGCCTGGTCCTCCGACGGCAAGCGCATCGTGTGCACCGTCGACGATTCCGCCATCGACGTCGTGGACGTCGCCACCGGCGAACGCACCCGGCTGGTCGCCCCCTCCCCGGGCGCCAAGCTCTTCGGCCCCGCGCTGAGCCCGGACGGCACCCGCGTCAGCTACGTCCGGTTCCTCGGCACGCGCGCCGACGTCATGGTGGACGACGAGGTCGTCGCCTCGGGCGAGGACGTGCACGCCGTGCGCACCTCCTGGGTGTCGGCCGCTGAACTGCTGTACACCGCGGCCGGCGGGATACGGCGCCTGCGCCTGAACGAGACCCCGCGGCAGGTGCCGTTCACCGCCACGGTCTCCATCGCGCGCCCGGCCTGGCGTCACACGGTCAGGGACTTCACCGCGCCGGGGGCACAGCCCGTCAAGGGCATCGCGGGACCCGTGGTCTCCCCCGACGGCCGGCAGGTCGCGTTCCGCGCCCTCAACGCCCTGTGGGTGATGCGGATCGGCCAGGCTCCCACTCGGCTCGCCGGCGACGGGTACTTCAACTCCGACCCGGACTGGTCGCCGGACAGTGCCTCGCTCGTCTACGCGAGCGACCGCTCCGGAACCGCCGCCCTGTGGCGTCAGGACGTGAAGGGCGGCGCACCCGTCCGGCTGACCAACCGGAGCGGCGCGCAGCTGACCCCCCGCTGGTCGCCCGACGGCACGAGGATCGCCTACCAGGACGAGAACGGCGGAACGTGGGTCCTGGAGCTCGGCTCCGGAGCCGTCCGCCAGGTGCTGCCGGCCGTCTTCCAGCCCGGACGCCCCTCGTGGGCACCGGACGGCCGGCGGATCGTGCTCGCCGCCAACAAGCCGTACTCCAAGCGGAACCGCGCCGGGCTCAGTGAGGTCCTGTCGGTCGACCTGGAGACGGGCGCCACCCGCTCGGAGCCGGTGGCCGCCCACCGGTCGGTGGCCACCCGCGGGGACGACGGCCCGGTGTGGACACCGGACGGCAGGTACTTCGTCTGCGTCATGGAGAGCACGGCGTGGCGGGTTCCGGTGGACGCCACCGGACGGATCACCGGCGGACCCGAGCAGATCACCACCGAAGTCACCGACTCCGTGTCCGTGGACGGCTCCGGCACCCTCTTCTACCTCTCGAACGGCAGGTTGCGGAAGGTGCCGGTCACCGGCGGGACTCCGCGGACCGTGCCCGTCGACCTCTCCTTCCGCCGGCCCGTCGCCGCCGGCACCACGGTCTTCCGGGCGGGCGCCCTGTGGGACGGCCGGAGCACCGGCCTGCGCCGCCACGTGGACGTCGTGGTCAAGGAAGGCCGCGTGACGGAGGTGGTCCCCGCGGGACAGGGCCGCGGGGACAAGGTGGTGGACGCCTCGGGCCTGACCCTCATGCCCGGACTGATCGACGCACATCTGCACTGGCACATACGCGGCAGGCAGTGGGGAGACCGCACGGGACGCCTCCTCCTGTCGTACGGCATCACGACCGTCGTCTCCCCGGGCGATCCCGCCTACCAGATGGTGGAGACCAGGGAGGCCCTGGAGTCCGGCGCGAAAGCCGGGCCACGATTCTTCGGGACGGGTGACGCCCTGGACGGGGCCCGGGTCTTCTGGAACTTCGCCCGCCCGGTGGTCAGCGCCCCCCAGCTCCGGCTGGAGATGGGGCGGGCCCAGGCCCTCTCGTACGACCTCGTCAAGACCTACATCCGGCTGCCCGCCCCGCTGGAGGCCGCCGCGACGGCGCAGGCACACCTCAGGGGCATGCCGGTGACCTCGCACTACGCCTACCCCCAGGCGACGTACGGCATGGACTTCATGGAGCACACCGGCGGCGGCAACCGCGTCGGCTATTCGCAGACACAGACCCGGCTCGGGCGGGCGTACCAGGACGCCGTCGGCGTCCTGACGACCGCCGGGATGCCCGTCACCTCGACCCTCATGAACTCCTCCGTGCTCCTCGCCGATGACCGGTCACTCGTCGACGACGAGCGCACCAAGTGCTTCTACCCGGCCTGGGACTACGGCGCGCTGGTGGCCAAGGCAGAGGCGGCGGGCGGCCCGACCGCGGAGCTGAACCGGGTTCTCCTGGCGGGCGGTGTCGACATGCTGCTGCGCGTCCAGCGGGGCGGCGGAAGCGTGGTCGCCGGTTCGGACGCCCCCCTCGACGACCCGGCGATCTCCCTGCACCAGAACCTCCGGGCGATGGTCAGGGGCGGCTTCACCCCGTACGAGGCCCTGCGCACCGCGACGGTGAATCCCGCCCAGCGGCTGGGACTGGGCACGCAGCTGGGCACGGTGTCGGTCGGAGCGCTCGCCGACTTCGTGTGCGTCGAGGGCGATCCGCTCAGCGACATCGACGCGGCGGCCAGGGTGCGCAGCGTGGTGGTGGGCGGTGTCGCCCGCACCGTCGCCGCCCTGATGGAGCCCTTCACGTCCACACCGGCCGGCGCCGCGGCCGCCCCCGTCAACCGCGTCGCCCGGTCCCTGGTCTCCGCGGAGGCCCAGCGTGCCCACGGCTGGCACGATCCGCGGCCGAACTCGACGGGCTGCCTCTGCTGAGGCGAGCGGCACGGCCCCAGAAGCGAGCGGCACGGCCCCGGAGCCTCACCGCAGCCGTGCGCCACCCGTCCGCCCGCCCCCCTCGGCACGTTCGGGAGCCCGTGCGGCTCTCAGTGGCGAGGGAGCGGGCGGGGCGTCGGCGGGGGCGGGACGCCCCGGCTGCCCGGCCCCCGCCCCTGTTCGCGGCGGGGGCCGGTCGGTCAGCTCGTCGCCCGTACCGCGTCCTTGATCAGGTCGGCGACCCGGGTGGGCTCGGACAGGGCGACGGCGTGGGAGGCGTCCGGGAGTTCGACCACGACGGCTCCGGCCCGTACGGCGCCGAAGTGCTGGACCTCGGGGCTGATCGTGCGGTCCGCCCCGGCCACCAGGGCCCAGGACGGTTTCGTCCGCCACGCCGCCGCGGACGCGGTCTCGGTGAAGGCGGCCATGGCGAGCGGGCGTTGGGCCGCCGCCAGGACACCGGCGACGTTCTCGGGCACGTCCGCCGCGAAGACGGCGGGAAAAGCCGTCTCTTCGATGGTGACCTCGACCGCCGAGCCGCCGTCGAGGAGCGGGTACGTCCACTCCTTCAGGTGGCCCGTCAGCGGGGACTCGGGAAAGCCCCCTTCGAGCCAGCCGAGGCTCTCGCCCTCACGGGGCACGTAGGCGGCCACGTAGACGAGCGCGACGACGTTCTCCGCGGTGCCGGCCACGGTGATCAGCGCGCCGCCGTAGGAGTGTCCGACGAGTACGGCCGGGCCGTCTACCTGCGCGAGGACGGAGGCGAGGTAGGCGGCGTCCGACGTCAGGCCCCGGAGCGGGTTCGACGGGGCGATCACCGGGATGCCGCTGCTCCGCAGTTCCGAGATCACGCCTATCCAGCCCGTCGCGTCGGCGAAGGCGCCGTGCACGAGGACGACGGTGGGGTTGGTCATGCGAGTTCTCTTCTCGGTGTCGGGCCACGTGGGGGGGCGTCGTCACGACGGTCGGGTCGCGGACCGGAATCCGGAAGGAGGCCCGAGCGAGGGCTGCTCACGGTAGAGCCGTGGAAGCGGCCCCTCTGGTACGTGTGCGCAGCCGCGCTGTCACGCCGGCGCACACGCGTCCCGGCGCCTTCACTCGTCCTGGGCGCCGGCGGTCGTCGTCGCGGAGGCCGAGGTCGCCAGTGCCTGCCATGCGCTGGGGCTCATTCCGTACGCCCCGCGGAACGTGCGGCTGAAGTGCGAGGGGCTGCTGAAGCCCCAGCGGTGCGCCACCGCGGCCATGGTGACCCTCCGGTTGGAGCGGCCCAGTTCGAGGCGGCAGAACTCCAGCCTGCGCTGCCGCACCCAGTGGCTCACCGTGCTGCCGTCGTTCTGGAAGAGCTTCTGCAGGTACCGGACGGAGATGTGGTGGGCGCGTGCGATCGACTCCGGTGAGAGGTCCGGGTCCATGAGGTGTTCTTCGATGTAGCCGTGGATACGGGACAGCAGTGCGTTGACGGCCCCGGACGCGTCGTCCGCCTCGTTTGACGTGTCCGCGTCGAGGAGCTCCATGACCAGGACGGAGAGGAGGTGTACGGCCGTCCGGGCGCGCCGGTCCCCGATCGTGGACCGGCGGAACTCCGCCCTGGCGGCGAGCGCGGTCAGGAAGTCGGACGCCAGCGCCCCGATCCCCTCCCCGCCGCGTACGGGCACGCCGAGCACCTTGTCGAGTTCCGGCTCCGTGACGCCCAGATAGCAGCGGGGCACCCGGAAGAAGATCATCCGGCAGTCCTCGCCGAACCGCAGCAGGTGGTGTCGGGCCGGGTCGCAGAAGACGAGGTCGTTCGGCTCCAGCGGGGTCCTGGCACGCCCGTGGACGACGGTGACGGGCCCACGGACGTGGACGCCGAGGTAGACGTGGTTCGGGTCGTTCGTCTCCGGCATCTCGGAGAGCATCTGGACCAGCCACTCCGAGGAGGAGGCGGACGGGGCCGGTGCGGGCGCCTGCCGGGGCGCCCGTTCGGGCACGCGGGACATCAGCGTGAGGGTCATGGGGTGTCGTGTCCTAGCCGTAGGTGTGCGGGGCGGGGAGCGGATTCAGGCCCGGTTCGCCGGCTCCTCGGCCAGGAACTTCTCCACCACGGCGTTGAAGGCCGGCGGGTTCTCGAGGAAGGGGAAGTGCGAGCTCGCCACGTCGGAGGCGAAGACGTGCAGGCGTGCGCCGGGAATCCGCTCGGCGACGAAGCGCTGTGAATCGGGGTGCACATGGCTTCCCTCGCAGCCGATCACCAGGGTCGGCACGTCGATCCGGGGAAGCACGTCGCGCCAGTCCTGCGCGCAGTGGTCGAACAGAAGCGGTACGCCCGCGTGCGCGGGTGTCGACCTGATCTCCTCGGCGACGAAGGCCAGCACCTCGGGGTCGGGCTCACCGGAGAACATGCCGCGCACGAAGTCGGCGCGGACCGTCCCGCCCTCCGGGCCCGCGAGAGCCGCGCCCAGGTACAGCAGCCCCGACACGTCGAAGATGGCACCGGAGTCCCGCTGTTCCCGCTCGGTCATCCAGGGCACGGCGGCGACCGCCGCGGGCTGGTCGACGGCGACGAAGCGCCGTATCCGTCCGGTTCCGTACAGGTCGATGAAGCTCCACCACACCGAGACCCCCATGGACCAGCCCAGTGCGTCGAAGCGGTCGAGGCCGAGGTGGTCGACGAGTTCGAGCACATCGCGGGAGAGCCGGGCGATGCGGTAGCCGTGACGGGGCTTGCCGGACTTCCCGTGGCCGCGGAGGTCGACGGTGACGACGCGACGGCCGGGCGCCAGCCCCTCGGTCTGGTGGCGGAACATCGCCTGGGTCTGCCCCCAGCCGTGCAGCATCACCAGCGGGACGCCCGCGCCGCCGGTGTCCTGGTAAGCGAGCCGTGCGCCGTCCGTCGTGATCAGTTCCTTCATGACCTCTCCCCTGGTCAGAGACGGTACACAGCCCCCGCCCGTCCCGGACATCATCGAATGCGGCCCGCCGCCCGCACCACCGCGAGCTGTAGGAATCGGGCCGTGAATCCTCCTCGCTTTGTCGAAGCGCGCCCCTGGCCGGAGAGGCATCGGTCAGCGGGGCGGCGATCAGCGCGGCAGCGGTCGGGCGGCCCCGTCGCCGCCCGCGGCGAGGAGTTCCTCGACCCTGAGGCCGAGGTGCAGCGTGAGCCGGTGGGCGCCGTCGTCGAGGTCGAGTCCGGTGATCTCCTGGATCTGGCGCAGCCGGTAGTAGAGCGAGGTGCGGTGGATTCCCAGCGTGTCCGCGCTCCGGGGGACCGATCCCGCGTGTTCGAGGAAGCAGCGCAGGGTGTCCCGCAGGCGCCCGCCGCCGTGCGTGTCGCTCAGGGCACGGAGCGGCTCGGGGACCAACGACGCGTTCAGGGCGTGCTCGGGGAGCTGGAGCAGCACCGCGAACTCCCCGAGCAGCTCCCAGTCACCGGTGCTCTTCAGGCTGGGCAGTCGGCGTGCCGCGCGTGCCGCCACGAGCGCCTGCTCGTACGACGTCCGTGCGCCGTCCAGGCTGCGGTGCCGGCCGCCGACGCCGACCACGGGGTCCGCCGACGGGGCCAGGAACGTGCGGAGTTCGTCCAGGATGCGAGCGGACTGCGCGGTGATCTCGTCCTGGCCGGGTGGGCGGTCGCGCAGCTGGAGCAACGTCGCGCGCTCCTTGCCGACCGCGATGAGGCCCTGGGCCGAACGCGTCTGCCGGTACCCCTCCAGCGCCCCCCACAGGGCCGCCTCGGACTGCCGCACGAGTTCGGTCGCACAGCTCAGTTGGACGACCGTGACCAGGACGTGTCCGCCCGCTCCGAGCAGTCCGAGTTCCTCGGCCCGCCGCCGTGCGGCGGTACGGGCGGCGGCGTCGGTGCCGACGAGTTCGAGGACGAGGTCGCGCTCGTCGGCCTTCCGGGTGTCGGTGGCGATGTGCTCCGCGTGCAGTTGGGCGGCCATGGCGTCCGCGGCTCGGTCGACGGCGCGTGTCTCGTGCTCCGTGAGCGTCTTCTCGGGCACGACCACCAGGAGCAGTCCGAGGAGGCGCCCGCGCTCGCGCAGGGGCACGACGTAACGGGGCCGCAGTCCGAGGTCGTCGCGGCCGTCGATGAATCCGGCCCGGGACCACTGGGTCACGCCCTGGGCGAGGACGTAGCGGATGGCCGCGGTGTCGGCGCGGCCCTGCAACAGGGTGCCGATGCGGACCGGGTCCTCGTCGCCGAAGTGGCGGCTCGTGCAGACCATGCGGACCAGCGGGTCGTCGACGGCGACGGACCGTCCGAGCCGCTCCGCGAGCTCGTCGACGAGCGCCTGGAGCTCGGGGCTGCCGGGGCGGGCTCGCTGGAGCCTTGCGGTCATGCGCTGTTCCTCTCTCGACCAGGGGTTCCCCGCGGACTTCTCCTTCCGCGGCCCTTGATCATTCTGAGGAGGCGACGACGTCGGCACATCGCACGAATCGTCCATTGCGACGACACCGGCGGGGGATGCGAAGCGACTACGCTCCGCTGTCGCGGTGCCTCGCCAGCCGGGTCAGCTCCACGCGCGAGGTGAGGTCCAGCTTGGTGAAGGCCCGGCGCAGGTGCGAGCCCACGGTGTGCGGCGAGAGGGAGAGGTGCTCGGCCGCCTGCCGGTTGGTCAGCCCCCGGGCCACGAGCCGTACCACCCGTGTCTCCGCCGCCGTCAGCTCGGGCCACGCCCCGGAGAGGCCGGGCGCCGAGGGCCGGCGGCGGACACCGGCGGCCCGCAGGCGCCGGCGGACGCGTGCGGCGTCCCGCTCGGCGCCCGCTCGCGCGTAGAGCGCGAGGGCCGTGTCGAAGTACGGCACCGCTTCGGGCCTGCGGGTGGCCGCGAGCTTGCGTCCGGCGTCCTCCAGTGCCGATGCCCGGGCCAGCGGCCGGGGGCAGTCCTCGTACAGCCGGACGGCGCGCACGAGAGGGGCGAGGTCGTTGTCGAGGAGCCCGCGGGCGTGCGCGGCGGTGGCGGCCAGGAACGTGAGGCCGGGGTTGAGCCCGGCCAGTCGTTCGGCCAGGGCCACTGCCTGCGCGGCCCGTTCGAGTGCGCCGGCACGCAGCGCCAGGCGGACGAGGACCGGGGCGTCGGCGGGGTCGACCAGGCCCGCGTAGGCCGGCCGGTTCGCGGCGGGCGACGCCATCACCTCGTCGAGTTCGGCCATGGCACGGTCGGGCCGGCCCTCGAAGTCGGCCATCAGCGCCAGCATCCAGGAGCCGAAGTGGCGGACGACGGGTGCGCCGTCGTTCCGCATGCGCCTCGCCTCCGCCGCGTACGCCCGCGCGGTCCGCCGGTCGCCGGTGTGGAGGGCGACGCGCATCAGCACGTACCGGAGCGTGACGTCGGAGAGGTTGCCCGGGGGGAGGCCCTCCGACGTCGCGGACGCGGCCTCGGCGTCGGCCCGGGCGTCGGTCAGCCGTCCGGCCTCCAGGAGGACGCGGGAACGGGTCATGAGCCACATGCCGGTGGCCGCCGTCCGGCCCTGCTCCCGGGTGATCCGGATGCCTTCGTCCGCGGCGGCGAGCGCCTCGGCGGAGCGTCCGGTGGTGTTCGCCAGGAGAGCGTGCCACAGGGCCTCCGGAACCCACAGCGAGGTGCTGACGCCCAGGGCGTCGGCCAGCGCGGCGGCCCGTTCGGCCTGCCGGAACGCCTCGGTCAGGTCCATGCGGTGGAAACTCGCGGCCGAGCGGACCGTCGTCAGCGTGGCCTCGGCGGAGCGGTCCCCCGCTGCCGCCGCGGTCTCCCACGCCTCCGCGGCGACCTGCTCGGCCGCCGCGTGCTCGCCCGAGATCGACAGGCCGACGGCGAGCACGGCCAGCAGTCTCCCCCTGACGTCCAGGGGAATGCCGGGCAGTGCCGCCCCGGCGCGGGCCTGGCGGACCGCCTCGGAGAAGTCGAACGGTGTGGCGAGGCGTGCCAGGGCGAGGCGGAGGTGCGCCTCGTCCTCGGGTCCGAGAGCGCCGGCCGCCAGGGCGGCGGCTCCCAGCTCACGCGCCTGGGCGGCCCGGCCCGTCTGCCAGAGCAGCGGGATCGTCTCGGCGACGACCCGCGGCCGCTCCGGAGCGGCCGCGGGGGTGAGTTCCAGGGCCTTGAGGCTGCGTTCCGCGGCGGCGCCGGGAGCGGTGGCCGCCAGTTCCGCCGCGGCGGTGCGCAGCCGGTCGGCCTCCGTCGCGCCTGCCAGTGCTCCGACGGCCGGCGGCCCCGGACGCCCCACGGGGGAGGCCGCGCTCCCGGGCGGCGGCTCGGCGGCCTCACCGCGCAGGGTCTGACGCGGGGACACGGGGAGGCCGGCTTCCACCACCTCGCGGATCAGGTCGTGGCGGAAGACGAGGTGATCGCCGCTTTCGACGAGCAGATCGGCGTCGATGGATTCCCGTACCGCTGCGATGAGCGCCGCCGAGGACCTGCCGAGCGGTTCGGCCGGCAGCGCGACGGTGACCGAGCCGCCCGCGGCGGCCGCCCGCTGCACCAGCGCCCGTGCCCCGTCGGACAGCCGGCCGAGGCGGCGCACGACAGAGGGGATCTCCGGTGGGGCGGGGGGTCCGGCCGTCAGTCCGGCCGTGCCGTTCTCGATCGTCACCGCCTCCCGCAGCGAGCCCAGCAGTGCGACCAGCAGTTGCGGGACCCCGTCGGCGCGACGGACGACGCGCCGGACGTCCGGGCCGGGAGCGGCGCCGAGGACGTCCTCGGCGATCCGTGCGGTGGCCCGGTCGTCCAGCGCTCCCAGCGTCAGCTCGTGTGCGCCTGCCTGCCGGATCCGGTCCAGGGTCGTGCGCACTCCCGACGGCACGCTGCCGCCGCGCACGGCGACCAGCCACAGGATGGCGTGCGACGAGAGTCCGGCCGCGAGGGTGTTGAAGGTGAGGAGGGTCAGGTCGTCGCACCACTGGAGGTCGTCGAGGACGACGAGCAGCGTTCCGTTGCGAGCCGTCTCCCGCAGGCGGTCCCCCAGTTCCTGGAGCAGCCAGAAGCGCCGGCCGGGTGTCGTGGCGAGGTCCCTGAGGCGGCCGGCGTCCGACAGCGGTTCCTCTCCGGAGAGCAGACCGCCGAGGAGCGGGCCGAGCGGCACGAACTGTTCGTCGGGGTCCGCCGCCCCTTCGAACACCCGCGTTCCGCGCCGCCTCGCGGCCGCCGCGGCCTCCGCGAGGAGCCTGGACCTGCCGATGCCGGCGGGGCCTTCCACCCGGATGATCCCGCCCTCACCCCGGCCGAGCGCGTCGAGCCGCGCCTCGATGAACGCCAGTTCGGCGTCCCTGCCGCGCAGGGGCGTCCGTACGCCCCCGGGTTCCTCGGGCACGGTCCTCGTCGTCGCTCGGTTCACGCTCATCCGGCGGAACAGTATGAACCACATGAGCGTTCCCGCCGCCGCCCGGCCCGGGGGCCCGTCTCAGTCGAAGCGCAGGTCGGCGAGTTGCCGTTCGAGGGCGGTCACGTCGTCCTCGGGCTCTTCGCCGGCCGGGCGGGCCGCCATGAGCGCGGCCAGCTCGGCCCCGGCCCGGCGGACGCGGCCGGGCAGGCCGTCGGTGTACTCGTCCCCTGCCGAGCCCCAGTCCTCGGAGGCCGCGTACACGGCGGTGGGGACGACGACGGCGCGGAGGTAGGAGAAGAGCGGGCGCACGGCGTGCTCCAGGGCCAGGGAGTGGCGGGCCGTACCGCCCGTCGCCGCGATCAGGACCGGGTGCCCGGTCAGGGCGGCCGGATCGAGCACGTCGAAGAAGGACTTGAAGAGACCGCTGTAGGAAGCCGTGAACACGGGGGTCACCACGATCAGGCCGTCAGCGGCCGTGACCGCGTCGATCGCGGCGCCCAGCCGCGGCGGCGGAAAGCCGGTCACGAGGTGGTCGGCGATGCCGCCGGCCAGTTCCCGCAGCTCCACGACCTCGGTCGACGGCGCCCGCCCCCGGGCGGTGAGTTCGTCGCGGACCGCCGCGGCCAGCCGGTCGGCGAGCAGGCGGGTGGAGGAGGGGGTGCTCAGCCCCGCGGAGACGACGGCCAGTCTCATGCGGCGGACACCTCCCGGACGGCTCGCAGGGACGCGTGCGTGGGGGCCTGCGGCACGTCGGCCGGTCGTCCCTTCGCGAACTCCCCGCGCAGGACGGGCACGACCTCTTCGCCGAGGATGTCCAGCTGCTCCAGGACGGTCTTCAGGGGCAGGCCCGCGTGGTCCATCAGGAACAACTGGCGCTGGTAGTCGCCGACGCTGTCCCGGAACGACAGGGTCCGTTCGATGACCTGCTGGGGAGAGCCCACCGTCAGCGGCGTCCGCTCGGTGAAGTCCTCCAGCGACGGGCCGTGGCCGTACACCGGCGCGTTGTCGAAGTAGGGCCGGAACTCCCGTACGGCGTCCTGGGAGTTCTTCCGCATGAAGACCTGTCCGCCCAGGCCGACGACGGCGTCCTGGGGGCGGCCGTGGCCGTGGTGGGCGTACCGGCGCCGGTAGAGCTGGACCATGCGCCGGGTGTGGTCGGCCGGCCAGAAGATGTTGTTGTGGAAGAAGCCGTCACCGTGGAAGGCGGCCTGCTCCGCGATCTCGGGGGATCTGATGGATCCGTGCCAGACGAAGGGCGGGACGCCGTCCAGGGGCCGGGGCGTCGAGGTGAAGGCCTGGAGCGGGGTACGGAACGTCCCCTCCCAGTCCACCACGTCCTCGCGCCACAGCCGGCGCAGCAGCGCGTAGTTCTCCTCGGCGAGGTCGATGCCCTGGCGGATGTCCTTGCCGAACCACGGGTAGACCGGGCCGGTGTTGCCACGCCCCAGCATGAGGTCGACCCGGCCGTCGGCCAGGTGCTGGAGCGTCGCGTAGTCCTCGGCGATCTTCACCGGGTCGTTGGTGGTGATCAGCGTCGTGGACGTGGACAGGATCAGCTTCTCGGTGCGGGCGGCGATGTGGCCGAGTAGGGTCGTCGGCGAGGACGGGACGAACGGCGGGTTGTGGTGCTCGCCGGTCGCGAAGACGTCCAGCCCGACCTCCTCTGCCTTGAGGGCGATGGCGACCATCGCCTTGATGCGCTCGTGTTCCGAGGGAGTACGGCCGTTGACGGGGTCGGGGGTCACGTCCCCGACGGTGAAGATGCCGAACTGCACGGGTGTCTGCTCTCCTGGGCTCGTCCGGTTCCCGCGCGCGGGGACCGGGGGCCCGGGGACGCCGGGGCTCCGGCGTCCCCGGTGGGTCGACGGGTCGGCGTCACTTCGCCAGGAAGGCGAGCAGGGCGGTGTTGACCTCCTCGGCGTGGGTCCACAGCAGACCGTGCGGGGCGCCCTCGATCTCGACGTAGTCGGCGGACGGCAGCGCCTTGTGGAAGGGGCGCGCGGTGCCCTCGGCGGGCAGGATGCGGTCGGCGGTGCCGTGCAGGATCAGGGCGGGCACGTCGACGGCGGGGATGTCGGCGCGGAAGTCGGTGTACCAGGTCGCGGGCGCGGCGGACGCGGCGAAGGAGCCGCCGCGGGCCGCGGTGTTCCAGCTGTGGCGGACGGCCTCCTCGCTGATGCGGGTGCCGAGGTTCTCGTCGAGGTTGTAGAAGTCGTGGAAGAAGGCCGTGTAGTAGGCGTAGCGGTCGGCCTTGACGGCGGCGACGACGTCGTCGAAGAACGCCTTCGGGGCGACGCCGTCGGGGTTGTCGTCGCTCTTGAGCAGGCAGGGTTCGAGCGAGGCCAGGAAGGCGACCTTGGCGACGCGGCCGGAGCCGTACGTGGACACGTAGCGGGCGACCTCGCCGGTGCCCATGGAGAAGCCGACCAGAACGGCGTCCTTCAGGTCGAGGGTCTCCAGCACGGTGTTCAGGTCGGCGGCGAAGGTGTCGTAGTCGTAGCCGGTGGTCGGCTGCGAGGACTGCCCGAATCCGCGGCGGTCGTAGGTGATCACCCGGTAGCCGGCGTCGAGCAGGGCTGCGCTCTGGCGCTCCCAGGAGTGCCCGTCGAGCGGGAAGCCGTGGATGAGGACGACGGGCTGCCCGCCGCCCTGGTCCTCGAAGTACAGCTCGACGGGGTTGGTGTTCTCCTGGCCCACGGTGATGTACGGCATGGGGGTGCTTCCTCGATCCGGGTCGGCTGGTCCGCGCGTCGGAGCGGCGCGGCATGCCCGTCACGCTAGGACCGGTCCCGCACCCGCTGTTGCCGTGGGGCGCACCGCACCTGGCACGGGGGCGCAGGGGTCACTCGGCCGCCGGTGGCTTTCCGGCGTCGCCCTCCGCGAGCACGATGCGGGCCAGGTGGACCCGGGAGCGCACCGAGAGCTTGCGGAAGATCGACGCCAGATGGGTGTTGACCGTGTGCGGGGAGACGACGAGGGCCTCCGCGGCCGACCGGTTGGTGTGACCGGCGGCGATCAGCCGGGCCACCTTGCGTTCCGAGGCCGTGAGCGCGTCCCAGCCCTGGCCGTGGCGCGGCCGGAGCCCTCCGGTGCGTCGACCGGAGCGGCCGGCGGCCCGTTCCGGATCGGCCCGGACCCGGTCGGCCTCGGCGTCGGCCCCCGCCCGGGCGTAGATGTCGTGGGCCCTGGCCAGGGCGGGCGCCGCGGCGGGGTCGCCCGCGGTGAGGAGCGCGCGCCCGAGGTCGGCGGACGCGGCGGCCAGGGGCAGCGGCCGGGGGCCGGTGAGGAGGACGCGGACCGACCGCTCCAGGAGTCCGGGGTCGGCGTCCACCAGACCGGCCGCGTGGGCGGCCGCACCCCGGGCGGTCGGCACGGAGGGGTTGCGGGCGGCGTGTTCCCCGGCCTGGGCCGCCAGGTCTTCGGCCAGGTTCCGGTCGCCGCCCCGCAGGGCGATCCCCACCGCCTGGACGACGTGGGGGCGCAGCAGCCGCCACCGGAGGAGGGGGTGGTCGCGCTGCGCGGACCGGACCAGTTCGGCCGCCGCCGCGTGGTCGCCCCCGGCGTCGGCGACCACGGCCTCGAAGTACTGGTGCGCGGCCTGGTTGCCCGTGTTCGGCCGCGCGGCCACGGCCGCCCGCACGACGTCCAGGTGTTCCCGCGCGGCGTCGCGGTCGCCGCGCAGCATCGCGAGGAGGCCCCGGTTGACGCGGATGTTGACCAGGTTGCCGGGGACATGGAGGTCCGCTTCGAGGCGCTCGGCGGTGACGAAGTCGGCGTCCGCGTCGTCGAGCCGGCCGAGCCCCATGTTCAGGGTTCCCTGGGCCCAGATCAGCATGGCGGGACGCAGCGGAGCGTCGCCCGCCGTCCCGAGCAGCCGCCGTACGGTGTCGAAGTCGTCCGTGTGGATCCGGGCGACGGCCTCCTCAGGGAGGAAGGCCGTGTCGAACACGCTCAGCGCCGTGTGGTGTTCGACGGCGGCGGCGCAGTCGCCGGCGTTGAGGGCGATCTCGCCGAGGGCCCACAGCGCGAGGACGCGCGCCTCCCGGTCGCCGGCCCGCTCCGCCTCGGCGAGGGCCCGCTCGCCGGTCTCGCGCGCGGCCCCGAGGTCGCGCCCGCGGGACCGGGCCATGGCCAGCCGGGCGGTCAGCCGGGCGCGGACCACCGGGTCCGTGACGGCTGCCAGGGCCGCCGTCGAGCGGCGGGTCAGCTCGTGGACCTCGTCGAGGTGCCACAGCGTGTCGCCGAGCACGCACTGCAGACGCGCGAAGACCTCCAGGGGCGGCCGGCGGGCGAGCAGTGCGTCGCCGGTGTCCCGTGCCCGGGTGTACCGGCCCGCGCGGGTGAGCGCGACGACGGCCCGTTCTCCCGCGTCGAACATCATGGGCGCATGCCGCGGTACGAGTTCCAGGGCGCGCGTGGCCAGGTCGGCGGCGCGCTCGGGCATCACGGCGATCATGTCCGTGGCGGCCGCCCCGAGCAGGCCGACCGCCTCCAGGTCGCCGGGTTCGGCGCTCTTCAGCAGGTGCGGGACCGCGTCGACGGAGCTTCGGCCCGCCGCGGCGAGCCGGCTCGCGGCCTCCCGGTGCAGCGCCCGGCGCACGGAGGGGGTGAGGTCGGCGTACACCGCCTGGCGGAGCAGGTCGTGGCGGAACAGGAGGCGTTCGCCCTCGTCGTGGAGGAGCCCGGTGGAGATCGCCTCGTCCAGTTCGGCACCAAGTCCGGAAGCGGGCCTGCCGCACAGGGCCGCGGCGTCGGCGAGCGTGAACGCGCGGCCGAGGACGGAGCCGATGCGCAGGAAGTGGAGGGTGTCCGGCCGCAGGCCGGCCAGCCGGTCGCGTACGCCGAGGACCAGCCGTTCCGGCGGTTGCGGCCCGTCCCCGCCCGACGCCGCGATGCCCGTGAGCATCTCGGATGCGAGGAAGGGGTTGCCTGCCGCCCCGTCGAGGAGCCGGGCGACCCGCTCCGGGACGTTCTCGCCGAGGACGTCCCGTGCCAGCGCGGCCAGGGCCGTGCCGGAGAGCGGCCGGAGGGGGAGGGTCGTCGTCCGCGGCCCCTGCCCGTACGGCTCCGGGGCGTTCCGGCCCGCGAGCAGCCAGAGGACCGGGGAGCTGAGCAGCCGTGCCGGCAGGACGCCCAGGGCGAACCGGCTCAGCGGATCGGCCCATTGGACGTCGTCGATCGCGATCAGTACGGGCGTGGCCGCCGCGCGTTCCTCGATCAGCTGGGCCAGCCGTTCGACGAGCCAGACGCGCTGGTCGTGGTGGCCCGCGAGGTCCGCGAAGTCCGTGCTGGACAGCAGCGGCGGGTCGCCGTGCAGGAGGCCCGAGGCCAGTGAGGCGAGCGGCGCCAGCTCGTGCAGTTCCTCGGCGCGTCCATGACTGACGGCGAATCCGCGGGCCCGTGCGATGGAGACGGTCTCCTCCAGCAGCACGGTCTTCCCGATCCCGGGCTCGCCCCGGAGCGACGCGACCGCTCCGCCCTCGCCGTCGCGCACTGCCTCGACCAGGGCGCGCAGCCGCTCCAGCTCGGCTTCGCGGCCCCGCAGCCCGGGGCGGCTCAGCCCCGCGCTCCCGGGTGTCGCGACGCCTTCTCCGTCGGGCCGGCCGGGGGTCATCCCTTGACCGATCCGGCGGCCAGTCCCCGTGCGACGTGCCGACGGAGGAGGAAGAGGACGAGCAACGGCACGAACGCCGCCACGAAGGCTCCTGCGGTGAGCCGCTGCCACTCGTTGCCGTACGTCCCGGCCAGGTTCGCCAGCCCGACCGTCATCGGCGCGGTCTCGGCCGTGCCGCCCGACAGCGTCAGTGCCACGAGGAGGTCGTTCCACACCCAGAGGAACTGGATGACGGCGAGGGAGGCCAGGGCCGGGCGGGCCAGGGGCAGCACGATCCGCAGCAGCAGCGTGCCGTGCGAGGCGCCGTCGACGCGGGCGGCCTCGATCAGCTCCCGGGGCAGCCCCGCCAGGAAGTTGTGCAGGAGGAACACCGCGAACGGCAGCGCGAAGACCGTGTGGGCGAACCAGACCTGGCCGAAACGCGCGGGGCCGGCGAGGTTCCAGGCGGGCAGGAACAGCCACCCCTGGGAGAACAGCTTCAGGAGGGGGACGAGCGCCATCTGGAGCGGCACGACCTGGAGCGCGAAGACGCCGACGAGGAGCGCGTCCCGGCCCCTGAAGTCGATCCACACCAGGGCGTACGCCGCGAAGAACGCCAGCACGAGCGGGAACAGCACCGAGGGAAGGGTGATGACGACGGAGTTGACGAAGTGCTCCGCGAGCCGCCCCGGCCCGTTCCCGCCTCCGGCCAGCACCTCGCCGTAGTTGTCGAGCGTGAGCCGCGGCGTGCCGAACACGGTCCACCAGCCCGTCGTCTTGACCGCCTCCTCGGGGCGGAACGAGGAGAGCAGGAGGCCGAGGGTCGGCGTCGTCCAGAGGAGGGCGATCACCACGGCGGCCGACGTGAGGGCGCGGGAGGCCAGACGCTCCCGGACGCCGCTCATCCCGTCCTCCGGCGCGCCCGCGCCTGGACGGCCACGACGGGGACGACGAGGACGAAGAGGAGCACGGCGAGCGCCGCGCCGCGGCCCGTCTCGCCGTAGCGGAACGCCTGGTCGTACATCTCGTGGGCGATGACGCCCGTGTCGAACTGTCCGCCGGTCATGGTCTTGACGACGTCGAAGGCCTTGAAGGTGCCGATCGCCTGGGTGAGGACCACGACGAGCAGCGCGGGCCCGATCGACGGCAGGGTGATCCACCGGAAGATCTGCCGGGGGGACGCGCCGTCGAGCCGGGCCGCCTCGGTCAGCTCCCGGGGAACGGCTCTGATCGCGCCGGTCAGCAGGACGGCCGCGAGGCCCGCCTGCGTCCACACCATCACCACGACGAGGAAGAGGACGTTCCAGGGGGAGTCCACGAGCCATTGCCTCGGTTCGCCGCCGAACGCGACGACGAGCTGGTTCAGCAGCCCGATCTGCCCGGTCTCCGCGGGACGGTAGGCGTAGACGAACTTCCAGACGACCCCCGCGCCGACGAAGGAGACCGCCATCGGCATCAGGAGGAGGGACAGCGCGAACGTTCTGAACCGCGACCGTGCGACGGCCGCCGCGTAGAGCAGGCCGACCGAGGTCGCCGCGAACGGCACGAGCACCGCCCACGCCAGGGTGTTGCGCAGCGCGACCAGTGCCCGGGGGTCGGTGAGCATCCACGCGTAGTTGTCGAAGCCGGCCCACGCCTCTCCCCCGCTGCCGGTGAACGACAGCGCCACGGTGCGCAGAGCGGGAAGGAGAAGACCGGCCGTGAGCAGCAGCAGCGCGGGGGCCAGCAGGATCAGGGCCGCGCCCCGCCTCCGTGCCGGCCCGCGGTGCAGCGCCCACAGGATCACGCAGACCACCGCCGCGAAGGCGGCGATGCCCTGGAACAGGTACAGCAGCTTGGGCTGCTGGGCGACGACGTCGAACGGCATCAGCGACTCGGCCAGGACCGTTCGACGGAGCCGGCCGCCTGCCGGGTCTCCTCACCGCTGATCCAGTCGACGGCTGCCTTCCAGAACGTCCCGGCGCCGACCGACGCGGGCATCAGGTCCGAACCGTCGAACCTGAACCGTGTCCGGGGATCCTGGAGCAGCCGGATCGCGAGCCCGTCGACCGGAGTCGCGGCGTTCGCCGGGTCCACTCCCCTGTTCGCCGAGACGAACGGGCCCTTCCTCATGCGCGCGTTCGCGAAGTCCGCGGAGGCCAGGTACTCCTGGAAGGCCCGCACTTCGGGACGGTCGGTGAACGCCGCGGTGAACACTCCCCCGCCCAGTACGGGGCGGCTGGCCGGTTCGGTCCCCGGCAGGAGGAAGGCGTAGACGTCCTTGTCCGGTCCGATCCGGGTGCCCTTCGGCCACAGGCCGGCATAGAACGAGGCCTGGCGGTGCATCGCGCAGTCGCCGGAGAGAATCGGTGTGCCGGCCTCCTGGTAGGAGATCGACGCCATCGAACGGGCCGGGCCGAACCCGCCGTTGGCGTACCGGTCCTCCTTGAGGACGGACCCCACGGTGTCCATGGCCCTGATCACCCGGGGGTCGTCGAACGGGATCGTGTGGGCGACCCACTGGTCGTAGACGGCCGTGCCCTGCTGGCGCAGCAGGACGTCCTCGATCCAGTCCGTCACGGGCCAGCCGGTCGCCTCGGCGGACTCGATGCCCGCGCACCACGGCTTGACGCCCGACGCCGCGACCTTCTCCGTCACGGCCATCAGCTCGGACCACGTACGGGGAACGCTCAGCCCCCTGTCGCGGAAGAACGTCGGCGAGTACCAGACGAACGACTTCACATTCGCGACCAGCGGCGTGCCGTAGAGGGTGCCGTCCACGGTCGCGTAGCTGTTCCAGTCCGCCGACCAGCCCTTCTTCGCGAGCGCCACGACCCCGGCGCTCGCGGGCTTGAGCCTGCCCGCCCGCGCGAAGCGTTCCAGGAGCCCTGGCTGGGGGAAGAAGGCCACGTCCGGCGCACTTCCGCCGTCGACCCGGAGCTGGATCCGGGCCTCGAACTCCCCGTCCCCCTCGTAGCGGACGTCGATCCCCGTGCAGTCCGCGAAGTCCGCCCAGGTCTCTTCGAACAGGTCGGCCTCCCGGTCCCGGTTCTCCGCGTAGACGGTCACCGCGGTGCCGGGGTGCCTGCCGTATCCGGCGTACGGCCCGCAGTCCGCGGCGGTGTGCGACTGCGCACCGCCGTCCCGCGGAACACCGCAGGCGAGGGCAAGGGCGGCGAGGACGATGACGGCGAGCGCGGGCCTCGCGCCGAACCTCATGGGTGTAGCTCCTCCGATCGCCCGCCGAAGGATTCTCGGGGGCGATCAGAAGCTACCAGCGCTCGAACATTATCGACTAATCGTTCGATGTTGAACGATCGGGTCAGTGGGCGGTGGCCCGCACGGCTTCCTGGATCAGCTCCGCCACGGCCTCGGGCTGAGCGAGCATGACCAGGTGGGAGGAGTCGACCTCGACGGTGGTCATGCCGGCGCGCTCGTAGCCGTAGCGCTCCACATCGGGGTTGATCGTGCGGTCGCGAGAGGCGACCAGGCCCCACGACGGCTTGGTCCTCCACGCCGCGACAGGCGCCGCCTCCGAGAAGGCACGTGCGGCCAGCGGGCGCTGGGAGACGGCGAGCACCGCGGCGAGGCCGGGGTCCACGTCCGCCGCGAAGAGGGCGGGGAACTTCTCGGCCTCCACCGAGACGTCGGTGCCGGTCCCGGTGGAACCGGCCACCGGGAACGGGGTGTGGACGAGCGCGTCGGCGAGACCGGAGTCGGGGAAGCGGCCCTGCAGCTCGCCCAGGCTCTCCCCCTCCTCCAGCGCGTATCCCGCGAGGTACACCAGTGCGCGGACGTTGTCCTCCGTGCCGGCGAGGGTGATGACGGCACCGCCGTACGAGTGCCCGACCAGGATCACGGGGCCCTCGACGGCACGGATCACCGAGGCGACGTACGCGGCGTCGTCGACGAGGCCGCAGTTGGGCACCGCCGGGGCCACCACGTCCAGGCCGGCGGCGGTCAGTTCGGGGATGACGCGGGCGAAGCTGGAGGCGTCGGCGAAGGCGCCGTGGACCAGGACGACGGTGGGGCGGGCGGGCCGGGACATACGAGAACTCCTCGGGGCGTGGCGGGAGGGGTGGGTCTGGTGGTACGGGAGAGGGGTACGCGGTGCTTCACAGACCGAAGCGGGCGCGCTTCGCCTCGGGAACCAGGTCGGCGTACTCGGGGTGCTTGCCGATCCAGCTCCGGATGAAGGGGCAGTACGGCAGGACGTGCAGCCCGCGGGCCCCGGCGTCGTCGAGCGCTCCCCGGGCGAGGAGACCGCCCAGGCCCCGGCCGGCGAACCGGCCGTCGATCTCGGTGTGGAGGAAGGCGATCTCGCCCTCCGAGAGGTGGTACTCGGCGAAGCCCGCGGTCTCCGTGCCGTCGTCGCCGGTGACGATCTCGTACCGGGACTTCTGGGGCCGGTCCGTCGTCTGCGGTTCCATGGGGTGCTCCTGTGCGGTCGTGGTGGGGCGGGGTGGGCAGGGCGCGGTCAGAGCGTGCGGCGTACGCCCGCCTGGCGTTCCAGGTTGCGGAGCTGGACGGTCAGGTCGCCTTCCACGGCGTGGTGGGCGGGGCCGCTGCGGCCGATGGGCAGGACCTGCTCGTTGCGCATGTCTTCGAGCATCAGGGCGAACGCCGTGTACATCGCGACCAGCGCCACCACCAGGCCGAGCGCACCGGACGTGCGCGTCAGCCATTCGGCGCCGGTGACGCCCCCGAGACCGGTGGCCGCCCAGCGGGGCAGGGAGACCGCGAGGACGAGCCACAGCGCGCGCTTGGGCCGGGTCACGGCGGTCATCAGGGCCCCGAAGCACAGGAGCGCCAGGTTGAGCACGCCGAGGACCCGGAGGCCGTCGGCCGCGCCGCTGAGCATGATGAGCGAGTAGGGCAGCCAACTGCCGGCGAAGACCGCCATCAGCGTCGCCGCGATCACGTCACGGGCGCCGAACGCCAGGAAGCTCACCAGGAGTTGCAGGACGAAGGCCGGCAGCACGGTGCAGGCGACGGCGGCGCGGGCCGTCTCGTCGAAGATCCCGAGCTGGAGGCAGCCCGTCATCACCGAGGCGATGGCTATCGTGAAGAAGCCGAGCGGCATGGGTGAGGCGATGGGGTGCAGGTTGATCCGGGTCATCGACCGCAGGTCCGGTTCGAAACGGCGTCCCGGGGGCGCTTCCGGCGAGGTCGCCGGGGTGTCGCCGCTGTCGGTGTCGGGGGAGGCTGCGGACATCGGGGGCATCTCTCTTTCGGTGCTACGGACTTTCAGTGCTCGAACTTCCAGCGCCCGAACGCTCAGTGCTCGTACGTTCAGCGCTCGCACGTCAGCGGTCGTACGTCAGCGCTCGTGTGTTCAGTGCTCGAAGCAGGGGTCGACGAAGGACGGCGTCGTGTCGGGGACGGAGCCGCGAGCGACGCGCCACCGGCGGTGTTGCTCGGACTCGGCGACGGCCTCGGCCACCAGCGACGCCTGACGCGCACCGCTCTGGTAGCCGCCGAAGTGGGCCACGGGGCTCCAGGCCGGGCTCACCGGCGGGACGGCCTCGTCGAGACCCGCGTACTCGGCGGAGGCGTGGACGATGCGGCCGCCGACGACGGTGAGGACGGACTCGATGTCGGGGATGACGTCCTCGGGCACGGCGAGATAGTCGTCGGACAGGATCGCGAGGTCGCCGTAGAAGCCCTCGCGGAGGATTCCCTTGACGTCCTGCTCGCCGGTGAGCTCCGCCCCGCCCCGGGTGTAGAGGCCGAGGGCGGTCTCCCGGTCGATCAGGTTCCCGGCCGGACGAAGGGCCGTGCCGCCGACGGTGCGCCCGGTCACCAGCCAGTGCAGCGCGACCCACGGGTTGTACGAGGAGACGCGGGTGGCGTCGGTCCCGGCGGCGACGGTCAGGCCCCGGTCGAGCATGGCCCGGACCGGCGGGGTGCGGGCGGCGGCCTCGGCGCCGTAGCGGTCGCGGAAGGCACCGCCCTGGAAGGACATGCGGTTCTGGACCGAGAGGGCGCCGCCGAGGGCCGCGATCCGGTCGAGGCTGTCGGCCGAGACCGTCTCCGCGTGGTCGAAGAGCCAGCGGTTGCCGCCGGGGAACAGCCCTTCGGCCGCGAGCTTCTCGAAGACCGCCAGGTCGCGGCGGATCGTCTCGTCGTAGGTCGCGTGCAGCCGAAAGCCCCAGCCGTTCTCCACGAGAAGACGGACGGCGCTCTCGAATTCGGCCTCGTAGCCCGCGACGAGCTCCGGCCGGGGCTCGGAGAAGTTCTCGAAGTCGGCGGCGGCCCAGGTCAGGTTCTCTCCCGCGCCGTTGAGCCGGAGCCACTCGTCCCCGTCCCCCGGCTCGACCGTCTCGGTCCACCGCTTCAGGTCGGCCAGCTCCTGACCGGCCGTCTGCGGGAAGAGGTGGTAGGCGATCCGCAGGGTCAGCTCCCCCGCCCCGGCGAGGTCGGCGACCGTGGCGTAGTCGTCGGGGAAGTTCTGGAACCCGCCGGCGGCGTCGACCGCGGACGTCAGTCCGAAGCGGTTCAGCTCGCGCAGGAAGTGGCGCGTCGACGTCCGTTTGTCGGCCTCGTCCAGGGTGAGCGCCTTGGCCAGGGTCGAGTACAGGATGAGGGCGCTCGGGGCGGCGAGGAGGACACCGTTCGGTTCGCCGTCCCTGCCGCGGACGATCTGCCCGCCGCGCGGATCGCGGGTCTCCCGGGTGAATCCGGCGGCCTTGACGGCGGCCCGGTTCATCAGCGCCGACTGGTACAGATGGAGGACGAACACCGGGGTGTCGGGGGCGGCGGCGTTCAGCTCGGCGACGGTCGGCATCCTGCGTTCGGCGAACTGCTCGGCGGTCCAGCCGCCCACGACGCGGATCCACTGCCCCTTGGGGGTGCGGCCGGCCTGCTCGCGCAGCATGGCCAGGGCGTGGCGCAGACTGCGCACCCCGTCCCAGCGCAGCTCCAGGACGTAGTTCAGGCCGCCCCGGATGACGTGCAGGTGCGAGTCGTTCAGGCCGGGGACCACCCGGCGGCCGAGGGCGTCCACCACCTTGGTCCCCGGCCCGACGAGGGGGGCGAGGCCGTGGTCGTCGCCGAGGGCCGCGACCCGGCCGTCGCGTATCGCGACCGCGCAGGCCTCGGGCCGGCCGGGGTCGCCGGTGAAGACCTTGGCGTTGCGGACGAGGAGGTCCGCGTGCCCGTGTTCCCGGCGCGGGGCGGGGACGAGGCCCGCCACCGGCATGCCGGCCGACGGCCCGGTCATGCGAGGGCCTTGCGCAGGGTGTCGACGGCGAGACCGATGGCGAGTTCCGCGCCCTGCGTCTCGCGCAGCGCGTTCAGCATGACGAAGTCGTGGATGACGCCCTGGACGCGCAGGGCGGTGACGGGGACGCCCGCGGCGCGGAGCTTCGCCGCGTACGCCTCGCCCTCGTCGCGCAGGACGTCGGCCTCGGCGGTGACGACCAGGGCCGGCGGCAGGCCGGTGAGCTGCTCGGTGGTGGCGCGCAGCGGCGAGGCGGTGATCCGGGCCCGCTCGGCCTCGACGGTCGTGTACTGGTCCCAGAACCACTTCATGGCGTCGCGGCGCAGGAAGTAGCCCTCGCCGAACTGGTGGTACGAGTCGGTGTCGAAGCCCGCGTCCGTGACCGGGTAGAAGAGGACCTGGTGGACGAACACGACGTCGCCGCGCTGCTTGGCCATGAGGGTGAGGGCGGCGCTCATGTTGCCGCCGACCGAGTCGCCCGCGACGGCGATCCGCGTGCCGTCGAGGTCCTTGTGGTACCCCTCGCGGGCGATCCACTGGGCGACGCTGTAGTTCTGCTCGACGGCGACCGGGTAGCGCGCCTCGGGCGAGAGGTCGTAGTCGGGGAACACCACGGCCGCCCGGGTGCCGACGGCGAGTTCGCGGACGAGCCGGTCGTGGGTGTGGGCGTTGCCGAAGACCCAGCCCGCTCCGTGGAGGTAGAGGATGACGGGAAGCGGTCCTGCGACGCCGCGGGGGCGGACGATCCGGGTGCGGACGTCGCCGGTCGGGCCGCCGTGGACGGTGATCCACTCCTCGTCGACCTCGGGCAGGGGGACGCCCTCACCGCTCTGGACGCCGTCCACGGCCCTGCGGCCCTCGGCGACGGGGATCTGGTAGAGGTACGGCGGCTGGGCGGTGGCGTCGGCGAAGGCCTGGGCGGCGGGTTCGAGGATCGGACGGTTCGTCATGAGGGGTTCTCCTTGTGGATGTACGAGAGTGCGCGGGTCGGGGCCCCAGCGGGACGCCCGCACGGCGTCGAGGATCACGTCGGCCCGTGCCGGTCGGCGCCGACGGCGGCCGAACCGCCCGCGGGTACGGCGGGTGCGGTGCCCGGGGCGCGCCGCTCGGGTCGAACGGATGCGGCGGTCGGGGTGGACCCCCGTCTCGGGGGCCGTACGTGTCCGTCAGCCGTGCACCAGAGGGGTGTCCACGAGGTGCTCGGCCAGGAACCACACCTGGGCCTCGCCCTTGCGGATGACGTCGGAGACGAGCAGGTCGGTGCTGCCCTCGTCGCCCTCCGCCGAGATCCGGGCGGCGGCGTCCCTCGCGTCGATCAGGATCCGCTCGTGCGCGTCGAGGAGTCGCGACAGCATGACGGGGACCGGTTCGACGCCGTCCGGCGGACGGGGGACCGACGTCAGTTCCGCGACGTGGCGCGGGTCCCCGACGGCGACGCCGCCGAGGCTCTGGATCCGCTCGGCCAGCGCGTCCACGACGGCCAGCTGGGCCTCCGCGTGCTTGTCCAGCATCAGGTGGAGCGAGTAGAACGTCGCCCCGCGCATCAGCCAGTGGTGCTTCTTGTAGAGGGAGTACAGGATCTGGGTGTCGGCGAGTACGCGGTTGAGCCGCTGGCACGCGTACATGCGGGTGTCGTGACCGAGGCCGATCGGGAGCTGCTTGAGCGTGCCGAACGCCTGGGTCTCGGCGCCCTTCTGGTGCAGCAGCGGCTGTCCGCCGCCGTGTGGGGCCGTGAGGGTGTCCATCGGGTGCTCCGTTCGGGAGATCGGGAGAGAAGGCGGCCCGGTCGGGGGTACGCGGGCGGCCGGGCCGGTCTGCGCGGCTCGCGCTCAGCGCTCGGCGACGGCCGGGGCGGCGGGCCGGTGGAGGACGAGCCGGACGAGGAGCCCGCTGCCGAGACCGACGACGAGCGCGAGGGCCGCCCACCACAGTGGGTACGGCGTGAGGCCGAAGGCCGCGTCGAGGGACCAGGCGCCGGGGCCGGTGGCGGCGAGGGCGGCGGCGGTGCCGATGAGGACGAGCGGGTACTCGTATCCGTCGTTCTGCACCCAGAGCCCGTGGCTCCGTTTCACGGTGAGCGCGACCGTCATGACCCCGATGGCGCCGGTCGCGGCGAGCGGGGTCAGGAGGCCGGTGGCGAGCAGCAGGCCCGAACCGATCTGGCCACCGCCCGCCGCCAGGGCGGTGAGGGCTCCGCCGCGGAAACCGTCGGCGCGGAACTCCTCGGTGCCGCCCCGGAGCCCCTTGCCGCCCAGATGCGAGCTGATCTTCTGCACACCGTGGCCGGCGACGAGCAGTCCCACCAGCAGACGCAGGACGAGAATGCCGGTGTCCACGGGGGTCAGCCGGCGGCGTGCGCGCCGATGACGCTCTGCGCGTACACGACGCCCAGGCCGTAGGCGCCCGCGTGGGCCTTGACGATCTCCATGACCGCGCCGTACGTCTCCTCACGCGCCCAGTCGCGCTGCAGCTCCAGGAGGACCTGGACCCAGGTCACCGGGACGGCGCCGGCCGCGATCATCCGCTGGAGCGCGTGCTCGTGGGCGGCCGGGCTGACGCCGCCGGAGGCGTCGGAGACGACGTACACCTCGTATCCCTGCTCCAGTGCGGACAGCGCGGGCAGCACCAGGCAGACCTCGGTCCACAGACCGGACAGGACGATCTTCTTGCGCCCGGTCGCCTTGACCGCCGCCACGAGCGCCTCGTCCTCCCAGGCGTTCATGCTCGTACGGTCGATGACCTCGTTCTTGGGGAACACCTCGGCGAGCTGGGGCAGCAGGGGCCCGGAGAACGACTCGGCGGCGACCGTGGTCAGAACGGCCGGCACGCCGAACGCCTGAGCCGCCTTGGCGAGGCCCACGGTGCTGTTGACGATCGCAGCGCGATCACCGCTTCCGGTGCCGAAGAACATCTGCGGCTGGTGGTCCACGAAGAGCATGACCGAGTTGTCGGGCGTGAGCAGATCCTTGCTCGGAGCGGCCTGCACCTTGTTGATGTCGAACATGAGGGGTCCTCTCGAAGCGATCGGTGACGTGCCCGCCACCTCCGCGGCTCGGCACTTCCCCAAGTTACGAACGACCTGACCGACCGCGTTGACCTCCTGCGCCCAGGGGTTGGCACGACAGCGCACAACCGGTCGAGGACGAGACCCGCACGGTGTCACGGGCCCGAGGCGGGGGGTGCCCGCTCCCCCGACTCTTCCTAAGCGCCGGGGGGCGGGGGTGTGGAACGAGTCGCCGGGGTGGTGGACGGTGTCCTCGATCAGGCAGCCGAGGCCGGCGCAGTCCGGGAGGTCGCCGGAGGAACGGTGGGACGTCGCTGTCCTCCGCCGCCGGCCCGCCGGGGAACACCCGGCACAGATCTCGACAGCCGCTCCGGGTGGCCTTCCTGCTCCTGCTCAACTGTGACTGAGCACGGTAGAGGGCGCGGATGGACAACTCCGATGCACAGCTCCGCCCCCCGGCCGGTCAGGTAGCCCATGGAAGCCGTACGGCTTCGAGGTCGCCGTCGTTGAGGAGGGCTTCGATCAGCGCGGTCGGGCCGGCCACCTTGGTGGCCCAGAGGTCGTAGTCCGTGCACAGTACCCAGGACTGGTCCCGCGGCCAGAGGTTGGACGGGCTCCAGCCGTCCTCCTCAGGGTGGTCGTACAGCACGTAGGCGCCCGCGAGCGTGCCGGTGCGGATGTGCAGGTTGTCGAAGTCGTCGGCTCCATGCAGCAGCGGGCTGTAGTAGGCCAGGCAGGGGGTGTCGGGGCCCTGCGGGCTGTGCTCGGTGAGGATCGTGATCAGGCGGTGCCAGGCGGCCCGGTCCATGCTGCCTTCGGACGGGACCTGGATCCCGACCGGCCAGGGGCGCGGCGCGATCGAGGGGAAAGAGCTGTGGCACGGCAGGCGTCCCTCAGGCACGGTCGGGTCACCGATCCGGCGCGCGAGCTCCGTCCATCGCAGTCGGCGCCAATGAGGTCCGGGGGGCTCACCGGGGACCGCGTCCATCACGTCTGCCGGGTCCAGACCTGGGACGATCTCGGGCCCGCCGCCCAGGAGCACGCGCCGCTCGTACTCGACGTAGGACATGTCCGTCGGTCCGAGCTCGTGCTCGTACATGGAGTGAAGCACCCAGACCGCGTCGGGCAGCGCTGGCGGCATGAACCCCGTCAGTCCGTCATCGGAGGTCAGGTCCCGCAACCAGTCGGCTTCCCGGCCCGCGGTGAGGGGCCACCGAGCGGTCGCCAGAGCTGCAGCTGTCTCGTGCATCCGCCCAGAGTCGCACCCGGCGTGAAGGGCCTCCCCAGCCAGGCCAGACCGCCCGGCACACCCCACTCAGGGTGCTCCCGCGCCAACCATCGCGCTCAAGGCCAACCAGGGTGCTCAAAGGCCAACTATCGCGCTCCGTCACAGCCCGGTGAACCGCCCGCTTTCCGGCATGCCGCCCACCGCGCGGTGCCAGGACACCGCGGCACGGGTCGAGGGCCGGGCTGTGGGCCCCGTACCAGAGGCCGCCGACCTTTGCTCCTCGCCGGGCGTCGACCTTCACGAAGTGCACCGGCAGCAGCTCGTAGTACAGCTCGGGCGACGGGATCTCCAAGGCGGTGCCGTCGCGGGCTGCTGCGGCGGCGACACAGCAGCCGCTGCAGATGGTCCCGCGCCACCGCTGGCCACGCCGTCGCCGCGACGAGCTCCCCGAAGCGCCTGGGGCCGACCGCCGCCGTAAGCAATTCCTCCTCCAGGCCCAGCGGATCCGTACGCGGACGACGCCCACGCGCGAGGGCCTCCACGGTGTCGGCGACGTGGTCCCGCCACCCGGTCACCACGAGGCAGCGCCGGCCTGCGGAAACCGCCACCCGGTCGGTCGCCGCGAACACGGCCAGGTCCGACTCCCTGACGACGTGTGCCGGGCGGACGTCGATCAGCAGTGTCGCTCCCGCAGTGGCCACCAGGAAGTCCGGGACGTGTTGCCGGCCAACCCCGTCGTCGAAGAAGCGGAGGCGAAACGGCTGCGAGAGCACATCGCGGACCTGACCGCAGAGGTCCAGAACGGTCAGCGCGCGGCGCGCGGCGCTCGGCCAGGCTCTCGAATCCGTGCCCGCGTCCCGTCTCGCCCCCATGAACGCCAGCCCGGGCCGGTGCCGCTGTCCCGGACGCCAGGAGAACGCGCGAACAGGCCGGGCCCGACTCCAAGGGAAGGCGGCCAGATCACGTACGGGAATGACGACATCGCTTCCGTCGACCCGCCAGGTGGCCGTCCGACGCCCCACCCAGTCCGCCCGCGCATCGAGAGTCTCTCCTCGCGCAACCGTGTAGGGCAGGACGAGCTCGTCCAACCCACAACAGTGGACCACACGCATCCCAGGCCAACACCCGTCATGTCACCGAGGGCACCTTCTCCGAACTACCGGGGCGTCCCGTGGTCAGGTGACAGGACGATCAATCCTGCGGGGAAGGGGCCGGTATGGGGCCGGAGAACTGCTGTGAACGGCGCGGGTGTTAGCTTCACTCCCGTGTTAAAACACCAGGATCAGACCAGGGCGGCCTACGACGGGGTCGTCGAACTGTATGCGTCGATGTTCGCTAATCGGTTGGAGACGCAGCCGTTCGCGCGGAACATGATCGGCACCTTCGCCGAGCTCGTGCGTGACACGGGGAACCTGCGGGCAGCCGACGTCGGGTGCGGGCCCGGCCATTTGACCGCCATGCTGCACGACTTGGGCTTGGACGCCTTCGGGCTCGACCTCTCCCCGGCTATGGTCGCCCACGCCCGGCGGGCCCATCCGGTGCTGCGGTTCGATGAAGCACGAATGGAGGCCCTGCCGGTCGAGGACGGCGCGCTCGGCGGAGTGCTGGCCCACTACTCGATGATCCATACCCCACCTGAAGAATTGCCCGCGCTTCTCGCTGAGCAGGTGCGTGTCTTGGCACCAGGGGGCCTGCTCCTGGCGTCATTCTTCGGAACCGAAGGGCCGGAGCCTGTCCGCTTCGACCACAAGGTGGCGCCTGCCTATAGCTGGCCGGCGGAGCAGTTTGCCGAGTTGCTGGCCGGGGCCGGACTCGTCACGGTGGCTCGGTTGCTCCACGACCCAGCGTCCGAGCGGGGCTTCCTCGACACTCACCTGCTGGCCCGCCGCCCGTAGAACGTGGCCGGGGTCGGGGTGGTGTAGATCATCCGCGTGGACGAAGCTCGTCCACGCGCCGTGTTCTGTGGCGGTGTCCGCTGAGCACGCCGGATTGACAGCCGTTCAGTCACGCAGGCCCCGGCGGGGTGGCCGCCGCAGTGGTGCGAGCAACGACCTCCCGGTAGGCAGGGGTTCCCAGGTCGACAGACTCCTGCTTCCGGGAGATCCGGGCGTCGAGTTGGGCTAGCTTCTCCTCGGCATGGGTCAGGCTGCTCTGCAGCCCTTCGATCTCGCCGAGCCAGCCTTCCCTTTCGGCTTCCAAGATGCGCGTGAGGAGGTTGTCGCGGATTTCGACAAGCCGGGGACGTTCTGTCGCGTGGACGATCGGGGCGGGGCATCGGACGCAAGCGTGTTCGTGAGCACAGTCAGTTCCGTATGCGCGGCCGCAGTCGCCCAGGGCGAGCTTGCGGCGCTCAAAGTGTCCGAGGAACTCTCCCCATTCCTCAGGGGTGACGGTGCGTGTTCGTCGGCAGGCCGCAGAGCCCGGCGCCGGGCGACGAACGCTCGATGTGCCTCGATGGCATCAGTGGGGTAGATCGCGGCGTGTCCCATCGTCGTTCCGACGTGGTCGTGACCAGCGATGACCTGGGCGATGTGAGGTGGCAGGCCGTTGAGGACGGAGTCCGTGATGAAGATCTGCCGGAAGTCGTGGGGCTGCAAGATGAGGGGGTCACCCGCGCTGTCCGTCAGACCTGAGGCCAACATGGTGACGTCGAGTCCCCGACGGATCATCGCTCGTGACAGCGGACGCAGGTAGCCACCGGAGCGATCCTGGAACAGGAGAGGCATCGGCGGGTTCCAGACCCGTTCGTAGTGGTCGTAGCTGCGAAGAACGGGGACTCTCCCGTCCGAGCCTCGGACTCGAGAGACGACCGTACTCAACACGTCCGCCAACTCCGGCGTGACCAAGACAAGTCGCTCTTGGTCCGTCTTCGACGGGGTGGTCTGCAAGAGCGGAACGGTCTGCCCAACAGGGCATTGCTGTCGCCGGCCTCAGCGTTGTGCCGATCCCCCGTTCGCGCAGCGATCTGTTGAGTCGCCGACGCGCCTGGACATCCGTGAGCGCGAGTTCGACGAGCTGGACGAATCGCTCCGCACGAACACGCGGACACATGTGTCGCAGAAGGCTGTCGCGCGAGGAGGTCGGTGCAGCAGCCCCTGGCACGAGCCCTGAGCGGCGAGCCGGCCGCACCCCAGTCACCGGTCTGTTCTGCCGCTTGCCTCTGCTCGCGCCATTCCACAGGGCGAGTGTCGCGCAGCGCTTCCCGTACCCGCCTGCGCAGGCCGACGAGTCGTCAGAATGCCGCAGAAAAAGGTAATTTAACCGCTTCGGGACCAAAGGCCATAAACTTATTTATCTCACATGCCCCCTTCCGTACCTGGTGCGGCATATGCCAGAGTCATGAACGGGTCACCTGGGAAAGGTGTCACCCCTTCACCACTGCCCCCAGCCACTGCGTCGGCGCTCGGCCCGGAATCGATCCGGTCCACTTCCCCACGCAGGTGTGTGGGCGCGTAGACAAGCCTCAGGAACACAACACACATGAACAGCGCCAGTCGCTCCCGCGCCACCGCGGTTTCAGGGATAGCCGTGCTGACCGCCGGTGCGGTCCTCCTCTCCACCGCTCACGTCGCCACCGCGGACGATCGGACGAGGGTGACCGATGAGCGGGAAGACCAGGCGATGACGGAGTTGGAGAAGGCCCTGAAGACCTTCACCGCCCATCCGATCAAGGAAGCCGAAACAGTCGACGCGGCGCAGGCGGCTGCAGCGGCGCAGGGCCACAAGGTCGAGGTCCTGCAGATGCGCACGGAAACCGACACCACCTTCGCCAACCCCGACGGCACCCTCACCACAGAGACGGCCGCCGGCCCCGTCCGGATGGTCAAGGACGGCAGTTGGGTACCGGTCGACCTCGACCTGGAGCGCGCCAAGGACGGCTCCGTCCAGGCCAAGGCGCACCCCGAGCACCTGAAGATCGCCGGCAAGGAAGGCGCCTTGCCCAAGTCCATCGAGGCCATGGCCAAGGCCGCCCCTTCCCAGGCCAAGGACCTGGTCTCCCTGGGCCAGGGCCGTGACAAGCTCGCCCTGCAGTGGAAGGGGGGCCTGCCGGCCCCCGCACTGTCCGCCAACACCGCCACCTACAGGGAAGCGGTGCCTGGCGGCGACCTGATCGTCGAGGCCACCCGCACCGGGTTCGAGCAGTACCTGAAGTTGCACCGGGCCCCCCGGAAGGGGGCCCCGATGGTACTGCCGATGACCGTCCCGGACGGCACCAAGGCCGCCCAGAACCCGGACGGGTCGGTCACCTTCACCGATGCCGACGGCGGGAAGTCGGCAGTGATGCCGTCGCCGGTGATGTGGGACTCCCAGCGCGACCCCAAGTCGCTGGAGCACACCAACCGTCATGCCGTCGACATGACGGTCGCCCAGTCCGGCAACACCGTCACCCTCACCCTCACCCCGGACATCGACTGGCTGAACGACGCCGGCACGCAGTACCCCGTGACGATCGACCCGGCAGCCAATGTGCTGGACGTCCTCTTCGACACATTCGTCCAGGCCGGTGACACCACCGATCAGTCCGCCAGCACCGACCTCAAGATCGGTTGGCCCGGCGACTACTCGGGCTCCACCAAGCGCACCGCCCGCTCCTTCCTGACGTTCAACACCGCCGGCTTCGCCGACTCCCTCGTCTCCAAGGCGAACCTCAAGCTGTGGAACTACCACTCCTGGTCGGGCGAGGCACGCGGCTGGGAGGTATGGGCCGCCGACCCGGCGGACAAGAACACCCGCTGGACCAAGCAGCCGGCGCTCAAGGCGAAGGCCGCCACTTCGACCGGGACCAAGCCCGGCACCGCCCCGGGCTGGGTGAACGCCGACATCACGCAGCTCGCCCAGACCTGGTCGTCCGCGAAGGCCACGAGCGGATCCGTCGGACTCAAGGCCGCAGACGAATCCGACACCTACGGCTGGAAGCGCTTCTACTCCGCCGAGACCGCCGACCAGGACCAGGTCCCGACCCTCGAAGTCACCCACAACTACCGCCCGGGGGACGGAGCCAACCTCCAGGCCGGCACCCCGTTCATCTCCTCCGGCGGCATCTTCAAGGTCAACTCCACCACCCCGACCCTGCGGGCGTCGATGGCCGACTCCGACCCCGAGGACACCGTCCAGGGCACCTTCGAGATCACCGACGACGCCACCGGCAAGGTCGTCGCCACGGTCAACTCCGAGAAGGTCCCGGGCAACACCACGGCTTCGGTCAAGGTCCCGGCAGGCAAACTGACCTCGGGCAAGACCTACAGCTTCCGCACGACCGCCTTCGACGGCACCCACTACTCCGCCGGCTGGTCCTCACCGGTGAAGTTCTACGTCGATACGGCCTGGAAGCTCACCGCTGCGGAGGAAGCCCTCGGACTGGCCAACGCCTACTCCGAGGCCGCCGACACCACTGCCGCGACCTCCTCCGACGAGAAGTACGCCGCCATCGCCGCCACCGACGAGAACACCGTCGGCGTGCCCTGGAACGGCAAGGACGGCACGATCGACGTCCAGAACGCGAAGATGCCGACCAAACTGGGCCTCCCGGCAGTCGACACCAAGGGCACCGCGATCGGAGGCAACGTCGTCTACACGTCCAGCGGCCCGGTCGACACCGTCGTGCAGCCCACGGTGGACGGCGGCAGCCGTACTCTGCAGATCATCAAGAACAGCAGCGCACCGCACGACTACGAGACCAGCTTCACCCTCCCGGCCGGGATGAAGGCGGTCCCTCACGACGACGGATCCGTCTCCGTCCTTCCCCAGGACGACAGCAAGGGGGAGGCGGGCTTCTTCGAGGCCCCCTGGGCCAAGGACGCGCAGGGCAAGGACGTGCCGACCAGCTACAAGGTCGTCGGGAACAAGCTGGTGCAGCACGTCGACTTCGATGCGAACTCCAAGTTCCCCCTCGTGATCGACCCGTCCTTCTGGTCCACCGCCTGGAAGATCACGAAGTGTGCCGCGTCCGTCGCCGGCTTCATCTACGGGTTCACCCCGGCCGGTTCCAGCAAGAAGGTCATCGTCGCCGTGCGCTTGATCAAGAAGATCGGCTTCAAGAAGACCGCCAAGCTCATCCAGACCTGGAAGAAGCGGCGCAAGCTCACCGTGGAGGGACGCAAGATCGTTGCCGCCATCCTCGGATACGCCAGCATCCAGAACAACTGCAAGTTCTGACCGGGATCCAAGATGCTGATCGCACTCGCTTTCGTCGTCACCGAGGTGGCGATCCTGATCACCTACCTGCTGCGCCGCGGCAAGGGCACTGAACTTCCGGCGCTGGACACGGTGAACGTCAGGGACCTGCTGCTCGCAGCCATGGCCACCAGTTCCGGGTACGCGCTCACTCACCACTACGGCCTCGGCGGTTCCGATCTGGTCCCACTGCTGCTCCTGGGGTGCGTACTCCCGACGCTGGCAGGTACCGCGATGGGCCATGCCTCCAAGTCCTGGACCGGGCTCACCTGGCTGCCTGCCGTTCTGGGCGGTCTGGCCGTCGGATCAGTCAACCCCGACGCGCCCTGGCCCTGGTAGGGGAGGGCCTCACCACCACACACGCGGGCATCAATGTCCTCGTGGCTCAAGCCCCCGGCCTGCACGGGGTGTCGAACCTTTGCCGGGACGAGAGGGGGCGCGGCGCCGCCCGCGGTTCCGGTTCGCACCTGCCGAAGAACACGGCACGGGGCGGACGGTGGAGGAGTCATCGGGCGGTCGTCGACGGCCTCTTCTTCCGGCGGGCGGTCGAGCGTCGGACACACCGTCACGGGCCGCGCCCCGGGCGCGGGTGCTCACTCCGCAGCCTGCGCACCCCGCACCAGGGCCGTGTACGTGTCGAGTTCCGACGCGGTACGCGGCCCCGGCGCCTCCCGGTCCAGCAGATTCTGCGCGCGCAGCAGCCGCGACGCCGCGATCCCCCAGGCGGGTCGCAGTCCCGCCTGCTCCAGGAGGTCGCCCCGGGCCAGGGTGTCGGGTGCCGCGCCCAGCCGCACCCCGGACGGGGTGAGCAGGGCGGCGTCGTCGGCCCACCGCAGTGCCAGGTCCACGTCGTGGGTGGCCATCATGACGGTGGTCCCGCCCGCCCGGAGCCCGGCGAGGGTGTCGAGCAGTTGTTCCTGCCCTTCCGGGTCCAGGCCGGCCGTGGGCTCGTCGAGGACGAGCAGGCGGGGGCGCAGGGCGACGGCTCCGGCGATGGCCGCCCTCTTGCGCTGACCGTAGGAGAGCAGATGGGTGGGGCGTTCGGCGAGATCGGTGATGCCGAGGGCGGCGAGCGCCCGGGCGACCCGGTCGGCCACTTCGGCGGGCGGCAGACCGAGGTTGAGCGGCCCGAAGGACACGTCCTGGGCGACCGAAGCGGCGAACAACTGGTCGTCGGGGTCCTGGAGCACGAGCTGGACGCTGGTGCGCAGCCGGGTCAGGCCCGCCCGGTCGTAGGTCACCGGCCTCCCCTCCAGGGCCAGGTGGCCCGTGCGGGGGCGCAGCCCTCCGCTGAGCAGCCGCATGAGGGTGGTCTTCCCGCTGCCGTTCCTGCCGAGGAGCGCGAGGGCGCGCCCCGCGCCGATCGCGAAGTCGAAGTCGCTGAGCACGGCGGGACCGTCCTCGTAGGCGAACGACACCCTGTGCAGGCTCACCACGGCGTCGTGGTTCATGGCAGCAGCCTTTCGAGTACGAGGGTGAGGATCACCAGGGCGGTGAGCAGGACCAGGGAGAGGAGTACGAAGCGGCGGGAGACGTGCAGGTCGGGCGTCATGACGCGCAGGGTGCCGTCGTAGCCGCGCCCCGCGAGCCCGCGCTGCATGCGGCCCGCCTGGTCGAACGCCTTGACGAAGGCGACGGCGCCGAGCCCCGCCAGGGAGCGGAAGGCGGCGGTGCGCGTGGTGTGGCCGAGCCGCGCGGCCTGTGCCTCGCGGATGCGGCGGACGGACTCGAGCAGGAGGAAGATCATCCGGTACATCACCAGGGCCACGTCCACCACCGGCGCCGGAACGCCCAGCCGCAGCAGCCACGTCAGCAGATCCGTGACGGGTGTGGTGAAGGCGAGCAGCAGCACGCCCAGGGACGCGGCCGACGAGCGCAGCAGCACCTGCGTCGCGTGCTCCCAGCCGTGCGGAGCGAGAGCGAGGAACGCGCCGGGCGCACCGACCTGGACGGTCAGGGTGGCCGCACCCGTGACGCAGAAGCCGAGCGGCACCCGCCAGGCGCGCCACACCTTGCGGAGGGTGACTCCGGCCGGCCCCAGGAGGAGCACCAGTGCCGTGACGAGTACGAGTACGGCTCCCGGCCACGGCGGCAGGGTGACGGCGAGTGCGGTGAGGCCCAGGGCGAGGACGGCTTTGTCGAGAGGGTGGCGGCGGCGCCAGCGGCTGCTGTGCGCCGCCACGTCGATGGGCAGCACGTGGGCTCAGGTCCGGTCCCCGGCAGGTGGGTCCGCGGCCGCTTCGGCGGTGCCGGTGCCGCTTCCGGTGCGGTGCGCGGCGCGCAGTTCCCCCTGCCTGCGTCCGCGGCGCAGCCCGAAGTAGTACGCCAGGACGCCGGCGCCGAGGGCCGCTTGGAGGGCGAAGAGGGCGGACTCGACCTCCCCCGAGGGCGGTTCGTAGAGCGGGGAGAACCACGGTTCGTAGTCCGGGTCGATCTGGGTGATGGCCGTCTCCGCCTCGGCGTCGGCCCCGGCGAAGGGCTCCTCCTTGTGGTCGCCGAGACCCAGCGCGAGCGGCAGGACCGCGAGCGCGGCCACCACGAGCAGGAGCAGCAGGTTGATCTTCGTGTTCCGCTTCACCGGGCCACCGCCTCGGAGACGGAGTCGCGCCGTCCACCGGTGACGAGCACGCCCAGGCGGGTCAGTTCGCCCTTGCTGGACTGGACGAGGAGCCGCATGACGAGCACCGTGAGCAGGCCCTCGCTGACGGCCAGCGGGATCTGCGTGAGGGCGAAGATGGAGCCGAACTTGCCCAGTGCGCCGAGGAATCCGCCGCTCGGGTCGGGGAAGGCGAGCGCGAGCTGCACGCTGGTGACGCAGTAGGTGGTCAGGTCCGCCACGAACGCCCCGAAGAAGACGGTGACCATGAGCGGGACGTCGTAGCGGCGCAGCAGCCGGTAGACGCCGTATCCGGTCCAGGGGCCGACGACCGCCATGGAGAAGGCGTTGGCTCCCAGGGTGGTCAGTCCGCCGTGCGCCAGGAGCAGTGCCTGGAACAGCAGAGTGATCGTTCCGAGCACCGTCATGATGGGCGGCCGGAACAGGATGGCGCCCAGGCCCGTGCCGGTGGGATGGGAGCAGCTGCCGGTCACCGAGGGCAGCTTGAGTGCGGAGAGAACGAAGGTGAACGCCCCGGAGGCGCCGAGGAGCAGCGTGCTCTCCGGGTGTTCCTTGACCTCCCGGGTCAGGGAACGCACTCCGTGGACGACGAACGGGGCAGCCGCGACGCCCCAGGCGATCGCGTGTACTGGGGGCAGGAACCCCTCGGCTATGTGCATGGCTCAGCAGACCTCTCCAGCACCTCGTGGACGGTTGAAGTGCCCTGGCCGGTCTCCTGGCTGACGGGTGACACCGCCCGGATCTCCGCCTTCCCAGGTCCGAGGACCCAGTGGCTGCCCGCGAGGGGCTGGAGCAGGACTTCCCGATCACAGTGGCGAGGGCCGCACCGGTACTTCACCGGATTTCCCGTACACCAAGGCAGGTGGACACTACTGCCCAGGTCCTGCGCATGACAACCACGGACCGGCGTGGCCGCCGGCGTCGTGGTGCCGGTGGGGCGCGTCAGGTGCGGGAGTTCGAACTGGGCGCGGACGCCGAGGTGGTGCGTCGGTTCGTCCAGAACCGGTGCCGGAACCAGTGCCAGGACCCGTGCCGGCCGGAGGCCGCCGGAGGGAGGGGGCCGGGGCTCGTCCGTTGCGCCCGCCCCCGCGCCGGCGGCGGCAGCGCGGGGGGGGCGTCCGGCGGTGGGCTACAGGGGTGTGCCGCCCGTCGCGTTCATGATCTCCGCGGTGATGAAGCTCGCCTGTTCCGACGCGAGGAAGACGTACGCGGGGGCCATCTCCGCGGGCTGTGCCGCCCGGCCCATCGGGGACTGCGCGCCGAACTCCTCGGTGTCCGGCAGCGTGGCCGGGATGAGCGGGGTCCACACCGGGCCCGGGGCGACGGCGTTGACGCGGATGCCCCGGTCGACCAGCATCTGCGCGAGGCCCTTCGTGAACGTGACGATCGCGCCCTTCGTCATGGCGTAGTCGAGGAGCTGCGGGCTGGGCTGGTAGGCCTGCACCGAGGTGGTGTTGATGATCGAGCCGCCCGCGGGGATGTGCGGCACGGCCGCCTTGCACAGCCAGAACATGCCGTACAGGTTGGTGCGCACCACCCGGTCGAACTGCTCGGTGCTGATGTCCTGGATGCCTTCGGGCTGGGCCATCTGGTACGCCGCGTTGTTGACCAGTACGTCGATCCGCCCGAACTCCGCGACGGCCCGCTCGACGAGCGCCCGGCACTGCTCCTCCTCCCGGATGTCGCAGGGCACGGCCACCGCCCGGCGGCCGGCCTTCTCGACCAGGCGCACGGTCTCCTGGGCGTCCCGCGCCTCCTCGGGGAGGTGGGTGAAGAGGACGTCCGCCCCCTCACGGGCGTAGGCGAGCGCGACGGCCCGGCCGATGCCCGAGTCGCCGCCGGTCACCACGGCGGCCCTGTCGGGCAGGAGACCGCTGCCCCGGTAGGACTCCTCGCCGTGGTCGGGGACCGGGTCCATGGCCGCGGTCGTGCCCGGCGGCTCCTGGTCCTGCTGGGGGAACGGGGGCTGCGGGTGCTTCGTCCTGGGGTGCTGCGGCGTCTCGCCCATCGGTTGTTCCTCCTGTGGTGCGCTTTGCTCTGGTTCGTGGGGATAGGTCCTTGCCCCGGAAGGTCGTGTGTCCCGTGGGCCGGGGTTTCACGCATTGGCCGCCGGGCGGGTTCCCCGGCTCCGCCGGCCGTCACCCCGCGGCCTCCCGCGCGGTCACCCGCCATCCGTCGCCCGTGGTCGCGCGGGCGACCAGGCCCAGGTCGGCGAACTCCCGCAGCCAGCCCTCCATCGCCCAGGTTCCCCACCGGCGGTGGAAGAGGGACGCGTTGCGGACGATGTCGTCGACGTGCTCGACGGGCGGGCGGGAGACCGGGTGGTGCTGGTGGTGGGCGGGCGCGCCTCCCACCCACCGCAGCTCGACGCCGCGGGCGGCGGCCAGCCGGGCGAAGTCCGTGTCCTCGCCGCCGTAGCCGCTGTACTCCTCGCAGAAGCCGCCGACGGTGTGCCAGGTACGGGCGGTGAGGGCGAAGGACAGCGACCAGAAGAGGTCGTGGTTCCCATTGCCCAGCACCTCGTCGTCGGCGGGCACGGGGCGGCCCGGGTGCGGCGGCGCGAGCGTGTGCAGGGCGGCCAGGTCGTATCCGCCGGGCTGCGGTGGCGGCAGGTAGGCGACGGTGCCGCACAGCAGGGCGCCGTCCGTGGCCGTCTCGGCGTACCGCGCGAGCAGCCGGGTTCCCGGTACGCAGTCCACGTCGAGGAAGACCAGCAGGTCGGCCCCGGCGGCCAGGGCCTTCGCCGCCCCGGCGTTGCGGGCGGCGGCCAGCGGGAGCCGCCCGTCGGACGGCACGGGCACGGCGAGGGTCTCGGCCACCGGCCGCCGGCCGCGCAGGAGCGCGGGCACGGCCGGGTCGCCCATGGTGACGGCCAGATAGTGGTCGGGTTGCCGTTCGCCCGCCGCCAGGCCGTCCTGTTGCAGCAGGAGGTGGCGGTGGCGTCCGGCGACGAGGGTGATCACCGCTGTGCGCACGGCTGCCTCCCGAGGGCCGGTCCGGCCGTGGCCAGGTGGTCGAGGAGCTGCGCGGCCCGGTCGGCTCCGTCGCCCGGCGCCCACCGGGCCCAGCGGTCGGCCGGGGCGCGGGCGGTGCGCTCCAGCAGCCCCGGCCACTCCTCCGGGGCCGGCCAGCCGGACCGCACGGTCGCGAGTCCCGCCCCGTGCAGCGCCCTCGCCGTCGCCCGCTGTTCGTCGTGCGGGCGGTCCTGGGCGATGACGAGCGCCGGGGTGCGGGCGGCCGCGCACTCGGCGATCGCGTTCTGGCCCGCGTGGGTCACCACCGCGTCCGCCCGGCACAGCAGCGGCCACGGGTCGTCGGTCCACTGCCCTCCGGTTCCGCCGAGGACGGTCCATTCCCAGTCGGGGGTCTTCTCGCGGGCGCGCCGGACGTCGTCCTCGGTGATGCCGTCACCCCCCGCGCCGAGCAGCACGACGACCGAGCGGCGGGACGGGGCGGGGGTCCCCTCCCACGTGGGGCGCGGCCGGCCGTCGTAGCGGGAGAAGGCCCCGGTGTGGGTGGTCTTCGCCCGCCAGTGGTCCGGCCAGCCGGGCTCGGGCCAGGCCGCGGGCCAGGGGGCCAGCAGGGCGTCGGCCAGGTCGTACGCCGTGCGGTGGGCGGTGTCGAAGCGGTCGCCGCGCATCGCGGCCACCACCACGGGCACCCCCATCAGCCGGGCCAGGAGGGCGACTTCGACGGAGACGTCGCTGACGAACAGGTCCGGTCCCGCCTCGGCGATCCACCCGGCGATCGCGCCCATGCGTCCGCGCAGCCCCGCGTGGCCCAGCGGCGCCCAGTGGAGCGTGCCGCCCGCGGTGGGGGCCGCGCCCTCCGCCCCGGCGCCGGTGTCCTTCGGCAGCTCGGTCCACTCCCCCGGCCAGCCGGCGGGGCGGGGAAGCGACGAGAAGCCCGCCACCGGGGTGCGCAGGCGGTGCGCGACGCACACGGCGCGGTGCAGGTGGCCGCGGCCGTGGTGGTGGACGTAGTAGCCGATCATGCGGCGAGCTCGTGGTAGAAGTCGGTGTAGTTGTCGGTCATCGCCTCCAGCGAGCAGAAGTCCTCCGCCCGTCGCCGCGCCGATCCGCGGTCCAGCCGTACGGCGTGGCCGATCAGGTCGGCGAGCGCGTCCACGTCGCCCGGCGGGGCGAGGGTCCCGCACTCCGGGGTGAGGATCTCGCCGAGAGCGCCGCGGTCGAACGCGCACACCGGTGTCCCGCAGGACAGCGCCTCCGCGACGACCAGTCCGTACGGCTCGTCCCAGCACGGGGTGACCAGGGCGGCGGCCGAACGGCCCACCAGTTCGGCCAGGTCGCGGCCGGTGAGGTGGCCCGCGTAGGTGATGTTCTCGTCCAGCAGCGGGCGCAGGTTCGTATCGAAGTACCCGCGGTCGCCCACGGGCCCCACCAGGCGCAGGCGGCGGCCCGCCTTCCGGGCGGCCAGCGCCGCCAGGTGCGGCCCCTTCTCGGGCACGATCCGGCCGAACCAGACCAACTGGTCGCCGCCGGGGCCCGGCCGCCAGCGGCGGGTGTCGACGCCGTTGCGGATGACGCGGGCGTCGGCGACCAGCGGGTGCCAGGAGGACGCGGTGTGCAGGCTGACCGCGCTGTAGACCGCCCGGTGGGGGCCGTGGGCCTGCATCGCGGACTCCAGCCAGGGCGTCGGGGGCGTGTGGAGGGTGGTGAACATCGGGCCGCGCACCGCGGGCGACATGGCGACCGGCAGGTAGTGGAGGCTGTTGTTGTGGATGACGTCGTAGCGGCGGCCGTCGTCCGCGGCGAGGTCGAGCATCAGCCGCAGGTACGCATGGTGCTCCTCCAGCCACCTGGGATCGGGCATGCTGACGTCCGCCCGGGCCTCCTTGCTCAGCACGGGCAGGTGGACCGGCAGTTCCCGCACTCCCAGTCCGGGGTCGGAGCCGGGGGCGGCGAACAGGTCCACCCGGTGGCCGCGCTCCCGCAGGGCCCTGGCCAGGGTCCAGGTGTGCGCCTCCAGCCCGCCGGCGAAGGGTTCCTTGACGGGAAAGCGCACGGAGGCGATCAGAGCGACGCGCAGCGGGTCGCTCACGCCAGCAGTTCCTGGTAGACGGCGCGGTGCGCTTCGGCCACCCGGGCCCGCTCGGCCGCCCGGTCCGCGGCGTCGGCGCGCCACTGCGGGCGGGTGCGGTACGCCTCGCGCACGGCCGCCCGCAGCGAGCCCGCGTGCAGCCCGTCCGCGAGGCTGAGCCCGTACCGCAGGCAGGCCCGCTGCTCGGCGTAGTACCCGCAGGTCGGGACGGCGACCGCGGTGCCGAGGTCGTGGCAGGCCTCCAGCCAGCCGGAGTGGGTGCCGAAGGCGTACGGCAGCACCGAGAGGTCCAGGGAGGAAAGGTAGTCCCACAGCTGGTCGTCGTCGAAGTAGTCGTGCTCGCGCAGCACGATGCGCCCGGCGGCGGCCAGGGCGCGCAGCTCCGCCACGACCTCGGGGGCGTGGGCGTGCGCGCCCGGGTCGGCCGCCTCGCGGTGGAGGTTCACCTGGAGCACGGCGTCGGGCAGTTCCCCGACGGCGGCGGTGAGCACTTCCAGGACCGGCAGCAGCGCCATGTTGGGGCGCAGGCTCTTCGCGTGCAGGCCCACCCGGAAGCCCTCGTGCTCCGGGCGCGGGGCGGACAGCCGGGGTTCCTCGACCACGTGGGGATGGGGGACGACGGTGGCGTGGCGGTTCCAGCGCCGGGCGATCTCGCCGGCCGCCCCCGGGGTCAGCGTGAAGAGGTGGTCGGCCGCCGGTATCAGGACGTCCAGTGCCGCGTCGTGCGGGGCGGGGTCGGCCTGGTGCGGGTTGCGCAGGTCGTGCACGGTGTAGACGAGGGGTTTGCGGAACTCCTTGAGCGTGCGGACCAGTTCGGCCAGTTGGGCGGGGGTCTGCGCGTCGAAGCCGAAGTGCAGGTGGAACAGGTCGAACTCGGTGTGATGGGCGCGCACCCACGCGGGATCGAGCATGACCGGCGGCCACCACTGCTGGGAATTACTGGGCGCGCCGTTGGGTCTCGGGTCCGCGAGCCGCACCACGCCGTCGGGTTGCCGCCCGTCCGCGCAGTGCCTCACGTAGACATGACCCGAGGGCACGGAGGCGACGCGGATCACGCCCGGGCCGGCCGGGGCGTGCGGGGACGCTAGCGAACTGGGGCGGATCATGGCTGATGGGCTCCTGCCTTGGGCGCGACGGCACGGGACCCGCTGCGGAAGCGGTCCTGTCGTATGGCGAGGGGATCGCCGTTCTGCCCGGTGCGCCGAGCCTCCGGGAGCCACGACGTGTGTCACACGGAGAGCCCGGTGGGAACCGGGGTCGACACGGTCGCAACGGGTGCGGCGAGGCACATGACCGGACCTCCGTCGCACAGAGTTACGTTGCGGCTACGCCCACTCTGCCGCACCCCCGCCGGGCCTGCCAGCCGGGACGCCGGTGGCGGACTCCGGGTGCGGCGGGACGGGAGGTGCCCGATCCTTGGAAAGGCTGCTTTCCGCCCTGTTCTCCCCGTTTGGGCTGTGCGACGGGGGTACCCAGCAGACGTACGACTCCGGAACCGATCTTGGTACGTGGAAGGAATCCCCGTGGACCGCTCCAGCGCCAGCAGCGCCGCAGACCACCCCGACAAGCAGGCCGGCGAGAAGGGGGCAGCTGCGCCGAACGCAGATGTCCCGGGTCGTCCGGCGCCGGTGCCGGTGCCGGTGGAGGAGCCGACGCAGGTGCGTGGGCCGTTGCCGCCGAAGCCGGACCAGCGGGGGCCCGCGACGGTCAGCCCGACGGGTGAGGCGACCGGTGTCGACCAGGAGGTGGTGGCGCAGCGTGAGGCGTATCTGACGACCGCGCAGGGCGCCCGGCTCTACGACACCGATCACTCCCTGAAGGCGGGCGAGCGGGGCCCGGTCCTGCTCCAGGACCACCACCTGCGGGAGAAGATCACCCACTTCGACCACGAGCGCATCCCCGAGCGTGTGGTGCATGCGCGTGGTGCGGCCGCGCA
>NZ_JBIVLB010000023.1:0-95681 GCF_044751045.1 Streptomyces sp. NPDC088745
TGCGCGGCCGCACCACGCGCATGCACCACACGCTCGGGGATGCGCTCGTGGTCGAAGTGGGTGATCTTCTCCCGCAGGTGGTGGTCCTGGAGCAGCACCGGGCCCCGCTCGCCCGCCTTCAGGGAGTGATCGGTGTCGTAGAGCCGGGCGCCCTGCGCGGTCGTCAGGTACGCCTCACGCTGCGCCACCACCTCCTGGTCGACCCCGGTCGCCTCACCCGTCGGGCTGACCGTCGCGGGACCCCGCTGGTCCGGCTTCGGCGGCAACGGCCCACGCACCTGCGTCGGCTCCTCCACCGGCACCGGCACCGGCGCCGGACGACCCGGAACGTCGGGACCGCCGCCCGTTCCGGGCCGCAGCGCGTCGACGATCTTCTCTGCGGTTTCCTTCACCGGATTGCCACGCGAGTGCTCATGGGGGCGGGACTCTTCCACTGCGATTCCTCCGGTCGTCTGGCTCCAGGTCCGGCGGCGGGGCGGAACCGGAATCCGGAACCGCCGCTCCCGGCCGCCGTGCGTGTCGCAGAGCCGAGTGCCCCGGGAGCGATACATAAACCGGATAGGCCGGTACGAAACCTCGGCCGCCCGGCGCCGCCACCGCCCTGCCACACCCACCGACCTGCATGAAAGCGCCCGGCCAGGGCATCCGGTCCCCCTGGATCGGGAGGGAACCATGACCATCACGGAGCAGTCGGCGGAGCGCGCCCGGGAGGACGCCCGGGACGCCCGGACCCCCCAGGCGGACGCCCGGGACACTCAGCCGGACGCGGCACGGTGCGGGTGCCGGCACCCTGCGGGACCGCAGCCCGCACAGCCGGCCGCGGCAGCCGGACCCGCCGAAGCCGCCGAACCGCCCGAGTCCGCCCGTGAACGCGTCAACCGGCGCTGGCACGAGATCCTCCAGGAGACCCGGGTGGCGCAGACCGGGGTGCAGATCCTGTTCGGGTTCCTGCTCAGCGTCGCGTTCACCCCGCTCTTCCGGGAGCTGGACACCTTCGACCGGGTCGTCTACGTCCTGACCGTGGTCCTGGGGGCGTCCGCCACCGGTTCCCTGATCGCGCCCGTGTCGATCCACCGCTTCCTGTCCGGCCAGCGTATGAAGGACGAAGTCGTCGAGGCGGCGGCCCGGTTGATGATCCTGGGCATGGTGCTGCTGGCTCTCACCATCGGCTGCACGCTCCTGCTGATACTGCGGCTCGTGGTTCCCGGCGTGCTCGCCGAGATCCTGGTCGGCGCGGTGATGCTCTGGTTCGGCTTCTGCTGGTTCGTGCTGCCGGTCCGGCTGCGCCGCAAGGCCGCCCGCCGCGTCCTGCGGGCCGAGAAGGCCCACCGTACGGAGGAAACCGGATGACCACAGCTGATGAGAGCGGACCGACCGCACCCACCGGGAGCGGAACGGCGCCGCCCGCCGGGACGCGCTCCCGCGCCTGGCCGGCCTACGCCATGACCGCGGCGGCGGTCACCGCGTGCGCCGTCGTCGGCGCGCGGGCGGTGGACGCCGACAGCGGCTGGTACCGGCGGCTCGACAAGCCGTCCTGGCAGCCGCCGTCCTGGACGTTCGGCGCGGTGTGGACGCCGCTGTACGCGTCGCTGGCCTGGGCGGGCGGCCGCGCCCTGCACCGGACGCAGGGTGCCGAACGCCGGCGCACCGCGCTGAGCCTGGGTGCCAACCTGATGCTGAACGCGGCCTGGAACCAGCTCTTCTTCCGCCGCCGCAGCCCCCGGGCCGGTCTGCTGGGCACGCTCGCCCTGGACCTGAGCAACGTGGAGCTGATCCGCCGCACCGCCCGCACGGACCCGGCCGCCGCCCGCGCCCTGCTGCCGTACGCGGCCTGGTGCGGTTTCGCGACCGCCCTGAACGCCTCGCTGGCCCGGCGCAATCCCGCCGGGGCCCGCCGGAATTCCGCCACGGACTGACCCGGACGCAGCAACCGCCGCGTTCCCCTCCGAGATCACGGGGTACTTCCACTCCCATGCCCATCGACTTCACCGGCCCCACCCTTCCCCCGGCCCGGGGGCCGCTCTCCGAAACCGTCCTCGGCCTGCTCCGGGGGGCGCCCCGGGCGCTCCCCCCGGTCGAGGAGGCCGACCCGTACGGCGACGACCTGCAACTCGCCCTCTACCTCTGCTACGAGCTCCACTACCGCGGGTTCGCGGGCGTCGACAGCGCCCTGGAGTGGGACCCGGACCTGCTGCGCCTGCGCGCCCTGCTGGAGGACCGCTTCCTGACGGCGCTGCGCACGGACGCGACCCGCGTCCGCGGCGTCGACGAGGCGGTCGGGGAACTCCTCGTCGAGCCCGTCAACGGCACCGGCGTCTCCCACCGCCTCCGCGAGAAGGGCGAGTTGTGGCAGCTGCGGGAGTACGCGGCGCAGCGCTCGCTCTACCACCTCAAGGAGGCCGACCCGCACGCCTGGGTGCTGCCCCGGCTGTGGGGGCGGGCGAAGGCGGGCATGGCGGCGGTGGAGTTCGACGAGTTCGGCGGCGGACGCGGTGAGCGCGTGCACGCCAAGCTGTTCGCCGACCTGATGGCCGACCTCGGTCTGAACACCGAGTACGGCCACTACCTGGACGCCGGGTGCGCGCAGGTGCTCGCCACCGTCAACCTGATGTCCCTCTTCGGCCTGCACCGGGCCCTGCGGGGTGCGCTCGTCGGGCACTTCGCCGCCGTGGAGATCACCTCTTCGCCGGGCTCGCGCCGCCTCGCGGAGGCCATGGCGCGCACGGGGGCGGGACCCGCGGCCGAGCACTTCTACTCCGAGCACGTGGAGGCGGACGCGGTGCACGAGCAGGTGGTGCGGCACGACGTGATCGCGGGGCTGCTGGAGGAGGAGCCGCACCTCGCGCCGGACGTCGTCTTCGGGATCGACGCGACCGGGTTCCTGGAGGACCGGCTCGGGGAGCACCTGCTGGCGTGCTGGGAAGCGGGCAGGTCGTCGCTCCGGGTGCCGCTGGAAGAGGCGCGCGGATGAGGCGGGCCGGGGAGATCGGGGGAGCCGGGGAGATCGGGGGAGCCGGGGGAATCGGGGAAACCACGGCAACCGGGAAAACCAGAAACAGAGGACCGCGCGTGAAGCTGCTCGCGCTGCCCGGGGTGTACGCCCCGCAGGCGGACACCGCCCTGCTGGCCGCCGCGCTGCGCCGGGAGGCCCTGCCGGCCGGGGCGCGGGTGCTCGACGTGTGCACCGGGACGGGCGCGTTGGCGCTGGCCGCGGCGCGGCTGGGGGCCGAGGTCACCGCCGTGGACGTGTCGCGGCGGGCGGCGTTCAATGCCCGGCTGAACGCCCGCCTGGCCGGGCTGCCGGTGCGGGTGCTGCGGGGCGACCTGCTGGCTCCGGCCGCCGACCGCACGTACGACCTGATCCTGAACAATCCGCCCTACGTTCCCGCGCCCCGGCCCGGGCTGCCCGCCCGCGGCAGGGCGCGGGCGTGGGACGCGGGCCTGGACGGGCGGCTGATCCTGGACCGCATGTGCCGGGAGGCTCCGACGCTGCTGAGGCCCGGCGGGGTGCTGCTGGTGGTGCAGAGCGCGCTCAGCGCCCCGGAGCGGACGCTCGGGATGCTGCGCGACGCCGGGCTGAAGGCGGCCACGGTGGAGCGGTCGTTCATCGGCTTCGGGCCCGTGCTGCGCGGCCGACGCGGGTACTTGACGGCCCAGGGGCTGGTCGGCCCCACGGACAACGAGGAAGAGCTGGTGGTCATCCGTGCCGAACGAACGCCCTGAGCCGAGCGGTGCCTCCTGCGGTACGGAGTCCTGCGCGGCCCGTGTCGCCGTCCAGCGGGTGGGCCCGTTGATGGTGGACGGGCCGGTGGAGGTCACCCTGGAGGACGGCAGCACGGTGCGCTCGGACCGCTTCCGGGTGGCGCTGTGCGTGTGCCACCGCAGCCGCCGCTATCCGTGGTGCGACACGAGCCACCGGCAGCGGACCCGGGAGTGAGCCCTGCCGCCGTTCCCCCGCGTCAGGCGGTGAGGAGTTCGAGCGTGTCGATGACGCGGTTCGAGAAGCCCCACTCGTTGTCGTACCAGGCGACCACCTTGACGTGCCGGCCGTCGACGCGGGTGAGGGCCGAGTCGAAGACGGACGAGGCGGGGTTGCCGGTGATGTCGGAGGAGACGAGCGGGTCCTCGGAGTACTCGAGCACCCCCGCCAACGGCCCCTGTGCGGCGGCGCGGTAGGCCTCCAGCACGTCGTCCCGCGTCACCTCGCGCGCCACCGTCGTATTCAGCTCCACGATCGAGCCGACCGGCACGGGCACGCGGATGGAGTCCCCCGACAGCTTCCCGTCGAGGTTCGGCAGCACCAGGCCGATCGCCTTGGCGGCGCCGGTCGTGGTCGGCACGATGTTGACGCCGGCGGCGCGGGCGCGGCGGGCGTCGCGGTGCGGGCCGTCCTGGAGGTTCTGCTCCTGGGTGTAGGCGTGCACGGTGGTCATGAACCCGTGCTCGATACCGGCGAGCCGGTCCAGTACGGAGGCGAGCGGCGCGAGCGCGTTGGTGGTGCAGGACGCGCTGGAGACGACCGTGTGGCGGGCGGGATCGTACGCGTCGGTGTTGACGCCGAACGCGAGCGTGACGTCCGCCCCCTCGGAGGGCGCGCTGACCAGCACCTTCTTGGCTCCGGCTGCGAGGTGGGCGCGGGCGGCCCCGGCGGAGGTGAACCGTCCGGTGGACTCCAGGACGACGTCCACACCGAGTTCGGCCCAGGGCAGCCGGGCCGGCTCGCGCTCGGCCAGCACCCTGATGCGCCGGCCGTCGACGACGAGGGTGTCGCCCTCGACGGTCACGGGCCGCCCGAGCCGCCCGGAGGTGCTGTCGAAGGCGAGCAGGCGGGCGAGGGCGGCGGGCTCGGTGAGGTCGTTGACGGCGACGATCTCCAGCGCGCTCTCCCGCTCCAGCAGGGCGCGCAGCACGTTGCGTCCGATGCGGCCGAATCCGTTGACGGCGATGCGGGTCATGGGTGAAGCCCCTTCTGGTCGCGGTTCTTTCGCCATCAGGTTCGCGCGCGACGCGCGGGGCGGACAGTGGCGCGGGCGCCATGGTTCGCGAGGATCCCGCCAGGGGTTCAGGTGCCGTGGGTGAAGGTGCGGCGGTACTCGCTCGGGGTGGTGCCGAGGATGCGCTGGAAGTGGAGGCGGAGGTTGGCTCCGGTGCCGAGGCCGGTGTCGGCGGCGATCTGCTCGACGGCGAGCTGGGAGCGTTCCAGCAGTTCGCGGGCGAGGTCGACGCGGGCGCGCAGCACCCACTGCATGGGGGTGCAGCCGGTCTCCTCGACGAAGCGGCGGGAGAAGGTGCGGGCCGAGACGCCCGCCCGCCGGGCGAGCGCGTCGAGGGTGAGGGGCTCGCCGAGATGGCGCAGCGCCCACTCCCGGGTGGCGGCGAACCGCTCGCCCAGCGGCTCCGGAACACCGCGCGGTACGTACTGGGCCTGGCCGCCGCTGCGATAGGGGGCGGCGACCAGGCGCCGGGCGGCGTGGTGGGAGGCGGCGACGCCGAGGTCGCCGCGCAGGACGTGCAGGCAGAGGTCGATGCCGGAGGCGGCGCCCGCCGACGTCAGCACGCTGCCCTCGTCCACGAACAGCACGTTCGGGTCGACCCGCACGAGGGGGTGCCGGGCCGCGAGGGCGCGGGTGTAGTGCCAGTGGGTGGTGGCGCGCCTGCCGTCCAGGAGGCCGGTGGCGGCGAGGGCGAAGGCGCCGGTGGAGATGGCGGCCAGCCGGGCCCCCCGCCCGTGGGCGGCGACCAGCGCGTCGACGACGTTCCCCGGCGGGTCCGCCCGGTCCGGCTGCCGGTACCCGGGAACGAAGACGAGATCGGCCCAGTCGAGCGCCTCCAGCCCGTGCGCGACGTGGTACGCGAGCCCGTCCCCGCCGGCTACGAGCCCCGGCGCGGCCCCGCAGACGCGCACCTCGTACGGCATGCTGGCACGGGTGGTGAAGACCTGGGCCGGAATGCCGACGTCGAGGGGCTTGGCCCCTTCGAGCACGAGGACGGCGACACGGTGCAGCACGGTCCGAGGGTACGGGGGCACGGGCGGGCCGCCGCCGAGGGGGGCGCGGCGCCCCGCCGCACGGGAATCCGCCGCCGCCCCTGCGGGGCGAAGGCGAACTCGGCGTACGGCGAGGCGGCGCCGTACGCGTAGTGGCACCCCGGCACCAGGTCGCGGAACACCCCGCGGGAAGCGGTCACCCGGTCGCTCCCCCCGCACACGCGGCGGGGCGTGGCACTCCCGTGGCCGGCGCCGGAGCAGATCCCTCCCCCCGCCGACACACGGCGAACCGGGCGCGCCTTAGCGGTACTTGTCCCGCCCGCCCCAGGTGTGCCCGTGTGACGCAGTCCTCGGACACACCCGGGGCGGCCGCGGCCCGGCGGGGACCGGGGGCGGGGTGGGGTTACCGTCAGCAGCATGACCGACAACGACAAGACCCTGCGTTCCGTCACCATCGAGCGCTCCGGCCCCGGCCGCTTCACCGTCACCAACGCGCGCGGCGGCAGCCTCAGCTTCGGCACCGGCGGGGACGCGGACTTCACACCCGTCGAGCTCTTCCTCGCCGCGCTCGGCGGCTGCACGGCCGTCGACGTGGAGTCCGCCACCGGGCGGCACACGGAGGCGACCGTCTTCTCCGTGGAGACCAGCGGCCACAAGGTCGCCGACGAGAGCGGCAACAGCATGCGGGACCTCCGGGTGGCCTTCGAGGTGGCGTTCCCGGAGGGGCCCGAGGGCGACCGCGCGCGGACGATCCTGCCCCGGGCGGTGAAGAGCTCGCACGACCGGCTCTGCACGGTCAGCCGCACCGTGGAGGCGGGCACCCCGGTCCGTACGAGCGTGAACGAGGACGGGGACGAAGGCGGGAACGCCTGAGGGCTGCCGCACGGGCGAGCCGACTTCCTTGCGCCTGGACCGACCTGACGTGCCGTCAGCCAGCGGTACGGTCCGTGGAGCGTTCCACCGATGCCCTCGCGGAGGCCGCGATGACCTCTGGACGTATCGCGGGACTTTCTTCCTGAATGTGACGTAAAGCACGGGTAATGGGCTGTACGCACTTTCCCAAAGGGGCGGGAGGGCGCAAGGAATTCGGCTCGGGACCTTTGGCTCAGGGCCTTCTTGCGGCGAATGCGCGCTTCGTTCCGGCCGGTGCACGATGAATTCCGGAAAGACCGTGCCGGGGAAAAGGCCCCGGCCGTGCAAGGAGGTTCCGCTCATGCGCAAGGCATTCACCGCTTCGGCCATCACCGTCGTCACGGCTGCGGCACTCGCCGTGCCCGTGGCCGCGTTCGCCGACGCTCCGGCCCCGTCGCCCGCGCCGGCCGTCACGGTGTCCTCGTCGCCGGACGACAGCCGGTCGGGCCGGCAGCAGGACGGGGACCAGAACGCCGTCCAGGCCGACAAGGCGCAGGTGACCCTCCGGCTCTCCTCCCCCCGGGACCGTGCCGGATTCCGCGCCGGGGAGAGCGTCACCATCACGGCGACCACCTCCGCCAACGCCTCCCGCGGCGTCACCGTGTCCTCCCCCGCCTTCGGCACCGCCCACCTCGCCGCGACCGACGCCTCGGGCACGTCCTGGTCCGGCACCGCCGTCGTCTCCCGGGACGCCGGCACAGGCACCCTCCCCGTGAAGTCCGTCGCGGACTTCGGCGACACGGGCGCGCAGACCTCCGCCCGCATCCTGGTGAACACGGTCGCGGCCCCCGCCCCCCGCCGGGCCTCCCTGAGCCTGTCGACGGACGGGGCCGGGCCGGGCGACCGGGTCCGCGTCACCATCGACAGCGGCGACCTGAAGGGCTCCGCCCGCGTCCGGTCCGGTGCCTTCGGCGGCACGGTGAACCTCACCCGCGACGCGGACTCCTCCCTCTGGCACGGCACGGCCACCGTCGCCGCGAACGCCAAGCCCGGCTACGACCGGGTGGACGGGTACGTCGGCGACCGGAAGATCGACTCGGTGAAGTTCGGCATCGCCGACGCCCCGCACCCGCGCACGACCCCGAACAAGCACCACGCCGTGGCCCCCGTGGACCACCGTGCCGGGACGCCCGTGCAGCACCACGCCGGGGCTCCCGTGCAGCGCCACGCCGTGGCCCCCGTGCACCGCTCCGCCGGAACGTCCGCCCGGGTCGAGGACCGCGCGGTCCCCCGGGGCGCCGTCAACGCGGGCGCCACGATCGCCCCCGCCCCGGGCGCCGACACGGGCCTCGTCGCGGGCGCGGCCGGCCTCTCCGCCGTCGTCCTGCTCGGCGGTACGGTCCTGTGGCGCCGGCGCGGCACCCAGAGCTGAGACCGGACCGGGCCCACGACCGCCGGAGCCGGCCGTCCGCAGTCGAGCGGGACCGTCGCGCACCGCGGCCGCCGAAAAAGGCCCTGCGCCGAGTCCCCCTGTACGTCGAGGCGTTCAGGGGGTACGAAGCGCAGGGCCTCCGGCGGCCTGGGTCAGTTGCCCACGTCCTTGTTGAACTTGTCCGCGCACGCGTCCTTCTCGCTCTGCGTGTCCGCCTGCTGCACACAGTCGTTGAGGTTCTTGAACTCCTCCGAGTTGAGGAGCGAGGCGCCGACCGCGATGATCACGCCGGAGGCGATGATGCCCAGGCCGCCGAGCACGGCGCCGATGATGGCCATCACGCCGTTCGGGGCGCGCCCGCCGCGTGCCTTCCGGGCGGCGATGATGCCGAAGATCACCGCGAGCAGACCCAGCAGGATTCCGCCGATGAGGGTGATGGAGGCGAAGAGGGACAGGATGCCGAGGACCAGGGCGGCGATGGCCAGCCCGTTCTTCTGCTGAGCCGGGGCGCCGTGGTGCGGCTGGCCGTAATCGTTGTTCTGCGGGGGGTGGTTGGGATAGGACATGCCGTCACTCGCTTCTGTTGTCAGGGAACATTTGTTATGTATGGCAACATTCCAGCAGAAAAGGGGCCTCCAAGGAAACCCGCCCGCCTTCGGCTCGCCTTCAGGACCGCACGTCTACCCCCGACGAGTACGGATAGACGCGAGCCGGCCCGTGGATTCCCCGGCGGGGGTCCCGCTTCGGGAGGAATCAGCGGGACAGGGCCAGGAGTTCGTCGAGTGCCGCCGGCGGGCCGCCGTGCGTGAGGTGGGCGACGGCCGCCATGGGTGCCACCACCCGGCTCCAGGCGTACAGCCGTTCACCGTCCAGGCCGCAGGCACTCGCCACCCGTCGGCAGCGGGCCTCGACGCCCTCGTCACCCGCCCCGGCGACCACGTAGTCGACGGCGTCGAAACAGGGGTCGCCCACACAGGCCTTGGGGTCGATCGCGACCAGGCCGCGCGAGGGGCCGCCGTCGAGCGCGTTGCCGAGGTGCAGGTCGCCGTGGAGCAGCACGGGCTCCTCCTGGCTGTCCAGCAGGGTTTCGCAGCGCCGTATCGCCCGCCGCCACGCGGTCCGGCCGACGCGGGCGCCGATCAGCGGCTCGGACAGCCGGCGTCCGATCCGGGCGAAGGACTCCTCGAACCGGCCCCGCAGGTCCAGCGGCCAGTGCGCGGGCGGCGCGACGGCGTGCAGATCGGCGAGCAACGCGGCCCACAGATCCGGGAGTTGATCCTGCGGCAGGTGTGCGGCCTCGGTGCCGGGCCGGACCTCCTCCAGCACCATGGCCCCGGCGGCGGCGTCGACGGCCAGGACGCCGGGCCACGCGGCCCGACGGGGCGAACAGGCGGAGCATGTCGGCCTGTCGGGTCAGCAGGGCGCGGTCCGGGCTGAGTTTGAGGACGGCGGGTGTTCCGTCGGTCCAGCGGCAGCGCAGCACGACCGAGGAGGCCCCGGCGGCGAACACCTCCCCCGGCACGAGTCCCCACCGCGAGGCCAGCCGGGCGGTCAGGGCCGGGACCGCGCCGGCCCAGCCCTCGGCCCCGGGGCCGTACCGCCCGACCAGGAGGGCGTCCACCTCGGCCATGTCCACGTTCGCGTCCGGTCGCATCCCGGCAGCTTGCACCGGTGGGGGCCGTCCGTCACCTGCTTTACCAGCGGTGGGCACAGGGGGCACGGGCGCGCGAAAGGGCGGGCCCCCGGGTGGTTGCCGGGGACCCGCCCTGCCCGTGGAAGGGGCGTACGCCGGGGGTCAGCGCGTGAAGGTGTCCTTGGCCTTCTCCTTGGCCTCCCGGGCCTCGCCCCGTGCCTCCAGAGCGGCGCCCTTGGCGGCCGTGGTGTCCTGGCCGGCCGCGTGGGCGGTCTTCTTGACGGCCTTGCCGACGACCTGTTCGGCCTTGGCCTTGGCCTTCTCTCCAGCGCTCATGATGTGGTCCTTCCTTCGTCGTTCGAACAACCGCCTGCCCTTGGCGTCCGGCGGGAAACGGGGCCCCGGCCGAAAAGAATTCCCCGGGCGAGCCGGCTCGCGGTGCCCGCGGTCCGGGCGGACGAGCCGCCTTGGGCGGCGCCCGGTCCGGGCAGGATTACCCCGCAGACCCACCCCCTGGGAGTTCCGATGACCCGCGACCGGCACCGCCACCGCCTCACCCACACCACCCCGGAGGCCGCCGAACACCTCGAACAGGCCCTGGACGCCCTCCTCTTCTTCCGCCCGGAGGTCGTCGGCCACACCGCCGACGCCCTCCGGGCGTCGCCCCGCTCCCCCGTCGCCCACGCCCTGAGCGCCTACCTCGCGGCCCTCGGCACCGAGGAGAAGGACGCCGCCGCGGCCCGCGGCCCGTACGCCCGGTTCCGTGCCGCCCTGGACGCGTCCGCCCTCACCCCGCGCGAGCGCCTGCACCTCGCCGCCGCCGGAGCCTGCCTCGACGGGGACCTGCACGGCGCCGCCCGCGTCCTGGACGAGCTGTCGGTCGGCTGGCCGTGCGACGCCCTGGCCCTGCTGGCGGGCCACCAGCTCGACTTCCTCATCGGCGACGCGGGCCGCCTGCGCGACCGGATCGGCGGGGCGCTGAGCGCCTGGGACGAGGAGGACCCCCACTACGGGCCCCTGCGCGGCATGTACGCCTTCGGCCTGGAGGAGTCCGGCCACTACGAACAGGCCGAGGAGGCCGGCCTGGACGCCCTCGCCCGCAACCCGCGGGACGTCTGGGGCGTGCACGGCGTGGCCCACACCTTCGAGATGCGCGGCAGGTTCGCCGAGGGCATCGGCTTCCTCGACGCGCGCGCCGCCGACTGGACGACCGGCAACTTCCTGACCGTGCACAACTGGTGGCACTACGCCCTGTTCGCACTGGAGGCGGACGACACCGCCCGCGTCCTGGACGTCTACGACAGCTCCGTCCACCCGCCGGACGCCCCGCCCCTGGCCATGCAACTCCTGGACGCCTCGGCCCTGTTGTGGCGCCTGCTGCTCGCGGGGCACGACGTGTCGGCCCGCTGGGAGCGCCTCGCGGGGGGCTGGGCGGGACGTGCGGACGGCCCGCACTACGCCTTCAACGACATGCACGTCGTGATGGCGTACGTGGGCGCGGGCCGCGTCGGCGACGCCGAGCGGCTGGTCGCCGACCGCCGCCGCTGGCTCGCCACCGCCCCCTCGTCCTCCAACCGCGCCATGACCGCCGCCGTCGGCCTCCCCGTGTGCGAGGCGCTCGTCGCGTACGGGACGGGCCGCGACCAGCGGGCGATCGACCTGCTCCTCCCCCTGCGCCACCGCCTGGCCTCCTTCGGCGGCAGCCACGCCCAGCGGGACGCCGTCCACAAGACCCTGCTGGAGGCGGCCCTGCGGGCCGGCCGCCACGACCTGGCCCGCACCCTGCTCAGCGAACGCATCGCGCTGCGTCCGTCCAGCCCGTACAACTGGCTCGCCCAGGCCCGCCTCGCCGACCGGCTCGGCCACCACGCGCAGGCGGCGACCGCCCGGCACCGGGCGCGGACGGGCTCCCGGGGCGTGCCGGGATGCTGAGCGACGAGGTCACCGAGGTCCTGCTCGCCGCCGTGGGCGCTCCCCGGCGGGCCGAGCTCCTGGACAGCAGCCCGCGTTCGCGCGTGTGGCGGGTGCGGCTGGCCGGCCGGCGGCTCGTGGTCGTCAAGCAGATCACCGACGGCGGGGACCCGGGCGCGGACGCGGACACGCGGTTCGCCCGGGAGGCCGCCGGGCTGCGCCTCGCGGGGCGGGCCGCCGCGCCCGCCGTGGCCCCGGCGGTGCTCGCGACGGACCCGGCCGCGCGCGTGCTGGTGCTGGAGCACGTGGCGGACCTCGGCAGGACCGACGACTGGCTGCCGGGGTACGCCGAGGCGCTGGCCCGGCTGCACGCCCTGACCGCTCCCGCCGACGCGGGCGCGCTCCCGGCCTGGTCGGGGCCCACGGCCACCGACGCGGAGTCCTTCCTCGCGCTGGCCAGGGCGCTCGACGTGCCGGTGCCGGACGCGGCGCCCGAGCAGCTCGCCGGTCTCCTGGACCGGCTGGACCCCGCTCCGTACCACGCGCTGCTGCACGGCGACCCCTGCCCCGGCAACGATCTGCGCACCGCCGACGGGGTCCGCTTCGTGGACTTCGAGCGGGCCGCGCTCGGCAACGGCCTGACCGAGCTCGCCTACTTCCGCATCGGGTTCCCCACCTGCTGGTGCGCCCTGTCGGTCACCGGGGCCCCGCTCGCGGAGGCGGAGGACGTCTACCGGTCCACCTGGCGCGACCGCACCGGGAAGGACGTGCCGGGGGACCTCGCCGACGCGTGCGCGGGCTGGCTGATCCAGGGCGACGCGCTCGTCGAGCGGGCTCAGCGCGGGACCGCCGACCAGCTCGCCCGGGTACCGGTCCAGGACTTCACCTGGGGCTGCGTCTCCGCGCGTGAGCGGCTCGTGCACCGGCTGGGCGCGGTCGCCGCCATGACCCGCGACCACGACCGCCTGCACGCCGTCGGCCGGCTCGGCTCCGCCCTGGCCGACCGGCTGCTGGAACTCCGGCCGCGCCCGCGTCCGCTTCCCGCCTGGGACGCCCGCCCCTGGTGAGGCGACGCGGTGTGCTCGCGGCGGCCCCGCCCGGCGGCGACGGCTCAGCCGTTCTCCCGTCCCGGCAGCGGCGCGCCGTCCAGGAAGGCGCGGTAGGCGTCGGCGGCGTCCGGTTCGATCCGCGTGGTGCGGGGGCCGTAGCGGGTGTCGGTGCGGTCGCGCTTCGGGCCGGACACCCAGAACTCCTCGCCGCTGACCGTGTCGTAGAAGTTCGCGCCGGACCCGCCTGCGGCCCGGCGCAGTGTCCTCCCGTGGAAGGAGGCCGTGCGCCAGGTCGTGGAGAAGTCGGCCCACCCGATCCAGGAGGGCCCGCGGTCGGTGTCGTGACCCGTCTTCAGCTGTACGAACACGATCCGTCGAGGCATACGGCCAGGGTCGCAGGGGCCGCGGCACCGCGCATCCGGATATCCGCGCGCCTCCCGGGCGGAGCCCTCCCGCGCCTCCCGCATGTCACGGCGGCCCCCGGCGCCCCGGTGGGTTAGAACTTGCCCTACCAATACGGACATTCGGGACGGTGTGGCAGTGCGGCACAACACGGAGGACAGCGGCGGCGGGCCCGGGCGGCGGGCGGTACTGGGGCTGGGCGCGGCAGCGCTCGCCGCCCTGCCGGGGACGGTGGCGCGCGCGGCGGCACGCGACGCACCGCCGCATCACCGGCAGGCGCTGGACGTGGCGGCCGAGAACGCCCTGCCGGGCGCGGCGGACTGGCGGATCACCCGGGCGGGGCCCGCGCGTGCCGTGGAGGGCTTCGCCGAGCGGGTCAGCGTGCTCGCGGGCGAGCCGCTGGGGCTGCGGGTCTCGACGACGGCGGCGGCGTACACCGTGTCCGCGTACCGGATGGGCTGGTACGGGGGACGGCGGGCCCGGCTCGTCCACCGCTCGGGGCCGCTGCCCGGCCTGCGCCAGCCCGCCGCGGCCATGGACGCCGCGACCCGCATGGCCCGCGCCCCCTGGCGGCGGACCGCCGAGCTCGACACCTCGGGCTGGCCCGAGGGCAGTTACCTGCTGCGCCTGGACACCACGGACGGACGGGCCCAGCGCTTCGTGCCCGTGACGGTCCGTTCGCCGGACGCGGCCGGCCGTACCGTGCTGGTGAGCGCGGTGGCGACCTGGCAGGCGTACAACCGGTGGGGCGGCGCGGACCTCTACCGGGGGAAGAGCGGCACGGCGGCGTCACGGGCGCTGCAGGTGTCCTTCGACCGCCCGTACGCGAACGCGCGGGGGGCCGGCCAGTTCCTCGTCTACGAGGCTCCGCTCGTCGCCCTCGCCGAGGAGCTGGGCCTGCCCCTGGCGTACACGACGGGCGTCGACCTGGCCCGCGACCCGCACGCCCTCGACGGGGCGGCGGCGGTGGTCTCGCTCGGCCACGACGAGTACTGGAGCCCCGAGCAGCGCCTGCACGTCACCCGCGCCCGCGACTCCGGGACCAACCTCGCCGTGCTCGGGGCGAACTGCTGCTACCGGCGGACCCGCTTCGAGGGCTCGCCGGTCGGCCCCGACCGGGTGGCCGTCTGCTACAAGGAGGACTACGCGCGGGACCCCGGCTTCCGGCGCGGCCTCCCCGCCACGAACGACTTCCGGCGCCTCCCGGACCCCGATCCGGAGAGCACGCTGCTCGGGGTGATCTACGCGGGTTATCCGGTGGACGCCCCGTACGTGGTGACCCGCCCGGAGCACTGGCTGCTGGCAGGCACGGGGGCCCGGGCGGGCGACGCGTTCCCGCACCTCGTCGGGGTGGAGTTCGACCGGGTGAACCTGGCCCATCCGACCCCGCGGCCGCTGGAGATCCTGTCCCGCTCCCCCGTGGTGTGCAAGGGCCGCCCCTCGTACGCGGACACCGCCTATCTGACGCTGCCCGGCGGGGCGGCCGTCTTCGCGACCGGCACCATGCGCTGGGTCGAGGCCCTGGACGCCACCGGCCCCGCCGGCGGCCGCGCCAACCACGGCCTGGACGCCCGCGCCGGACATTTCACCCGCACGGTCACCGCCAACGTCCTGCGCGCCTTCGCCCGGGGCCCGGCGGGGCGGGACCGGCCCGCCGAGGACAACGTGGCCGACCCGGTCCCGGGCGGCCCGACCCCGTAGCGGGGCGGCGCGGGCGCGGTGAACGCGCGAACCGCGGGCACATGAACCCGTACGAGGTCGAGGAGCAGGAGGCACGGGTCATGACGACGGCGATGACACCGCGGCAGGGCGGCGGCGGGGGCACGAGCGGGCTGTACGACGTACTGGAACTGATCCTGGACCGGGGGGTGGTGATCGACGCGTTCATCCGGGTGTCGCTGGTCGGCATCGAGATCCTGAAGATCGACATCCGGATCGTCGTGGCCAGTGTGGACACTTATCTGCGGTTCGCCGAGGCCTGCAACCGCCTCGATCTGGAGACCGGCGCCAAGAAGCCCGCGGGGCTGACCGAGCTCCTGGGTGGCACGTCCGGGTCGGGCGGCGGCAAGGGCACGTCCGGACCGCGCAGCGCGAAGGAGGGGGCCATGACGGGGGTCGCCAAGGGGTTCTCCGAGGTCCTCGGGCAGGTCCGGGAGAACCTGGAGAACGCCAACCCCCGCCGCTGAGGCGGATTCCGCTCCCGGCGGGTTGACGCTGCGTGGTCGGTTCGTCGCACGGTGCGGTCGCGAATGTTGGATGATGTCCCCCAGCGGTTCCGGATCCGCGTCTTCCGGGTTCCGGACCTTCGGTCAAGAAGCACGCAGGGAGGGGCAGTTCGTGGCGCAGGCCCATGTGGAGAGCGAGCGGGTGGCGGGACGGTCGTGGACCGTACGCCTGGATGCCGTGGGGCGCGACGTGGCGGCGGTGAAGGTGGCCTGCAGCCGTCCGGCCTGTGCGCCGCGGCAGTTGCCCTCGGCGGCCGAGGGGCGCGCCTACGCGAACGCGCACCTCACCGCGCACCTGCGGGCGGCGGGCGGCCCGCGCGCCCGGGCGGCCTGCGCGTGCCGCGCCGAGGGGTGCCAGGCGCACGCCGAGACCGGGCGGAACGCACTGGCTCCGCAGTGCGGCGGGGCGGTGGTGCTGGCGGTGGCGGTGGATCCGATGGGGCGCTGGTGGCGGGCCTGGGAGTGCTGCGCGCGGTGCGCGGCGGCGCATCCGACGGCGCGGGTGGTGGCGTCGGCCCAGGAACAGGCGCAGGGGCCGGGCCGGCAGCGGACGCGGGGACCGGGCGAGGCGCAGGCCGCCGCGCCCGGTGGCGCGGCGCCGATCGCGGGCGGGGTGGGCGCGCCGCTGTTCTCCGCCGCGGGGGCGTCCGTGCCGGGGGCGGGGCCGGCTCCGGGCGCGGGCCCCGGTGGGCCCGCGTACCGGGCGACCGCGCCGCGGCCGCGGCGGCCCCGGCGGCAGGGGAAGATCGCGCAGCGGCTGGTGCCGCACGACCTGCGGCCGGTGACCCTGCGGGACGAACTCATCGAGCTGGGCGACGCGTTCCGCGCCTACCAGAAGTCCGGCGAGCCCGACCTCGCCGCCCTGGCCGGGCTGCACGAGCGCAAGGCGCTCGCCTTCGTCGCCTGGGCGGACAGCACGGGCGACGGGAGCCTGCGCGCCGAGGCGCGGCGCGCGGAGCAGGCCGCGGCCACCGCCCGCACCCAGCACGCGCACCGCACCGGCGAGGGCCTCTCGGACGGCGTCGAGCGCCTGCTGAGCAGCCCGAACCACTGGACCCACGCACGGACGGTGCTCGCCCACGTACGGGACCACGCGCCGGTGCCGGGCCCGGAGGCCCGCCTGCTGACGCTGCTGCTCACCCTGCGCTCGGCCCGCACCGGCCACGGCAACGTCACCGGCCAGGACGTGACCGGCTGGCCGCTGGGCGACCCCGCGCGGGCCCTCCAGGACCTCGTCGACGCCGGGTGGATGCGGCTGCCCTCCACCGTGGAGGACTTGCTGACGTCCGCGCCGGAGAACCCCACCGGCATCCTGGTGCCGTCGCTGGTGCCCGCCGAGGGCGCGGCCGGGCCGTTCGGCTTCGGCAAGCTGGCGCGTACGAAGCTGTCCGGCTGGGCGCAGAAGGGCGTCGGCGACCGCAAGCTCCGCAAGAAGAAGACCCCGGCGGCGACGCGGCTGCTCGCGCTGGCCTGCGCGGCGCACAGCACCGCCGACGGGGGCCTGGGGGCGGATGGGGAGGGGCTGGAGGCGGCGGAGCTCGCGTCGCTGTGCGGCGTGGACGCCGGGCAACTGGGCGAGTTCCTGGACCAGTTGACCGCGTACGACTGGCTGGCGGAGGCGTCCCTGACCGAGGACCGGGTCCTGGGCCGGCTGTCCGAGCGGGTGCTCCCGTTCGGCTGCCCGCTGCTCCGGGAGGACGACGGGCTGTAGCCGCCGCCTCGTTCCACGTCGGCCGGAATACCTGACCAAGGATGTCGTACATGGGTTGAGAGGGTCATGACCGCGACGTCGACGGACGTACGCACTCCCGTGTTCCCCGTGGGGGCTTCCGCACGCCGGATGTCCGCACGCGTCGAAATGGAGCCGTCATGGCAATCGAGCGCACCCCCGTCAACCCGGTGGACTGGTCCCTGGAGCTGGGCTTCCACCAGGGCGAACTCGTCTCCGGCGAGACCCGCACCCTGTACGTGTCCGGGCAGACCGCGATGGACGCCGACGGCAGACCGCAGCACGAGGGCGACGTCGCGGCGCAGCTCGCCCTGAGCGTCGACAACCTGGAGGCGGTGCTCGCCGAGGCGGGCATGACCCTCGCGCATCTGGTCCGGCTGAACGTCTACAGCACCGACATCGACCGGCTCTTCCCGCACTACGGCGCGCTGGCGGGGCGGCTCGGGGCCGCCGGGGCGGCCCCGACGACCACGATGCTGGAGGTACGCCGACTGGCGGTCCCCGGGCAGGTGGTGGAGCTGGAGGGCACGGCCGTCGCGTAGCGCACGCCCCCCGTCAGCCACGGCTTTCCCGTCAGCCACGGCCCTCGCGTCGTCCACGGCCGTCCCGTTCAGCCACAGCCGCCCCTCGGGGACGGAACTCGTCCGCGGGTTGTCCCCGAACATCGGCGGAATTGTCCGTAATCCGTAACGGACGGATCCCTTAGCCGCCGCGCCTCGTCCTGCCCAGTGATCGCACGGCACGGACGAGGAACAGCGCGGACAAGGGGCGGACATGGGACGACACGACAGTGGACGGGGCTGGTACGGCAAGGCCGTCGGGGCGGCGCTCGGCGTGGCCCTGCTGGCGGGCGGCGCCTCGGTGTGGACGGCACAGGCCGGCACCGGGGCGCCGCCCGCGGCGAAGGCGCCGGCCACCGCCGCTCCCCGCACCCCCGCCCGGCCGGTCGACGCGAGCATCGCGCACGCCTCCGACGCGGGCCCGCGCGGCCTCAACCTCACCATCGACGACGGCCCCGACCCCACCTGGACCCCGCAGGTCCTGGAGCTGCTGCGCAAGCACCGGGTGAAGGCCACGTTCTGCATGGTCGGACCGCAGGCGAAGGCGTACCCCGACCTCGTGAAGAAGGTCGTGGCGGCCGGGCACCGGCTGTGCGACCACTCGGTGTCGCACGACACGGCCATGGACAAGAAGTCCCCGGCGTACCAGAAGCAGCAGATCCTCGACGCGGAACGCATGATCACCGAGGCGTCCGGCGGCGTGCGGCCGATGTACTACCGGGCGCCGGGCGGGGCGTTCACCCCGTACAGCCGGGGGCTGGCGGCCGACCGGGGCATGCGTCCCCTCGGCTGGAACGTGGACAGCAAGGACTTCCAGCGGCCGGGTGCGGCCACGATGGTGGAGACCGTCGGGCGCGAACTCCGCAACGGCCCGACGATCCTCTTCCACGACGCGGGCGGCGACCGTACCCAGACCGTCGCGGCACTGCGCAGGCTGCTGCCCCAACTCCTCTCCCAGGGTTACGAGTTCGGCTTCCCGGTCCGATGAGGCGGGTGCTCGCGCGCGCATGACCGAACGGTAGGTTGCCCGGCATGAACACACCGGACCCCTGGCTCCCCGAGCCCCTGCGGACCGAACGCCTGGTGCTCCGCGCGCCGCAGGCGCGGGACCGCGGAGCCTTCGTCGACCTGTTCTCCTCCCCGGAGGTGAACGCGTACGTCGGCGGCCCGCAGCCGCGCGAGGAGCTCGAACGCGCGATGCCCGAGGTGCCGGGCCGGCGCCCGGGCTGCTTCGTGGTCGAGCGCGACGGGGCGATGATCGGCCGACTCACCCTCCAACGGGACACGGGGCTCCTCCCGCAGGCCGCCGGGAGGACCGAACTCGGCTATCTATTCCTGCCGCGGGCGTGGGGACACGGGTACGCCGCCGAGGCGTGCCGGGCCGCACTCGACCGGTTCACCGCGGCGCACCCCGGCGAACCGGTGGTACTCGCCACCCAAACCGCCAACGTCCCCTCGATGCGCCTCGCCCGGAAACTGGGCTTCGTCGAGGCGGAACGGTTCGAGGCGTGGGGCGCCGAGCAGTGGTTCGGCGTCCGCCCCGCCCCCACGCCGCGCTGAGCCCCGGCCGCCGCCGGGGGCCCGGTGCGGGCGGATGTCCGTACCCGGGAACTTCCTTGCCCACCGCGCCCGTTCAGCCTCACATGACGAACGCGGTGTGGCAGGTGGCCGTTCTCGCCGGGCTCGCCGCGGCGATCTTCCTGGCGGACCGTGCCCTGCTCTGGATGGAGGGCCGGGGCTGGGTCCACTGGCGCAGGCGCAGGGGCCTGTCCGCGATGGGCGCGGACCTGCTGCGGGACCTGTCCCCCGCCGCGCAGACGCAGCGGCGCGAGCTGGAGCAGGAGCGCGTCCGCAAGAACGTGCGTCCGGCGGAGGAGCCGCCGTTCCAGGTGGACCTGGACGCGAAGGTGGTCCGCATCCGCGCCCGAGGGCCCGAGCGGCCACGGCGCTGAGGAGCAGTCGTCCGCCCGCGTCAGGGCGGCGTGAGGCGTGCCCGGTCGCTCTGCCCGTCGGAGAGGAAGGCGGCCAGGCGCTGCCCCTCCTCGGTCAGCGCGGTGCGGTCGGTGCGGGAGAGCCGGGTGAGCGGGGTGACCGTCACCGTGCCGTCCGCGTCCGTGATCCACGTCGCGGCGACCCGCCCGTCGACCAGGGCGACCCGGGTGCCCGCCACCGAGAGCCCCCGGTGGGCGTCGTCGATGATCCGGCTGCGGTCGTGGTAGCCGAGGACGGCGTTGTCGAACGCGGGCAGGAACCGTACCGGGGCCGGGGTGTCCGGGTCGGGGCGGGGCGCGTCGGGCAGGTCGAGGAGTTCGCGGCCGCGTTCGTCCCGGAAGGCGACGAGCTCGCCGCGTACGGCGGCCACCGCCGCCGGCAGTCCCGCGACACCGCACCAGGCCCGCAGGTCCGCGGAGGCCGCGGGTCCGTACGCGGCGAGGTAGCGGCGTACCAGCGTCTGCCCGACCGGGTCGTCGGCAGTGGCCGGCAGCGGGTCCGGGGCGCGGCCCAGCCAGAGGGAGAGCGGGAGGTTGCGGACGCCGGCCCGGGTGCGCCAGAGGCCGCGCGGGGGCAGTTGGGCCATCGGGACCAGGGCGGAGACCAGCAGCTCGCCCAGGGGGCGCACACCCGGTTCGGGCCAGCGGTCGACGAGGGCGCGGGAGAGTTCGGCCAGGGTGCGGGGCCGGCCGTCGGCCATGACCTCGCGGCCCGCCGCGGCGAGCTCCGCGAGGTCGATCCCGGCGAGCTCCCGGCGGTAGGCGGCGAGCACCTTCTGCTGGAGCATCGCGTCGTGGCGGGAGCGCCAGGCGAGGGCGTCGTCGGCGGTGACGAGGTGGACGGTGCGCCGCATCAGATGCGTACGGACGACCTGACGTTCCGTCAGCAGGCCGTCCAGTCGCGCGGGTCGGAACCCTTCGAGCCGTGACCAGAGCCCGATGAAGGGTTCCTGCGGCTCCTGGGCCTGGAGGCCGCCGAGGTGCTGCACGGCGTCCAGGGGCGACAGGTCGGAACGGCCGAGGAGGAGCTGGCGGGCGAGGGTCGCGCGGTTGAGCGCCCGGGCGTCGAGGAGGGCGGCGGTCATCGGGGCGGACTCCGTTCCTGACGGCGGAGGGCGGCTCCGCGCAGGATATCCGGGGCCGGGCCGGCCCGCCCCCTCAGGTGACGATCGCGAAGACCCACAGATGCGGGTCCGGGCCCGTCAGGATCACGTAGTGGACGATGGCGGCGGACGTCGTGATCACCCGCACCGTGTCGTCGAGCTCGTACTTGTCGGCCTGCGGCCACGACCACGGGTCGCCGCACGCCCGCAGCACGGCCGCGTGGATCTCCTCCTTGACCGGGGCCGGCAGGTCCCTGACGGTCCGTCCGACGTGCGCGGCAAACCGCGCCGGGATCGCCCTCACGTGCCGAAGTCCTCTGCTCATGTCCGTCGTTCCGGGTGCGGTGCGTCTCGTCGCGCCTCACCCTACGCGTGCCCCGGGACGCACGGCGCGGGGCCGGCGGGGCCGCCCGGCCGCTCCGCGCGGCTACTCCTGCGGGGCCGTGACGACACGGCCGTTCTCGTCGAGGGTGTGGGTCTGCCAGTACGTGTCCCACTCGTCGCCCACCCGCTCCGGCACCTTGCCCTCCGGGAAGCGGGCGTAGCCCTTCGGGGGTTCCTCGCCCTCGGGGGCGCAGGCCCGGCCGGTGGAGCCCACCGCCAGGACCGGGTACTCGTCGCCGCCGCAGCTGGCGTCCTGCGCCGAGCAGCCGGAGAGGGCGAGGACCGCCGCGGCGGAAGCCGTGACGAGGACGGCGCGGGCGGTACGGGAGTACCTGGCGTGGCGGAGGTGCACGGTGGGCTCCTTGCGGGTCGGCGACGGAGGTAAGCCTGACCCGTTCGCGGGGTGTCAACCCTCTCGCCCGCTCTCCCGTACGGCGCTCGTCGGCACGGGCGGGGACGACGGCGGGGGCGTTCACCGTAAGGGGTGATCAATTGGCCCTCCCCCAGAGGAAGTTCGGGCCCGGTCCGGCGCCGTGGGGAATACTGCGCAGCATGGACACGGCCGTACAGCAACAGCCCACGCACGAGGAATGGCTGGCCTCCATGGTCCGCACGACCTCCGCCGCCTCCGTGGTCTTCCACGACCCCGACCTGCGCCTGCTGCTCCTGCACGCCACGTACGAGGACGTCTGGCAGTTCCCCGGCGGAACGGTCGAGCACGGGCAGGACCCGTGGGAGGCGGCGGTCCGCGAGGTGGACGAGGAGACCGCGCACCAGCTCACCTGCGGCCCCGCCCTGCTGGGCGTCGACTGGTGCCGCCCGCGGGGCCTGGCCCCGTACGCGCAGTTCCTCTTCCGCGGCCCCGCGATCACCCGCGCCTCGTTCACCCCGGTGCTGTCCCCGGAGCACGACGACTGGGGCCTGCGCACGGTGGAGGAGTGGGAACCCCTGGTCGGCCCGCGGCAGACGGCGCGCCTCGCACTCGTACGGGAGGCGCTGCGCACCGGCGGAAGCCTGTACTTGCAGGACGGCGGCCCGGTGCCGTCCTGAGCGCGGTTACCGTGGCCGCGTGATCATTTCGACGTATGCCCTGCCCGGAGGGGTCGACCTGCGCCTCGCCGCCCTCGAGGACGCCGAGGCGCTCGCCGCGGCCGTGCGGGAGAACCGGGAGCACCTGAGCCCCTGGGAACCCCGTTGGCCGGAGAGCTACTTCACCGCCGAGGGCCAGGCGGCCCGGCTGCGGGACCGGCTCGCGCAGCACGAGGAGGGGAGGCTCGTACCGTGGCTGATGGTGCGGGAGGGGCGGGTGGTGGGTGCGGTGACGCTGTCGGGGATCGTGCGGGGGCCGTTCTGCAGCGCTTCCCTCGGGTACTGGGTGGCCGCCGGGCACCTGGGGCGGGGCCTGGCGAGCGCGGCGGTGCGGCACGTGTGCGAGACGGCGGGCGAGGCGCTCGGGCTGCACCGGGTCGAGGCGTCGACGGTGGTGCGCAACGTGCGGTCCCAGCGGGTGCTGGAGAAGTGCGGATTCGACCGGATCGGCACCGCGCCGCGCTACCTGCACATCGACGGGAGGTGGCAGGACAGCCATCTCTTCCAGCGCGTCCTGCACGACGAGCCGCCGGTGATGTAGGAGCCGTACGGTGAAAGGCTTCTGACGGTACGTCAGTACTGGTCGCCGTCCGCCACCGCCACCAGCAGCACGCGCGTGTCCGGGCTGGTGGCGCGCCAGCGGTGGCGCACGCCGCCCGCGAGGTACAGGGTGTCGCCGCGTTCCAGGACGAGGGTGCGGCCCTCGGCGTGGACCTCGGCGGTGCCGTCCGCGACGTACATCAACTCGTCGTTCTCGTGCAGGAATTCGCGGTCGGCCTGCTGCGGCCCGGTGAATTCGAGGGCGTGCAGCCGGCGGTTCCCGCGCACCAGGGGGCGCACTCCCGCGTTCCGGGCGAGGCCGGGATCGTCCTGGGCGCGGACGACGTGGAGCGGCGCGCGCGCGTCGTCGGCGGCGGCCATGAGCTGAACGGCGGTGCTCCGGAGGCCGTCGGCGATGCGTTGCAGGGAACGCATGCTGGGGCGGGCGCGCTCGTTCTCGACCTGGCTGAGGAAGGGCACGGAGAGGCCGCTGCGGTCGGCGAGGGCGGCCAGGGTCAGGTCCAGGGCGCGCCGCCGCCGGCGGACGGCCCCGCCGAGCCCACTGTGCGGCCCGCCGCCACGGCCCGGCGCGTCCGTCCCCGGCACACCCGCGTCCGGCTCCTCCCCCGCGCCCGTACCGCCCACATCCACGCTCCGTCCTGCCACGCCCCGCGCACCCGTTTCCGCCATGGTCGCCCGCCTTCCGCGGTCACCCTATGCGGGGTCGCGCGAGGCTTCGTGCTCCTGTCACACCGCTGACACACAACTCCCCTAGCGTCAAAGAAGTTCCACCTCGTCAAAGAAATTCTGACCCCATCGGAAGGGCCCGCCGTGACCACCGTCGACCAGAATCAGCGCCGCCGCCGCGGCACGGGGCTCATCGCTCTGGACCCCGACCGCGCCTTCCCCGGATACACCCTCTTCGCACCGCTGACCGACGGCGGGCGCGTCCACCTGATCGGCCTCGACGGCACCGAGGCGCACACCTGGAAGCTGCCGTACCGGGCCGGGCGGCACGCGCGGATCCTGCCCGGCGGGGACCTCGCCCACAACGGCGTGCTCCCCGGCCGGCAGGCCCTCTTCCCCATGTGGCACAAGTACCGGGGCGGAGTCATGGGCGTCTACGCCCCCGACGGCACTCCGCTGCGCGAGCACGTCGACCCCCTCCAGCACCACGACGCCCACCACCTCGACGACGGCGGCGTCCTCTACACCGCCGTCGAGCCCCTGACGGGCACGGACGCGGAAGCCGTGCGCGGCGGAGTGCCCGGTTCCGAGGCCGGGGGCGGGACGGTCTGGGCCGACACGATCGTCCAGCTCGACGCCGACGGCTCCCCGGTGTGGTCCTGGCGCGCCGCCGACCACCTGGACCGCGAGGCGTACGCCCTGCACCCCGACTACGCCCGCGAGCACTGGCCGCTCATCAACTCCGTGACCCCGCTCGCCGACGGCAACGTCCTGGCCAGCCTGCGCAGTTCCTCCGCCGTGATCGTCATCAGCCGCGAGACCGGCGAGGTCGTGTGGCGCACGGACCCGGGCACGGTCTCCCAGCAGCACCACCCCACCGAGCTCCCCGACGGCAACTTCCTCGTCTTCGACAACGGCGTCTTCCGCCCGGGCCACGACGTGCCGTACTCGCGGGTCATCGAGATCGACCGGACGACGCGGGAAGTGGTGTGGGAGTACCACGACCCCGCCAGGGAGTCCTTCTTCGCGCCGTTCATGGGCTCGGCCCAGCGCCTCCCGAACGGCAACACGCTCGTCGCCGACTCCCCCGCCGGGCGTCTCTTCGAGGTCACGCCGGACGGGCTGGTCGTCTGGGAGTACGTCGTCCCGTACTTCGGCGGGTACGCGGAGTCCGAGGTGCGCGGGCTCTTCCCGGCCGAGCCGAACGCGGTCTTCCGCGCGTACCGCTACGCGGCGGAGGAGCTGCCGTGGCTGGAGACGGCGCGGCCGGCGACGGCACCGCTGGAGACGGGCCGATGAGCAAGCCGCTCACCGGGGCCGCGGAGGCCCCGGGGGCCGGGCAGGCCCCGGAAGTCACGGCGGTCGACGAGCGGGTTCCCCTCGCCCGCCTGGCGCCGCTCGCCGTCCAGCACGTGCTCGCGATGGCCGCGGCCCCGATCTCCACCGTCTTCCTGACCTCCGCCGCCCTCCACCTCTCCCCCGCCCGCACGGCCTCCCTGCTCAGCGCCGTGCTCGTGCTCTGCGGGGCGGGCTCCCTGCTCCAGTCCCTCGGCGTGTGGAAGGTCGGCGCCCGGCTGCCCTTCGTGATGCTGCCCGGCGGGGCGGCGGCCGCGCTGTTCCTCCAGATCGCCGCCGACCACGGACCGGCGGTGGCCACGGGCTCGGTGTTCCTGGCGGCGCTGCTCCTGCTGGCGGTGGTACCGCTGTACGCGCGGATCGTACGGCTCTTCCCGCCCCTCGTCATGGGTGTGACGGTGCTGCTGATCGGGATCGCGATGGTGCGGGTGGCGGCGCAACTGGTCACCGGGCCCACCGGCCGGGCGCTCCCGGCGTCCGTCGTGCTGGCCGCTCTGACGGTGGCCGTCACCCTCGCCGCGTACCTCCTGCTGCGCGGGGTGTGGCGCCAGAGTGCCGTCCTCATCGGCATGACGGCGGGCACGGCGATCGCGGTGACCACGGGGCTGGGCGCCTTCACCCCGGCGGCGGGCGCCGGTTTCGCGCTCCCCGCCCTCCTGCCGTACGGAGCGCCGCGGTTCGACCTCCTGGCCGCCCTCCCGCTCCTGATCTTCAGCCTCACCACGCTCGCCGAGATCACCGGCCAGACCGTCCTGAACAGCGAGGCCTCGGGCCGGGCGGCCGCACCGGGGCGGGACGTGCCGAAGGTGGCGCGGGCGGACGCGGTGATGTCGTTGCTCGGCGGTCTGTGGGGCACGTCCCTCATGGTCACGAGCTCCGAGAACATCGGCATCAGCCGCCTCACGGGCGTGCGCAGCCGTTACGTCACGGCCGCGGCCGGCGCGCTGCTGGTGGCCGTCGGTCTGCTGGCCCCGGTGTCGCGGGCGGTGGCGGGCGTCCCGCCGGCGGTGGTGGGCGGCAGCGCCCTGGTCGTCTACGCCCTCATCGCGGTGATGGGCGTGCAGATGCTGGCCCGCGCGGACCTGGCGCGGCAGGGCCACTCGATGGTCGCGGCGTCGGCACTGGCGGCGGGCCTGCTGCCGGTGGTGGCTCCGCAGCTCTACGCGGGCTTTCCTTCCTGGGTACGGACCGTACTGGGCTCGGGGGTGGTGGCGGGAACCCTGACGGCGGTCCTGCTCCACGGCCTCTTCACGCTGACCGCCCGCTCCGGACGCGCCGCCGGAGGCGTCGGCGCCGGGCGGCCCTCCGGCTGACCCGGGGAGGGGTACCCGGCGCGCCCGGCGGCACGCCGGGGCCGCCCCGCCGCACGCCCCGGCCGCACGCCCCAGGCCGGACGCGCCCTGCCGTCCCGGGTGTTACGCGACCTTCTTGCGCACCGACCCCGCCGCCGCCTTCGCCCGCTTCTGCGCCGAGCCCGCCGCCGCCCGTGACCTGCCCTGCGCCGAGCGCAGCGAGCGGGCCCGCGCCGCGTCCGCCCGACGGACCGTCAGCTCGGCGCGCCGGCCCGCCCGTTCGGCGGCGCGCCGACCCGCCGTGGCCGACCTGCGGGCCCGCCACGCCATCGACGGCTTGCCGTGCGTGTCGGCGGCGGTGATCAGCAGCGCGCCCGCCAGCGAGAGGTTCTTGAGGAAGTGGTTGCGCTGCTCCGCCTTCGCCTCCGGGTCCTTCTCCTCCCAGAAGCGGTGTCCGGCCAGCGTGGTCGGCACCAGCGTGCCCGCCAGGGCCAGCGAGGCGAGCCGCGGGAAGCGCCCCAGGGCGAGCAGGGCGCCCGCGCCCACCTGCACGGCGGCGTTGATCCGTACCAGCTGCTCCGGGTCCGTCGGCAGCTTCGGCACCTTCCGCGCCAGCGGAAGCGCCACGGGCTCGGCGGCGGCGGCCGCCTTCTCCGGGTTCCGGAGGGTGCCGATTCCACCGCTGATGAATGTCGAGGCCAGCATGGGCCTTGCGATCCTCCTGATGAGTGCCATGCGGCACGGGTTCCCCGCCCCGTCGCCCGCCATGCACGAAGCGGGCAGATGTACGACAAACGCGCGGCAGGTGCGCGCCGACGGGCGCACGGCCGGTCCGCCGTGAGCGAACCCTCTGGGCATCGCCGGGTGACGAGTGTTGGCTGAACCGCATGGAGATCTTGGTTCTGGGCGGTACGGCATGGGTGGGCCGGGAGTTGTCCCGGCAGGCGATCGAACGCGGGCACACGGTGACCTGCCTGGCGCGCGGCGAGAGCGGCGAGGCGGCGAAGGGGGCGCGGCTGGTGGCGGCCGACCGCTCGGCCCCGGACGCGTACGCGCCGCTGCTGGACCGTACGTGGGACGCGGTGATGGAGGTGTCCTGGCAGCCCGGTTTCGTACGGGACGCGCTCGACGCGCTGAAGGGGCGGGCCCGGCACTGGACGTACGTGTCCTCGTGCAGCGCGTACGCCACGCACGGCGAGCACGGCGCCGACGAGTCGGCGGCCCTCCTGGCTCCGACGGAGCCGGAGGTGCGCGAGACGGGGCGCGAGCAGTACGGCGAGGCGAAGGTGGCGTGCGAGCAGGCGGCCGTGGCGGCGGTGGGCGACCGGCTGCTGATCGCGCGGGCGGGGCTGATCGGCGGTCCCGGCGACCACAGCGACCGTTCCGGCTACTGGGCAGCCCGCGCGGCGCGCGACCCCGGGGACCCGCTGCTGGTCCCGGACGAGCCGTCCCTGCCGACCCAGGTGATCGACGTGCGCGACCTCTGCGGCTGGCTGCTGGACGCCGCCGAGAAGGGCACGACGGGAACGTACAACGCGGTGGGTCCCGTGCTGCCGCTGGAGGAGTGGATCGAGCTGTCGCGTGCGGCGGGCGGGCACACCGGTCCGGTCGTCCGGGCGTCGTCGGACTGGCTGCGCGAGCAGGGGGTCGCGGAGTACATGGGCCCCGAGTCGCTGGCGCTGTGGATCGTCGCGCCCGGCTGGCGGGCCTTCTCCGACCGCAGTGGGGCCGCGGCCGTCGCCGCCGGGCTGCGCCACCGCCCGCGCACGGAACTGATCGCCGACACCCTCCGCTGGGAGCGCGAGCGGGGCCTGGACCGGGAGCGGCGCACCGGGCTGAGCGCGACCCGCGAACGCGAGCTCATCGACGCGCTGGGCTGACCGGGAACCGGAACGCCCCGGCGGCGGACACACGAAAGGTAGGGAGACCGCTCTCCCCGCCACAACCAAGGTATACCCCACCGGGGGTCTTGCCACAAGGCCCCCGGAATGCCGCAGAATCACCCGCCGAGGCCACCACCTGCGGAAATGAGAGCGGCACAGATGAGCGAGCAGTACGCCGGGCAGTCAACGGAGAAGCAGTGCGACGGGCAGCAGGACCACGGGCAGCAGGACCACGACAAGTATGTGCGGGACCTGCGCGCGACCGACGGCGCGCGGCTCGGGTCCGTCGGCGGCAAGGGCGCGCACCTGGCCACGCTGTCCCGCATCGAGGGCGTCCGCGTGCCGGACGGCTTCTGTGTGACGACGGAGGCCTTCCGGGACGTCGTCGCGCAGGCCCCGACGGTCCTCGCCCCGCTGGACGAGCTGGCGGCCGCGGCCGCCGACGACCAGGAGGCGGTACGCGCCCTCAGTGCCCGGGTCCGCCGGGCGGTCGAGGAGATCGCCCTGCCCCCGGCCCTCGTGCGGGAGGTCACCGAGGCCCTCGCCCGGCACGGCGCGCACGACGCCTACGCGGTCCGCTCCAGCGCGACGGCGGAGGACCTGCCCACGGCGTCCTTCGCCGGGCAGCAGGACACGTATCTGAACGTCGTGGGAGCCGAGGAGGTGCTGCGGCACGTCAGCCGCTGCTGGGCGTCGCTCTTCACGGAGCGGGCCGTGGCGTACCGCGGGCACCAGGGCATCGACCACCGGACGGTGCACATGGCGGTGGTCGTGCAGCGGATGGTCTTCCCGCAGGCCTCCGGCATCCTGTTCACCGCCGACCCCGTGACCGGGGACCGCAGGACCGCGACCGTGGACGCCGGTTTCGGCCTGGGCGAGGCCCTGGTGTCGGGCCTGGTGAACCCGGACGTGTTCGCGGTGCGGGACGGCGAGGTCACCGCCCGCACGATCGCCGCCAAGCAGCGGGCGATCGAGGCGCTGCCGGGCGGCGGCACCCGGGAGGTCGCGGTCGACGCCGGGCGGCAGGAGCAGCCCGCGCTCACCGACGCGCAGGCGGTGCGGCTGGTGGAGCTGGGCCGGCGCATCGAGGCGCACTTCGGACGCCCGCAGGACATCGAGTGGTGTCTGGTCGACGACGGCTTCCAGATCGTCCAGAGCCGTCCGATCACGACGCTCTTCCCGGTCCCCGAGGCCGCCGACCGGGGCAACCACGTGTACGTGTCCGTCGGCCACCAGCAGATGATGACCGACGCGATGAGGCCGCTGGGCTGGTCGATGTGGCAGCGCACGGCGATGGCGCCGATGCAGGAGGCGGGCGGGCGGCTGTTCGTCGACATCACCGCGCGCCTGGGCATCCCCTCGGTCCGCGACGGCCTCCTGGACCTGATGGGGAAGGGCGACCCGCTGGTCCGGGACGCGCTGGAGACCGTACTGGCGCGGGAGGGCTTCGTACCGGAACTGCCCGAACCGGAGCCCGCTCCCGGCCCGGCCGCCGGGACGCACGCCGCCCCCGAGCCGCTCGGGAACGACCCGGCGGTCGTCACGGCCCTGATCGCGCGCAGTGAGGCGTCCGTCGCCGAGCTGGAGGCGGCCGCCGGGTCGAAGGCGGGACCCGCGCTCTTCGACTTCCTGGACGAGGCCTTCGAGGAGCACAAGCGGGTGCTCAGCGACCCCTTGAGCATGCGGGCGATCATGGCGAGCCACGAGGCCACCTGGTGGCTCAACGAGAAACTGGAGGAGTGGCTCGGCGAGAAGAACGCCGCCGACACGCTCACCCTGTCCGCCCCCGACAACATCACCTCCGAGATGGGCCTGGACCTCCTGGACGTCGCGGACGTGATCCGTCCGCACCCGGAGGCGGTGGCGTACCTGCGCGGCGTCGAGGGCGACGACTTCCTGGACGGGCTGGCGGAGGTCCCGGGCGGGGCCGCGGCGCGGGACGCGATCGAGAAGTACCTCGACCGGTACGGGATGCGCTGCGCCGGCGAGATCGACATCACCCGCCCGCGCTGGCGGGAGCGCCCGGGCACGCTGGTGCCGGCGATCCTCGACAACGTGCGCAACTTCGGTCCCGGCGCGGCCGCGAAGCGCTTCGAGGAGGGCCGGCTGCGCGCGGAGCGCAAGGCGGACGAGGTGCTGGCACGCCTGCGGGAGCTGCCCGACGGCGAGGCGAAGGCGGCCGAGGCACGGCACATGATCGAACGGGTCCGGACGTTCATCGGCTACCGGGAGTACCCCAAGTACGGCGTCATCTGCCGCCTCTTCGCCTACAAGCGGGCCCTGCTGGCGGAGGCGGAGCGCCTCGCGGCGGCGGGCGTGCTGGCGGAGGCGGAGGACGCCTTCTACCTGACGTACGAGGAGTTCCGGGAGGCCGCCCGCTCCCGGCGGGTGGACCGGGACCTGGTCCTGCGGCGCAGGGAGGACTTCCGTACGTACACCGCCCTCACCCCGCCCCGGGTGCTGACCTCGGACGGCGAGGCGCTGAGCGGTGCCTACCGGCGCGACGACGTGCCCGAGGGCGCGCTGACGGGCCTCGCGGTGTCGGCCGGGACGGTGGAGGGGCGGGCCCGCGTCGTCCTGGACCTGGCGGACGCCGACCTGGCGGCGGGCGACATCCTGGTCACGTCCTTCACGGACCCGAGCTGGTCACCGCTGTTCGTCGGCATCGCGGGCCTGGTGACGGAGGTGGGCGGCCTGATGACGCACGGCGCGGTGATCGCGCGTGAGTACGGGCTGCCGGCGGTGGTGGGGGTGGCCGGGGCGACCCGGCTGATCAGGGACGGCCAGCGGATCCGCATCCACGGCACGGACGGCTACGTGGAGCTCCTGGACTGAACCGTCCCGGACCGGGCCGTCCGACAGCGGGACCGGGCCTCCCGCCTCAGGCGGTGGGGCGCGTGTACCGGCGGATGCGGTAGCGGAGCCCGGAGGTGGAGGTCTGCCAGTCCTGGTCCTCGGCGGCCCGCCACGCCGGGCCCGGCACGGGGGCGTAGGTGTCGCCGGCGACCGTGGCGTCGATCTCGGTCACCGAGAGCAGCGTGGCGTGCTCCAGGGCGGCCCGGTAGACCTCCCCGCCGCCGATCACCCACACCTCGGCCGCTTCCGGCTCCCGGGCCGCGAGTTCCAGGGCCTCGGCGACGGACCCGGCGCGCTCGGCGCCCTCGGCGGCCCAGTGCGGGTCGCGGGTGACGACGACGTTGCGCCGGCCGGACAGCGGGCGGAAGCGCGGGGGCAGCGAGTCCCAGGTCCTGCGCCCCATCACCACGGGGTGGCCGAGGGTGGTCGCCTTGAAGTGGGCCATGTCCTCGGGCAGCCGCCAGGGGATGGCGTTGTCCGCGCCGATGACGCCGTCGCGGGCCTGCGCCCAGATCAGTCCGACCCTGGTACCGGCGGTGCTCATACGGCGACCGGGGCCTTGATGGCCGGGTGGTGCCGGTAGCCGGCGACCTCCACGTCCGCGTAGGCGTAGTCGAAGAGCGAGTCGGCCTTGCGCAGCCGCAGCTCGGGGAAGTCGAAGGGGGTGCGCGAGAGCTGCTCGGTGACCTGCTCGACGTGGTTGTCGTAGATGTGGCAGTCGCCGCCGGTCCAGATGAAGTCCCCGGGCTCCAGGCCGACCTGCTGGGCCACCATGTGCGTGAGCAGGGCGTAGCTGGCGATGTTGAACGGGACGCCGAGGAAGAGGTCGGCGCTGCGCTGGTAGAGCTGGCAGGAGAGCCTGCCGTCGGCGACGTGGAACTGGAAGAAGGCGTGGCACGGGGCGAGCGCCATCTTGTCCAGCTCGGCGACGTTCCAGGCGGAGACGATCATCCGGCGGGAGTCGGGGTCGTTGCGCAGCGTGTCCAGGACACCGCTGATCTGGTCGATGTGGCTGCCGTCCGGGGTGGGCCAGGAGCGCCACTGGACGCCGTAGACCGGGCCGAGGTCGCCGTCGGCGTCGGCCCACTCGTCCCAGATGGTGACCTTGTTCTCCCGCAGCCAGCCGATGTTGGAGTCGCCGCGCAGGAACCACAGCAGCTCGTACACGATGGACCGCAGGTGCACCTTCTTGGTGGTGACCAGCGGGAACCCCTGCGAGAGGTCGTACCGCAACTGGTGCCCGAAGACACTCCGGGTACCGGTGCCCGTCCGGTCGGCCTTGGCCGTTCCGGAGGTGAGTGTCAGCCGCAAGAGGTCTTCGTACTGGTTGTCCGCCACAGTCCCGGAGTCTACTGATCCCTCCCGCGCACCCCGAAACCACGCCCGGCGGGGCACGCCGGACCGCACGGGCGGGGAGACCGTGCGGGCCCCCGGTGGATCAGGCCCGGGCCCCGCTGCCCGGCGGCGCCGGGGGCGGGCCGCCGGGCCGAGGGCTTGCGCTGGAGCGCGCTCCAGCTCCTAGGGTTCGTTCCCACGACCGGCCGCACGCGAGCGCCGGGCCGCCTTGCCGAACTCGAACCCGAACCCGAACCCGCATCTGCGAAAGGCACCGCCATGCGCTACCGCACCCTCGGCCGGACCGGCATCGAGGTCAGCACGCACTGCCTCGGCACGATGATGTTCCAGGCCGGCTTCAACGGGGATCACGAGGAGTGCGTACGGATCGTCCACGCCGCCCTCGACCACGGCGTCAACTTCCTGGACACCGCCGACATGTACGGGCAGGGCGAGTCCGAGGAGATCGTGGGCAAGGCGCTGCGCGGCCGGCGGGACGACGTCGTACTGGCCACGAAGGTGCACTTCCCGATGGGGGAGGGCCCCAACAGGGGCGGAAACTCACGGCGTTGGATACTCCAGGCCGTGGAGGGCAGCCTCAGCCGCCTGGGCACCGACCGGATCGACCTCTACCAGGTCCACTTCCCCGACCACACCACCGACATCGAGGAAACGCTCTCCGTCCTCACCGACCTCGTCCGCGCGGGCAAGATCCGGGCCTTCGGCTGCTCGAACTTCCAGCCGGACGAGATCGTCGAGGCCCACCACGTCTCCGAGCGCCGCGCCCTCGGCCGTTTCCGTACCGCGCAGCCGCCGTACTCGATCCTGGCGCGGGGCGTCGAGAGGTCGCTGCTGCCGGTGGCGGAGCGGTACGGGATGGGGGTGCTGGTGTGGAGTCCGCTGGCCTTCGGCTTCCTCACCGGCAAGCACCGCAAGGGGCGGGCGGTGGACCTGGACGCGGGGCGGGCCGCGTTCCGTCCGGGCAACTTCGACCCGTCCGTCGCCGCGAACGCGGCCAAGTACGAGGCCGTGGAGCAGCTCTCGGAGCTGGCGGCGGACCTCGGCTGCACGCTGCCCCAGCTCGCGGTGGCCTTCACGGTGGCGCACCCGGGGGTGACGTCGGCGATCCTGGGCCCCCGGACGATGGAGCAGCTCAAGGGCCTGCTGGAAGGGGCCCCGGTCGTCCTGGACGACGCGGCGCTCGACCGCATCGACGCGATCGTCCCGCCCGGGGCCGACCTGTACGACCCGGCGGCCTACCTGCCCCCGCGCTCCCTGTCCGTCCCGGCCCTGCGCCGCCGCCCGCCGGGGGAACGCGCGGCGGGCTGACGGCCGGGGTCCCACATCCGCTTCCGCGCCCCGTGGCCGGGTTGACGGAGCAGACGCGGCGTGATCGGCTTCCACCGCCCGTACGCCCCCCGAGGAGCCTCATGCCGCACCGGTCGACCGTCGTCATACCCCCGTACGCATACGGCCTGCCCGGCGTCGGCTTCGGCGGCTACGCGGCGGGACTGCTCGCGCGCCGCTTCGACGGCGGCCCCGTGAAGGTGAGCTTCCGGCGGCCGCTGCCCCTCGGCACGCCGGTGGAGGTGCGGGCCGGCGAGGAGGGAACGTACGAGATCGCCGACGGCGACGGCCCCTTCGCCCGCGCGCAGGCCGTCGCCGGCGTCCCCCTGCCGCCCCGCGTCCCGGCCTGGGAGGAGGCCCGGCGCGCCGAGAAGGAGCACTCGCCGGCCGACACCCCCTACTACACGCCCGACTGCTACGGCTGCGGCATGGACCGCGAACCCGGGCTGGGCCTGCGGCAGAACGTCTCCGCGCTGCCCGGGCACGACATGGTCGCCACGACCTGGCGGCCCGACCCCGAGCTGAGCCCCGGCAGCGCGTTCCTCCCCGCCGAACACGTGTGGGGGGCGCTCGACTGCCCCGCCGGGTGGACCTGCCACCTGTTCTCCGCCGCCCCGCGCGGCACGGTCACCGCGTACCTGGCAGCCGACGTGCGCCGGCCGGTCGTGCCCGGCGAGGAGTACGTGAGCTTCGCGTGGAAGGTCTCGCACGCGGGCCGCAAGTACGTGGCGGGCAGCGCCCTGGCCACCCGCGACGGCGAACTCTGCGCCCACGCGGAGTCCCTGTGGCTGAGCCCCGCCCCGCGCGCGGAATGACCGGCTCCCCATGGCCGGGGGAACCGGCCACGGACAGCCCGCGGGGGCGGTGCAGGAGGTGCCGGGGCGTCGCACACCGCAGACGCCGGGTGTGCGGGCGCTGCCGCGAGCACCCCGTCCGGGACGAGGTCGCCGACGAAGTCGTGGGAAGCGTGGTGGAGGGGGCCGTGGAGGGTGCCGTCCGGGCCGTCCTCCGCGCGATCTGGCACGGGGTGAAGGCCGTGCTCAGGGCGGTCTCCGACTGACGTGGGGCAGGCCCGCAGCACCACGCCTCCCCTGAACCGTCCCGGGCCGCGGACCCTCGGGGGAGAATGCCGCAATGGAACATCGGTTCGCAGGAATACCGGAACTGGCGGCTGCCCCCGTGCCCCGCGCCGCGGTGGTCGTCGACGTCATGCGCGCCTTCACCGTGGCCGCCTGGGCCTTCGAGCGGGGCGCCGAGAAGATCGTCCTCGCCGCCACCCCAAACGAGGCGCTGTCCCTCAGGAACGCCCACCCGGGCTGGCTCGCGCTGAAGGACGGGGCCCTCTCGGAGGGTTTCGACGCGGTCAACTCGCCCGCCCTGCTCCGGGAGCTGGACCTGGCCGGCCGCACCGTGGTCCAGAAGACGACGGCGGGAACGGTGGGCGCCCTAGCCGTGGCCGCGTCGCCGCTGGTCCTCTGCGCGGCCTTCGTGGTCGCGGAAGCGACGGCCCGGGTCCTGCGGGAACGCGGCGCGGACGAGGTGACCTACGTCGTCACCGGCGAGGACGGCCGCGCGGACGAGGACCTGGCGTGCGCCGAGTACATCGCCGCGCGTGCCGGGGGCGAAGAGGCCGAGGCGGGCCCGTACGTCCAGCGCGCCCGGGCCTCCCGAGCGGCCGACGAACTCACCACGGGCGTACGGAGCGGCTCGCACCCGCAGGACGTCGAGCTCTGCGTCCAGCCGGACCGCTTCCCCTTCGCGATGGAGGCCCGCCGGGAGGGCCCCCTCGTGGTCCTGCGCCCGGTCCTTCCTCGCGGGTGAGCGGACACCGCGTCAGCCGGGCTCGCCCCGCACCCCTTTCCTCACACCGGCAGGTGCCGTGCGAAGAACGACCGTACGAGGCGGGCTGCCGCGCGCGGATGGGCGGTGCCGACCATTCCCGTGCGCTGCCCGGCCGTCATGAGGCCCGCCCGGTGGAGCTGTGGCGCCAGCGCCGCGTAGTCGGTGAACGCCCAGTGGTTCGCGTGCGCGAGTTCGCGCCGGGCGGCGGGGCCGCCGTGCGCCAGGAGGGCGGACCAGGAGCGGTCGAAGCGGGCGTCGCGGAATCCGTCCGTGCCCGCGAGGAGCAGCGGGCGGCCGGGGCGTTGCCGGGCCACCGGGAGGAGTTCGCCGTCCAGGCCGTCGAGGTAGCCCTCCAGGTTCGCGGCGGCGGCGACCCGCCGGTCCTCGTGCAGGGCCTGGGCGACGGCGGTGCCGCCCGCGGAGTGCCCGTACAGTCCTACGTTCTCCAGGCGCAGTGCGTCGAGTACGAAGCGGAGGTCGGCGACCCGCGTTCCGATCAGGGTGCGGAACGTCGCCGCGTCCATGTCCGGGCGCAGCGCCGTGATCCGTACGCGGTCGGGGCGTCCGGGCCGTACGTCCGGGAACTCGACCTGGCCCGCGTCACCGGGGTGGTCGACCAGGACCACGGTCCAGCCGTGCGAGGCGAGTTCGGTCGCCAGAACGCTGCCCGTGGTGCGGGAATCGCCGCCCCCCGGGCTGTAGAGGAGGGTGGGGCGACGGCCGGGCAGCGGGGCCGCTCCGGTGCGGGCGTGGGTGAGGGTGGCGGCCCAGTCGACGCCGGCGGCGGGCAGGTACGGGTGGTGGATCAGGTGGGCGAGGCGGCCGAACCAGACGGCGGCCTCGGGGGTGAGCTGCGGCATCCGCGGGTGCCGTCCGGAGGGGCGGGCGGGGCGCAGGACGGTCACCATGAGCTCGCGCACGCCGATCTCCGGCGCCCACGGGTCGTTGCGCGTGCGGTCGACCAGGTGGCGGACCTCGGCGCCGACGGCGTGGGGTCCGGTGGGGGCGGGCAGGTCGAGTACGAGGTCCGGGGAAGCAGCCGCCGCTGCGGGCGGGTGGAGAGCGGCCGGTCCGAGGGACAGCGCTGTGGCGTCGCCGCCCGCGACGAAGGTGCGGCGGCCGGGTCCGGGAATGTCAGTCATGGAAGGCATCCTGGTGACGGGACCCGCCGTGGGACGAGGCTTGCGGCCAGGCCCGAAAGGCTTGCGCGCTGTGCCTTCGCCGGGCACAGCACGCGGAACGGGGGGATGCGCGTGCTCCGGATCCACTTCACGGCGGACGACTTCTCCCGCCTGCGGTTCGCCGCGCGCCCCGCCCCGGTGCCGGAGCTGCACGCGGCGCTGATGATGCTGGGGCCCCCGCCGATGGGCCCACTGGAGGAGCCGCTCAAGGGTCCGCTCAGGGATCCGCTCAGAGGTCCGTTCCGTGGTCCGCCGGGGGGTCCGCCGCCCGACCCCCTGTACGACCGCTGGCGGGCCAAGCACCTCCGCGCGCTGCCCGCGGCCGCCGCCCCTCTCGCCGACCTCGTCCCGGACGGCCGGCCGCCCGCCTTCCTCGACGTCGTCGGCGCGTCCCTGGACGAGGGCTGCGAGTTGATCAGATCCGCGCGCCCCGAGTTCGTACGGAAGGAGATCGAGCGGGCGTACGGCCACGGGCCCGTCCCCTCCTGGATTCGCGCCCTGCACGACGGCCGCCCCGAGGCCTGGCGGACCTGGGAGCGCGCCCAGCGGGCGGCGTACGAGTCCGTGCTGGCACCGGTCTGGCCGCTGGTCCAGGACCTGCACCGCGCCGAGTTCACCCGCCATGCCCTCATGCTCGCCGAGCAGGGCGCCGGGGCCGCGCTGACCGCCCTGGCACCGGGGTCCCGCCTGCGTGACGGCGTGTGGGAGTGGGACGGGAACGGCCCGGCCGAGGGGGTGCGGGACGTGCGGCTCGCCGGGCGCGGGCTGGTCCTGCTCCCGACGTTCCACTGGCGGCACGGCCCCCTCGTCCAAGACCTCCCCGACCGGCCCGAGCGGCCGGTCTCGCTCGCGTACCCGGCCGGTCCCGGCCTCCCGCTCCTCCCGGAGGCGGGTCTGCCGGACGAACCCCTCGCGGGCGTCCTGGGCCGCACCCGGCTGGCCCTCCTGCGCGCTCTCGACGAGCCGCACTCCACCACGGGCCTGGCCCGCCGCCTCCGCGTCAGCAACGCGACGGCCTCCGCCCACGCCTCGGCCCTGCGCGCGGCGGGCCTGCTGACGACCACCCGCACCGGCCTGTCGGTACGTCATGAGCGCACCTCACTCGGCGAGTTGCTGCTCGGCGGGACGCCCTAGCCGAGGACGAGCACGGCGGCGAGGGCCGGGCCGAGCGCGCCGCCGAGCTGGTAGCAGAGGACGAAGAGGCCGATGGCGGAGGGCCGTTGGGCCTCGGCGGCGTGCTGGGCGACGCGGACGGAGAGGACGGCGTTGCTGCCGGTGGCGACGAAGACCGCCGCGGCCGCGGCCAGGAGCAGGGCGGGCCCCCAGGTGACGAAGGCCGCCGTGAGGGGTGCGGCCGTGCCGAGGACGAGGAGGACCGCGAGGACCTTGCGGTGCCCGAGCCGGCTCGCGGCGGCGGCGAGCACCCAGGAGAGCAGCGAACCGGCGAGGAGGGCGACGAGCTGCCCCGTCCCGATGGCGGCGGTGCTCCAGCCGGTCCGGCCGCGGGCGATCGCCGGGAGCGCGAAGAGCAGGACGAAGTACGAGGTCGAGAAGACGAACGCGAGCAGGGCCGAGCCGGTGAAGACCCGGGACCGCAGCACGGCGGCCGGGGCGAAGCCGTCGGGGCGGCGCCGGACGTGCAGGGCCAGGGGGACGACGACCAGGGCGGCGGCGACCAGACCGGGCAGGGGAGCCGTGGGCAGCAGCACGAGGGCGGAGACGAGTGCCACGACGAGCCCGGCTCCGACGGCGTCGAACGCCGCAGCGCCACGTGCGGCGGCCGCGGCCTTTCCGGTGTGCCGCCACACGGCGGGCACGGCGAGCAGCGCCGCTGCCGAAAGGGCGAGCGGGGCACGCCAGTTGACGGCCTGCGCAAGCAGCGACCCGAGCAGCGGTCCCGCCGCTCCCAGCACGCCGAACCCGGCGGTGATGACGCCCATGCGCCGGGTCGACCCGGCCAGGTTCATGGCCACGGCCACCAGCCCGGCCCCCGCGGCGGCCTGAGCGGCACGGCCGAGCAGCACGAGCGGGAACCAGGGGGCGAGGACGACCAGCGCGGTGCCGCCGATCGCGGCGGCGCTGCTCGCGAGCAGGGTGACCCGCAGCCCCCGGTGCCGGACGAGGGCTCCGAGGAGGGGCGTGCCGACGGTCATGGCCCAGGCGAAGACGGTGACGATCCAGGCGACGTGAGCGGTCTCGGCGCTCAACGACCGAGCGATGTCCGGAAGGATCAGCACGGGTGCGTTGGCCCCGGTGGCAACGGGCGCGGCGAGAAGGGCGAGCCAGAGCGGGGAGGGGCGAGCGGGGCGGGTCTCGGTGCTGGAGTGGCGGGCGGGGGCGGTGGTGACCACGGGGACTCCCTGAGCATCCGTTCAAGGTTGATAATTTCAACGTTGAGATAAAAACACCGCCACTGGTTCAACGTCAAGTGTTTCAACGTTGAGATAATTCGGGATAGCCTGAAGCCATGGACAACGCGACCGCCGACCCCACCGACACCGCCACCGATGACGCCGATGACGCCACCACCGACTCCATCGACAGCATCATCGACCTCTGGACCCACGAGCGTCCCGACCTCACCGACGCCCTCTGGCCCGTCGAGGTCCTCGGCCGCCTCCAGCGCCTCGGTGTCGCCCTGGAGAAGGAGTTCCGCGCGTTCGCGGCCGAACGGGGCCTGGAGCTGGGCGAGTTCGACGTCCTGAGCACCCTCCAGCGCTCCGGCCCCCCGTACGAACTGACCGCCGGCGCGTTCCGCAAGGCCGCCATGGTCACCTCGGGGGCGATCACGAACCGCATCGACCGCATGGAGGCCAAGGGCCTGGTCGAACGGGTCCGGGGCACCGAGGACCGCCGTTCGGTGAAGATCCGCCTGACCGAGAAGGGTCACCGGATCACCCGCGACTACCTGACGGCCCACCTCGCCAATGAGGCCCGCATGCTCGCCCCCTTCGACCGCGAGGAGTGCGCGGACCTCGCCGACAAGCTGCGCCGCCTGCTGGTCTCCCTCGGCGACACCAGCATCACGTAGCACTCCGGGCGGGAACCCGCGCAGGCCCCGACCGGGGACTCAGGCCGCGACCCCCACGTTCGTCACGTACTCGCAACTCCCCCACTCCGACCAGAGGTCGACCACCCTGTCGCCCCAGGCCGCCTCAAGACCCCCGGGAGGCACGGCCGCGGGGTGTGGCGGCAGGCCGACCCCCGGCCGTCGCACGGGCGACCGCCCGGGGCGCGGGGGCCGGCGCCTCGGCCGGCTCGGCGTCCGCGCTCCCGCACTCGGCCGGGTCCAAGTGCTGGGCAAAGCCGTTGATGCACCGGCCGGCGGGGCGGCCGCACAGCACGCACGGCTCAGGCACGGCAAGGGCCTCGACGCCGTCCTCCACGGCCTCCGCGGGCTCCGGTTCCGACGCCTCCTCGGGCTCGGGCTCGGTGACGAGCTTCGCGCGGAGCCCGTCGAGCAGGTGCGCGTACCGCTTGCGCGTCTCCCCGACGGGATCGCCCCCCTCACCCCAACGGCCGAACCCGCGACACCCCGTCGCAGGCGAAGCCCGGAGCGAGGAGTCCGGTGAGGAGACGGCGCACCGTCTCCGTGAACAGCGCGGCGGGCTCCGCCTCCGGCGCGGACGAGAGCGCGTCCCGGAGGTGCGGACGCCCCTCCGCCGCCCGTGCCAGGTACGCCGCCTGCGCCGCGGCCCGCCCCGACGGCGCCTCCCCCGCCCGCAGCTCCGCCCGCGCGAACTGCGCGACCAGCGCGTGCAGCAGGGCGACGACCTGGAGCCTCGCCGGCCCGGGCAGCCCGGCCGGGGCCAGCGCCGCCAGCGCGTGCTCCAGGTGCGCCACCCCGTGGGGGCCCAGCCGCAGGGGCTCGGGGGGCAGGTCCGCGAGCCACGGGTGCCGCAGGTGGAGCGCCTTGACCCGAGCGGCGAGCGCGGCGAGGTCCGCCACCGCGTCGCCGGTCAGGGCGTCGTGCCCGACGTCCGCGACGACCGCGTCCGCCATGAGGTCGAGCAGGTCGTCGCGCCCGGCGACGTACCGGTAGAGGGAGGCCTGCCCGGTCCCCAGCGCCTGGGCGACCTGCCGCATGGAGACCGCCGCGAGCCCCTCCCGGTCCGCGAGACCGACCGCCGCCGCCGCGAGTTCGGCGCGGCTGCGCACGGCGGCGGGGCCGCGGGCGCCCCGTTCGGGGCGGTCCCAGACCGTGGTCGGCTCCTGTGTCACTGGCACTCCTCCTGGCGACTCCGGCCCTTCCGGAGGGGGCCCGAATGCCCTAGTCTAAAACTGCGAACGTCGATCGCAGTTAATGGCCGGATCGTCGTCGACCCCCGAGAAAGCAGGCCCGCCATGACTCCACCGCCCGCCTCCCCCTGGGGGCCCCTGCGCCGGGCCGTCAACGGGCCCGTCCGCATCGCCTTCGACGAGTGGACCGAGCCGACCGCCCGCCCCGCCACCGAACCCCTCCTCCTCGCCACCGGCCTCGGCGCCAACCGCTTCTGGGTGCCCGACGGGCTCTGCCGCCTCCTCGCCGCCCACGGCTTCACCGTCGTCCGCTACGACCAGCGCGACGGCGGCGAGTCCACCCACCTGCCGCCCACCGAGGCCCGCAACCCGATCGCGGCCCTGTTCGCCAAGCGGCAGACCGCGTACACGGCGGAGGACATGGCCGACGACGCCGTCGCCGTCCTCGACGAACTGGGCTGGGAGTCCGCCCACCTGTTCGGCGTCTCGCTCGGCGGCGCGATCGTGCAGCGCGTGGCCCTGCGCCACCCCGAACGGGTGCGCACACTCACCACCCTGGGCTCCGTCCCCGGTGACGTCGCGGGGCTCGGGGCCCTTCCGTACCTCAGGCTCCGCACTCTCGCGAAGTTCGCCCGGCTGAGGTTCCCGGACACCCGGGAGGGGGCGGTCGCGGCCGGCATTGAGATATCGCGCCTGCTCGCCTCGCCCCGCCGCCCCTTCGACGCGGCGGCCACCCGCAGGAGCGTCGAGGCCAACCCCGACGGCGGCGTGCACGACCAGCAGGCGCAGAGCCGGCAGATCGGGGCGCAGTGGCACGGCCCGTCGATCGACCGGATCGCCCGCCCGCTGCTCGTCCTGCACGGCGAGGACGATCCCCTGATCAAACCCCGTGCCGCCACGGCCATCGCCTCCCGGGTGCCGGGGGCGCGCCTGGTGCCGCTGCCCCGGGTCGGGCACGAGGTTCCGGAGCCCGCGTGGGAACGCGTCGTGACGGAGATCCGGGAGCTGGCGGCCCCGCACCGCCCCGAGGGCCCGCCGGGCGCCGCAGGGCAGACCGCGCCCCCTTCCCCGGGTGCCGTGGTTCACAAGGGATGACAGCTTCGCTACATTCGGTGATCCGCTTGCACGCTCCACGTCCGAAGGCGGTCGCCCGTGACGCAGCTCCCGAGCCCCGGTTCCCCGGTGAGTTCACACAACGAATGGGACCCCCTGGAGGAGATCGTCGTCGGCCGGCTCGACGGCGCGACGATCCCCTCGGACCACCCCGTGGTGCTCTGCAACATCCCGCCGTGGGCGGGCCGCATGCAGGCCAAGGCCGCCGGGTTCCGCTATCCGAAGCTGCTCGTCGAGCGCGCGCAGCAGGAACTCGACGGCTTCGTCGCCCTGCTGGAGTCCCTCGACGTCACGGTCCGACGTCCCGACGCCGTCGACCACAAGAAACGCTTCGCCACCCCCGACTGGTCGTCGCGCGGCTTCTGCAACACCTGCCCGCGCGACAGCATGCTCGTCGTCGGCGACGAGATCATCGAGACGCCGATGGCCTGGCCCTGCCGGTACTTCGAGACGCACTCCTACCGGACCGTCCTCAAGGACTACTTCCGCCGCGGCGCCCGCTGGACCTCCGCCCCCAGGCCCCAGCTCACCGACGAGCTCTTCGACCCGGACTTCACCGTGCCGAAGCCGGGCGAGCCGATGCGCTACCTGCTCACCGAGTTCGAACCGGTCTTCGACGCGGCGGACTTCGTACGGGCGGGCCGGGACCTGTTCGTGACGCGCAGCAACGTCACCAACGCCATGGGCATCGAGTGGCTGCGCCGCCACCTCGGCCCCGGCTACCGCATCCACGAGATCGAGAGCCGCTGCCGCACTCCCATGCACATCGACACCACGTTCTGCCTGCTCGGCCCCGGAAAGGTGCTGGTCAACCCGGAGTACATCGACGTGGACAAGCTGCCGGACGTGCTGCGCAACTGGGACGTCCTGATCGCCCCCGAGCCCGAGCCGATCCGGGACCCGCTGCTCAGGCTCACCTCGATGTGCGGGAAGTGGCTGAGCATGAACGTCCTGATGATCGACGAGAAGCGGGTGATCGCGGAACGCCATCACACGGGCATGCTGCGCGCGCTGGAGAGCTGGGGCCTGGAGCCCATCCCGTCCGACCTGCTGCACTACGCGCCGTTCGGCGGCTCCTTCCACTGCGCCACGCTCGACATCCGCCGGCGCGGCACCCTGGAGTCGTACGTCGACTGACGCGCCCGGTGCGGGGGCCGCTCGCGGCGGCGACTCCGTTTCGCCCGGGGCCGTACGAGGTACCCGTTGTCCCACACGGACCCGTGGAACCCCGTCCGGCCCCGGGAGGCGACATCAGCACTGCGAACGTCCATGTCGGAGCCTGTTCATGGACCGACCCCGCACTCGTCGCCAGCGGCTGGTACCCCCAGGGAGCCCGCGACGCCGAGGGGCGACTGCGTCACTACGCCTCGCGGTTCCCGCTGGTCGAGGTGGACAGCACCTTCTACGCGCTGCCCACCGAACGCGTGGCGAAGCTGTGGGTGGAGCGCACGCCGGACGACTTCGTCCTCGACGTGAAGGCGTTCGCCCTGTTCACGGGCCACAGCGCGCGCAGTTCGGCGCTGCCGCGCGAGCTGCGGCCGGCGGCCGGGGACCGCTCCCGGGTGCGCAGGCGGGACCTCGCGCCGGAGGTGCTGGACGAGCTGTGGCGGCTGTTCCACGCGGGGATCGCCCCGCTGCGGGAAGCCGGGCGGCTGGGGAGCGTGCTGTTCCAGTTCTCGCCGTGGTTGGCGCCGGACGCGCGGGCGCAGGCGCTGGTGGAGGAGTGCCGGGAGCGGGCGGGAGCGCCGCTGAGCGTGGAGTTCCGGCATCCCGGTTGGTTCGCGCCGCACCAGCTCCCGTACACCATCGACTTCCTGCGGGAACGGCAGATACCCCTGGTGGCCGTCGACACCGCGCAGGGACTGCCCTCGTCGCTGCCGCCGGTGGCGGAGGCCACCTCGGAGGAACTCGCGGTCGTACGGTTCCACGGCCGCAGCCCGCAGTGGGGCACCGGCAACAAGGAGGAGAGCTACCGGCACCGCTACACGCGGGAGGAGCTGAGCGCGTGGGTGCCGCGCGTGCAGGCGCTCGCGGAACGGGCGCAGCGGGTGCACGTGCTGTTCAACAACTGCTGCGCGACGGCCTCGGTGGAGGCGGCGGAGACGATGCGGGGCCTGCTGGGCCAGGAGGCGGAGGCAGGGCCGGAGCCGGGCGGGACCCCGCCGGACGACGGGACGGGCGGGGGCGACGCCGGGTTCCTGTGGTGACCGGGAGGACGCCGGGTACCTGCGGTGACCGGGGGGACGCCAGGTTCCTGTGGTGACCGGGGAGTGACGCCGAGGGCGGGACGGGGCCGGGGGCCCGGGCCCCCGGCGGGGGCTCATTCCTCCCGTGCCCAGCCCTGGAGCACGTCGCAGCAGTTCTGGCACTCCTCCATGAGCCGGGTCGCCTCCACCACCAGCACCCCGTACGGATGCGCGGGATCGGCGAGCGGAAGGCCCTGCCGGGAGGCCTCCTCGCTCAGGGCGCGCCGGCACTCCTGGGCCTTCTCGGCCAGGCCGCACAGTTGTTCGGCCTGCTCGGGCAGCCGGTCCTCGTCCAGTTCGCCCAGCACGTCGGTGAGCGCGGCGAGGGCGTCCAGGAAGTCCGCGTACCGGCGCAGGAAGGGCCGGTCGTCGCCCTCCACGACGCTGCCCTCGCTGTCGCCGTACCACTGGTCGAGGCTGCGGGTGAGCGAGGCGACCTGGTAGAGCGTGCGGACCAGGGCTTCGAGCACGGCGCTGTAACCGTCGAAGGAGACGTGCCGGCGGTGCCCGCGCAGCCGTCCGCGCGGGTTGAGGTGGACGCTCTCCTGCGCGGTGCGCAGCCCGGCGCGCGCCTCGTCGATCAGCCGGTCGGTACGTGCGGCACGCCGCCGCCACTGCGCGGCGCTCTCCTGCTGGGGCGCGCCTTCGCGCAGTTCGGGGACCATGTCGCTGAGCAGGGCGCGCAGCGTGTGGGCCAGGGTGTGGATGCTGTCCTCGGCGCTGCGGTGGCGCAACGGCGGTACGAGCACGATGTGCACGAGGGTGCCGACCACGCAGCCGATCGCCACGAGCGCGACGATCTGCGCGAGCTGGCCGATCCGGTCCGCGCTGTCGGCGGCGGCGACGTACGTGGAGAACGCGAAGAAGGCGGCCGTGGGCACCTGCGAGCCCTGCGAGCCCAGCACCGGCCAGCGGGCGATGGCGAGCGCGATGATCGCGACGAGGACGAAGGTCAGCAGGTCGGGGCCCGCGATGAAGCCGAGCGCGGCCTGCACGGCGACGCCCACGACGACCGCGCCGACGTACCGCAGCGACTGCACGACGGACTGGTAGACGGTCGTCTGCATGACCAGCACGGCGGAGAAGGGTGCGAAGGCAGGGGAGCGCGCGCCCATGACGTCGTACGCGATGAACCAGGCGAGGGTCGCCGCGACGACGCTCTTGGCGGCGAGCAGCAGGGTGTGCCGCTCGTGCCCGGAGTGGTGGAAGGCGCGGCGCAGCCAGCGCAGGGCGCGCGGAAGCACGCCCTCGCCGCCGCTGCCCGTTTCCTTCTCCTTCGCCGTGTTCGTCGTGCCGCGCCTGCCGCCGACCCGGCCGGCGGGCTCTTCGTCGTGCATCGTGTTCCTCTCGGGAGGTTCCGCCCGGGTTCTGCTCAGGCGTGCGGGGACGGTCGTCGACCCTGCCCACTGTCCTGATGTGTCGCGTACGCCCGTTTGTGCTTGCCCTATGCATCTTTCAGGTGCCCAGGGGCGGCCGGGCCAGTCATGCGGCCGGGGGCGTGCGACGAGCGTCACGCGGGGGCCCGTCACCGGGCGGTCCGGGCCGGTCTGGTCCGGTCCGGTCCTTGTCCGCCGCGCCGGAGCGCCCTACGCCCGCTCTGCGCCCTGCCCGGCGACGTCGGACGCGGCCCGGACGAACTCGCGGACACTCGGCGTGGTGTTGTCCGCCCGCCAGACCGGCCCCCGTTCGATCGGCGGGGCGTCGTGCAGGGGGACGTAGGCCACGTCCGGGCGGGGGTAGTAGTGCCGGGAGTGCTCGCCGACGGGCAGGACGCCGCGGCCCATCGCGACCAGGGTGAGCATTTCGGAGAAGGAACCTCCGGCCGGGCCCTTCGGCACGGGCCGGCCCGAGGGGGTGGCGTCCGGAGTACGGTCCCGCTTGAAGCCGGTCGAGGTCACCGCAGGGAACTGCACCACGGGGTGGTCGGCGAGCACTTCGAGCGACACCGATTCCTCGCGGGCGAGGGGGTGCCCGGCGGCGACGGCCAGCACGCGCCGCTCGGTGAGCAGGACGGGGCCGCGGGCCATGCCGTCGAAGGGGTACGAGGCGATCAGGACGTCGATCGAACCGTCGACCAGACTGGCACGGGAGTTGGCCAGTTGGACCTCGCGCACGTCCACCCGGCAGTCGGGGTGGCGCTCGCCGAAGAGCGCGACCACCTTCAGGAGCACGGGCGCGGTCCACTCGCCGAGAAAGGCGACGCGCAGCTCGCCGGAGACCCGGCGGCTCGCCCGGGCGGCCCGGCCGAGGGCCTCCTCCATCGCGGCGACCAGCGGCGTCAGGTCCTCGGCCAACCGCTGTCCGACCGGGGTGAGCCGGACCGTACGGCTGGTCCGCTCGAACAGCGGGCCGCCGACCCGCCGCTCCAGCTTCTTGATCACCTGGCTGACCCGGCCGGTCGTGACGCACAGACGCTCGGCGGTGCGGCCGAAGTGCAACTGCTCGGCGAGCGTCAGGAACGTCTCGATCTCCACGCGCTCCAGCACGGACCCTCCCCCGTTCGTTGAATCCTGCTCAACGGTCGTATGGCGATCCCGCCTTGATGGCGGGTGCTCCCGGGCGGATCGTAAGGGGTGTCACTCGCACACACGACGCACTCACTCACTCACTCACCCACTGGGGGACCCCATGGACCTGCGCATCAAGGCCTTCGACCACCTCGTCCTCAACGTCTCGGACGTCGAGAAGTCCCTCGACTTCTACGCCGGGCTGCTCGGCCTGGAGCCGGTGCGGGTCGAGGAGTGGCGCGCGGGCAAGGTCCCGTTCCCTTCGCTGCGCGTCACCGCCGAGACCATCATCGACCTCATGAGCCGTCCCCGCGGCGAATCCAACGTGGACCACATCTGCCTGACCGTGGAACCCCTGGACTGGGCGGAGTTCATCGCCTCGGGGGCCTTCACCGTCCTCGAAGGCCCCGTCGACCGGTTCGGCGCGCGCGGCACCGCCACGTCCGTGTACGTCCGGGACCCGGACGGCAACACGGTGGAGCTGCGCTGGTACCCCGAGGACGCGGCGGCCTGACCGCGCTCATTCGGCGAAGGGTCCCAGCACCTCCCCCGGGGTCGCCGACAGCTCCAGGGTTTCGAGCACGGTGAGCAACTGCCGCTCCTCGTACCGGAAGTGGTTCTCCATGATCGCACCGATGCCTTCGAGGTGCTGGTCGAGCTCCTCGGGCGGCGCGGCACGTTCGACCGCGGCCTGGAGGCCGCCGATCAGGTGGGCGATCAACGAGTGGTCCTGCTCCAGGGCGCGGAGCACCGGGCGCAGATCGGGGTACGCGGCGGCGATGGCCGGGAAGAGGGTGCGGTCCTCGCCCCGGTGATGTCGGTCGAGCGCGGAGCAGAAGCCGTGGCAGTACAGCAGGAGTTCCCGGGTGGCGGCCTCGCCGGGGGTGCCGTCCGCGAGGGAGGCGCGGGTCACCGCCAGTGCTTCGCGCAGTCGGTGGTGCACGCGGCGGAGTTCCTGGCTCCAGGCGGTGAGCCGGGCGGACTCGCGTTCCGCCGCCGCGCGCCCAGCCTTGTCGCTTGCGATCGCGTCGCTTGCGGTCACGTCGTAGTCGGTCACGTCGAATTCAGTCATGCTCGATCACGCTCAATTGCGCGAGAGCGAAGGGCGCGATGCGTACATCGGCGGTCTCCTTCGGTTCGGCGCCTCCATGCCTGACACGGTCTGCCACCGGCACGCGACGCTGGCCCGGACACTACCGTGCCGTCCGCCCCGATGGCCACCCCCTTTTCTCCCGCAGCAGTGGCCGGGAAGTGGCGGGGCCTCTCGTGCCGGCGGCCCCGCCTCGTACCGCGTCTCGTACCGCGTCCGCTCAGACGACCCCGGAGCTCGTGATGGTGACCGGGGCCTTGGTGGTGCCTTCCGGCGAGCCCTGGGCCTCGGCCTTGCGGACCACGTCCATGCCCTTGACGACCTTGCCGAAGACGACGTGCTTGCCGTCGAGCCAGGGGGTGGCCGCGGTGGTCACGAAGAACTGCGAACCATTGGTGTCGGGCCCGCTGTTGGCCATGGAGAGCGTGCCGGGATCGGTGTGCTTCAGGGAGAAGTCCTCGTCCTTGAAGGTGTCCCCGTAGATGCTGCGCCCGCCGGTGCCGTCGCCCGCGGTGAAGTCGCCGCCCTGGAGCATGAACTGGGGGATGATCCGGTGGAAGGTCGAGCCCTTGTAGCCGTAGCCCTTCTCGCCGGTGGCCAGGGCGCGGAAGTTGGCGGCGGTCTTCGGGGCGACGTCGTCACGCAGGGCGAATTCGATACGCCCGGCGGGCTTGCCGTCGATGGCGACGTCGAAGAAGACGTTCTTGCCGGGGGCGGCGGGCTTGCCGGACGTGGATTCGTCGGCGGCGGGCGCGTCAGCGCTGGTGCAGCCGGTGAGGAGCGAGGTCGCCAGAGCGGCGGAGGCGAGGAGTACCGAGCGACGGCGCACGTGTGCGGGCCTTCCATCTGGAGGGAGTAGGAGCGGTACATGTTCTCCCGGACCCGGGCAGTGTCCGAAATGACATCACATCGGCCACCCGGACGGGTACGGGGCTCCAGACCGCCCGGACGGGTACGGGACCCGCCCCGGACGGGTACGGGGGCCCGGCCGCCCGAACGGGTACAACAGGGACCCGGAAACCCGGATGGGCCCAGGGACCTTCGGCCCACCCGGCCGGGACCGGACCAACAGGGCACCGAACGGACACGGGCTCTGGGCCCCGGACGGATACGAGGCCCCGGGCCCCGGACGGGCCCAGGGACCTCCAGCCCACCCGGCCGGAAGCGGATCAACAGGCCGTCGGACGGACACGGGCTCCGCCTCCTCGAACGGGTGCCGAGGCCCGAGACAGCCGAACAGATTCAGGGGCCTCCAGCCTGCCCGACCGGAACCGGACCAACAGGCCCCCCAGACGGACCCGGGGTCCCGGACCCCCGGACGGGTACGGAGGCCCGGACACCCGGACGGTCCCGGGACCCCCAGGCCACCCCGACGGACACGGGCCCCGGGGCGCCCGGCCGGGCCCCGATCTCCAAGCCCCCCGATATACACAGGGCTTCAGAGCCACCCGGACGAGCAAGGGCCCCCAGCGTCCACGAACGACCCCGGCCTCCCACACTCCCCCCCCCACACGATCCTCCGACCCCAGCGATGAGTCCGAGCCACGCACCACGGCCCGCCCACGCAGAGCCGAAGCCTCCGACCGCACCGCACCGCAACGGCCCCAGCCGCGGGCCGCCCGCCGGAATCGGAGCCCCCAGCCACACGAAACCAACCCCAGCCACGAGCCGCCTCGTCGGAGCCACCGACCGCACAGAACCGGCCTACGCCCCGGCGTAGACCGCACACCGGAAGCCGGTCCCGGTCCTGGTCACCGAAGGGGGACCCGGCAGGGCCCCCGGTCAGCCCCGCCCTCCCCCGTATTCGGCCTTCAGCGCCAGTTGCCGCAGCAGGTCACCGGACGAGGTGTCGGTGCGCCCCGCGTCATGCACCTCCGCCAACTGGTGGAAGACGAAGGCGAACACGCTCACCAGCCGCGCGGTGGACCTGCGCAATTCCCGCTCCTCCTCCTCGGACAGCCCGGACGGCAGCGCTCCCTCCAGGAGTTCGGCCACCAACTCGCCGACCACACGCCCGTCGGCGGGCTCGTGCCCGTGCGGATCGCGGTGGATGTCCCGGAACCACTCGCCGCTCTGCGTCAGCACGCCGATCACCCTGGAGAGCATCTCTTGTTCCCTCATGGTCCGGAGCGTACGGCGATGTCGCGCGTGCCGTCGTCCTCCGCGCGATCTCGCGGGATAGCCTTGCCCGCCCACGATCGGAGCCCCCTGTGTCCCACCACGTCCCTGGTACGGATCCGACTTCCCACCGCACGCCCCTGCGCCCGTTCGCCGCACCCGAAAACGGCAGCGGCATCGACCGCACCCCCGGCGCCTCCGCCCGCGACACCACGGCCGCCGAGCCCTCCCCGCGGACCGGACGACGCCGTTACGGCGCGGAATGGGAAAGTCACGCCCGCACGTTCATGTCCTGGCCCGCGCTCGCCTCCGTCTGGGAGGGCGACCTCCCCCGCGCCCGCGAGGACATCGCCCGTGTCGCGCGGGCGGTCGGCGAGTACGAGCCGGTGGTCGTGCTGGCCCGCCCCGACCAGCAGGCGGCGGCCCAGAAGGCGTGCGGCCGGCAGGTCGAGGTCGTCCCGCTCCCGGTCGACGACCTCTGGGCGCGCGACACGGTCCCGGTCTTCGTGGAGGAGGACGGCAGGGTCACCGGCGTCGACCTCAACTTCAACGGCTGGGGCGACAAGCAGGAGCACACCAACGACGCCAAGGTGGGCCGTACCCTCCTCGCCACGTACGGCGTCCCACGCGTCCAGGCCCCCTTCGTTGCCGAGGGCGGTTCCTTCGAGACCGACGGCGAAGGCACCCTCCTCGTCACCGAGAGCTCCCTCGTCAACGACAACCGCAATCGCGGCAAGGACCGGGACCAGATCGAGAGCGAGCTGATCGCGACCCTCGGCGTCGAGAAGGTCGTCTGGCTGGCGGGCGTGCGCGGCCAGGACATCACCGACGCGCATGTGGACGGTCTCGTACGGTTCACCGCCCCCGGTGTCGTCCTCCTGGACCAGCCCTTCCCGGGCACGCCCCCCGACTCATGGTCCCAAGCGGCCGACCAGGCCCGCTCGGTCCTGAGCAGAGCCACCGACGCCCGCGGCCGGACATTCGAGATCGTCGACCTTCCGCAGCCCGACCTGGACCGGGTCACCGGCGAGGGCGACGACTTCGTGGCGACGTACGCCAACTTCTACGTCGCCAACGGCTCCGTCTTCCTCCCCCGCTTCGGCGACCGCACGGCCGACGACCGCGCGAAGGGCATCCTGCGGGACCACTTCCCGCAGCGCGAGATCGTGCAGGTGAGGATCGACACCGTCGCCGCGGGCGGCGGCGGAATCCACTGTTCCACCCACGACCAGCCGGGCGAGCCCCCCGCCTGACCGCGCCACGCCCGGCACCCCGGGCTTCCGGAAGTAAACGTTCCGCGCACATGACCTCCCACGATCACCGCCGCGCTCACCCCTCCAGTCGCACCAGCCACGGATGCCCGGGATGCACGAGTTCCAGCCACCCGCGCAGGGTCTGCCGCCGCGCCCGTCCCAGCAGGGGCAGCACCCCGTCGAAGTCCGCCTGGTCCTTGGCCCGTACCGCCTTCGCCTTGAAGAGCAGCACCAACTCCGGCACCAGATACGGAATCCCGTCCTCCGTCCGCTCGACGACCGCCTCGTACGGCAGCCGCAGGCGCGCGTCCCGCCGGCAGATCCACGTCCCGCCCTCGTGCGACTCCCGGAACACGTCGAAGCGGAACCGCCCACTCGCCGGATCCCGGAACCAGGTCTGATGCGTGACCGCCAGCACCTCGGTCCCCGCGCCCTCCCAGACCCGCCCGCTGCCCACCGCATCGCACGCCAGCTCGGGGAAGCACGCCCGTACCTCCGCGAACCCGGCGGCGGGCACCGCGATCTCCAGGTCCCCGTGCGCCCGCGTCCGCTCCCCCCGGAACAGGTCCAGCGCCCACCCGGCCGCGACGTACCACGGAGTCCCCACCCCGCTCAGCCGCGCCGCGACCTGCCCGGGCCGCCATGCGTCCGCCCACCGGGCATCGATCTCGTCGTCGTCGAACACGGCGCCACCGGGCGGCAGAATCACACTCATCGCCCCAACCTACGGCCGCCGTACCCCCACACGGCACGGCCTTCCACGACCTGGGAACGTGATGAGAATGCCTCGTACGCAACGCTCGCTCCTGATCCTGAGCCTCCTGCTCGTTTCCACGCAGATCGCGTTCACCGCCGTCTACTTCTTCTGGTTCGTCCCCACGTTCTCCGGTGGAATCGGACCCGCCGAGGAACCTCACCCGTCCATGGCGTCCAGCAACCGGACGACACTGCTCTCGCTGCTGGCAGGCGGCGTCATCGTGGCACTCGACTGGTGGGGCTGCCGGGGAATCCTCCGCTCCCTGCGCCATCACGTCCCGGCCGCCCGCCCGCTCACCGCCGCCTGCACGGCCCAACTGCTCCTCACCGCCTGCGCCGTCGCGGCGCAGTGGCTCCTCCCCATGACCGCCTGCCTGCTGGCCTTCGCCCTGCTGACGGCATGCCTCTGGTACGACCGACGGGGGTGCACACCGGCCACTCCGAACCCGCACGCGGCAAGGAGCTGACCGATTTCAGCAGGCCCCAACCCCGAACCGGCCCCGGTCACGGATGATGCATCCGCGCCCCCCCTTCACCACCTTGTCCACCGCCCTCTTCGGGTGGAGCCCAACAGCCTGCGCTTCGCCTGGTGTGCTGACTCGCCGGTTCCAGAGGTGCTCCGTTCGGAGGGCATGCAACAGTCAGGGCTGCCGCCCGAGTGGGGTGGCAGCCCTGAACTGTTGGCCATGAGTGGCTGGGGCCCAGGCTTACGCGGCTTCGGTGGATGCGGTGCACGCTGGTCCGTAAAGCGTGCGTTCGCCCACCCGCACTGGTTCCGCCGCCTGCGGGTCCGCTGGGAGATCCGCGACGACATCCACGAAGCCTTCCTGGCCCTCGGATGCGCCCTCATCTGCTGGTGACGCCTGAACTCATCACGAGAGGAGTGCCTGTCCGCATTCACTCGTAACGCAGGCGCAGTGACTCCCGTTCGGCCTGCTCGATCTCGTCGACGGTAAGGCCCGGCAGGTTGAGCTGGGCCTGCGTCACCTCAGCGCTGGTCGGCTGGGCCTCAGGCGGCACCCACCGCTCCGGTTGCCAGGCGCTGGAGCGCATCAGCGACTTCGGACAGTGCGGATAGGCTTGCTCGACATGCACCACCATCGCCGTGACCGGCGGTTTTCCAACGGGCGTGAGGTGGGCCAGCAGTTCCGGGCGCGCCGTGACGCACGCGCGGCCATTGACGCGCAGCGTGGTCGGGCGGCCGGGAATGAGGAAGATCAGCCCGACGCGCCCTGTCTGCAGCACGTTGTGCATGGTGTCGAGCCGCTTGTTGCCGGTGGCGTCGGGGATGACCAGAGTCCGCTCGTCGAGCACCGAGACGAACCCGGCCGGGCCGCCACGCGGCGTCACGTCCGCCCGGCCTTCGAGGTCTGCACTGCCGATGAACACCAGCGAGGAACAGCCGATCAACGCCCGGGCCTCCTCGGTCAGGCAATCGATCTCCTTGCGGAGCGAGTTCGGGTTCGGCTGCGGGTAGAGCTCGCGCAGTTGGTCCGGGCTGGTGAGGGCGTCCGCCTGGAGGGACTCGAAGAGCGAGCCGGCGAACCCAGTGTCGATCATCATACGGATGACCCTAGAAGGCGACCGAGGCGGTGCGCGGGTCGGCGAGGGATCTCGCCCGCGTTGACCGGTCGCCATTGCTCGGCGCACTCGGAGAACGCGGCAGTGCACTGCCAGCCCGTACCGATGCGGATCTGTCGAGCAGGCACCCGCCGGGACGGTGCGGCGTTCGCCTCGGCTCTCTCTGCCGCGCCGTGCTGAGGACCTCGGCCAGCGCGTGACTGAGGCACAGGTCAGTGCGGACGGAGCAGGTCGGTTGTTCGAGCTGTCCATTCTGTGAGGGGTTCTTACTGCTGACCGGTTGGTCGCAGCTCTTCAGGCCGAAGGAGTCCGTGTTGTTGAGCGGCCCGGCCGGCATACCCACAACCCGAACGCGTGGGGCCCGTGGTGTCCGACGCACGGGGTGGTGATCCACCACACCGTCACGTCCAGCACGAACAGCGCGGTCAGTATCTGCGAGAACGGCTACTCGGGCTTGCCGGGCCCGCTGTGTCACGTGTGCTCGCGAAGGACGGCACCGTCTACCTGATCGGCCACTGCCGGGCGAACCGTGCAGGCAAGGGCGACAACGGGGTCCTCCAAGCGTTCATCGGCGAGAAGCCGTTCTCCCGGGCCGCGACGGCCGACAAGGACGGCAACTCGCATTTCTACAGCGGGGAATGCGAGAACCCCGACGGCGGGCGCGGCCCGTAGACGACGGCCCAGATGGAGAACATCGAGCGTGTTTCGGCGGCCGTGTGCCGGGCGCACGGCTGGAGGGCGGAGAGCGTGATCGGTCACCTGGATCAGCGAACCGGAGGAGGTCGACCCGAAGGGGTTCACGATGAGCGGGCTCCGTCAGCGCGCGGCGGCACGACTGAGAGGCAGGCCGGGGGCCGCAGGCTCCTTGACGTACACGGGTCGGGGAGGGGCGACACCCTCTCTGCGATCGGTGAACGGCACGGCGTGAACTGGCAGGCCCTCGCGCGCGAGAACGACATCGTCAAACCGTTCACCGTCCACCCGGGTCAGAACCTCAAGATCCCGCGAAGCAGGAGGCACTCATGTCTGACGCCAACCAGAGGACCCTTCGTACCGGCCTTCAGACCTTCCCGGGTATCGCGGCCGCACTGCCGCTGATCGTCGACGCGTCCGGGATTCCTTAATCCACTGCCGGTACGGCAGCCGCCGTCACGGTCGCGGCAGGCGTTACCCGTGTCATGGCCCTGCCGGTCGTCCACCAACTGCTCCTGAGCTGCCTGTACCGCAACGAGTCCGTTCACGAGCCCTGCGCCCGACACGTCGAACCGGCACGGCTTTCGCAAAGGGTGGGGTGGCTGACCGGAAGAAGCGATCTCGCCGAATCACCGGAGCACGGTGAGCCGTTGACAACGCGGCGCTCTGAGGACAGAGGCGGCGTGGCCGGCGGCGAAGGCAGCATCAGAAGCGGCATGGCCGACAGGATCGTTGAACCATGCCGAGGTTCGGGCGGCCAGTTGCCGAGATGCGTCGAGGCGGCCGATGCCTATGACAATCGCCGCAAGCTCAAGGATCAAGCCCCAGGCTCTGAGCTGAATCCGGAGGTCAGGGACAGGAACTCGGCCGGACACGGTGCAGCGGGCAAACGGTGTCGATTGCCCGTAGCGGAGCCGGGTACAGGGCGCGCGCTCACCTCAAGGTCTCCGGATAGAGCGTCAGAAGCCTGCAGGCAAGAGGCAAAAGCCATCAAACTTCTGCCGACCGTTTGTGCATTCAGTCACCCACAGGGTGTGTGCGTTAGGTCACACAACTGGGCGAGTGCCGCCAATGAGCAGGCTCCTTGCCATATTTCGCGGTCAAGCCGCGGATCAACATACGGTCAACTGTCGCGCTCTGCCGCTTCATCAAGGCAAGATGGGGACCGTCGCGTCGGGGGGTGCGTGATTACCGTCACACCTGCATCCTTTGGCTTGCTTACGCGACAGTAGTCAGTATCGGGACATGACGAAGGCCCCACCCCTTGCCCGCGAAGCTCAAGGTGGAGCCTTCTGCCACTACACCGACTGCGATGCGGCCCCGACCTTCAGGTCGGGGCTCTTCGCGTCAATGGGCCAGAAACTCTCGCACGATCTTGTAGATCGCGTAGAGCGGCCCCAGCCAGCGGATGCACTTGTAATGCCGATCCTCTGCCTCGTGCTGTCGGCGGTCCTCCGGCTTTGCGGCCATCGGATTCACCCCCCTCTCATGGGGTCCACGACCTTCGTGAACACCGCGGAGAGGTCCACGACGCTCAGGCCCCAGAGGGTGATTGGTAGAGGTACCTTAGCGTCGCGTTGCGTCCGTTGCTGTTCGAGCAACTGTGCATCAGGACAGGGGAAGCGCGGCACTCAGTGCCATAGAAGAGGCGCTCAAGATCGCCGGAGTGCCAATACGGCCGGGGGGCAACGGGCCTACCTGTGCGGCGTCCTGACGGATAGTTCGGGGACGGAGTGCCGGTTCCCGTCCCCGGGGTAGCGTAAATCACATTTGGAAGCACGCATTCCGCCACTCTTTTCGGGCCCTGTACACGACAAAGCGCACCGGGGTACGGAATCCGCACCCGCCGGAGCCGACGGAAAGCCTCTTCGTGCACCTGCAACGACCTGCATATATGCGGCACTTGCCAGGTCATCGGCAGGGCCTCCATGGGAACCATCACATTCTTCGCCGTCGGTTCCGGTTCCGACCTGCCGTCCGCCTTCTCAGCCGCCCACGACCCCGCCGCTCGGCGTCGGCGGCATCGCACCCCGGGCCGTCTCACCACCAAGACCGAAGCCGTCCCCATCGAACCCGACGTCCACACGTACAGGGTCGCTCTGCTGCGTACCGCTCTGCTGCGTACCGAAAGAACTCCTGGACGCCTTCGCCCCCCTGCACCAAGGGCAAGCGGGGCCTGCCGGAGTTTGGAGTACGACCGACGGCGACGCTGGGCGAGGACACTCCTCGCCACCCAGCGACACATCGAGGCCGCCCGCCGCCGCCCTTTCACCACCAGCGGCAAGGACAACTGACGAGGGTCAGCGACCACGTTCACCCCGACTGCCGCCCAGGAGCAGCGCCCCCTGGCCCGCCTCCCCCACCGGACCCACGGGACCCATGGGACCCACCGGACCCACCGGACCCACCGGACCCACCGGACGGTAGCCGCTCACGACGGAGATCACCTCCCGGCCATCGACCACACGGGACGGCTGTTCCTGCTGAGGCGCCGTACCGTAGCCGACGTCCGCGCCCGACTGCTCCTGGCCCCACCGCCTGGCAGGCACCTGCCGTCGGCTGGCACATGATGCGCAACCAGCGGGAACGTTGTGCCGCCGAACTGTTCAACTACGACGCCCATGGGGCGGGGGAGAACGTCGGGGCCGATGAGGGGTTCCCCCTCACACGGCCTGTCCGACGTGCTGGCCCGCGGCTACGAGGACGCCTCCGCACGGCTCCGTTGCCCCGCTTTCGGTCACGGGTGCATCCGCGCCCCCTTCAACACCTTGTCCACCGCGTTCTTCGGGCCGTACACCGCGATGCCCACCAGGTCGAGCCCGGATCGGCTCACGGCTCGTACGGCGGCGCGGTTGTCGCGGTCGTTGCCGGTGCGGAACAGGTCCGAGGTGAAGACGGAGAGAGGCAACGCCCTCGCCGTGGCCCTCGTGTGCGCGGTGGTCAGGTCTTCCTTCGTTCCTTCGAAGACCAGCACCGGCTGGCGGAACATCGGCAGGTACGCCGTGTCGTCGGCGTCCGTGTAGGGTTCGCCGATCACTTCGGGAGCGGCCGCGCCCAGGCCGCTGACCAGGAAGGCCGTGACGTTCAGCCGCTGCCAGGTCTCCAGGTCCTCGCGCAGCAGGACCGCGATCTTGGTGTCGAAGCGGACGGGGGCGGTCGCGGCGGACGCGGAGGTGGTGGTCTCGTTTCTCATGCTGCGAGACTCGCTCGTCGGGCAGCGGTCCGTCTTGTACGTTCCTGGCGTGAGCACTCCAGTCCCCCGACGTGCGAAAGCCCCGGAAGTGAAAGCCTGGCAGCCGCGGGTCCCGGGGGTCGTCGAGGTGTTCCACGCCCACTTCACGGAGCACGCGTATCCAATGCACGTCCACGACTCCTGGACGCTGCTCATCGTCGACGACGGGGCCGTACGGTACGACCTGGACCGTTTCCGGCGCGGCACGCCCGGTGACACGGTGAGCCTCCTGCCGCCACACGTCCCGCACAACGGTTCGCCCGCCACCGCGCACGGTTTCCGCAAGCGTGTCCTGTACCTGGACTCCACCCAGCTCGACGACAGCCTGATCGGCGCGGCGGTCGACGGCCCCGACCTGACGGACCCCCGCCTGCGTGCCCGAGTGGGACAGTTGCACGCCGCCCTGGCCCACCCCGGCGACTTCTTCGAGGCGGAGAGCCGACTCGCGTTGGTGCGCGAGCGGCTCCATTTCCATCTGCGGCCCCGCCTCCTGCACTCCGGCCCCGTTCCCGGCCGTCGGGTCGCCCGGGACCTCCGCGAACTCCTCGACGCCCGCCTGCACCAGGGAGTCACCCTGGACGAGGCCGCCGGCCTGGTGCACGCCCATCCGACCCATCTCATCAGGGCGTTCAGCAGTGCGTACGGAATCGCACCACACCAGTACCTGGTGTCCCGCCGGGTCGACCACGCCCGCCGACTGCTCCTCGACGGGCGGCCGCCGGGCGAGGTGGCGACGGCAGTCGGCTTCTACGACCAGTCACACCTGACCCGCCACTTCAAGAGGGTCGTGGGCACCACCCCGGGCCGTTACGCGAAGGGCCCCGCGAGAAGGACGACGCCGTGCGCTCCCGGACGACGACGGAGCGGGACGACCGGCACCGCCACAGACACCGGTGGCTTCACCGCCATCGGCAGCGGCAGCGGCAGCAATGTCGGGGCGATCTGCTGAGCTCCTGCCCCCATTTCGGTGGCGGCGTACGAAAGACGCGTCGAACGACGTACGTTGGGTCCCCATGAGCCCTCGTACAGCTGTAGTGGGCAGCGGCCCCGGCGGGCTTGCCTGCGCCCGCGTCCTGCACCGGCACGGTCTGCCCGTCACCGTCCTGGAGCGTGACCCGTCCCGCGACGCCCGACCGCCGGGCGGCACGCTCGACCTGCACGCGAACCTGGGGCAACTGGCTTTGGACAAGGCCGGGTTGCTCGCGGAGTTCCAGAAACTGTCCCGCCCCGAGGGTCAGGCCATGCGTATTTTGGACACGGACGGCACCGTCCTGCGCGACTGGCGGCCCGGCCCCGACGACCTGGCCAATCCCGAGATCGACCGCGGGTTGCTGCGCGACCTGCTGCTGGGCCCACTGGAGGTCCGATGGGGGCGGGAGGTGACGGAAGTGGTCCCGCGGGCCCCTGGCGACGGCACGCTGGTGCGCTTCTCGGACGGGCGGGAGGAGACGTACGACCTCGTGATCGGTGCGGACGGCGCCTGGTCCCGAGTCCGTCGAGCGGTTTCGTCCGTGGCCCCGCGGTACACGGGTGTCACCCTGATCGAGACCTCCCTGGACGACGTCGACGTCCGCCACCCCGAGCTCGCCCGGCTGGTGGGCGACGGTTCGGTGGCGGTGTACGGGGCGAACCGCTCAGTGGTGGCCCAGCGCAACGGCGGGGGCCACGTCAAGGTGTACGCCCAGGTCCGCACCCCGCTCGACGGGCTGAGGGGCCTCGACCCGTCCGACGCGGAGGCGGTACGGTCGCGCCTCCTGACCCTGTTCGACGGCTGGGCCGAGCCCGTCCTCGACCTCCTCCGCCACGGCACGGCCTACGTCCCCCGCGCCCTGCACGCCCTCCCGATCTCCCACACCTGGACCCATGTCCCGGGAGTGACGCTCCTGGGCGACGCCGCGCACCTGATGCCGCCGCTGGGGGCGGGCGCGAACCTCGCCCTCCTGGAGGGTGCGGAGCTCGCCGAACTCATCGCCGAGAACCCCGGGGACCTGGACGAAGCCACCCGCGCCTTCGAACAGCGCATGTGGCCTCGCGCCGAGACCTGGTCGACCATCACCAGCGCGGGCCTTGACCGCCTGATCGGCCCGGACCCCGCCGAGGCCCTTGCCCTCTTCGACGAGGTCCAGTCCCCCTGAGGTCACCACGGTCCCCTGTGCGGCCGTCCGCGGTGAGGGCCGGCATCACACCCGGTAGGAAAGGTGGTGAGCGGGATCGAGAAGGCTCCGTACAGTGCCGGCAGTCGGGCCATCGGCTGGGGCGTGTTCCTGGGGTCCGGATACGTCGCGTCCGTCCTCCTGAACAGTACGTGGACCGTGTGCGAGACAGGCGTCAATGCCTCGGCCAATCTCCTGGATCTCGTCGTGGCGTCGACAACGATGGCAGCGGTGTCCACTTCTGTGTGGTGGCTCATGCGCGGCCTCACGGGCCGGCGCGGACTGCTGCTTCCGCTGCTGTTGACCGTTCCCGTGTGCGCGGTACTGCTGTGGCCCTTGATGGCGATCTGGCATGCGCCCGATGGCTATCCGGTCAGCCACTGCCCGCCCGACAACGTGCCGCCGTGGTGGCCGGACCAGCTTCCGCTGTAGACGGCGGCGCGGGTGGGCCCGGCAGGACCGGCCGACGTGGGCCGCCCTGGCCAACGCTTCCCGCGCCGGTGCCGGTGGGGTCCGGGGAGACGTTGATGCGTCCGTCATGAGCGGGCCGCCGCCACCCCTCCCACGCCTGCGCGAACATCTCGTGCAGCGGTGCGGTCGGCAGCACCCGCAGGTACGGGGCCGCGATCCGGTCCCGCCACAGCGGGCGCACCGCGTACGCGTCCAGCTTGGCGGTCTCCAGCGGCAGGTGCGGCGCCTTGAGCTCGGTCCACTCCCCCGGCAGGAACAGGGTCCGCCCGGCCCTGGCCCGCTTCTCCTCCAGCACCGCGCCCGTCGCGAGGAGTTCGGCGCGTGCCTGCGCGTGCTGCTTGGGGTTCCAGCCGTTCCACCGGCGGACGTCGCGGTCGGTGGGCGCGGCGAGCGTGGCGAGCTGGAGGTAGAGCGCCGCCGCGTCCGCACCGGTGCCCAGGTGGGCGGCCGCCCGGGCCACGAGTTCGGGGCAGGACTGCCGGGGGTCCGCCTCGTACGCCCCGTCCGGTACGGCCCCGGAGCGCGACCGGTGCATCATGCGCTCCAGGCCGCCGCCCGCCACCAGCGGTTCCAGCCGGGCGAGTTCCTCGGTGAGGCCGGTCTCCTCGCCCAGTCTGCGCAGCGCCTCGGGGCTCTCGACGAGCGCGGGCCGCAGATAGGCGGCGCCGCCGGGAGCGCACACGACGAGCACTCCGGAGTCGTACGGGACGACGTCGAACGGCCCCTCCTTCTTGCGTGCGTCCATCGCCACCGGCAGCCGGGCCGGCCCGAACCGCCCGGCGATGTCCTCCGGTGTACCCGCGAGCTTCCCGCGCCGCACCTCCACCAGCATTTCGGGCCGGGCGAGTTCGGCACGCAGGCGTTCGTGGAGGTCGTACGATCCGGCCGTCGCCGGGTCGCCGACCGGGCGGTCCGTCCACGCCCAGGCCAGTACCGCGGCGATCACTCCGTACGGCAGGCCGACCTGCGTGCGGTGGGGCAGCGGCGGCCCGGCCGGGGGCACGGCCCTGACCTCGACCCCCGAGCCCCACGCGGTGGCCGCCAGTTCCCAGCCGACGGCGGGCACCGTCGTGCCGCCGGCCGCCGCGTAACCGCCCGCGAGGCGGCGGGCCCACACTTCGCCGAGGTCGAGACCGGATTCCAGGGCGTCGGCCGTCGCGTCGTCGACGGCGGGCATGGCCTCCAGGCGTGCACACCAGACCGCCGCCATGCGCTCCGCGGCCGCCTCGACCCCGCCGGGCCGCCACAGTTCGGTGGGGTCCTCGGGCATCGCGGCGGCCAGAAGGGCGCGGCGGCCGTGGTCGCCGAGGCGGCCGCACAGGTCTTCGTACGTTTCGACCGTCTGCGGGGACGCTCTGTACGGGGCCTTGCGGGCGAGGGCACGGGCGGCGTCGCGGTCGGGCCCGCCGACGAGACCGGCCACGACCAGTCGGGCCAATGGCCTTCGCACACCCGTCAGTTCGGCGAAGCGCGCGGCCGCCGACTCGGGCAGCGCGACCGGGCCGTCCGCGTCCACGGCGGCGACCAGTGCCCGCAGCCGGGCGGCGTCGTCGCGGGAGACGGTGACGGGACGGGCGCCGGGCAGGGGTTCCGGCGCGTTCTCAGCTTCTGCCTGTCCTTTTGTCTGCTGGTCGGCCGCTGTCACGTACCAGCTCAGTCTGCCGCCGGCCCGCAGTCCCGCCGAGGCCACCGCCGCGCCCGTGCCGCGCAGCGCGTCCAGGGCCTGCGGATCGTCCGTGCGGCCGGCCCACCAGCGGCTGCCCGCCCGGGCGAACGGCTGGTCGGCCCAGGTGTCCAGGAGGGCGAGCAGCGCGGCACGGGAGACGTCCGGGGTCGGGGCCACCGCCGCCCGCCAGGCAGCCGCGTCGATCGTGCCCAGGAGCTGCGACCAGTCGTGCGGCGGCGCGGGCGGCGAGAGGCGGCGCACTTCCTCCCCGACCGTCCCGGCCAGGCAGGCTCCGTCCGTGGCCAGGGCGGTGAGCGTCGCCGGGAGGGCCGCCTCCGGGCCGGGCCGCCGGGAGGTGGTGGAACCGTCCACGACGAGTCCGTGCAGGGCGGGGACCAGATCGGTGTCGGGGGCCGACCGGCGGGGGGAGGCGGGCGGGGCCTGGGCGAGGAGGGCGACGCGGTGGCGCAGGGCGCGGCGGCGTCGCTCGACCCGGGCCGCCCGCCGGGTCACGGCCACGACCGCCTCGACGAGGACCGGATCGGTCACGGCGGGGAGTTCACGGGCCACCACGGGCCGCAGCGTGTCGGCTCCTGCTGCTCCTGCTGCGCGCGAATCGGCCGCCGCGCGCGGGTCGGCCGCCGCCTCCCCTTCGGCGAGCGCCGCCGCGAGCAAGGTCTCCGCCGTCTGCGCGGTGACGGCGCGCAACGCCCGGGAGGCGGCCGGTTCGCGGGTGCGCAGCAGGTACCAGAAGGCGGGCGGGAGGGCCGCACCGTGGGAGACGGTGACCCGGCGGGTGGAGTTCACCGGGCGGGAGTGCTGGGGCGCGGTGTGTCCGTCGAGTTCCCACAGGAGGGTGCCGTCCGCCGTGTAGGCGCGTACTCCCGTACGGGTCTGGGCCTCGGCCAGGACGACGTCCTCCACCGCGCCCCCGGGTGCGGCCCACAGGCCCCACGGCTGTTGGCCCTGCCGGTCGACGTCGAAGCGGGCGCTGCGGCCGTCGATGCTCTCGACCAGGTAGTGGTCGGGGGCGTGGTGGCGGTGGCGGGTGCGGAAGAGGACGCGGGTGCCGACGAGTCCGTCCCTGGCTCCGAGGGGGGAGTCGGTCGTGCCCGCGGGCAGCGGAGCGAGGTGGAGGGCTTCCCGGGCGAGGGACAGGTCGGCCTCGGTGCCGGGGTCGGGGGCGCGGCCGGGGAAGTCGGGCAGGGGGCGCACGCCCTGGCGCTCGCCGGTGACCCGGTGGACGGTCTCCCAGGGCCTGCGGCCGAAGACGGCGTTGGTCCAGACGTGGACGCCGTCGCTGAGCTGGAGTTCGTCGCGGTCGATCCCGGCGGTCTCGCCGGGGCGCAGCACGCGCCCGCCACCGTGCCGTCCGCCGCCGTCGGCGGTCTCGAACTGGAAGCCGTACGCCCCGTGCAGGCTGCCGTCGAACGGGACGAGCCCGCCCGTCTTGTCCGGGGCGAACGGCTCGTCGGGGCGGTCGGCCCACACCGCGGTGTCGCAGTGGTACGGCCTCGGTTCGAGGGTCCAGCTGACGAGGAAGGACCCGCCGACGTAGTGGACGGCGTACATGGTCGCGCCGTCCGGGACCGTGAAGCGGCACGAGCCGCGCTCCCCGTCGGGGGCGACGGCGATCGCCCGGTCCCGGCCGAAGACGGTCAGCACCGGCCAGGTGGCGGTCACCCCGGCTACGCCCGGCAGCGGTCCGCCGGTGTCGTGGCCGTCCGCCGCGAGCCGGGCGTACGCCGCTTCCAGGGCGGGCCAGGCCAGTTCCTCGGGCAGGCCGGCCGTCAGCGAGCGCCGCAGGGCGCCCGCCGCGCCCGCCGCGTCGAGGGCTGCCGCGATGCCGTCGAGCGCCGACACCGTGGGCCGGTCCAGTACGGTCTCCAGCTCGGCCATCGCCTCTTCCGCACCGGCCGTGCCACCGCCCGCGACGGTGTCGAGCAGCTTGCCGACCCGGGCGGCGACGCCCTGGGCGATGCCCTCGTTGCCGGGCAGCAGCGTCACCGCGGAGCCGGGGCGGCGGCCGCGCGCCGTACGCCAGTCGGGCAGCAGACCGGCGTGCACGGTGCCTTCGAGGCGGGGTCCGAACACCGGGTCGGCGGCGAGCGCGGCGAGATCGCGGCGGGACCGGGGGCCCCAGAAGCGCATGCTGATCTGCGCGCCGGGATCGACGACCCGCGCTCCGGCCGCGAGGCAGGCGTCCAGCACGTCGGCGTCGAAGCCCTGCCAGCGGAAGCGGTTGGCGTGCAGGGCGACCGGGGTGTCCGCGGCCCGCAGCCGGGGCCCCAACCGGCCGATCAGGTGCAGGAATTCCTCCGGCAGCGGCTGTCGGGACACGCCGCCGCCGGACTGCCGCGCGTACTGGTACATCGCCGTGAAGTGGCCGACCCAGCGGGCCACTCCGCCGTCCGGCACGATCCGGCCGGACTCCATCGCCTCGCCCGCGCCGGAGGCGATGAGCAGCCGCAGCCACGCACCGCCGTCGGTGATGCCGTCCGGGAAGACGTCGAGGAGGCCGGTCGCGACGTCGTCCGTCGGCGGGTGGGCCGCGAGCAGGGGGCGGGCCGCGTTCCACAGGACGTCCGGCACCGCCTTGTCGCGGGCCCCGGCCAGGATCGCGCCGACCGTCCGGGCGGCTTCCGCGTCCCCGTGCCCGGCCGGCTTGGCGGCGGCCCGCACTCGGCGCACCAGATCGCCGGGGAGGTCAGCCGGCGAGCGCGTCCAGGCGATCAGGAACTCCTCCAGCGCCGTGTACGCCTCGGCGGGAGGCAGGGCGGCGGCGAGGAAACCCTGATGGGCGGCGAGTTCCTTGGCGGGCACGGCACCGCACCGGGCGAACAGCAGGGCGTTGGCGATGCCGTACGCGGTGTCGACGGGCAGCCCGTGCTGCGACTCGGCGGCGCGCGCCGCCGCGTAGGCACGGCCCGCGGCGCGGCGGCCGCTGCTGCCGTGGCCGAAGAGGCGGTGACCGACCGTGTCCCAGAACCACGGCAGGTGCGGCGGGGGCAGCCGCCGTGCCTTCGCGGCCATCATGTCGACGAACCGGCCCGGCTTGGACCGGGTGGTGGACAGTTCGCCGTACAGGCCGTCGACCAGGTCGCGCGCCGCCGCGGCCGTGCCGGGGGCGTGGGCGGCGGCCCAGTCGGCGTACGTGGTGGAGACGTGCGCCGTTCCGGCGAGGGGCAGAAGTCCGTCGAACGAATCGGTCATGTTCTGGATCGTCGCACGCGCCACTGACAACGCCCCGGGACCCCCTGCTCCCCCCGACTACCACCAGTACGCGGGGTACTTGTGGTCGACCCGGTCCACCTTCCCGACGAGCACTCCCGCGCCGACGACGACGAGCGTGGCCAGCGTCAGCAGCGCCAGGAAGTGCGCCGGCCGGGGGTCGGTCAGCACCACGACGACGGCGGTGGCGGAGGCGGGCGAGTGCGGGGTGCGCGCCCAGGCCATCGCGCCGATGGTGAGTCCGGCCGCGACCGCGGCCGTCCACAGCGAGTCGCCGCCCACCGCGACGGCGGCGAGCCCGAGCGCCGCCGAGACGAGGTGGCCGCCGACGATACTGCGGGGCTGGGCCAGCGGCAGGGCGGGGGCGGCGAAGACGAGGGCGGCGCTGGCGGCGAGCGGGGGTATCAGCAGGGGTTCGTGCAGGACGACGCCGAGCGCGACGAGCAGCAGCATGGCGCCGAGCCCGCAGAAGGTCATGGCCGCGAGGGTCGGCAGGGGCGCCCGGGCGGGGGCCTGTCCGGCGATGGCGGCGGCGCACCGCTGCCAACGGGTGGGACGACGACCGGAGTCCACGGACGCCTGCGCCTGGGAGGTGGCGGTGTTCAGGGTCGTGGCGTCGGGCACGAACGTTCCTTCCGTGGTGTCCGCCGGGCCGCGCGGGGCACCGGCGAGGGGCGGGGTGATCACTGAAAGCTAACGGCTCAATATAACGGCAGGCATTAGCCCGGCTCCTCCGGCGTCCACCCGGCAAGATGGCCGGATGGGCTCCCGCACCGAACCCCCGCCGCACGACCGGCCCTTGCCGGCCGCCCCCGCCGTCCCCGCGCAATCCGCTCCCCCGCCCGCCTCCCCTTCCCCCGTGGACTCCCCCGTCGACTCCCCCGTGGACCGCCTCCCCCTGTCCGGCGAGCCCCTTCCCCTCGACCTGGTCAACACCACCTTCATCAAGGGAGGCGTACGGGGACGGCTCCTCGACGCCCTCGGGCAGACGCGCGACCTGGACCGGTGGCTCGCCCTGCACCGCGAGGGCTTCGGCGCGGAACTGGCCCGCTTCCTCACCGCCGACCGGCCGCCCGCCGGGGAGGCCCACCTGGCCCGCTTCGTGGAGCTGCGGCACGCGCTGCGCGGGCTGGCGGGGGCCCGGACCCGGCGACGTACCCCTGAAGCCAGGGACGTACAGGTGATCAACACGGCGACACGGCTGGCAGCCCGCTGGTCGGAACTGGACGCGGGTTCCGCGTTCGCCGCTGTTCCGCGCTGGCCGGAACCCGATCCGCTGCTGGTGGCGCTGGGGGAGGTCGCGGCGCAGGGGGTGCGGCTGTTCACGGGCGAGGACGCGGAGAAGGTACGGGCCTGTCCGGCGCCCGGCTGCGTCCTGTACTTCCTGAAGGTGCCGGCCCGCCGGGAGTGGTGCACGGCGACCTGCGGAAACCGGGTGCGGGTGGCCCGGCACAGCAGGCGGGCGCGGGAGGGTGGCTGAGGGTTCCTGAGCGGGTCGGAGGGGGCCCGGGGGGGGATTCCCGGCGGCCCCCGAGCGCCCCGCCCCGGCGGCCCGGCGGTCCTGCCTCCGGTCAGCGCTCGTGCTCGTACCGGCGGAAGGCCTCGCGCCCGTCGGCGACGAACGGCCACGCGTCCATGACCTCGCGGAGTGCGGCCGCGGGCAGCCAGTCGTACCAGTCCACCTCGCCCGGGTCGGGGGCCACCGGCCCGTCCACCACCGCTTCGTGCACGGCGAGCCAGTACGGGCTGATCTCGCCCCGGCAGAGGAAGGTGAGCACGGGCCGCGGGACGACACGGACGCCCAATTCCTCCGTCAACTCCCGCTCCGCGGCGTCCCGGTAGCTCTCCCCGGCGCCGACGGCCCCGCCGAGCAGCCAGTTGTACTGACCGGGGAAGCGGGAGACGGTCGCGGGCCGGCGGTGGACGAGGAAGTGACCGCGCCGGTCGCGGACGGCGGTGGTGGCGACGCGGTGGAGCCAGGCGTTCCGGATGGCTTCGGCGCGGTCGACGACGCCTATGACGCGATCGTGGGCATCGACGCGGTCCACGAGTTCGGGCATACGAGGTCCTCCGGCTCGGTGGGGACGGGGGCGGGGCCGAAGTCCTCCGGCTCGGCGGGCACGGAGGTGCGGCCGTTGTCGTGGGTCGGCGTACGGCACCCGCAGCCCTTGCTACCCCCTGTCCCGTGTCCGTCACGCCGGATCGTCCCGTCCTGGTGCGGGCGGAAACAGGTTGGCCTCATGATCCGTCGGCCGCTGCGCCAGACAGGGCCCGGGCCACGTCCCGACGGGGCCCCTGCCGGGCCGCACCCGACAGAACCCATGCCAAGCCGCCCCCCAGCAGCGGCCCTATCCGGCGACCTGCAAGCCCAGTGCCGTCAGCGCCTCCGCTCCCGCCTTCGCGTGCTCGCCCCCGGCCAGGAGCAGTGTCCGTGCCGCCTGGTACCGGCAGCCCGCCGCCGCGAAGTCCCGTGCCGCGCGCAGCAGTCCGGGCACGTCCCCCGTCCGCAGCGCCTGCGCCCGGTCCACCTGCGCCGATGCCGCCGGGTTGCCCGCGACCACCGTGCGCGCGGCGGCGATGCGTGCCTCGGCCTCCGGGTGCCCGGCGAGCACGGCCGCCTCCGCGCGCAGCGCGACGTACCAGTGCAGCCAGATCCACGACACCCACTTCCACACCCGTTCCGGTTCCGGCGCGAGCCGCTCCAGCGCCGCGGCCGCCTCTCCCCGGTGCAGCAGCAGCATCGCGTCGAAGACGGCCCCGTACCCGTACCGGTACTCCGCCTCGGTGCCCGCTTCCTCGACCAGCGCCAGCCAGCGTGCCCGGGCCTGCTCGTCACCGCGCAGTCCGTGGATCATCGCGGCGGCCGCGGCGGCGGGCCCGAGCGAGAACGACCGTTGCCGGCCGCTCTGTTCCCACGCGTCGAGGAACCGCGTCCCTCCCGCGAGCACGCCCTGCGCGTCCCCCACGAACGCGTCCGCGACCAGCAGCCAGGAGGTGGCGTAGTGCCCCACCTCAGCCAGCATGGGCAGGTCCGCGAGCTCTTGGCCCCACCGCCTGGCCGCCGCCAGGTCGCCGACGCCGAAGGCCGTTCCGGCGGCCATGGCGAGTGCGTCGGTCAGTTCGTGCGCGCTTCCAGGGGTACGGGGGACTGCCGCCAGGACGTCGATACGCCGTCGGGCCGCGTCGGCGGCCGCGAAGCTCCGGCCCGCCCAGGTGCGGGCTCCGGACAGGGCGTCGAGGGCGGCGGACTCCGCCACCGGGTCGCCCGCCTGCCGGGCGAGAGCGACGGCCCGCTCGGCACGGGCGACCGTCTCCTCGGCGGAGTTGTCCGCGTCGCCCTGCACCGCGCCGAACGCGTCCGCGAGCACCGCCGCCTCGGCGAGCGCGACACCGGCAGCGGCGGCGGGGTCGTCGACCGGTCCGGCCGTCCTCCGGGCCTCCCCGAGCACGCCGGCGACCTCCGCCACGGCAGGCAGCCGCGTGAACTCGCTGGAGAAGCGGTACGCGACGGTGGCGGCGGCCGCGAGGTCCCGGGCGGCACCGGCGGCGTCCCCGCCCCGCCGGGCGGCCTCCCCGGCGGCCAGGTGCAGCCGGTACATGTCGTCGCCGTGCCGCCGGCACCCGGCGACCCCGGCGGCGTGCCGCAGCGCCTCGGCGGCGGGGACGGCGGCCGCCGCGGTTGCGGCAGACACCATGTCGTCGTCCCCCTCGGCCAGCTCCGCCGCCTGCTCGTAGCGCTGCTGGGCCTCGCCGAGCAGGTTCCCGGCGAAGGCCAGTTCGGCCAGACGCAGCGCCAGCACGTACGCCTCGGGGCGGCGGGACGGCTGTCCGGCCGCCACGGCGAGGGCGGCGCGCAGGTCCCCCGCCAGGGCGTCGAAGCGGGCACGCCAGTCGGCCCCGGTGTCCGTGGCGCCGAGGGCGACGGCCGCCGACAGGCACCACGCCGCGTGCCGGGTCTGGGTGTTCAGCGCCTCGTCCGCTTCCGTGAGGCGTTCCGCACCGTACTGGCGGATGGTCTCCAGGGCGCGGTAGCGGGTGCCGGAGGCGGCGGGGAGGGCCGTCAGCAGGCTCTGTTCGGCGAGCCTGCCGAGTCCGTCGGCGACCGCTGCGGGGGTCAGCGGGGCGTACCCCGCCACTTCGCCCGCCGCCCCGGCCGTGAACGGCGCGACGAAGACGGAGACGCGGCGCAGCAGCGCCCGGTCCGCCGGGCCGAGGAGGTCGTGGCTCCAGTCCAGCACGGCGCGCACCGACCGGTGCCGGTCGGTGGCGCGGGGGCCGCCGGACAGGACGCGCAGTTGGTCGGAGAGGCCCGCGGTGAGCCCGTCGAGGCCGAGCGTCGCCCAGCGGGCCGCCGCGAGTTCGATGGCGAGGGCCATGCCGTCAAGGCGCTCGCACAGGGCGACCACCCTGCCTCGTACGGTCGGATCGGGCGGCAGGCCGGCCGCGGCCGCACGTTCCATGAAGAGGCTGACCGCCTCGGACGCGTCGCCGCCCTCCCGGGACAGCGGCGGCACCGCGTACACCCACTCGAAGGGCGTCAGCAGGCGGGCCCGGCTGGTGGCGAGGACATGCAGGTGCGGGCAGGCGGTGAGGAGCCGTTCCAGGAAGGGGCCGACCCCGTCCCGTACTTGCTCGCAGTTGTCGAGTACGAGCAGGGCGCGGCGTCCGGCGAGCGCGGACAGGAGCGACTCGTCGATGTCACGGCCGGGCTGCTCGCCCACGCCGACGGCTGCGGCCACCGTCGCACCGAGGCGGGCCGGGTCGGTCACCGGGACCAGGTCGACGAACCACACCCCGTCGGGGAAGTCGCCTTCCGACGCGGCGATCCGGGCGGCGACCGCCAGGGCGAGGCGGGTCTTGCCGACGCCGCCGGGCCCGACCGCGGTCACCTGCCGGCGCGCCGTGACCGCCTCGGCCAGCTCCGCCCGCTCGCGCACCCGGCCGACGAACGCGGTCAGCGGGGTGGGGAGGACGGGGGCGGGCGCGGACGGCTGCGGGCGGGCCTGTTCGGCCGCGTGCCGGGAGAGCGCGCGGCGGTCCGGCACCTCCAGCTTGCGCAGCAGCGAGGAGACGTGCGACTCGACGGTGCGTACGGAGATGAACAGGCGGGCGGCTATCTCGGCGTTGCTGAGGAACTCCCCCAACAGGGCGAGCACTTCGGCCTCGCGGGCCGATATCGAAGAGGGCGGAGAAACCACGGGTCTGGGCACGGAGCCATTATCCGCAGCAGGTCCACGGGGGCTTTCCGCAGCGGGTCCACAGCGGTTTTCCACAGCGGATCCGCAGCGGCTTTCCGTAGCGGCTTCCGTGGTGGTTTTCCGTGGTGAGCACGGAGGCGGTCGCGGGGCCTTCCGCGGGAGTCTGTGACCACGAAGAACGGACACCGCCCCGCACGGGGGCCGACCTCCCACGGAGAAGCCATGACCACCGGAACCAGGACCACCGGAATCAAGACCGTCCTGCACCCCGTCTCCGACCTCGCCAGGGCACGGGCCGTGTACGCCGCGCTGCTCGGCGTCGAGCCGCAGACCGACGCCCCCTACTACGTCGGCTTCGACGTCGCGGGCCAGCACGTGGGCCTGGTGCCCGGTGGCGGGCCGCAGGGTCTGACCTCCTCCCTGGCGTACTGGCACGTGAGCGACATCGAGGCGAAGGTGGCGGAGCTGACCGCCGCCGGAGCCACGGTGCGGCAGCCCGCGCAGGACGTCGGCGGCGGCCGCCTGGTGGCGACCCTGACCGACCCGGACGGCAACCTCATCGGCGTCCTCCAGGACTGACCCGACGGCAACCTCATCGATGTTCCGCAGGGCTGACGCGCCCTCCACAGCACCGAGGCGCCCGCCCGGGCGGGCCTCTCCCCCGCCCCGACCGCCGAAGGACGGAACCCCGCCATGAGCCCTGCACCCCGCTCCCCCGCCGAGCGCCGCCGCGACACCGAGCACCGGCTCGCCCAGGACATCGACCTCTGGGTGGCCAGCGCCTCGGCGGAGGGAGTGCCGCACCTGGTGCCGCTGTCCTTCGAGTGGGACGGCGAGACCCTGCTGCTGGCCACGCCCGCGGCGAGCCCCACCGGCCGGAACCTGGCCACCGGGCGGACCGCCCGGCTGGGCCTCGGCACCACCCGCGACGTGACCGTGATCGAGGGCGAGGTCGAGGTACTGGCCCTGGACGACCTCCCGAAGGACCGGACCGACCGCTTCCACACGCGGACCGGCTTCGACCCCGGGGCGTTGACCACGGAGTACCGCTGGTTCCGCGTCACCCCGCGCTCCATCCACTCCTGGCGCGAGTCCAACGAGCTCCCGGGCCGAACACTGATGCGGGAAGGGAACTGGGTGGTCTGACGAGCCCACCCCGGGGGCTCAGCCGGCCGCCAGCGCCACGCAGAATTCGTTGCCCTCCGGGTCCGCCATGACCACATGCCGCCCCTCCACTTCCGCCAGGACGCTCCCGCCCGCCTCCTTGAGCCGCACGACTTCGGCCGCGAGGCGGGCGTTCCGCTCTGCCGCGCTGCCGTGGCCGGGTATGCGGACGTCGATGTGCAGCCGGTTCTTGGCGGTCTTGGGTTCGGGGACCTTGAGCAGGGAGAGACGGGGCCCGGCTCCTGCGGGGTCGCAGAGCCAGGCCCCGTCCTCCACCGACTCGCCCTCCGGCAGGCCGAGGCTCGCGAACCATTCCTCGGTGGTGCGGAAGGGCGCGGGCGGCGGGTTGTCGACGTATCCGAGCGCCGTCTTCCAGAAGGCGCGCAGGAGTTGGGCATCGGCGCAGTCGAGTGTCAGATCGATTCTGGTGACCATGACGAGACCTTAGCGGCCGCCACTGACAGCCCCGCCGGCCTGCGGAAACTCCCCCTCACCCCGGCGGAGCCCCCACTTCCGGCTCCGGGACGGGGGACGGGACCGGGGCAGGGGCCGGGGGCGCGGACGCGGACGGGGCCCGGTGTGGGCGGGTTCGCATGCGTACCGCCTCCGTGTCGGCGTCGTTGTGCCGGGTCGCCCAGTTCTCCAGGGTGGTGCGGCACGCGTGGTCGAGGTGGTGGACGGTGGTCAGGTCCAGCTCCATGGGCCGGTCCTGGGGCAGCGCCTCCAGCGTCTCCAGGATGCGCGGCAGCCGCAGGAAGGTGGCGTTGCCGGTGAGGGTGACGACCAGCCGGCCGCCCGTCAGCTCCCGTACGTGGACGTGGACCTGGGAGGTCTCCCAGGCGACCTTGACGATCGCCAGGGCGAGCCCGATGAGCACGCCCTCGAACATGTTGGTCACCACGATCGCGATCGCCGTGGTGACCAGCACCAGCGCCTCTCCCCGGTGCGCCCGCGCCAGCGGCACGAGGTCCTTGGCCGGCAGCAGCTTGCAGCCCGCGTGGATGAGGACGCCCGCGAGCGCGGCCAGCGGGATGACGCCGAGCGCCGCCGGGAACAGCACCGCGAAGAGCAGCAGCCAGCCGCCGTGCGCGACCCGGGAGAGCCGGGTGCGCGCGCCCGCCCGGACGTTGGCGGAGCTGCGGACGATGACGGCGGTCATGGGCAGCGCGCCGAGCACGCCGCAGACCGTGTTGCCGACGCCCTGGGCGACGAGTTCCTTGTCGTAGTGGGTGCGCGGGCCGTCATGCATGCGGTCGACGGCCGCCGCGCTGAAGAGGGATTCGGCGGAGGCGATGAGCGTGAAGGCCAGCACCGTGCCGAGGACGGCGATGCCGCCCAGGTTGGCCAGGTCGCTCGCGCCCGGCGGCTGGACGGCGTGGAAGAGGCCCTGGACGGTGACGTTCTCCAGCTGGACCGGGATCGCGAGTCCGGCCGCCGTGGCCAGGGCGACGGCGGCCAGCGGTGCGGGCACGAGGCGTGCGGCGGCGGGCAGCTTCGGCCACACCACGAGCACGGCGATGGTGCCGAGCCCGACGGCCGCGGCGGTGAGCGCGACCGGCGAGGAGAGCGTGTCGGCGACCAGGCCCGGCAGGCCGGTGAACTTCTCGACGCCCGAGCGGGGCTGGTCCGCGCCGGTCATGCTGTAGAGCTGCCCGAGGATGAGGACGAGACCGATGCCGGCCAGCATGCCCTGGACGACGGACACGGATATCGCGCGGAACCAGCGGCCGCACTTCAGCAGCCCGAGCCCGATCTGGAGCACGCCGGTGAGCAGCACGATCGCGCCGAGCATGCCGAGCCCGAACTCCCGTACCGCTTCGAAGACGAGCACGGTGAGCCCGGCGGCCGGGCCGCTGACCTGGAGTGCGCTGCCCGGCAGCAGGCCGACGACGATGCCGCCGACGATGCCGGTGACCAGGCCGAGTTCGGCGGGGACTCCGGAGGCGACCGCCACCCCGACGCACAGCGGCAGGGCGACCAGGAAGACGACGAGTGAGGCGAGGAGGTCCGCTCGGAGCACGCCCGGTTCACGCAGGGCGGCGAAGGGCGCGCGGAGGGAGGAGCTGAGGGTGGACTTCACGGTGGGGGTCCTGTCGTGAGATGCGGGCCGGACATCGGGGTTCGGCCGTCCTCACAGCGGGACGAACGCAGGCCGCACACCTGCGGAGGAGGCGTCCGCGCCGGTCGGACGGTGCGCGGTGACCGTCCCCGTGTGGACCTCGTAGTACCAGGCGTGCAGGGTCAGCGAGCCGTCCGCGACCCGCTCCCCCACGCAGGGGTACGCCCGCAGCCGCTCGACCTGCGCGAGCACGTGCGCCTGTACGGCTTCGGCGACGTCCGGGGTGGCGGGGGCGGCGGAGCGCACGGCGGCGTCGGGTGCGACGGAGTGCTCCAGCCAGTCGCGCACGGCGGGCACGGCGGACAGGTCGTCGCCCCGCGCCAGCGCGCCGACGGCGCCGCAGTGCGAGTGCCCGCAGACGACGATGTCGCGGACGCCGAGCACGCCGACCGCGTACTCGATGGTGGCGGCCTCGCCCTGCGGGAGCGGGGCCAGGTACTGCGGTACGACGTTTCCGGCGGTACGGAGTTCGAAGAGCTCGCCCGGGCGGGCCCCGGTGATCAGGGCGGGTACGACGCGCGAGTCGGAGCAGGTGATGAAGAGGGCTTCGGGCGACTGCCCGGCGCGCAGGGCCTCGAAGGCCGCCGCGTTCCGCGGGTCCGCGACATGGGTGGCGGCGAAGGAGCGTGCGTTGTCGATCAGGGACTTCATGGTGGCCTGCCTCCTGCGTCCTCGCCGTGGGGGGCGGACGCGGTGTGGTCGGGTCGATGGTCTTACGGGTGTCAGCCTGGACGGCTCCCGTGACTCTCACTTTGCCATCACATTAACCTTTGATGACAGAGTATTTTCCTGCCAAAAAATGAGTAAATACCGTCCCTGGACTGGAAGTTGGTCAAATTCTCAAGCGTTGGTCAATGTTCGATTGGGTGGAGCCGACGGGAAAGCAAGCGCATTCCGTTTCCTTTCGGCCGACTGCCGGATGAGCGGTTCCCGCTTCCCGAAAATCGAACAGCGGTCGGCCGGATGTGGCCGGTCCCCGCCGCCCACCCACTAAGCTGCAGGAACCCACGGGGGAAGCCGGTCGAAGTCCGGCGCTGACCCGCAACGGTGGGCGGACCCGGAAGGTCCGCGAGCCCGATCACCCGTGGCGCGACCCGCACCAGTCGATTCGCCGTGGACTGCGAAAGACGCTGCGCCGAAGGCGTCCCGCACGCCTCGGCCCGCCGCTTCCCTCGCCGTGCCCCCACGGCCCGAGGCGAAAGCAGCCCTGCCCCGTGGCCACCTCCGTCCCCACCGACCGTCACTCCGCCGCGCCTCCCGTCACCGCGCGCACCGGCCCCGCGCCGCCCCGCGGGACGCCCCTGCCGGTCCTCGTCCCCGCCCTCCTCCTCGCCACGCTCCTCTCCCTCGTCTGCGCCGCGGGCCTCGGGGCGTCCGGTCTGACCTGGACGGAAGTCCTCCGCTACCTCTGGGCCGGCCTGAGCGGCGGCGCCATATCCCCGGACGAGATCCCGGCGTACACGATCGTCTGGGAGCTCCGCTTCCCCCGCGCCGTGCTCGCCGCCGTCGTCGGCGCGGGTCTGTCCGCCATCGGCGTCGCGGTGCAGGCCATGGTGCGCAACGCCCTCGCCGACCCCTTCGTCCTCGGCATCTCCTCGGGCGCGGCCGTCGGCGCGAACGCCGTTCTCCTCTTCGGCGCGCTCGGCGCACTCGGCGTCTGGGCGCTGTCGACCGCCGCGTTCCTCTCGGCGCTCGCCGCGATGTCCCTCGTATACGTCGTCGCGCGCACCCCGCGCGGGCTCACGCCCCTGCGCCTGGTCCTCACCGGCACCGCCCTGTACTACGGCTTCTCGGCCGTCACCACCTTCATGGTGTTCGCCGCCGAACGCGGCGAGGCCGCCCGCTCGGCCATGATGTGGCTCCTGGGCAGCCTGGGCGGCGCGAGCTGGGCCTCCCTGCCGATCGCGGCGGGTGCCGTGCTCGCCGGGCTGGCCCATCTCGCCTGGTCGGCGCGCCGCTTGAACGCCCTCGCGATGGGCGACGAGACCGCCGCCGCGCTCGGCGTCGACGCGGGCCGGTTCCGCAAGGAGCTGTTCGTGGTGTGCGCGGCCGTGACGGGCGCCGTGGTCGCGGTCAGCGGCGCGATCGGCTTCGTGGGGCTGATGGTTCCGCATGCGGTACGGATGCTGGTGGGCGCCGACCACCGGCGACTGCTCGCGGTCGCCCCGCTGCTGGGCGCGCTGCTCCTGATCTGGGTGGACGTGCTGTCCCGTACCGTCCTGGCGCCCGTCGAACTGCCGGTCGGCGTGCTGACGGCGGCCGTCGGGGTGCCCTGCTTCGTGCTGCTGATGCGGCGCAACTCCTACAGCTTCGGGGGCGCGTGATGCGCATCGACGTCACCGGTCTGTCCGTCGAGATCGCCGGGGCGCGGCTGGTCTCGGACCTCGCGCTGCATGCCGGCACCGGCCAGTTCGTCGGCCTGGTCGGGCCGAACGGCAGCGGCAAGTCCACCTTTCTGCGCACCGTCTACCGCGCCCTGCGCCCGACCTCCGGGAGCGTCCTCCTGGACGGCGACGACCTGTACGCCATGAGCGCGCGGGAGAGCGCGCGCCGCGTGGCCGCGCTCCCCCAGGAGGCCTCCACGGAGTTCGACTTCACGGTCGCCGAGGTCGTCGCGATGGGCCGCGTCCCGCACCAGCGCGCTCTGGCCCGCGCCACCGGCACGGACTCCGACGCCTGCGCCACCGCCCTCGCCCAGGTGGGCGCGTCACACCTGGCCGAGCGGGGCTACCTCACCCTCTCCGGCGGCGAGAAGCAGCGCGTCCTGATCGCCCGGGCCCTCGCCCAGCAGCCGCGCGCCCTCATCCTCGACGAGCCCACCAACCACCTCGACATCGCCCAGCAGTTGGAGGTCCTCGCCCTGGTGCGCGGCAGCGGCCTGACCGTCCTCACCGCGCTCCACGACCTGAACCTGGCCGCCCTGCACTGCGATCTGCTGTACGTCATCGAGTCCGGCCGCATCGTCGCCTCCGGGCCGCCGCACGACGTACTGACCCCCGATCTCCTGGCGGACGTCTTCGCCGTGCGGGCCCACCGCGTCCGGCATCCGGAGACCGGCGCGGTGCAGCTCCTCTTCGACCGTCTCCTGCCCACCCCTTCCTAAGGACCCCCGTCTCATGCGCCTGCGCGCCCGCTCCCTCACCCACGCCCTCGCCCTCCCCCTCGCCGCCCTGCTCTCGGCCTCGCTGACCGGCTGCGGCGCCCAGGTCACCGACGACCGGCCCGCCGCGAAGGGCTCGGCCGGCTCCCACTACCCCGTCACCATCACCAACTGCGGTGAGAAACAGACGTACCCGAAGGCCCCGGAGCGCGTGGTCACGAACGACGTCGGCATCACCGAGATCATGTTCGCGCTCGGCCTGGAGAAGCACATGGCCGGTTTCGTGATGCCGGACGACAAGGGCGACCTGACCTCGGTCCCCTGGAAGGACGGTTACACGAAGACGACCTGGATCTCGAAGAAGCAGATCAACAAGGAGATGGCCCTCGACGCCCGCGCCGACCTGGTCTTCGCCGGCTGGAACTACGGCTTCAACGAGGGGGAGGGCTTCACGCCCGCCGACCTGAAGAAGGTCGGCATCGGCTCCTACCTGCTGAGCGAGTCCTGCCGCAACGGGATCGGCGCCCAGTCGCGCGGCGTGATGCCGCCGCTGGACGCCCTCTACACGGACCTGGCCAACCTGGGCCGCGTCTTCGCGGTCGAGGACCGTGCCCAGGCACTGATCACGAAGTTCCGCAAGCAGGTCGCGGACGCCGAGGCCAAGGCCCTCAAGGGCGCGGACCGCCCCCGCGTCTTCCTCTACGACGACGGCAGGGACAAGCCGCTCACCTCGGGCCTGTACGCGGCACCGCACGACATCATCACGCGGGCGGGCGGCGACCACGTGATGAAGGACCTGAAGGACAGTTGGGCGACGGTCGGCTGGGAGACGGTGGTCGAGCGCGACCCCGAGGTCGTCGTGATCAACGACTACGGCGACACGACGGCGGAGCAGAAGCGTGCCTTCCTGATGTCCTACGCCCCGCTGAGGAACGTCTCCGCGATCAAGAACAACCGCGTTGTGGTGCTCGACTACGCGGAACTGGTCGAAAGTCCCCGCAATCCGGAAGCGATCGCGTCCCTGTCGGTGGACCTGCGCAAGCTGATGAAGAAGTAGCGGAGCGCCCGTCCGAAGGGAGTTCCTGGGAGGACCCCGAGAAGCCCTTGGGGCCGTGGGAGGCTCTGGGAACGCCCTTGGGAAGCCGTGGGAGGCCCTGGGACGCCTCCGCTATCCGATGTGCACCACCCTCGCCCAGTCCGGCGGGCCCGTCGGCACGTAGTCGGGGTCGTCCTCCTCCAGGTACCGGGAGGAGCGTTCGTACGGGCGGTCGAAGAGGCCGACGACCGTCCGGGCGGCGGGCCGGGCCGACGGCCACGGGGTGTGACCGTCGGTGAGGGCCACGATGACGTCCGGCCGCGGGCGGGCCCGCTGTGCCGTCGCGAATCCGGTGCGGAGATCGGTCCCGCCCCCGCCCACCAGCGGGATTCCCTCCGCCCGGCACAAGGTGTGCACGGCCTGGGTGGCCGCGTCGCAGGACAGCACGGTCACCAGGTCGCGGCGCCCGCCCACCGCCCGCGCGATCGCGGCGGCTTCGAGCAGGGCGCTGCCCAGTTCCGCGTCGCTGACGGAGCCCGACGTGTCGATGACGACCGTCACCCGGGGCGGCACCCGCCGCAGACTGGGCAGCACCGCGCCGGGCACGCTCGCGGAGCGGCGCGAGGGACGCCCGTACGAGTAGTCGTCCCCGGCGCCCGTTCCCGCGGCCGCCGAGCGGATCGCCGCGCCGAGCAGCTCCCGCCAGGGCTGCGGCGGATGGAAGACCTCCTCGGCCCACCGCTGCCACCCTTCGGGGGCGTTCCCCGGCCGGGACGACAGCCCCTGTGCGACCCGGAACCGTACGGCGTCCCGCTCCTGCGCGTTGAGCCCGTGCGCCCCGTCGGGGCCCAGGTCCCAGGCCCGTTCGCGGCCGTCGGCACCGCTGCCGCAGTCCAGCCAGGTGAAGCCGGCGGTGCGCGGGCCGAGGCGGAACTGACGCAGGTAGTCCTCCATCAGTTCGCCGTCGCGGAGCCCCAGCCGACGCGGCGTGACGGCCCCCTCGGGTTCGACCAGTCCGTCCCCGAACGCGTCGTCGTTGATCTCGCAGTCGGCGGCGATGTTCATGCGCAGGCGGTCTCCGGGTGCGGTCAGCTCGCGGGCGCGGGTGACGCGGTCGCTGCGGCCGTGGTGGTCACGGAGCAGGTGGGAGACCTCGTGCACCCACACCGCGGCCAACTCCTCGACGGGCGTGCGCTCGACGAACGCGGGGGAGGCGTAGCAGCGCCAGTGCCGGTCGACGGCCATGGTGGGAACGGAGCGGGAGGCCACGGGGTGCAGCGCGAAGAGGGCGGTGGCGAGGTAGGGCCGGGCACGGACTGCCTGGAGACGGGCCGCGAGGAGTTTGTCGAGGTCGAGGAGGAGACGGGGACGGTCGTCATCGAGGGGGAGGCGGGGGCGGTCGCCGGGGGACGGGGCCTGCGGGGCGGTGGGCGAGGAGCCCTCGCCGGAAGCGATCCCACCCCCGCGTCCGGTACCGTCGATCCGCTTTCCGGCGCCTCTGGTTCCGCGGACCGCTCCCCCGTGCCCGGCACCCTCCACCCCGCTTCCGGCACCCACCGACCCGAGCCCGGCCCGGCCCCTCGGGCCGGGTCCCGGCTTGGGCACGGACTTCGCCCGCGTCCCTGGCTCCTCCCGGCCCCTCATCGGCCCGCCTGCGTCAGCGCCGCCACCCGGTCCGCCGCACGGTCCACCCGGCGGGACAACCGCACGACCCCCGCGAGCTGCTCGATCGACGCCGGAACGTCCCATTCCTCCTGCCGCAACGAGGCCAGCGTCGTCGCCGGTACGACCACCAGATCGGGCGCTCCCGTCTCCATCGCCCGTACGAGCACGTCCCACGCCGCGTCCCACCGCGCCTTCTCCGGGCGCTTGCGGACCGCCGCCACCACCCCGTCCAACACCGCCTGCCGCAGATCTCCCCGCTCGGGAAGCTCCGCGCCGGCCGGATCGGCGAGGACGCTCTCCGGGTCCGGGAGGTCCATCCGGTCCAGGCCCGCCAGGAGTTCGAGCCCAGGGCCGTCCCCGACCGTGCCCCTGACCAGCAGTGACAGTGCCTCCCGCGAAGCCCCCGCGGCCGTCGCGAACGCGATCAGGCGCAGCGTCATGTCCCAGCTCCGCGGCGACGGCCACGCCCCGCCACGCCGCGTCTCGCTGCTGGGCAGCCGGTGCACGAGTGCGGGCCTGGCCTCCAGCAGTCCGCACACCGCGCGCCGCGCGTACGCCACCGCGTCCGCGAGTTTCCCCGGGTCGAGCTGCGGCAGGCTCGCACGCGGCCACGTTCCGCCGAGTCCCCGTACGACGACGTCATGGTCATGGGTCCAGTACAGGTGCACGAAACGGTTCGCGAGCGGTGGGCTCAGCTCCCAGCCGTCGGCGGCCGAGGCGCGGGGGTTGGCGGCGGCCACGATCCGTACCCCGGGCGGCAACCGCAGCGCGCCGATCCGCCGTTCGAGCACGAGCCGCAGCAGCGCGGCCTGCACGGCGGGCGGCGCGGTCGACAACTCGTCCAGGAACAGCAGCCCCCGCCCCGCCTCCGCGAGCCGCACCGCCCAGTCCGGCGGGGCCATCGGAACGCCCTGCGTGGCGGGGTCGTCACCGATGACCGGCAGCCCGGAGAAGTCCGACGGCTCGTGGACGCTGGCGATGACCGTGGTCAGCGGCAGGCCGAGCGACTCGGCGAGCTGGGTGAGCGCGGCGGTCTTCCCGATGCCGGGCTCTCCCCACAGGAGTACGGGCAGGTCGGCGGCGACCGAGAGCGTCAAGGCCTCCAGTTGGACGTCGGGGCGGGGCTCGGTGGAGGTGGTCCCCAACAGGGCCAACAGGTCGCTCGCCACGTCGAGCTGACCGACAGAAGGGGCAGGTACGGACATACGGCATCACCTTGGGGTACGAGAAGGATCCGCCGGGCGTGCACACGACGGAGCAGAACGGACGATCGGACGGACCGGAAACGGATCGCGCCCAGGGACGGGGCAGGCGGAACGTCGTAAGGAAGGAGCGGGGCCCGCCAAGCGGCGGGACGCGAGCGGGACGACGTCAGCGGCGGCTTCGCGTCCGGCCGGACGGCGTCGGATGCCACTGCCACCCGTGCCAGGAGAGTTCCGTCCAGTCCCGTCCGGGCTCCTCGATCCCGGCGCGGAAGAACCCGTACGCGACCCGTCGCCGCGCCGCCTCGGCCAGCTCTTCCTGGAGCGCACCGCTGCGCAGCGTCGCCGCCGGTCCGAGCAGGCCCTCGACGACCGCGAGCGCGCCGGCCACGTCCCCGTGGTCGAGGCGTTCCCGCACTCCGGAGAGGCAGTGGGGGTTGCGATGTGCCTCGTCGACGACCCGCAGGCAGGGCAGCGGAGTGCCGGTCAGCTCGACCAGCAACTCCTCGCGCCGCAACTCCGCGGGGTCGTGGTCGAGCGGTGCCAGCACCCCGTCGACCAGCCCGATCCGATGCCGGGCCCCACGGCAGTCGACGTACCGGGGCCGCCCGGAACCGGAATCCAACGCCTCCGCGGCGGGCACCCACCGGTAGTCCTGCTGACAGTCCGGTACGAGTACGGGCCCGACCAGCGGATGCAGCTCCCCGGCGCCGATCAGCCCGGCACGCAGCAACGCCAGATCGGGCAGCACCCAGGTCGCCGCGTCGGGCAGCACTGGAAGCCCGGGGTCCAGGGGCCCGGGCTCGGCCCGCAACCCGTCGCCGCCTTCGGCGGTGTCCAGCAGCACCCGACGCCGACGCCCGACCCGCACCTGGACGACACCTTCGCCGCTTTCGGAACTCTCGGCTCCTTGAGTCCCTTCAGTCCCTTGAGTCCCTTCGACGCGCCCCTCCTCGCGCAGCAGGAGCCGCGCCTCCTCGCCCCACCGGTCCACCGCGCACCACTCCCGGTGCGGGAGGTCGGGCAGTTGTCCGGGGTGCGGGCCGGCTCCCGCCCGTACCGCCAGCTCTCCCCCTCTGCGGGCGTCCCACAGATGCCGGTGGAGGTCGAAGCGGAAACGCCGGTCGGGGCGGGCGGCGGTCCGGGTGCCGTCCCAGAGCGCGAGGCCGACCCGCTGGCCGGCGTCCGCCCAGGCGGGCGGTGTCCGGACCACGAGCCACAGCGCCCCGTTGTACCGGGAAAGCGGAATGGTCAGTCCGGGGCGCAGCAGCCCGTCGGGGGCGATCCGGGGAAGGTGCCAGCGCAGCAGGTCCGGCACCAGGCTCCGCAGATCCTCGCGCACCCGTGCCGCGAGGTCCTTGCCGTAGACCCGTCGCACGTCCCGCAGCGAGATGTCGACGTCGACACCCGCGGCCGCGCACGCTCCCGCCCAGTCGCCGACGCGACGGCGTTCGGCAGCGTTCTCGATCATGGACGGCGGCACGGCGTACCTGCGCACGCGCAGCCACATGGAGAGCCGGACGTCCGACGGGCCCGGCGAATTCGCCGGATGCGGCGACTGCACGGGAGATGAGGAAGAGAGAGGAGCCCCGGACCCGGGTCCGGACCCAACAGGAGGGCGGGCGTCCACCGCCGCGTACTCAGTGAGCATCAGCACTCACCTTGCGCGGACGGGGCCCCCATTCGGTTTACCGAAGAAGTAGTCATCGCCGGGAGCATAACCACACCCCGCCGACATCGACCACCCTTTTCTCCGCCCTCCCTGCCCACAACCAATGGTTGTGTGCTCCTAAAATGCACGGCGTGGACATCGAAGCCGTGCGCACCTTCGTCGCCGTCGTGGAGTTCGGGCAGTTCCGGGAGGCGGCGGCCGAGCTGCGCGTGACCCAGCAGGCGGTCTCCAAGCGGGTGGCCGGCCTGGAGCGCGCTCTGGGCGTGACCTTGTTCGTGCGGACGGCGCGCGGGGCGCGGCCCACCCTCGACGGGCAGGCGTTCCTCCCGCACGCCCGGGAGCTGCTGCACACCGTGGAGCGGGCGGCGGCTTCGGTACGTCCCGGCTCACGGGTCCTGCGCGTCGACGTGCTGCACCGGCGCATCGCCCCCGCCCTCGCCCTGCACGGCTTCCGCGCCTCGCACCCCGGCACGGACGTGGACGTGGTCGCGCTCGGGGACGCGGACGCGACGTACGCGATGGAGGCGCTGCTCGCGGGCGACATCGACGTGACCTTCCGTGCCGTGCCCGGGTACGACCTGCCCAGGGGCATCCGGGCCGAACGCGTCCTGCACGATCCGCTGGACCTGCTGGTCGGGCCGCGTCATCAGCTCGCGTCCGTACGGTCGTTGACCCCTGCCGACGTGGCGGGCCACCGCATCTGGGTGCGCGGAGACAAGCGGGGCGCCGAGTGGGCCGCGTACTACGACGGGCTCGGCAAGGCCTTCGGGCTGCGGATCGACGCGGTCGGACCGGACTTCGGAACGGAGGCGCTGATGGACGCGATCGCCGAGTCCGACGCGCTGGCCACGCTGGTCGGCTCGCGGGACCGACACGTCTGGCCGGACACGCACGACCTGCGCAGGATCCCGCTGCACGGGCCGACTCCGCTCTACCCGCACTCGTTCCTGTACCGGACGGGCGACCGGCACCCGGGGCTCACGGCGCTGCTCCAGCACCTCGTCCGGACCCGGCCCGCGCCACCGGCGGACGCGTGGACGCCGAGCTGGGCCCGCTGACACGGCGCGGCACGGACTAGGAGGCAGCCGACGCGAAGGTGTGGGCGTTCTCCCGCGCCCACTGCGCGAACGTACGAGCCGGCCGCCCCAGCAGCGAAGCCGTCGTCTCGGCCACGGCTTCCGGTGTGCCGTCGGCGGCCTCCCACCCCTTGAGCAGTGAGGAGACCATCGGCCCGGGCATGAAGGCGGCCATCTGCCGCTCCTGTTCGGCACGGGAGATCCGCTCGACGGCGATCTCGCGGCCGAGCGCGTCCCCGAGGGCGGCGAGCTGCTGCCGGAAGCTGAGCGACTCGGGCCCGGTGAGGGTGATCGAACGGCCGGTGAGGGAGTCACCGGTGAGCGCCGCCACCGCGACATCGGCGACGTCGTCCGGGTGGATGAACGCGAACTCGGCGTCCGGGAAGGCGAGCTGGACCGGCAGCGACTGGCCGATGGTGCGCGCCCAGCCGCGTGCATTGCTGTCGAAGGCGCCCGGCCGCAGGAAGGTGCAGGCGAGTTCCGAGTCCGCGAGAGCGCGCTCGACCTGGAGGTGGTGGAGGGCGAGCGGTTCGTTCTCGGCGCCCGGCGCGAGCACCGAGGAGGACGACAGCAGTACGACGTGCTCGACCCCGGCGGCGACGGCCGCCTTGATCAGCTCGTCGATGCCTGCGGGGTTCGGATAGAGGAAGACCTGCCGGACGCCGTCGAGCGCGGCGCCGAAGGTCTCCGGCCGGTCGAGCACCACTTCCACGGTGTCGACCCCGTCGGGAACGGACAGTTCGGCGGGGCGGGCACTGGCGGCACGGACGGGAAGACCGGCGGCGTGCAGCCGGTCGACGACGGCGCGGCCGATCTGGCCGCGAGCGCCGGTGATGAGGATGGTCACGAAGAACTCCATTGCTTGTTTTCCAACATATGCATGCTCACATGCACACGTTTTTACGTCAACACATGTCTGTGCGAACTCATCCTCTGTACGATGTCGGCCATGACGAAGCGCGCACCGGAATCGGCCGACGACCTGCTCAACGCCGCAGGTCCAGCCCTCGGCAAGTTGCGCCGGTCCTCCCTCCTGGACGTGGAGAACCCCATCTCCGCCAAGGACCTGAGCCGCACGCTGGTGCTCAACATCGTGCTGGAGGCGGAGCAGGAAGAGCCCGAGGAGCCGCGCGAGATCACCGTCGGCGGCATCGCCGCCCATCTCGGCACGGACCCGTCCGTCGCCAGCCGGATGGTCTCGGACTGCATCGCGGCGGGCTACCTGGTCCGCGCCGCCTCCCAGCAGGACGGCCGCCGCACGGTCCTGCACCTCAACGAGGCGGGCCGCGACCTGATGACACGCTTCCGCCGCCACCAGCGCTCCGCCTTCGAGGCCATCACCGCGGACTGGCCGACATCCGAACGCCTCGAATTCGCCCGCCTCCTGCTGAAGTACGTGACCTCCCAGGACGCCCTGCGCCCCACCCGCTGACGAGGGCCCACTCCTCATGCCCCACTGACGACGCCCCGCCCCTACGGCTTGCGCCACACCAGCGTGTACCGCCTCACCCAGGGATCCCATCGTCCCAGCCGGACCGTCCTGCACCGCCCGGCGAACATGGGCGTATGCAGCAACGCGACGCCGAGCACCCGCCGGCCCCCCTTCTCGACCGCGCCCGTGCCTTGTGGACCGAACTCGCGGGCGTGCCCGTGCGGTTCGGTTCCACCGGCGACGACCGGGTCGTGGTCGCGCCCGCGTCCCGGTGGTGTCCGCCGTCCTGGTGCGGTTTTGTACGACTGGGCGACGCGGCCCTGGTGACCACACCGGACCGGAGGACTGCCGTCCGCGTGGCCGGGGCGACCCGGGGCCTGCCGGCCGAGGCGCTCCTCGACCCGGCGCGTATCCCCCTGCCCGTCCGCGAAGTCCTCGGCCCCGTCTCGCTGTTCTACGCGGACCGGAGCACCTTCCTCCCCACCCATGAGCACGCGGAAGCAGAGAAGCGCCCTGCCTCCGCCCTGGACGGGCTCCTCGCCCGGGTCGATCCGGCGGACGCCGACGAGAGCGCGCTGGCGGACATCGACTCACCGGCCTTCTGCCTCAGCACGAACGGCGAGGTCGTGGCGGCGGCGGGTTATCAGGTCTGGCCGGCACGCACCGCGCACCTGAGCGTGCTGGTCGCGTCCGGCTTCCGGGGGCGGGGCCTGGCCCGTGCGGTGGCTTCGGCAGCCGTGGCCCACGCCCTGGGCGAGGGACTGCTGGCGCAGTGGAGGGCCGGGTCGCTGCCTTCGCAGCGAGTGGCGCGGGCCCTGGGTTTCCGGGAGTCGGGGGCGCAGGTCAGCATGCGGCTGTGGAGGGATCCGGCGGAGCAGTAGCCCGCGACCCCCGTGCCGTACGACCGTGGGAGTCTCCGCACACGACCCCGGTTCCGGGTCCGGCGTCGCCCCGCTCACCCCATCCGCATCTCCAGCACCTGGCCCGGCCACTCCCCCACCATGAACGGGTCGGTGCGGACGAATCCGTTCCGCTCGTAGTACGCGACCAGCTCGCCTCCGCCGCCCGCCCAGCAGTCCACCCGGAGCAGGTCCACTTCGGCCTTCCGGGTCAGCTCCACCGCGTGGGCCAGCAGCACCGAGCCCACGCCCTGGCCGGTCCGCTGCCGGTCGGTGATCAGCAGCCGGACGTACCGCTCGGGTTCGGTGACCCGGGGGATCGTCTCGTGGCCGGGGCCGGTGGCGAGCACCACCGCGCCGGCCAACTCGCCGTCCGTCTCGGCGACGTACGCCTCCTGCTCGGTCATGTACCCCTCGATCCGCTGCACGCCGCCGGGTTTCTGCGAGTACGGGGTGGTGCCCCACTGCTGGGTGTTGCCGCGTGCGTTCATCCAGGCCACGGCACCGTCGAGCAGGTCGAGGACGGCGGGCGCGTCATCGATGCCGCCGGGGCGTATGCGAACAGCGGGGCTCGTGTGTGTCATGGCGGAAGCCTAGGGACCGGTGGCGCGCCGGTAAACCGTTGGCCGGTCCCCGCCGGGAGTCCCTACGATGCCGCCCATGAGCCATGGGAAGACCTCGTACGTCTGCCTCGCCTGCCGGGTCTCGTACAAGCAGCCGTACGAGGGGAGGTACGAGCGGCAGCGGATCTGTCCGTGCTGCACCGAGCCGTTGATCCACGCCGGGTCGGCCTTCGCCGCACCCAGGCGACGGGACGTCAACGCCTGGCGGACGCTCGGCGTGCTGCTCAACGCCGGGGTCGGATTCCACAAGAGCTGCTGCGGCGGCCCCGGCTTCCGGCCCCGCACCGTACGCGAAGTGCGCGAGCGCCTCACCGTGGGCCGCCGCACGGGCACGCCGGACGCCCGCGCACTCACCTGGCAGAACATGCCGTAAGGGGAGGAGCCGGACCGGCCCCTCCCCTGGTGCGCGGGCGGTTACTGCTTGCCCGCCCCCGCCTCCAGCGGCCGCACCCTGAGCAGCGCCCGGGTCGGGAACGCCGTCGCGGCCACCGTGAGCAGGACCGCCCCCGCCGCCAGCGGCACGGCCACCGCCAACGGGATGTGCGGGCCCGACCCCGTGATGCCCCGGGCGATCGGCAGCAGCGTGATCCAGGCGATGGCGGATCCGAGGATCAGCCCGGTCCCGGCGACCAGCAGCGCTTCCCAGCGCATCATGCCCCTGACCTGGCGGCGCGTCGTGCCGGAGAGCCGCAGCAGACCGACCTCGCGACGGCGCTCCAGGACCGTCATCACGAGGGTGTTGACGGCGGCGATGGCGGCGAATCCGCCCAGGACGGCAGCCATCACGGTGTTCGCCCACGCGCCGAGTTCCTGGGCGATGTCCGCCTGGACGCCGTACCCTGCGGCGTCGGCGACCGACGCGGCGGGGACGAGCCGCTGCAAGTCCTTCGTGAGGGCGACCTGCTCGGCCCCGGGCTTCGCCGCGACGAGGACCTGCGAGTCGTACGGGGCGGTCACATGCGTCGCCACATCGGCACGCGGCATCAGCACCTGCCCGACTCCCAGGCCCCTGCTGTACGTCGCCACCACCTTCGGCGTCACCTTCGTCCCGTCGCCGAGCCGCAGCGGAACGCGGTCACCGGTGCGCACGCCGAGGTTCTCGGCGAGCTTGCCGTCCAGCGCGACGGTGCCCTTGGCCAGGGCGGCGAAGGAACCGTTCTCCAGCCCCAGGTCGAGAACCTTGGGCAGGTCGCCGGGGTTGCCGGAGACGCCGAGGGCGGTGGCCGTCACCAGGTTCTGCAAGGACTCGTAGACCACTCCGGTACGGAGGATTCCGGTGGCGCTCTCGACGCCCGGCAGCGCGGCGGCGTGACCGGCGGTCGCGGCCGGAAGCCCGGAGGGCGACGTCAGGACGCGGTCGGCGACGACGGCCGAGGAGACGTTGCGCGCGGAGGCCTCGCGGATGCTGCTCTGCATGAAGACGAGGGTTCCGCAGAAGGCGATCACCATCACGATGGGCGTGATCGCGGACGCCAGACGCCGCGCATTGGCCCGGGTGTTGTCCGCGGACAACGATCCGGCCGCCCCCAACGCACCTGATTTGAGGGGAAAAGCGAGGAATCCGGTGCCGATTTGTGCGATCATCGGGCCGAGCAGCGCCACTCCGACCAGGAAGCACATGACGACGCCGAGCGCGGTCGTCGCCGCCGCGTCCCCGCCGAGCTGGGAGGCGACGGCAGCCATCGCCGCCCCCGCCGCACAGAAGCCGATGCCGAAGCCGACCCGTGTCCTGCCCAGCGTCGCGGAGGGCACGGCCGCCTGACCGAGCGCGAGTCCCGGCCGCAGGTTCGACGGCTTGCTGGCGGCGAGCCGCCCGGCACCGAGCGCCGCGAGCACGCTGATCAGCACCGCCGCGACGACCGGCAGCACTCCCGTCTCCAGGGAGATCTGCGGAGGAACCGCGCCTCGCTCCACCAGTTCGCCGAACCACCAGTGCGCCAGGCCGTAACCGGGGACCGCCCCCAGGAGTCCGGCCGCCGGGGCCAGCATCATCGCTTCGGTCGCGATGGTCCGCCGGATCTGCTTCGGGGTCGCTCCGATCGCCCTGAGCAGGGCGAACTCGCGGGCGCGCTGATTCGTGGCGAGGGCGAGGGTGCCCATGATGACGAAGACGGCGGTCATGGCGGCGATCCCGCCGAAGGAGGCGCCGAGGCCCAGCAGATACGTCTTGCCGGCCGCCAGGGCCGGGAGTTCGGCACCACCCCGGTCCTTGCCGGTCAGCACCTGCGCCGAGTCCCCGACCACCTTTCCGACCTGCGCGGCGAGCGCGTCGGGGGTCGTCCCCTCCTTCGGGGTGACGAGGATCGCGTCGGCCTTTCCGGGGTGGCCGGAGAGCCGGTCGGCGGTCCGCGCGGCGAACCAGGCCTGCGTACCGAGCGGGGAGGGGGCGGCGAGTCCGGAGACGGTGTAGGTCCCCGCGCCGCCGGGCGCGGTGATGCGGACGCGGTCGCCGGTCTTCAGCCCGGCGGTCGCCGCCGCCTGCCGGTCCAGGACGACCTCACGAGCGGCGGGCGCGCGCCCCGAAGCGAGGGGGCCCGCGGCGGCGATGCTCCCACCGGTCAGCGCCCGGACGCCCTGCTCCTGCGCGGACGAGGGCTTCCGCGCGGAAGAGTGCTGCTGCACGGGGAAGGGCGCGTCCGGCACCGCCGAGGCGACGCCGGGGCGGGCGGCGATCCGTGCCGCCAGCCCGGCGTCCACCCGGCCCCGTTCGGGCAGCGGGACCGAGATGTCCTGCTCGTCCTCGCCGCCCCGGCCCACGGTCAGGGTGGTGTACGGGTCGGCCGCGACGACGACGGGAGCGTGCGCGTACCGCACCGGATCGACCTTCGCGAGGAGGCCGGTCTGGAGGAGGGCGCCGCAGCCCGCGATGACGGCGGCGCCGAGGAGGAGGGCGACGAAACTGCCCACGAAGGAGGCCGGGCGGAAGCGGACCGCCGCCCGGGCGAGGCCGTTGCTCACGCCGCTGCCCCCGCGAAGGAGACGGGACGGAAGGCGGCGAGGTCGGCCATGCGCGCGGCCACCGACTGCGGGTCGGGGCGGTGGAGTTCGCCCGCGAACGCGCCGTCGGCGAGGAAGAGCACGCGGTCGGCGTGCGAGGCGGCGACCGGGTCGTGGGTGACCATGACGACGGTCGCGCCCATGGAGTCGACGGCCCGGCGCAGCAGTCCCAGCACCTCCTGCGCGGCCTGGGTGTCGAGCGCGCCGGTCGGTTCGTCGGCGAAGACCACCTCGGGGCGGGTGATCAGTGCGCGGGCGATGGCGACGCGCTGCTGCTGGCCGCCGGAGAGCTGGCCGGGACGGCGGTCGCCGTGCGCGGGCAGGCCGACCTCGGTGAGGAGCTGCTGCGCGAGCCGGTGGTCCTGCTTGACGCCCGCGAGGCGCTGCGGCAGCAGGACGTTCTGGGCGACGGTCAGCGAGGGCAGCAGGTTGAAGGACTGGAAGACGAAGCCGATGCGGGAGCGGCGGAGTTCGGTGAGCCGGTCCTCGCGCAGGCCGGAGATGGACTCACCGCCCAGCAGCACGTCCCCGGAGCTGGGCCGGTCGAGGCCCGCCGCGCACTGGAGGAAGGTCGACTTCCCGGAACCGGAGGGGCCCATCACCGCGGTGAAACCGCCGCGCGGCAGGGCCAGGTCGATGCCGCGCAGGGCGTGCACGGTGGCGGAGCCGCGCCCGTACGTACGGACGACGGAACGCAGCTCGACGGCGGCGGGCACGGGCTGGTGGGAAGAGGCCGGGTACGCCGGTGCCTCGCTCCTGGGGCGCTTCGTACGCGTCTCGGTGTGCGTGCGGTGTCGACGCAAGGCCATGACGTCCCTTTCTGCACGGTTCGCTCGCGAAGCGCCGAAGCCGTGGGTGGTGTGGTGCTGTTGGTGCGTGATGCCTCCACCGTAGAAATTCGGGGGCCCGGAAGAAATGGGGCCAACCAGGCTCTGTGGGGTGGTGCTAGCCCCCCGTGGGTGCGGGGTTCAAGCCCTCGGTTCCCACTTTTGAGGAAAGAAAGGCAAAGCCTTGCGAGGACGCGGACAGACAGCAAAACCGCAGGTCAGACGGGTAACAGCAAAGCGTTAGCGGAACGTAAGCGGAACGACAGGGCGGGGGCTGAGGCTGAAGGCGGAGCAGGTGCTTGCACCGTGCACCAACCAATTCGCCACACCGCGGACCGACCAGTCCGCCGCATCTCAGGGGGAGCCCCACATGCGTACGTCCACCCGTCGCCCCGCAGTTCTCGCCGCCGCCGCGATCGCCGCTCTGAGCCTCTCGCTCACCGCCTGCGGCGGTGACGACAAGGCCGCCGGCAGCGCCGCCTCGCCGTCCTCCGCCTCGGAGCAGTCCTCCCCCGGCGCGTCCTCCCCCGGCGCGTCCTCGGCCGGCAAGGGCCAGACCGACGGCCAGGGTCAGGGCCAGGGCAAGGACGACGCGGCCCCGGGCAGCACGACCGGCTCCGGCGCGCCCGGCTCCTCCGCCACCCAGACCGGCTCGAAGAAGCCCGGCAAGGGCAAGGTTCCCGCCTGCACCGTCGACGACGTGAAGATGTCCGCCACGACGAACGCCGAGCCGCCCTTCAGCTACCTCGAACTGACCGCGAAGAACACCTCCGGCCGCACGTGCCAGTTGGTCGCCTACCCGCAGGTCACCTTCGGCGACTTCCACACCGCCAAGGTCATCCCGGCCGTCGCCAAGAGCAAGCCGGCGGCTCCGGTCGTGCTGGAGCCGGGCGCGCCCGCCTACGCCAAGATCAAGATCAACTACGGCGGGGTGGACGAGGCGGGCGTCGAGCGCAAGGAGTTCAACGTGCAGGTCTTCGCCGCGGGCGGCGGAGCCCAGGAGGGCGCCGAGATCGTCACCGTGCCGCGCGCCTTCCACGTCGACGAGAAGAACGCCAAGACCGGCTACTGGACGCACGAGTTCCGCAACGGCGCCGACGACTTCTAGCCACCCCCGGGCGCGACGCCGACGGCCTCTTCGTCGCGCGAGCGCCCTCCCCCGAACAGCCGCCCCGTCGGAATCCCCCATCCCGACGGGGCGGCTCCCTTTCTCCCGCCCACGCGGTCGCCGCTCCCGGCCTCCTCGATGACGCCCGTGCCCCGGAAAAAGCCACCGGAAGATCACTTGCTGACGGGTCATGACATCCTGGGACGTCACGACCCGCCGAAGGGGATCGGCGGGCGTCCGGGAGCTCTGAGGCTCCTGGGGGCTTTGGGGTTACGGGGAACATCGATGAGGCTCTGCTTCCTGGTGGAAGAGCACTACCGGCACGACGGCATGCCCCGTGAGGTGATCGGCCGGCTGACCTCCTGGGGCCACCGGGTGGACGTGGTGCGGCCGGGCGGCTCCCTGCTGGAGATGGGCGAGGCGGTACGCGCGGGGGTCCACGACGCCTGGGTCCTGAAGACCGTCTCCGGCGGACCCGGGCTCACCCTCCTGGAGGCCGCCGCCGAGGCCGGGCTCACCACCGTCAACGACGCCCGCGCGATACGCCGCGTGCGCGACAAGGCCCTGGCCGCGGCGATCGGCCGCAGCCACGGCTTGCCCCTCCCGCCGACCTACGCGGCGGCCTCCCCGGAACTCCTCGCCGCGATCCCCGAATCCGCGTACCCGCTGGTCGTCAAGCCTGCCGACGGCAGCGCGGGCCGCTCGGTCCACCTCGTTCCCACGCCCGGTCGGCTCGCCGCCCTGCTCCCCGAACTCGCCGGCGAGGGCATGCTGATCGCCCAGCCGTACGTGCCCAACGCGGGCGTCGACCTCAAGGTCTACAGCGTCGGCGGCGAGCTGTACGCGACCGAACGCCGCTCACCGCTCCATCCCGACCACCCGGCGCGCGAACGCCGCGTGGCGCTCCCGGCCGAGGTCGCGCGGACCGTCGTACGGGTCGGAGAGGTGTACGGACTCGATCTGTACGGAGTGGACGTGCTGCTGGGCCCGGACGGGCCGGTGGTCGTGGACGTGAACGACTTCCCCAGCTTCCGCCGGGTTCCGGACGCGGCGGGGCAGGTGGCGCGGGCGGTGCTGGAACTCGCCCGGCGGGGACCGGTGTCGCCGGTGCCCGGCGACACCGGGGTTCCGAGACTTCAGTCCCTTCAGTCCCTTTCGGGCGCGAATCGACATATTTCAGGCGCGGAAAAGGTCGTTTCCGGCCCCGAACGGCTTCATTCGGCCCGCCCCGGACAGACTCGGTCCCTCCCCGGCGCCTCCCGGTCCCTTTCCGGCAGCACGCAGTCCCCGGGCGCCGCCCAGCCCCTCCCCGACATCCCCCGGTCCCTCCCCGGCGCCGGCCAGTCCCTCCCGGACCCTGGCGAGTCCCTGGCGCGATCCGCATCCCTCGGCGTGCCCGTGCCCGTACCCGTGCCCGTACCCGTACCCGTGCCGGCCGTCGCGGGTGAGGGCGCATGAGGGTCGGTCTGATCACCCCCCGGCCGGACCATCCGCTCCTGGCCGCGACCGCCGTGCTGCTCACCGACGCCGGTCACCAGGTGCTCGTACACGATCCGTCGTCGGCACACACGGAATCGGAACAACCGGACACCGGGCCGGTGGCGGACGTCTACCTCCTCAAGGCCCGGACGCCGCGCGCACTCGCCCTCGCCCGTGTGCTGGAGCGGCGCGGTGCGCGCGTGCTGAATTCCGCCGCCTCCACCACGCTCCTCCAGGACCGTGCGGTCATGGCGGACGTGGCCCGGAGTGCCGGACTCCCCTTCGCCCGCACCACCGCCTTCGCCACGCTCACCGAACTCGCGGCGGGCCCCGCGCCCGCCGGGCCCGTGGTGGTCAAGAGCCGTCACAGCCGCAAGGACGACCTCGTCGTACGCGTCGACAACCCGGCTGAACTGCGACGACTCGCCGAACAGCACCCGCACGAGCCCGTCGTGGTGCAGGAGTTCGTCCCCAACGACGGCTGGGACGAGAAGCTGTGGGCGGTCGGCCGACAGGTCTTCGCCGCACGCCGCCGCTCCGAACTGGCCCGCGAGGACCTCGGCTCGCCGCCTCCGCCCCTCGACCGCACGGACCTGGTGCGCCGGGTGGGCGAGGTGTTCGCGCTCCAGGTGTACGGGGTCGATGTCGTCGGCGCGCGGGAGGGCACCCCGCTGATCGTGGACATCAACGCCTTCCCCGGCGTCCGGGGGCAGGCGGGAGCCCCCGAGGCACTGGCGGCGCTGGTGCTCGACGCCTGCGGGAAGGCCCCGGCTACCCTTCCCGCATACCGACCACGAGCCCAGCCGACGACGCCCGACTCGCCCTGACGGCCGCCCAGTCGGGGGCCGCGGTGGTCCGGGAGCTGTACGGCGCCCCGCTGGCCCGGGTCGAGAAGTCCGCCGGGGACTTCGCCACCGAGGCGGACCTCGCGGCGGAGCGCACCATGCTGGACCTGTTGCGCGCCGCTCGTCCCGAGGACGCCGTGACGGGTGAGGAGAGCGGGGCCACGGGGGCGGCCGGCACACGACGCCGCTGGTTGGTCGATCCGCTGTGCGGCACCCTGAACTACGCCGTGCGGAACATGCTGGTCGGCGTGAACGTCGCCCTGCGCGAGACCGGGTCGGGCATCACGGCGGCAGCGACGGCCGACCCGTTCCACGACGAGGTGTTCTGGACGGACGGCACCCGGGCCCTGCTCCGCAGAAACGGTTCGGACACCGTCCTCCGACCGTCCCCCGACTCCCGCCTGGTCGACCTGAACCTGGACCCGCCGTTCCCCGCCTTCCCGCCCGCCCGTCTGCTCACCGCCCCCGGATTCGCCGCGCGCTTCCGTCCACGGGTGGTCTCCACCTCCCTGGCACTGGCCTGGGTGGCGGCCGGCCGGCGCGCCGCGTACGTCACCGACGGCGGCGATCTGCGCGAAAGCGTGCACTTCGCGGCGGGGATCGCCCTGTGCGAGGCGGCGGGGTGCACGGTGACGGGCCTCGACGGCCTGCCGCCGGCGGCGAGCGCGGGGGGCCTGGTGGCGGCGGCGGACGCCCGGACGCATGCGGTACTGATGCGGCTGATCGAAGAGCAACGCCACGTGCCCAGCAGCGGCCCCGGCCTGCCCCGAACGGAGTGACTCCGGACGGCCGACGGTCCGGCGTCGCGCAGGATGTTCCTCATGCACCGCTTCGAGTTCCTCAGCCACTCCGCGAGCAGAGAAGCCCCCGAGTACGTCCTGTGCGGCTTCCGCATCGACGGCGTCGACCTGCGTACGTACGTCATCGAGGCCACCCGCGAACACTGGCACCGCGAGCACGAGGCCGACGGCCTGGACCCGGCCGAACGGGAACGGTCCCTGCTCGCGCAGCACCGGGGACTGCCACTCAGCCGACTCGAGGACCCCGTACGGCACTTCCTCGGCGAGCCGGCCGGGGACTTCTCCCGTGCGGCCGTGGCGGAACTGATCGGTGACTCCACCGGCCTGCCGCCCGGAACCACCCCGCTGCTCGGCTGCTCGTGCAGCGTCTGGGAGTGCTGGCACCTGCTGGGCACCGTCACCCTCGCCCCGCAGACCGTCACCTGGTCCGGCCTCCGCGAGGGGCGCCGACCGGAATGGGGCGACCTCGCCATCGGCCCGTTCGTCTTCGACCGGCCCTCCTACGAGCACGCGCTCGCGCACCCGGTCCGCCTCATGGACGACCCGTCGGCCCACCTGTACGAGTGACCGCCGCCCCCTCTCGGCACACGTCCGCCAACTCCTCCAGCAACCGTCGCTTCGGGCGCGCGCCCACCATCGACTTCACCGGTTCACCGCCGCGGAAGAGCATCAGCGTCGGCATCGACAGCACCCCGTAGGCCACAGCCGTCTGCGGGTTGGCGTCGACATCGATCTGCACGACCTTCAGCCGGCCGCATTCCTCGTCCGCGATCGCACGCAGCACCGGAGCCAACTGGCGGCACGGCCCGCACCAGTCGGCGGTGAATTCCACCAGTACCGGAAGCTCCGCCTCCAGCACCTCGTGCCCGAAGGTCGCGTCCGTGACCTCGTCCACCCCTGCTGCCTTGATCATCCCGATCCCCTTCTCGACGCACTTCTTCTCGGTGCTCTTCTTCTCGGCGCTCTTCTTCGGCGTTCTTCGCGTCAGCCCGGTTCGTCCTGCCCCGCCCGGCCCAGCTCGCAGAGCGGCTCGGGACCTCGCGGAAGTTCCGCCTCCGCCCGGACGAGCTGGGCGCCGACCTGTTCCCGCACCGCCTGCAACTCCCCGATCAGCACATCGAGTTCCGCCAGCTTGCGCCGGTAGACGTCGAGCGAGGCCGGGCAGGAGTCTCCCGCCGGGTGCCCTGCCTGCAGGCACTCCACGAACGGACGGGTCTCCTCCAACCCGAATCCGACGTCCTGCAAGGTACGGATCTGCTCCACCAGCCGCAGGTCGTCGTCCCCGTACACGCGGTACCCGTTGACCGAGCGGCGGGGGGGGGGGCGGCCCCCCCCCCCCCCCGGGGCCCCCCGGGGGGGGGGGGGCCCCCCCCCCCCCCCCCCCGCGCCCCCCCCCCCCCGGGCGACCCCCCAACTATGGCCCCG
>NZ_JBIVLB010000024.1:0-94716 GCF_044751045.1 Streptomyces sp. NPDC088745
GCAGGCGCCCCGCTCGCCGTTGCGGGCGGGCGTTCCGCGGGGCGGAACGGGTGGGCACAGCGGAACCCCCTGCGCCGGGCAGGCGTCCCCCCCCCCGCCCCCCCCCGCCCCCCCCCCCCCCCGCCGGGGGGGGGGCCCCCCCCCCCCCCCCCCCCCCCCCCCCCCCGCCCCTGTGCCGCCGGGCTCCCCCGGCAGGGGTCCTGCCCCCGTGGTGTGTCCTGCGCCGGTGGCTCAGCGGTTCTCCGCCTGGAACATCCAGTGCTGCTTCTCCAGCTCCGCCGTCAGGGCGATGAAGAGGTCCTGCGTCACCGGGTCCGGCTTGTCGGTCGCGGCGATGCGCTCCCGCATGCGCTCGATGATGCCGCCCAGCGCCTCGACCAGCAGCGACACCACGTCGTCGTCGGCTGTCCAGCCGGCCTCCTGCTGCGGCAGCTTGCTGCTCGCGGCGACGGTGCCCGCCCGGCCGTCGGGGGCGATGCCGATGGCGGAGGCGCGCTCGGCGACGGTGTCCGCGTAGGAGCGTGCCATGGTGACGATCTCGTCGAGCTGGAGGTGCAGCGACCGGAAGCGCGGGCCGACGATCGTCCAGTGCGCCTGCTTGGCCAGCAGGGAGAGGTCCAGCAGATCGACCAGCGCGCCTTCAAGCGCGATGCCGGTGATCTGGCGGGAGGTCTCGGGGAGCGTGCTCGTGATCACGGGAGTGGTGTGGGTGGGGGTGGCCATGGCCGGGGTCCTCCTGTGGTTCGGGTTGTTCTGGTTGTCCGGGTTGCTCGTGGTGGTCGTGGTGGTCGTGTTCCGCGGTGTCCGGCTCGTAGGCGCGGGCGCGGGCGCGGGCGGTCAGGCGTTCGGGCCCGGGCCGCCCAGGTGGTGCGCGGTGCGGCGGACGCCGTCCTGCGGGAGCTCGTGCGACTCCGGGTGCTCGTGCACCACGCCCGGCGGATGGTCCCGCTCGGGGGCGCGCGGCTGTTCCTCCGGACGCGGTGTGGCGGGCTCGCGCTTCTTGACGCGGATACCCAGCACCACGGCACCTATGAGCACGCCCACGATCACCAGCCCGATCACGAACGGGGCGATGCCCACCATCAGGTCGCGGGACACCGCGAGCCCGGTGCCGGCGAGCTCTGTTTGGATGCTTTCGGTGCTGTGTGCGTACATGCGTCCCGCGTACCCCACCCGTCGCCGCGAATGCGGGTGAAACATTCCGCAGGGTCCATCGCGTCAGGAAGGTGTGGGCGGGCGCGGGACGAGGGGGCGGAGTTCGCATGCGGGGGACGGGGCGCGACGCGGAGTACTTGGAGTTCGCGACCGTCAGGAGCGGGCACCTCTACCGGTCGGCATGTCTGTTGACCAGCGGGGACACCCACCTCGCGGAGGACCTGACCCAGGAGACGCTGGGGCGGATGTACGCCCTGTGGGGCCGGATCTCGCGGATCGACAATCCCGCGGCGTACGCCCAGACCGTTCTCGTACGGACCTTCCTCAGCCAGCAGAGGAGGCGCTCGGCCGCCGAGCGTCCGGTGGGGGATGTTCCGGACGGCGCGGGCGCCCCGGGCGGTGATCCGGAGCTGCGGATGACCCTCCTCCAGGCGTTGGGGCGGCTCGCGCCGAAGGACCGCGCGGTGATCGTGCTGCGGTACTGGGAGGACCGCAGCATTGAGGAGACCGCCGACGCCATGAACGTGAGCTCGGCGGCGGTGCGGACCCGGTCCGTGCGGGCGCTGGCCAAGCTGCGCGAGCAACTGGGCGGCACCCTGGTCGCGTTCGCCTCCGGGTGACGGGGGGCCGCTCCCCGACTGCCCGCCGCACGGCATTTCCAGGACGACACGACACCCATGACGGGGGTTTGCCATGCCACCTTTCGAGGACGAACTCGGCCGGGCGCTGCGGCGCACCGGCGACAGCTTCTCCGCCGACCAGCAACGGCTCGCCGACACGGGCCTGGCCAGGGGCCGGCGCACCCTGCGCCGCCGTCGGGCCGGCGCGGTCACCGGCAGCGTGGCCGCCCTGGCCCTGGTGGGGGTGGGAGGGGCGTGGGCGGGCGGTCTGCTGGGCGGTACCGGCGGCCGGGGGGACGTGGCGGCACCCGTGCCCTCGGTGGAGCGGACCTCGGGCGCGAGCGACGCCGGGCGGGACGGCGGGAACGAGACCGGAAGGGCCGAGGGCTCGGGCAAGGGCGACAGCGAAGGCGACGGCCACGGCAACGGCAAGGCGGACACCGCGGTCGGCGACACGCGCCACATCACTCGCGCCTGGATGACCGACACCTTCAAGCGCCTGATGCCGCGCGGCGAACTGACCGACGTCGAGGCCCGGGGAACGGACGAGGCGGCCCGGGGAACGGAATCGGCGCCGGGGCCCCCGAACAGTCCGATGGTCTCCGCGCTCCACGACGACGGCCGGGGCAAGGGGGCCGTCCGGCTCGGCATCACCCGGGCCGACCCCGGCGGCCATTCGACCCGTGAGATGGTCACCTGCCCGGCCAGGGCCTACGTGCGCTTCGACTCGTGCAGGAGCGAGAAGCTCTCCGACGGTTCGGACTTCATGCTGTTGCAGAGGTACGTGTACAACACCGGCAAGACCAAGGAGTGGCGGGCCGTCCTGGTCACCCCGGACGGGCTGGTCGTCGACGTGAGCGAGTACAACGCGCCCGCCGAGAAGGGCGAGCCGGTCAGCCGCGTCGACCCGCCGCTGGACCCGGCCCAGTTGCGGAGGCTGACGACGGACGGCGCCTGGCGCTCCGTGACCGGCGCCCTGCCCGCGGCGAAACCCGAAGGAGACGTCGGCATCCCGGGGGAGCCGGGCGAGGAGAAGATGCACAGCACCCTGGCCGCCCTGCTGCCCAAGGGACTGAGGCTCGGTGACAGGTCCGGCCAGGCCGGGTTCGCCAGTGTGGTCGTCGACGACGGCGGGGGCGGCAGCCTCGTCGAGGTGAACGCCCAGGTCGGCATGGACGACCTGCTCGGCGGCAAGACACCGACCGAGAAGGACGGCACCGTGGTCACCGTGACCCGCAGCGGCAGTGAGAAGGGCGTCGCGGGGATCGTCCAGCTCACCGTCGACGCGGTGAAGCCGGACGGGCGGCGCGTCGTGCTCTCCGCCTTCAACGCCGACACCCAGCACTCCGCCGCCACCCGCGAGCAGCCGGCCCTCACGGCCGAGCAGCTCAAGGCGATCGCGCTCAGCCCCACCTGGTGGAAGTAGTTCCCGTGCGCGTGCTTCCTGCGGAAACAGTCCCCGTGCGCGTGCTTCCCATGGAAGTAATTCCCGCACCGGAAATAGTTCCCGTACGAGCGGCTCCCGTACGAACTCACTTGGCGTCCGCATAGCACTCCACCTCCGCCACCGTGAACGGGAACCGCACCGGCGTCTCCCCGAAGGCGATCCGTCCGGCCAGGTCACCGGCCGCGCGGATCGCCTCCGCGACCGCCGCCGTCTCGTCGGCGGGGCAGTGCACCATCACCTCGTCGTGCTGGAAGAAGACCAACTGGGCCCGCATCCCGGCCTCGTGCAGCGAGCGCCGCAGGGCCGCGAGCACCAGCAGTGCCCAGTCCGCGGCGCTGCCCTGGACGACGAAGTTGCGGGTGAAGCGGCCCCGGGCCCGGTTGTTCCGGGAGGCGTACCCCGGGGCGAACTCGCCCTCGCCGGACTGCGGTTCCGGGGAGGGCTCCTGAGGCAGGCCCGCCTCGCCGGCGTCGTCGTCCGCGCCCGCCGCAGGGGGGCAGGTCCGGCCGAGCCAGGTCCGTACGAGACGGCCCTCCTCGCCCGCGCGGGCGGCGTCGTCCACGTACGCGACGGCGCGCGGGAAGCGCCGGCGCATCGCGGCCAGGTTCTTCAGGCCGTCGCCCGAGGTCTGTCCGTAGATCGCGCCCAGCACCGCGAGCTTCGCCGCCGCGCGGTCGCCGGAGAAGGCCCGGTCGGAGACCGCCTTGTAGAGGTCGCCGCTCTGGCCCGCCACGTCCATCAGGCCGGGGTCGCGGGAGATCGCGGCCAGCACGCGCGGCTCCATCTGGTCGGCGTCGGCCACCACCAGCCGCCATCCCGGGTCGGCGACCACCGCGCGGCGGATCACCTTGGGGATCTGGAGGGCGCCGCCGCCGTTGGTCACCCAGCGCCCGGTGACCGTGCCGCCGGGCAGGTACTCCGGGTGGAAGCGCCCGTCGCGCACCCAGTCCTGGAGCCAGCCCCAGCCGTGCGCGGTCATGATCCGGTAGAGCTTCTTGTACGCGATCAGGGGTTCCACCGCCGGATGGTCGACGGACTCCAGCTCCCAGCGCCTGGTGGACCTCACCTTGACGCCGGCCTGCGCGAACGCCTTGATCACGTCGGCGGGCAGCTCGGGCCGCACCCGGCGGCCGAAGGCCCGCGACACCTCGTCCGCCAGCTCCGCCATCCGGCGCGGGTCGCCGCCGCCCGCGTACCGCTCGCCGAGGAGGTCGTCCAGCAGGGCCCGGTGGACGTCGGCCCGCCAGGGCAGGCCGCAGCGGTTGAGCTCGGCGGCGACGAGCATCCCGGCGGACTCGGAGGCGGTGAGCAGGCTCATCCGGCCGGGGTGCTCCGCCTCCTCGTGTCTTCGCTGCTGGTCGGCGTAGACCTCCAGGAGGGCGTCGAAGGGCACGGGCACGGGCTGCGGCTCGAAGAGGGAGGACTGCGAGCCGGGATCGGCCGTGCGGGCCGGCGGGTCGGGCGGCACCGGGCGGCGGTGCAGCCGGGCGTGCGCCGCGGCGGCGGCCCGCGGCTCGCCCCAGCGGCCCGCGTGGCCCAGCAGGAGGAGCTCGGCGTCCTCGATGTCGTAACAACGCTCCACCCGCACCCCGGCGGCGAGCAGACGCGGGTAGATCTCGGCGGTGTTCCGCCACACCCAGCGACCGACCTCGGGGCGGGAGCGGACCGCCTCGACGAGGTCGCTCTCGTGGCGCGTCCCGGCGGCGGGGCGGCCGTCCCGGGTGAGCGGGGCGAGCAGTGCCCCGCCTCCCTCTGTCGGGGCGACGGCCCACCGGTCGTTCATGGGTGCGAGTGTGGCAGCCGGGTCTGACAATCCGGCCGAAGCATCGCGTTCGCGCAGGTCGGGCGCAGGTCCGTCGGGCTCGGCCGGGAACAGGCCGCCGCGCTGCCGGTCGTGGCCGAGACCGCGCGGCGCGTACTGGACCCGCTGGGGGTGCGCGAGGTCGCTCCACAGGGGGGACGCCGTCCACGACGCGGCGGGGTACGGAATGCTGCCGGTCGCGGCCGAGACCGCGCGGCGGCAGGGTCGACCGGGTGATCACCGTCGCGGACCAGGCGGCGCGGTCCCTCGGGGTGGTCCGTTCCGGCGGCGGTACGGGCGACCCGCACCAGGCGCAGGCGCTGGGGCAGTGGCAGGGGCAGGGGTGGCACCCGGGTGGGCCGGGAGCGGGAGGGGCCGCCCCCTTGCCCGCCCTCCCCCAAGCTCTCGGCTTCGCTCAAGCAGGGGGTGCCCCCCTCGCCCCCCCGGGGCGGCCCCGTCGCCCAAGGAAGCGAGGGCGAACCCCAAGGGGGCGGAGGCGGAGCGCGATGCCCGAGAGGGCGGGGGCAGGAGGTGGCCGGGCGGTGGCTCCGGGGGCGGGCGAGGTATACCAGGGGGGTGAGCCCGACCGAGGAGAGACGACGTTGACCGAAGAGGCCTTCCCCGGGGCGGAGCGGGCGTTCTCCGCCCTGTACGGCACCGGCGACGACGATCTCGACCTCGGCGCCTCGCTGCTGGCCGCCGCCCCCTGGGCGGACGCCGGGCGCGAAGTGCTGCGCCGGGGGCAGGAGTTCGTACGGCGGGCGTGGGACCGGGGGTGGCAGCCCGCCGACGTCGCCCGTCTCGTACGGCGTGATCTCGACGAGGTGCATCTGCGGCTGCTGGCGGACCTGGTCGCCGCCGAGCGGCGCGGGAACCCCGAGGAGCCGGTTCCGCCGCGCTGGCGGGCGCAGCTCGATGAGCTGGGGGTCCGCGCGGACGGCGTCTGGTGGAAGCGGGACGACGCGTACGGGGACGCCTTGGCCCGGCGGGAGAGAACCGACCGGTTCTCGCTGGCGACGGCCGCGCTGGAGCTGCTGCGGCTGCTGATCCGGCTGCCCCCGATCGAACCCGTCGGGCCCGCGCCCGGCGCGGGGGCCCGCGTGCGACAGGCGCAGGCGTCGCCCGGCGAGCCGCGCATGCTCACCCGCATCCGGGCGCTCCTCGCCAAGGCGGAGGCCACCGACTACCCGGAGGAGGCCGAGGCGCTCACCGCCAAGGCGCAGGAGCTGATGGCCCGGCACAGCGTCGACGAGGCCGTTCTGGCCGCGCGGGGGGACTCCGCGGCCGGGCCCGGCGCCTGCCGGATCGGGGTGGACGCGCCGTACGAGACGGCGAAGGCGATCCTGCTGGACGCCGTGGCGACGGCCAACCGGTGCCGGGCGGTGTGGAACAGCGCGTTCGGCTTCTCCACGGTGGTCGGCTTCGAGGCCGACCTGGAGGCGGTGGAACTGCTGTACACCTCGCTGCTGGTGCAGGGGACGGCCGCGATGACCCGTGCGGAGGCGGCGCAGCGGGCCGGCGGCAGGAAGCGCACCAAGTCCTTCCGGCAGTCGTTCCTGACCGCCTACGCCAGCAGGCTCGGCACCCGTCTCGCAGAGGCCACCGAGCACGCGGTGGAGGAGGCCGACCGCGGCGGCGCGCTGCTGCCGGTGCTGGCGGCCCGGGACGTCGCCGTGACGGACCGCGCGGAGCAGATGTTCCCGCGCACCACCGCCACCCGGGTGCGCGGAGTCAACGACCTCGCGGGCTGGGAGCACGGGACGGCCGCCGCGGACCGCGCCGCCGTTCCGGGCCGGCAGACGCCGCGGCGCGGACGCATCCGGTCCTGAGCGCGGCGGGTCCCGGAGTGCGCGGTCAGCGGTCGGCGTCAGCGGTCAGCGTTCCAGGTAGGAGCCGCAGCGGTACGGTCCGACCGTCTCGCGGCCCTCGAACGTCACCTGTACGTCGTCCGGGCGCACCCCCTTGGCCAGCAGCGACTGGGCACGCGCCAGGGTGCACACCAGCTGTCCGGTGGCCAGCTCGTTGAGCCCGTCCGCGAAGAAGGTCTTCGGGCTGCGCAGGACGACCCGCGCGCCGGAGCCGGTCACGTCGTAGGACGGCGGCATGCCCAGCGGTGAGGTGAGGCCCCGTTTGCGCTCCGCCTCGTCGGGGCCCAGCGCGAGGAGCTTCAACGCGGCCGGCAGTTCCCTGAGGGGCTGGGCGTCCGGCCGCGAAACGCCTTCCAGCCGCCCCGCCTTCGACACGAAGTACAGCCGCAGGCCCTTCGTCAGCCCGGTCGCCGGTTCGCCGCCCGCTATGACACCGGTCGGCTGCACGCCACAGGCGCCGAGCAGGAGGGCGCACGCGACAGCGACGACGGCGGGCAGGCGGACGCGGGCACGGACGCGGGCACGGACGTGGGCACGGGCACGGGCACGGGCACGGGTGCCGGTCATCGCGCGGCCTCCTCTTCCGGGTGCGGTGGGTGGCGGCGGTGCGGCAGGCGCAGCGTGAACACCGCGCCGGTGGTCCCGTCCGTCCGGTTGGCCGCCTCGACGGTGCCGCCGTGCAGGCGCGCGTTCTCCAGGGCGATCGCGGTGCCCAGACCGCTGCCGCCGTCGTCCCGGGTGCGGGTGCGGGAGGCGTCCGCCTTGTAGAAGCGCTCGAAGACCTGGGCCAGCACCGGGGCCGGCAGCCCGGGACCGGAGTCCGTGACGGTCACCGTCACCCCGTCCCGCTCCGTCCCCACCGCGACCGTCACCGGGGGAGCGCCGTGCCGCAGGGCGTTGCCGACCAGGTTGGCGACGATCACGTCGACCCGGCGCCGGTCGGCCACCGTCCGTACCGCCTGCCCGGGTTCGAGCCGTACCGCGTCCGTCCAGCCGCGCAGGGCGAGCGAGGCCCGGACGGTCTCGCCGACGTCGATCTCGGAGGCGTTCAGCGCGGCGGCCCCCGAGTCGAAGCGGGACATCTCCATCAGGTCGTCCACCAGACGGGCCAGCCGCGCCGTCTCCCCGCTCACCGTGCGGGCCGCGTGCGCGGCGTCCGGCGGGAGCCGGTCGGCGTCCTCGTCCAGGACGGTGGCGACCATCGTCATCGCGGCCAGCGGGGTGCGCAGCTCGTGGCTGACGTCCGCGACGAAGCGCCGGGCCCGCGCCTCCTGCTCGCGCAGTTCGCCGACGGAGGCGCTCAGTTCGTCGGCGGTGTGGTTGAAGTCGCGCGCCAGGTCGGCCAGTTCGTCGCTGCCGCGCACCGCGATCCGGCTGTCGAGGTCGCCCTCGGCGAGCCTGCGGGTGGCCCGGCCCAGCTCCCGTACCGGGCGCAGCACCGTGCGCGCCGCCAGCAGCGCCAGCAGGGCGGCCAGCAGCACCACCGGCAGGATGCCGCCGCGCACGGCGTCCAGGACGCCGGTCGTGTCGTCCTGCTCGGCGCGCAGGGAGGCGACGGCGTAGACCTCCAGACCGGACGTCTGACCGTTCTCGTACGTCACCGGGGTGCCCACCACCAGGTACGGTTCGCCCTCGTGCACGACCCGCTGGAAGCTGACGCGCTCCCGCGTGGCGACGGCGGCCCGCAGCCCCGCGGTGATCCGGGAGTCGTCGGCCAGCGAGTCGGAGGTCGCCTTCAGGTCCTGGTGGCGGGCGACGACGAGCGGCGCGCCGCTCAGCCCGTCCGAGACGCGGGTGGCGAGGGCGGCGAGGGTCCGCACGTCGGGCGGCAGGTCGACGTTGGGGGCGACGGAGCCGACCCGGGCGACGAAGTCCTTCTGGAAGGAGTCCTGGGCGCGCTGGAGGACGGCGGTGCGCGACTCCCGGTAGGCGAGCGCGGTGGCGGTGACCGCGCTGACGAGGGCGACCAGCACGAAGGCCACCACCAGCCGGGCGCGCAAGCCGCCGACGAGCCGCAGCCGTCGCCCGGGGGCGCGCGGGGAGGCGCCCCTCCCGGGAGGGGGCGCGCCGGGCGTCCGCGTCACAGCGGTCCGAACCGGTAGCCGAAGCCGCGCACCGTCTGCACGTACCGGGGCTTCGCCGGTACGTCCTCCAGCTTGGCGCGCAGCCTGCCCACCGCCGCGTCCACGATCCGGGAGTCGCCCAGGAAGGTGTGGTCCCACACCGACTCCAGCAACTGCTCCCGGCTGAACACCCGGCCGGGCGACGCCGACAGCTCCAGCAGGAGACGCATCTCGGTGGGGGGCAGCGGGACCGGAACGCCGTTCTTGGTGACGACCAGCCCGGCCCGGTCGATCCGCAGGCCGCCCCGGCCGGCCGCGTCCGGCACCGGCGCCGACGGCTCCGCGCGCCGCAGCGCCGCCCGGATGCGGGCCTCCAGCACCGGCGCGGTGACCGGCTTGACCACGTAGTCGTCGGCGCCCGCCTCCAGGCCGTCGACGACGTCCTGGTCGTCGCCGCGCGCCGTCAGCATGATGACCGGCAGCGTCGTCGTACGGGTGCGGATGCGGCGGCACACCTCGAAGCCGTCCAGGCCCGGCAGCATCAGGTCCAGCACGACCAGCTCGATCCGCGCCCCCCGCCCGCCGTCCAGCAGGGCGAGTGCCTCCTCGCCGGTGGCGGCCGTGTCCACGTCGTACCCGTGGCGGCGCAGCACCAGCTCCATTCCGTCCCGTACGGAGGCGTCGTCCTCGATCAGAAGCACATGCGGCATGAGGCCGATCATGCCGCACACCAGGGCCGCGACCAGGGCCTCGCACCGGGCGCCTGCGCCGGGCGCGGGCATTGTTACGTTCCCATCATGTGCCCATGCACGGACCATCACGAGGGGCTTCGAACGTGGGCGCATGACCTTCCCCAGGACGAACCCCCGCGCCACCGCCCGGCTGCGCCTGGCCGCCCTCGTGGCCGCCCCCGTGCTCGCCCTCTCCGTCGCCTGCGGCGGCGCCGACGCCCCCCGGCAGGACGACGCCATCGCCGACGCCCCCGCCGCCCCGGGCACGGGCGCCGCGAGCAGCGGGAACAGCCCGAGCGCCAAGCCCGCCGGCAAGAGCGCCTTCCACGACGCCCAGACGAAGTTCGTCCAGTGCATGCGCGCCAAGGGCGGCTACCCGGAGTACCCCGACCCCAAGGTCGACGGGTACCTCCAGTGGGACAAGATCAACCAGCTCGGCGCGCAGCCCGGCCGCAACGACGGCATCAAGGCCGGCAAGAACAACGTCTGCATCGCGGAACTCCAGGCGGCCATGACGGCGGAGCCCGAGCGCGACCAGCAGAAGGACTACGAGTCGATGCTCGCGCACGCCAAGTGCATGCGCGACAACGGCGTCTCCCGGTTCACCAACCCGCAGATGTCCGGCGGCAACGCCGTCCCCGGCGGCGACCCCAACCCCGCCGACCCGGTGCTCGACCAGAAGTCCCCGGCGTACCAGAAGGCGGCGAAGACCTGCGCGCCGAAGCTGCTTCCCGGCCTGGACGGGCGGGTCTGATGAAGCGCCGCACCGCCCTCCTCGCCCTCGGCGCGCTGACCGCCGCCGCCGTCACCGCCGGGGTCCTCGTCCTCGGCGACGGCGGCGGTGCGGACGCCACGGCACGCCCCGCGCTGCCGGGCGCGACCGCGACGGTGGTACGCACCGACCTGGTGCAGTCCAAGACCGTCGACGGCAGGCTCGACTTCGCGCAGCGGCGCCCGGTCAGGGCCGTCGTCGAGGGCACCGTCACGGTGGCCGCCCCCGTGGGCCGCACCCTCGGCCTGGGCCAGGCCCTGTACGAGCTGAACGACAAGCCCGTCACGCTGCTGTACGGGGCGGTGCCGATGTTCCGCGAGATGAAGGCCGGCGACCGGGGCAGCGACGTGCTCCAACTGGAGCGGAACCTGCGCGACCTGGGGTACGGGTCGAAGCTGTACGTCGACACCCGGTACGACGAGGACACCGAGGCCGCCGTCAAGCGGTGGCAGAAGTCCCTGAACCGGGAGCCCACCGGCCGGGTCGGCATGGGCGACGTCGTCTTCCAGCGCGGCAAGGTCAAGGTCGTCGCCGCGGACGCCGCGCTCGCCGACCGGGTCGGCCCCGACAAACCGGTGCTCACCGTCGCCTCGACCAAGCCCGTCCTGCGCGCCCGGCTGGACCAGGGCGACGGCGCGCTCACCGCCAGGGGAACGCGGGTGGAGGTCACCCTGCCGAGCGGGAGGACCGCGCCCGGCAGGGTGCTCGGGACGGTGGTCCAGGACGAGGCGGCCGAGGGCGGCGAGAAGTCCGGGCCCGACGGCATCACCGTCGAGGTCGAGCTGACCGGGGGCGACGGCGCGGTGGCGGGGGAGGACTCCAGGGCGAGCGCGAGCGTGAAGTTCGTCAGCGAGAGCCGCAAGGGCGTCCTCGCGGTGCCGGTGGAGGCGGTGCTCGCCCTGCGCGGCGAGAACGGCGGCTACGGGCTCCAGGTGGTCCGGGGCGACACCGCCACGACGGTGCGGGTCGAGACGGGGATGACCGCCGACGGGCAGATCGAGGTCACCGGCGGCGGTCTGCGCGAGGGCATGAAGGTGGGAGTGGCGAAGTCATGACGACACCGAAGTCGCCGCCCCCGCCCGCCTCTTCTCCGGTGCCGCAGCCGCCTTCGCGGGAGGCACCGGGCCCGGCGGCGTCGCGGCCCCCCGCGGTGGTGGAGCTGCGCGGCGCCACCAAGTCGTATCCCGGCGGTGTGCACGCCCTGCGCGGGGTCGACCTGACCGTCCACGAGGGGGAGATGCTCGCCGTCGTGGGTCCCTCCGGCTCCGGCAAGTCCACAATGCTCCAGATCATGGGCACCCTCGACAAACCCACCATGGGGACCGTCGAGGTCGCCGGATACGACGTCGGCGCGCTCAGCGACGCCCAGTTGTCCGCCCTGCGCGCCCGTCACATCGGCTTCGTCTTCCAGCACTTCCACCTGGCGGCGGGCCGCGACGCGGTCGACAACGTCGCCGACGGGCTGCTGTACGCCGGCGTCTCCCCGCGCGAGCGCCGGGCGCGCGCCCGTGAGGCCCTCGCCCGGGTGCGCCTCGACCACCGCTACTCGCACACCCCGAGCGAACTGTCCGGCGGCGAGAAACAGCGCGTGGCCATCGCGCGCGCCCTGGTGGGCGGTCCGCGGCTGCTGCTCGCCGACGAGCCGACCGGGGCGCTGGACACCGCGTCCGGGGAGATCGTCATGGAGCTGCTGCACGAACTGCACGCGGCCGGCACCACGGTCTGCGTCATCACGCACGACAACGAGATCGCGGACTCGCTGCCGCGCCGAGTGCGCTTCAGGGACGGGGAGATCGTGTCCGACACGTCCAGCGAGCGGGCGGTGCCCCGGTGAACGCGAAGAAGGACCTCAGGCCGTCCCGGCTGGCGCCCCGTGACGTCCTGCGCGTCGGCTCGGTCGGGCTGCGCGCGCGCCGGGCGCGCGTGGTGCTGTCCGCGCTCGGCATCGCCATCGGCATCGCGACGATGGTCGCCGTCGTCGGGCTGTCCGAGTCGAGCCGCGCCGACCTGATGAACCAGCTCGACCGCCTCGGCACCAACCTCCTCACCGCCGAAGCCGCCGAGAGCGCCGACGGGAAGCAGATCAAGCTGCCCAAGAGCGCCGTCGCGATGGTCCGGCGCATCGGCCCCGTGCAGCAGGCCACCGCCACCGGCCACGTCACCGCCCAGGTCCGGCGCAGCGACGTGGTGCCCGAGGAGCGCACCGCGGGCGTCACCACCCTGGCGGCCCGCACCGACCTGCTGAGCACCCTCGGCGGCGGCGTCGACCGGGGCGTCTGGCTCGATCCGGCCAACGAGCGGCTCCCGGTGACCGTCCTCGGCGCGGTGGCCGCCGAACGCATCGGGGTCACGCGCCCCGGCGAGACGATCATGATGAACGAGACGCGCGTGGTCGTCGTCGGCATCCTGAAGCCCGTCGAACTCGTCCCCAACCTGGACCGGACGGCCCTGGTCGGCTTTCCGGCCGCCGAGCGGTACTTCGCCTTCGACGGGCACCCCACGACGGTCTTCGAGCGGTCCACGGACGCCTCCGTGGAGGACGTACGGGCGATCCTGGCCCGCACCATCAGCCCCGGCGCCGAGGCCGGGGTCAAGGTCTCCCGGCCCTCCGACGCGCTGGCGGCCAAGGCGGCCACCGACGAGGGGCTGACGACGCTGATGCTCGGGCTCGGGGCGGTGGCGCTGCTGGTGGGCGGCGTCGGGGTCGCCAACACCATGGTCATCTCCGTGCTGGAGAGGCGTCAGGAGATCGGACTGCGCAGGTCGCTGGGCGCGACGCGGGGGGCGATCCGGGTGCAGTTCCTGACGGAGTCGCTGCTGCTGTCGGCGCTGGGGGGCGCCGCGGGGGCCGTGCTCGGGGCGCTGGCCACGTACGGCTTCGCGCGGGCCCAGGGGTGGAGCGCCGTGGTCCCGCCGTGGTCCCTGGCGGGCGGGCTGGGCGCCACCCTGTTCATCGGCGTGGTCGCGGGACTGTACCCGGCGATCCGGGCCGCCCGCCTCCACCCGACGGTGGCCCTGAACGCGACGTGAGCGGGCGGGGGGTCCCGGGGCGGCGGGAGCCGGAAGCGGCCCGGAGGCAGGAGCCGGGAGCGGCCCCCCCGCCCCCCGGGCCCCACCCCGCCGCGAGGGTTGCCGCACCTGAGCGCGGGTAGCCGGACGCACGGTTCCCCGGCAGCCCGACCGCCCGGCGAAATGCCCCTGAACAGCTAGTCTCGGTGATTATGAGCTGGCTCCACGCCCTGAAGCACACCGCCCGCTCCGGACTCACCGTCGAACGGCAGCGCCTCGACCCCCTGGTCGCCGTCCGGGCGGCCGCCGGGCTCGCCCTCGTCGTCGGGGCCGCCCTGTACTTCTTCGGGCCCGCCGTCGCGGCCAGCTCCGCCTTCGGGGCCTTCCAGGCCGCCCTGGCCACCTTCCAGCGCTCCTGGCGCACCCGGCCCGTGCTCGCGCTCGCCTCCGGCGCCAGCCTCGCCGTCACGACCTTCGTCGGATACCTGACCGGGGCTCATCCGGCGCTGTTCATCAGCCTGCTGGCCGTGTGGACCTTCCTGGCCGGGCTGGCCTGGGCGATCGGCCCCACGGCGGGCATGATCGCCAGCTCGAACGTCGCGATCATGCTGGTCACCGTGACGCTGCCGACCTCCGTCGCCGCGGCGGCGGGACACGCCGCGATGATCCTGATGGGCGGACTCGTGCAGGCCGTGCTCATCGTGCTCTTCCCCGTACGCAGGTGGGGCGCCCAGCGCGACGCCCTCGCCGACGCGCTCGCCGCCGAGGCCGACTACGCGCGCCGGCTGCGGCACGACCCCGTCGCCCCGTTCGACCCCGAGCCCCTGATGACCGCCCGCAGCGCCGCCGCGATCACCCCGCGCCAGGCCCGCCGCCGCCCGGCCGAACTGCACGGCACCCGGGGCCTGGCCGAACGCATCCGGCCGGTGCTCGCCTCCCTCGCCGACCCCGCCCTCGGCGTCCCCGCCGAGGGGGAGCAGCGCGCCCGGGTACGGGAGCTGCTGGCCGCCGCCGGATCCACCCTGGACGCCGCCGCCCGCGCGGTGCGCCACGGCGAGCCCGTCGCCATGTCGCCCGCCGCCCGCGCGGTGCTCGCCGTGCCCAAGGAGGGCGCGGTGCTCACCGGGCCCGCCAGGCGTGCCGAGTCCCGGCTCATCAGCCTGCTGCGGGACGTCATCGAGACCGCCCAGGGCAGCGGCACCACCAACAGCCCCCGCCCCGGCCGCGGTGCCGGTGAAGCGGACTCCGCCGACGACACCGCCTACCGCACGGCCCGCCGTCTGGCGCGCAGTGCCGCCCGCCGCGTCGCCCGCGTCCCGGAGAACCGTGCCGACCCGCACGACCACCTGCTGCGGCCCACCGTTCCCGGCCTCGTCCCCGTCGCCCTGCGCGCCATGCGCGCGGAACTGCGCCGCGACTCCCCGGTGTTCCGGCACGCTGTGCGCGTCGCCGTCGTCAGCGCCATCGGGTACGCCGTCGGCGCCTCCCTGCCGCTCGGGCACGGCTACTGGGCGCCCATGGCCGCCGTCATGGTGATGCGGCCCGACTTCTCCCAGACGTACTCCCGCGCGGTCGCACGTTTCGGCGGCACCCTGCTGGGCGTCGGCCTCGCGACGGGCCTGCTGCAACTCACGCACCCGGACACCCGGTTGTCGGCCGCGCTCGCCGTCGGGTGCGCGTTCCTGATGTTCCTGCTGCTGCGCGCCGGGTACGCCGTCACGCAGGTGTGCGTCTCCGGATACGTCGTCTTCCTGCTCGGCATGGGCGGCCTCCAGTGGACCCAGACCGTCCCGGAGCGCGTGGTCCTCACCCTCGCGGGCGGGCTCCTCGCCATGCTCGCCTACGCCGTCTACCCGGCCTGGGAAACCCCGCGCCTGCGCACCCGGCTCGCCGGCTGGCTGGTCGCCGACGGGCGGTACGCGACGGCCGTCCTCCAGCGGTACGCCGACCCCGCCGGCGCTCCCCGGGACGCGGTGCGGGAAGCGCTGCTGGCCACCCGGGAGGCCCGGGTCGCCTGGCAGGACGCCCTGGAGCGGGCCGCCAACGAGCCCGTGCGCCACCGGGGCCTGTCCCGCGCGGCGGCCGACGACGCCCCGCACGCGCTGGCCCAGCTCGCCCGGGTGGCGATGCTGATGGAGGCCCACCTCCCGTCCCGCGACACCAGCCCGGTGCCGGCCGCCGCCGCCCTCGCCCAGGCGCTGCGCGCCGACACCGAGGCGGCGGCCCGTGCCGTACGCGAACGGCGGGCCCCGCGCTGGGAGGCCTTCCGGGCGGCCCTGGAGTCGTGGGACGCCGGGGACGCCACGGCCGACGACAGGTTCGTGCGCAAGGGGGCGGGCCTCCTCCTGGCGGCACTGGACGAGCTCACCGACGCCCTGGACGCGGAAGGGCCGCGCCCCCAGGGAGGCACGGCCCGTACGGCGGCCTAGGGCCGCGGCGCTCCGGGGCTACGGCTTCGGCGGGTCCGAGGGCGGCCCGGTCGGGACGCCCGAGGGCAGGGCGCTCGACGGGGCCCTGGTGAAGGTCTCCGTGACACCGCTGCCCTCCCACTTCACCGTGAGGGTCTTCCCGTCGGCGCCGGGCGTCACCGTGCCCCGGGCGCGGTCGGTCCGGCCGTTGGCGCAGGAGAGGTCGAGCGTGACGGCGCCCCGCCGGGACACCGTTCCCGTGCAGATGTTCTCGCCCGCGATGCCCGCCAGCCCGTCGTGGATGGACAGCGCGACCATCTTGCCGCCCGTGGTGACCGCCCATTCGCCGTCCACGGAACCGGCCCCGGCCCCGGACCCGGTGTCCCGCGCGGGCGGCGTGCTCGCGCCGCCGCCGTCACCGGCGCCGGGGCTCGGCGTGCTGCTCCGCGCGCTGCCCGGCGGACCGCCCCGGCCGTCCGGGCCGTCGTCCTTGCCGCTGTCGCCGCTGCAACCGGTCAGCAGCAGCGCCGCTGCGAGAGCGGCCGTCCCGGCGGCCGTACGTACCTGACTGTGCACTCCGGCATCCCCCAACGCGCGCTCGTGCGGCGGCCAATCGGCCACCGGAAGGAACGCGTCAAGCTACCAGGGCGTCTAGAGAAGGAGTCCGCACGGGAAGGAGGCCAATAAGGCCGACCGGTTCTGTAGTCAAGGGGCAACCCCGCGTGCACGTGCATCTGCCCATGCATCGGCAGATGAACGAAGCTATGATCCGGGTCAGTTGACAGTTCGGCAGCAGTTGACATCAGCACATCCGGGAGCGACCTGTGCACCACGCGTACAACGGCATGGCGGCCACAGAGCTTCACGGGGTGGTCTGGCAGAAGAGCAGGCACAGCAACTCGCAGGGCACCTGCGTGGAGTTCGCGAAACTGCCCGGTGGCAACGTTGCCGTGCGCAATTCGCGCCACCCCGAGGGGCCCGCGCTCGTCTACACGCCCGCGGAGATAGAGGCCATGCTCCTGGGCATCAAGGACGGCGAGTTCGACCACCTCATAGGGAACTGAGCCACGCGGTCGGAGGAAGAGGAAACCGGGCCACGCGCTCGACAGGGAACCGAGCCACGCGCGGAAGCGGGGCCGAGGGCCGTCCCCCTCGCGCCCCCGCCGCCGCCCCCCGGCGAGGTAGCCCGCCCTACCGCTCGTCGCGCAGCAGGAACAGCGCCCACACGACCTTGCCGTGCAGCGTCCCCGCCAGCGGGTGCCAGCCCCAGCTGTCGCTGAAGGAGTCCACCAGGAACAGCCCGCGCCCGGACTCCGCGGAGAAGTCCTCGCCCGCCCGCGCCGCCGGACCCAGGTGACTGGGATCGCGCACCGCGCACACCAGTCTTCCGTTCCAGTGCATCAGGTGCAGCCGCACCGGAGGCTCGTTCTCGCGCGGGGTGTCCGCCGGGAGGGCGTGCCGCAGGGCGTTGGTGACGAGTTCCGAGACGACCAGGGCGACGTCGTCGAAACGGCTCTCCAGGTCCCACTGGCACAGCGTGCTGCGGGTGAACTTCCGTGCCCCGCGCACCGCTTCGAACCGCGGCGGCAGCGCGCACGAGGCCGAGGAGGACACGTCCTCGGGGCCGACGGGGGGAAGGCCCTGCCGTAACGGCACGAGCATGGTCGATCCATTCGTCCCCATGCGGGCACTCCCGGGTATCGCGGTCGCGGCGAACAGCGGCGGCCGCACGCCGGAGTCCACGAAAGACGGAAGCGAGGGACGAACGCTGGTGGTCATACGTGCGCGCGGACCATGGTTCCGAATGCGTACAGCAGATGCAAGGGCAGATGCACGTGCACGCGCCGGACTTGGACAACAGAGTGCCGTTTCTTGCTCATTTCTTCCTCGGGTCTTCCTCGGGCCACTTTCCGGACGCTGCCGTCTCCGTAACCGAACGCGTACAGGCTGAAGCGTTTTGGTGGCAGACTTCGCCCTCTCGGGACCTTGGGGGAGGGCCTCGCGCACAGATGACCGAGAGGGAGGGCCGGAGAGGTGACCGCAGGCGAGTCGAGCGGATCGGTGGTCCGACGCATCCTGTTGGGCTCACAGCTCAGGCGCCTGCGCGAATCGCGCGGCATCACCCGTGAGGCGGCCGGCTACTCGATCCGCGCATCCGAATCGAAGATCAGCCGCATGGAGTTGGGACGGGTGAGCTTCAAGGCCAGGGACGTAGAGGACCTGCTCACGCTCTACGGCGTGAGCGACAGCGCCGAGCGCGAGTCGCTGCTCGCGCTGGCCCGCGAGGCCAACCTCGCGGGCTGGTGGCACAGTTACGGGGACGTCCTGCCCGGCTGGTTCCAGACGTACGTCGGCCTGGAGGGGGCGGCGTCCCTGATCCGCGTGTACGAGGTCCAGTTCGTCCACGGCCTGCTCCAGACCGAGGCCTACGCCCACGCGGTCGTCTCGCGCGGCATCCCGCACGCGACCGCCGCGGAGGTGGACCGCCGGGTGGCGCTGCGCCTGGACCGGCAGAAGGTCCTGGTCGCCGAGCGCTCCCCGCGCTTCCACGCCGTACTGGACGAAGCGGCCCTGCGCCGCCCGTACGGCGACCGGGACGTGATGCGCGGGCAGTTGCAGCACCTCATCGACATCTCCGAGCGGGAGAACGTCACGCTCCAGGTGATGCCGTTCAACTTCGGCGGCCACGCGGGCGAGAGCGGCGCCTTCACCCTGCTGCGCTTCCCCGAGTCCGACCTCTCCGACCTCGTCTACCTGGAGCAGCTGACCAGCGCGCTCTACCTGGACAAGCACGAGGAGGTCACCCAGTACGAACGCGTCATGGACCGCCTCCAGGGCGACTGCCCGAGCCCCTCGGCCACCCGGGACGTCCTGCGCGGACTCCTCCAACTGCTCTGATCCGGATGTACGTTGACGGAACCTTTGCCCGCGCAGGAACATCAAAGGTGACGGGGAACACCAGCACCGGTGGCACCACGCGCCGGGCGGCGGCACTCAGCGGCGACGCGGCGGAGCGGACGCAGAGCGAGCGGAAGCAGAGCTAAGGGATCACATGTCCTTCTTCACCGACCTGGCCCACCAGTACATCGACGGCGCGTGGCGGACCGGCAGCGGCTCGTGGGACATCATCGACTTCAACCCGTACAACGGGGAGAAGCTCGCCGCGATCACCGTCGCGTCCGTCGCCGAGGTGGACGAGGCCTACCGGGCCGCCGAACGCGCCCAGCGCGCCTGGGCCGGGGCGGGCGCGTACCACCGCAGGGACGTCGTCGAGCGGGTGCTGCGCCTGGTGGAACAGCGCGAGGACGAGATCGCCGCCGCCATCACCGAGGAGGTCGGCGGCACCCTGGTGAAGGCCCGCTTCGAGGTGCGCCTGGCGAAGGAGTTCCTGCGCGAGGCGACCCAGCTGGCCACCCTCCCCGAGGGGCGCATCCTCGCCTCCCCGGTCCCCGGCAAGGAGAACCGCGTCCACCGGCTCCCGGTCGGCGTCGTCGGGGTCATCAGCCCCTTCAACTTCCCCTTCCTCACCGGCGTCAAGGCCGCGGCGCCGGCGCTGGCGCTGGGCAACGCCGTCGTCGTCAAGCCGAACCAGAACACCCCCGTGGTCGGCGGCGGGCTCGTCGCGCACCTCTTCGCGGAGGCGGGGCTGCCGGCGGGACTGCTGAACGTGCTGATCACCGACATAGCGGAGATCGGCGACGCGCTGCTGGAGCACCCCGTCCCGAAGGTCATCTCCTTCACCGGCTCCGACCGCACCGGCCGCCACGTGGCCGCCGTCGCCGGCGCCCACTTCAAGCGCACGATCCTCTCCCTCAGCGGCAACAGCGCCCTGGTCGTCCTGGACGACGCGGACCTCGACTACGCGGTCGACGCGGCCGTCTTCAGCCGCTTCGTCTCCCAGGGCCAGGTCTGCATGGCGGCCAACCGGATCCTGGTGGACCGGAGCGTGGAGCGGGAGTTCACCGAGAAGTTCGTCGCCCGGGTGCGCGCGCTGCGCACCGGCGACCCGGCCGACCCCGCCACCCAGCTCGGCCCCGTCATCAACACCTTCCACGCCGACGCCCTCACCGGCGTGGTCGACCAGGCGCTCGCCGCGGGCGCCACCGCTCTCGTACGGGGCGCCACGCGCGGCAACCTCGTCGAGCCCACGGTGCTCACCGGCCTCCCGGAGGGCTCGCCGATCCTGGAGCAGGAGATCTTCGGCCCGGTCGCCCTGCTGCTGGCCTTCGACGGCGAGGAGGAGGCCGTGCGCATGGCCAACGACAGCCCGTACGGCCTCAGCGGCGCGGTGATGACCCGCAACGTGGAGCGCGGCGTGCGCTTCGCCCAGCGGATCGAGACCGGGATGATGCACATCAACGACTCCACCATCCAGGACGACCCCCTGGTCGCCTTCGGCGGCGAGAAGGCCTCCGGCATCGGACGCATGAACGGCGAGTCGACCGTGGACGTCTTCACCACCCAGAAGTGGATCTCGGTGCAGCACGGCCGCTCGAAGTTCCCCTTCTGACCCCCGGAGTCGCGGACCGCAGCTGTCCGCAAGCCTGCCTAACCTGGTCCTCGTACCGCGAACACCGCACGCGCCGCACGTTCCGCACAGCGTCAGCGCACTCCCCGAAGGGCGGCCCGCCATGGTCCTGCACGTCAGCGCCGAGAACTGCACCGACGAGGTCTCCACCCTCCTCGCCTTCCTGGAGGAGCAGCGCGCGGGCATCCGCAACGCCCTGCGCGGCCTCTCCGACGAGGAGGCCGCCACCACCCCCAGCGCCAGCGAGCTGTCCCTGTCCGGCATCCTCAAGCACGTCACCGAGGCCGAGCAGAACTGGCTCGCCATGGCGGGCTGCGACATCCCGTCCGCCCACCGCGCCGAGGCCGACTGGAGCGAGAGCTTCCGGCTGGTGCCCGAGAAGGGCGAGACGGTCGCCTCCCAGCTCGCCGCGTGGGCCGAGGTGGCCCGCAAGGGCGAGGAGTTCGCCCGCGCCGCCGACCTCGACGCCACCTTCCCGCTGCCCGACGCCCCCTGGTTCCCCAAGGAGGACGTGACGGTGCGCTGGATGCTGCTGCGCCTGATCACCGAGATGGGCCGCCACGCGGGCCACGCGGACGTCATCCGGGAGTCCCTGGACGGCAAGAACTCCTACGAGCTCGGCGAATAGCGGCACCCGGCACCCGGCATCCGGTACGCAGCCCGCGCCCCGGCCGCCCCGGGCTTGCACCTCACGCGACGTGAGGAAGCAGGCTGGGGCGTACCGAAGGAAACCCACCGCAGAGAGGGCAGCGGGCAGTCATGAGCCATTCCGTGGGGAAGGTCGCCGAGACCGCCGGCGTGACCGTGCGCACCTTGCACCACTACGACGCGATCGGACTGCTCTCGCCGAGCGAGCGCAACCGCGCCGGGCACCGCCGCTACAGCGACGGCGACCTCGACCGGTTGCAGCAGATCCTGTTCTACCGGGAGCTCGGCTTCCCTCTCGACCGGGTGGCGGCACTGCTGGACGACCCGGCGACCGATCCGCGGGAACACCTGCGGCGCCAGCACGCGTTGCTGGCGGACCGGATCGAGAGGCTCCAGGAGATGGCCGCCGCCGTCGAAAAGGCCATGGAGGCACGGAAGATGGGCATCAATCTCACGCCCGAGGAGAAGTTCGAGGTCTTCGGCGACTTCGATCCCGACGCGTACGCGGAGGAGGCCGAGCGCCGCTGGGGCGGCACGGACGCCTGGCGCGAGTCGCAGCGGCGCACCGCCGCCTACACCAAGGAGGACTGGAAGCGGTTCACCGAGGAGTTCGACGCGATCCACCGGAAGATGGCCGGCCTGCTCGCCGACGGCGTGCCGGCCGACGACGAGCGGGCGATGGACGTCGCCGAGGAACACCGCCGGTTCATCTCCGGCAGTCAGTACGAGTGCGGACACGAGATGCACACGAACCTCGGGGAGATGTACGTCGCCGACGCGAGGTTCACGGCCACCTACGAGGCGATCAGGCCCGGACTGGCCGTCTACCTGCGCGACGCGATGCTGGCGAACGCGGTCCGGCACCTGTGAGGCGCCGGGGGCGGGCTCCTGGGGGCCTGCCCCTCGCCGGGTCCGCCGTCCACTGATCCTGGGCGCTCCGCCCTCCCGGGCAGGGCGGAGCGCACCCCGGGGGGGCCGGGGGAACCCGGAAGTGCCCGCGTGCGTTGATACTTTTGCCCAGCCCCCGCATCCCATCCCCCCCAGGAGTCCGGAACCCGTGAATACGCTTGCGCTCGGACCGAGCTGGCTGGACCCGGACTTTCTGCTCAACACCTTCGGGCCCTGGGGCCTGCTGGCCATCGTCTTCGCAGAGTCGGGTCTGCTGATCGGTTTCTTCCTGCCCGGCGACTCGCTGCTCTTCACGGCGGGCCTGCTGGTCACCACCGGCAAGCTGGACATGCCGCTGTGGCTGCTGTGCACGCTGATCGTGCTGGCGGCGATCCTCGGCGACCAGGTCGGCTACCTCTTCGGCCGGAAGGTCGGCCCGGCCCTGTTCCGGCGGCCGGACTCCAAGATCTTCAAGCAGGAGAACGTACAGAAGGCCCATGAGTTCTTCGAGAAGCACGGGCCGAAGGCGCTGATCCTGGCCCGGTTCGTGCCGATCGTGCGGACGTTCACGCCGATCATCGTCGGCGTCAGCCGGATGAACTACCGCGTGTTCATCACGTACAACATCATCGGCGGCGTGCTGTGGGGAGCCGGGGTGACGCTGCTGGGCGCGGCGCTCGGCAACGTGGAGTTCGTGCACAAGAACATCGAGGTCATCCTGGTCGGCATCGTGCTGATCTCGGTGGTGCCGATCGTGGTCGAGGTGCTGAAGGCCCGCCGCCAGTCGAAGAAGAACCCGCCGGCGCAGGCCCCCGCCGCCGAGGGCGCCCCGGACCACCCGGCCGCCTCGCAGTACCCGGGCGCCCCGGCTGCCCCGTACGGCACCGGAGCCCCGGCCGCCCCGTCCGCGCAGGCGTACCCGGGCGCCCGGCCCGCCTCGTACGGCACCGAAGCCCCTTACGGCGCCAACGCCCCGCACGGCGCCAACGCCCCGCACGGCGCCAACGCCCCGCACGGCGGCGACGCGCCCCCGTACGGCGGCGACCAGGACCAGGCCACGCAGATCCTGCGTCCCCAGAACCCCCCGAACAACCCGCCCCCGCGCGGCCGCCACGCCAAGCGCTGACCCCGTACCGACGCCGAAGGGGCGTCCGCGACCGCACGGTCCCGGACGCCCCTTCGGCGCACCCGGAGCTAGAAGCCGCGCGTGCGCTTCGCCGCGCGGCGGGTGCCGCCGTCGCGGCCCGCGCCCGGCATCCGCAGGAAGAGCCGGGAGATCTCGCCTCCCAGGTTCACGCCGATCGCGATGGCCAGGGCGATCGCCGCCGCCTTCGACAGCGAGCCCAGCCCCACGTTCAGCTCGCCCTGCGCGATGCCCAGCAGGCCGTAGTACGTCGCCGAGCCCGGCAGCAGCGGTCCGATCGCCGCGGTGACGTACGGCAGCGCCGACGCGTACTGGTAGCGCGAGAAGAGCTGGCCGAAGAGGCCGACGAGCCCGGCCGCCACCGCCGTCGCCGCGACCGCCGAGATGTGTCCCGTGGTGTTCATCGCGCCGAAGACGACCCAGGCCACCCCGCCGTTCAGCGCCACCATGATCACCGTGTTCCGCTCCTGCTGGAGCAGGATCGCGAAGGCGAAGCACAGGACGATCGAGGCGAGTGTCTGGATCACCGGGCGGGACTGCACGTGCATCGTCGCGTCGGGGTGCAGGTTCGGGTTCAGCCCGGCCCCCGCGTACAGCACGATCAGCACGCCCAGCACGATCGCGATGAAGAAGTACATGACTTCGAGCAGGCGCGCGGAGGCGGTGATGTAGTAGCCCGTCAGGCCGTCCTGCACCCCGGCCACCAGCGCCCGCCCCGGGAGCAGCGCGAAGAGGCCACCGGTGATGACGGCGGAGGGAAGGATTCCGCTCACCACGCTCTCGGGCACGAAGGCCAGCCCCACCCCCATCGCCGCCGGCGGCATCGCCGCCGCCACGAACTGGTAGAACTCCGGCAGCCCGCGCCCCGCGCACAGCCAGGCCAGCCGGTCGCCCAGGACCGCCCCGATCGCCGCGGCGATGAACACCAGCACCCCACCGCCGACGAGGACGGAGGCGGACCCCGCGAGCAGTCCGCTGGCCGCGGTCAGCGCCCAGCCCGGGTACGGGTGCCGGTTGCGCCGGATCTCCGCCAGGCGGCGGTACGCCTCCTCCAGCGTGACGTCGGTGTCCTCGGCCGTGATGTCCGCGATCAGCCGGTAGACGCCCGCCAGGCGGGTGTAGTCGGTGCCGCGACGGCGCACCGTGCGGCTCGCCGTGACCGGGTCGTCGATCAGGGAGGGCTGGTACGAGATGGACAGGAGCGTGAAGGTGACGTTCGGCTCGCAGCGGTCGAGCCCGTAGGCCCGGCACACCGCGAACATGGCCGCCTCGACGTCCTCGGCCCCCTCGCCGCCCGCGAGCAGCAGCTCGCCGATGCGCAGCGTCAGGTCGAGCACCCGGGGGACGGCGGGACCGGAGTCCTCGTCGTCCCCGTGCCGCTGCACGCTGTCCGGCACCGGGCGGTCGCCCACCGGCATCCGCAGCAGCGTGCGCATCCGGTCCTGCCAGGGGGCCTCCTTGGTCAGCTTGACCACGGGTATTCCGTGCGCGGGCGTGAACGCCGGGGGAGAGTGCCGGGCGCTGTAGGTCCTCGCGGTCTCGAACCCGCTCGCGGTCCGCTTCTGGGCCGCCGTCCGGGGCACGCCGAAGGCGGAACCCTCCTGCACGGGCGGCGCCTCGGACGTCAGCCCCTGCGGAAGCTGGAACTCCGAGGTCGGCTGGTCCTCCTCGGCGGGCGGAGCGGCCTTCAGGCCCTGCGGCAGCGCGAACTCCGAGGTCACCGACTGGTCCTCGTCCGGCGTCACCACCGGAACGGCCTGGGTGGCGCCTGTTCCGGACGTGGTGCTGGACGGGTTGCGCGCGCCGCGCGGCACCGCGTCCGCCGGAGCCGTGGCGGACGCCGCGGGGGCGGTTCTGGGCGCGGCGGACTTCCTCGACGCGGAACCGGCCCCGCGGGCCGCCCCGACACCGGACGGCGGCGTGAACGCGCTCCGCGCCTCGTCCGACTGCGGCTTGCGGTCCTCGGCCTCTTCGGGCTGCTCCACCCGGGGTCCGCCCTTGCCGCCCTGCGCCTCCGCCACCACTCGCCTCGCTCTCACCACTCCGGGCTCCGACTGTCCCGCCTGCCCAGTATGTCCATGTTCGACCCGATGCCGCCGGGCAGGGCAGGGCCCGTTCCGCCGCGGGCCCACCGCGACGCCCCTACCCCCGCACCCGCACCGCTGCACCCTCCGGCCCCGCACGCCACGCACGGAGAACCCCCTGCGAGAGGGCCCCGCACAAGCAGACGGGCGGCCCCCTCACCAGAGGGAACCGCCCGCCGCCCGGGACTCACCTAACGCGGGTGCGCAGTTCAGTGCGCTCCGCCCTGCGCCTCAAGGCGCTTGTACGAGGCCTCGATCTCGGCCTCGGCCTCGGTGCGGCCGACCCAGTCCGCGCCCTCGACCGACTTGCCCGGCTCCAGGTCCTTGTAGACCTCGAAGAAGTGCTGGATCTCCAGGCGGTCGAACTCCGACACGTGGTGGATGTCGCGCAGGTGCTCCACGCGCGGGTCCGACGCCGGGACGCACAGCAGCTTGTCGTCGCCGCCGGCCTCGTCCGTCATGCGGAACATGCCGATGGCGCGGCACTTGATGACGCAGCCCGGGAACGTGGGCTCGTCCAGGATGACCAGCGCGTCCAGCGGGTCACCGTCCTCGCCGAGGGTGTTCTCGACGAAGCCGTAGTCCGCGGGGTAGCTGGTCGAGGTGAAGAGCCGACGGTCCAGGCGGATCCGGCCGGTCTCGTGGTCCACCTCGTACTTGTTCCGCGAACCCTTCGGAATCTCGATGGTGACGTCGAACTCCACGGGTGGCTCCTCCATGATCAACACAGTCTTCTGGGAATCTGCGTCCCCCCGGAGGAAACCGACCCCCGGAGCCCCGGCCGAATGGGTCGGAAGTGCCCCGCGGGGTGCCGTGCTCGCGCAAGACGCAGTGGTTAAGTGTCCCTCACGCAGACCTGTGATCGCGAAAGGGGCTGGTCCGCAGTGCCCAAGCTCAAGACCTGGCAGCTCACGGCGGGCTCCGCCGTCGCCGGACTGGCGCTGGCGGCCGGTGCCGTGAGCGTGGCGGGCCCCTGGGACTCCGGTCAGCGTAAGGCCGAGCGGGACCTGGCGGCCGCCCGGGACCGCACGGGTGGCGCACATCACGTGCCCGCCCGCCCCGACCCCGCCGAACCGTCCCCCGCGCCCAGCGCGGGCCGCGTCCTCAGCGCGCTCGGCGCCGGCGCGGGCGGGCGGTCCGGACAGCTCGCGCGGGTGCTCGAACCGCTCCTCGCCGACAGGGCCCTGGGGTCCGTGCGGTCCGCCTCCGTCGTCGACGCCGCCACGGGCAGGGAGCTGTACGGCAGCGGGGAGCGGACCGTGCTGACCCCCGCCTCCACGGTGAAGATCGCCACGGCCGTCGCCGCCCTGTCCGCCCTCGGCCCCGACCACCGCATCGCCACCACGGTGCTCGCCCCGCCCGACGGCGCCAGGGCCGTCCTCAAGGGCGGCGGCGACCCCACCCTCTCCGAGGACGGCCTGCGCGCCCTCGCCGCGGACACGGCCCGCGCCCTGCGCGACCGGGGGGCCCGGACGGTCTCCGTCGCGTACGACACGAGCCTGTACGCGGGGCCCGACGTCCACCCCATCGGCCGGGGCAACGAGAACCTCGCCCGGGTCACCCCGCTGATGGTGAACGAGGGCCGCACCGACGGCTCCAGCAGCGGCGTCGGCGACCGGACGCCCGACCCGGCGGGCGACGCGGCCCGCGCCTTCGCCGACGAGCTGCGCGAAGCGGGCGTCGAAGTGACCGGGGAACCGGTCTCCGGCACGGCCCCGAAGGACGCCGAGCCCGTCGCCAAGGTGCTCTCCGCGCCGCTGTCCGCGCTGGTCGAGCGCACCCTCACGCACAGCGACAACGACCTCGCCGAGGCCCTCGCCCGGCAGACCGCGCTCGCGGCCGGCGCGGAGGCGTCCTTCGCGGGGGCCGGCAAGGCCGTCCGCGACCGCCTCGCCACCCTGGACCTCCCGGCCGACGGCCTGCTGACCGGGGCGCACTTCGCCGACGGCAGCGGCCTCGACCGCAACGACAAGGTGTCCGCAAGGCTGCTGACCGCCCTGCTGGCCCGGGCGGCCGACCCCGCCCGCCCCGAGCTGCGCCCGGTCCTCACCGGCCTGCCGGTCGCCGGCTTCAGCGGCACGCTGAGCACCCGGTACGCGGGCGCGGCCGGGCCCGGCCCGGTGCGGGCCAAGACGGGCACGCTGTCCGGGGTGAACACCCTCGCCGGCACCGCCGTCACCCCGGACGGCCGCCTGGTCGCCTTCGCCTTCCTCGCGGGCGGCACCGCCGACCCCGCCGCCGCGCAGCGGGCCCTCGACGCCCTGGCCTCCGCGCTGACCGAGGCCCCGTAACCCCCCGGCGGCCGGACCCCGGGCCTCCGTTTCGGCGGCCGCCCGCATCAACTCCCGGCGCACCACTCGACAACGTACGGTTGACGCATGACGAGCCTCGGTGGTGCAGCCTCTGCAGGGATGGTCGACTGGAAGCTCGCGGTCGCGACCGCGACCCGATTCGTGCGGCCCGGCCCGGACATCAGCCGGGAGGAGGCGCGCGCCGTCGTCGCGGAGCTGCGACGGCACGCGAAGGCCTCCGAGGAACACGTGCGCGCCTTCACCCGGATGATCCCCGAGGGGCACGAGCCCGAGGACACCCCCGTCCTCGTCGTGGACCGCGCCGGCTGGGTGAAGGCCAACGTCGCGGGCTTCCGGGAGCTGCTCAAGCCGCTCCTGAAGAAGATGGAGGAGCGCCGCGGCTCCGGCCCCGGCGGCGTCGTTCTCGGCGCGGTCGGCGGCAAGGTGACCGGCGTCGAGGTGGGGATGCTGCTGTCGTTCCTGTCCTCGCGGGTGCTCGGCCAGTACGAGACCTTCGCGCCCGCCTCCCGCGACCTGCCCTCCGGCGAGAACGGCGGCGGACGCCTGCTGCTCGTCGCCCCGAACATCGTCCACGTGGAGCGCGAGCTGGAGGTCGACCCGCACGACTTCCGCCTCTGGGTGTGCCTGCACGAGGAGACCCACCGCACCCAGTTCACCGCCGTCCCCTGGCTGCGCGACCACCTGGAGGGCGAGATCCAGGCCTTCCTGAGCGAGACCGACGTCGACCCGATGACGCTCCTGGAGCGGGTGCGCGAAGCCGTGCAGTCCTTCTCCGGCGGCCGTGCGGACGGCGACGAGGACGAGGGCGGCCGCAGCCTGGTGGAACTGGTGCAGAGCCCGGCCCAGCGCGAGATCCTCGGACGCCTGACCGCCGTGATGTCGCTGCTCGAAGGGCACGCGGACTACGTCATGGACGGCGTCGGCCCGCAGGTCGTGCCCTCCGTCGCCGAGATCCGCGAGAAGTTCCAGCAGCGCCGCGCCAAGGGGGCCTCCCGGCTCGACCTCGCGCTGCGCCGGCTGCTCGGCATGGACGCCAAGCTGCGCCAGTACCGCGACGGCGAAAGGTTTGTCCGCGCCGTCGTCGAGGAGGTCGGCATGGACGGCTTCAACCGGGTCTGGACCTCCCCGAACACCCTCCCGACCAAGGCCGAGATCGCCAAACCGGCGGACTGGGTCGCGCGGGTGCACCGTAAGGGAGAAGCGTGAAACCGGTGTGCGCGACGGCAGGAACGGTAAGGGAAACGCCCCCTAAATCACCCATCCGAGGGACCGTAAGCGCTGGGTAGGCGTGCAATGCTCGGGTAACCGCTCGTTTCTGTCACCATCTACGCACTCTCAGTGACAGCGGCCTCCTCCTCCCGAGGCACCCCAACTCCACCGAAGGGCACCGGACATGGGTCCCCATCCTGCGGTCGCGGCGATACGCCTGGCGGTCCGCCGCGTACTCCACGACGTACTCACCGACCACCGGGCACACCACGCCCCGCACGCGCAGGCGGCCCCGCCGCTCGTGCTCGTGGCCTGCTCGGGCGGCGCCGACTCCATGGCGCTCGCCTCCGCCCTCGCCTTCGAGGCGCCCAGGCTGGGCGTCCGCGCGGGCGGGGTCACCGTCGACCACAACCTCCAGGCGGGCTCCGGCACCCGGGCCAACGAGGTGGTCACCCGCATGACCGCGCTGGGCCTGGCCCCCGCCGAGTCCGTCTCGGTGACCGTCGGACGGGCCGGCGGCCCGGAGGCAGCCGCCCGCGACGCCCGCTACGCCGCCCTCGACGGCGCCGCCCAGCGGCACGGCGCGGCCGCGGTCCTCCTCGGCCACACCCGCGACGACCAGGCCGAGACCGTCCTGCTCGGCCTCGCCCGCGGCTCCGGCACCCGGTCCCTGTCCGGAATGGCGGCCGTCTCGGGGGCGGCCGGGCGCTACCGCCGCCCCTTCCTCCAGCTCGACCGGCAGACCGCCCGCAAGGCCTGCATGGTCCAGTCCCTGCCCGTCTGGGACGACCCGCACAACGCCGACCCCGCCTACACCCGCTCCCGGCTGCGCCAGGAAGGCCTCCCGGCCCTGGAGAAGGCCCTCGGCAAGGGCGTCGTCGAAGCCCTCGCCCGGACGGCCCAGCTCTCCCGCGACGACGCGGACGCCCTCGACCACTGGGCCGCCGAGGCGGACCGTTCCGTCCGCGACGACACCGGCCGCCTGGAGTGCGCCAAGCTCTACGCGCTGCCGCCCGCGGTGCGCCGCAGGGTCCTGCGCAAAGCGGTCATCGAGGTGGGCTCGCCCGCCGGCTCCCTCTTCGCCCGGCACATCGAGGAGGTGGACCGGCTGATCACCGGATGGCGCGGGCAGGGGGTCATCAACCTCCCCGGCCGGGTCGAGGCCCAGCGGCAGGGTGGCAGACTGGTCATTCGGCAGGGCTGATTCGGCAGGGCCGAAGTTCTACGAAAGTGATGCGGGTGGACGCGAACGACATGGGCACCGACCTCAAGTCGGTGCTCATCACCAAGGAAGAGATCGACGCGAAGCTGGCCGAGCTGGCCGCGCAGGTCGATGCGGAGTACGCGGGCAAGGACCTGCTCATCGTCGGCGTCCTCAAGGGCGCCGTGATGGTGATGGCGGACCTCGCGCGTGCGCTGTCCACCCCGCTCACCATGGACTGGATGGCGGTGTCGTCCTACGGCGCGGGCACCCAGTCCTCCGGCGTGGTCCGGATCCTCAAGGACCTGGACACCGACATCAAGGGCAAGCACGTCCTGATCGTCGAGGACATCATCGACTCCGGCCTGACGCTGTCGTGGCTGCTGTCGAACCTCGGCTCGCGCGAGCCGGCCTCCCTCAACGTGTGCACGCTGCTGCGCAAGCCGGAGGCCGCGAAGGTCGCGATCGACGTGAAGTGGGTCGGTTTCGACATTCCGAATGAGTTCGTCGTCGGATACGGCCTGGATTACGCGGAGAAGTACCGCAATCTCCCCTTCGTCGGCACCCTCGCGCCGCACGTCTACGGGGGCTGAGGCCCTCCGTCCGGTCCCGACGGACACCTCGGGGCCATATCGGGGAACCCTCACGCAATTCCCGCCGTTGGAGCAGGGGAAGGCAGCTTTGTCAGCCGTCCCCTGCGGTCGCGGGTGACAATGCTGGGGTACCGTCCGAAGAACAGTCTTTTATTCAGCGGCATTTACCTACGGGCAGGAGGGACGGGGCGCAGTTCGCCCCGTATGGATGGACGTGAAGCGATACTTCCGTGGGCCGGTCATGTGGATCGTGCTGGCCGTCCTCGCCGTGGTCGTGCTGATGCAGGTCGTCGGCTCGTCTGGCGGCTACAAGACGGTCGACACCGGCAAGGTCATCCAGGCGATCGACAAGGACCAGGCCCGTCAGGTCAAACTGACCACTGGTGACGAACAGATCATCAAGCTGGAGCTGAAGGACGGCCAGAAGGTCGACGACAGCACCAAGATCCAGGCGAGCTACATCGGGGACCAGGGCTCCAAGCTCACCGCCAAGCTCGACCAGAAGTTCGAGGCCGGCAAGCTCGAAAAGGGCTACACCGTCACCCCGACCAAGCAGAACGCCTTCGTCGGCATCCTGCTCTCCCTGCTGCCCTTCGTCCTGATCGTCGTCGTCTTCCTGTTCCTGATGAACCAGATGCAGGGCGGCGGCTCCCGGGTCATGCAGTTCGGGAAGTCCAAGGCGAAGCTCATCACCAAGGACACCCCCAAGACGACCTTCGCCGACGTGGCCGGGTCCGACGAGGCGGTCGAGGAGCTCCACGAGATCAAGGAGTTCCTCCAGGAGCCGGCGAAGTTCCAGGCCGTCGGCGCCAAGATCCCCAAGGGCGTCCTGCTGTACGGCCCGCCCGGCACCGGAAAGACCCTGCTGGCGCGCGCCGTCGCGGGCGAGGCGGGGGTCCCCTTCTACTCCATCTCGGGCTCCGACTTCGTCGAGATGTTCGTGGGTGTCGGCGCCTCGCGCGTCCGTGACCTCTTCGAGCAGGCCAAGGCGAACGCCCCGGCGATCGTCTTCGTCGACGAGATCGACGCCGTCGGCCGCCACCGCGGCGCCGGCATGGGCGGCGGCCACGACGAGCGCGAGCAGACGCTCAACCAGCTGCTCGTCGAGATGGACGGCTTCGACGTGAAGGGCGGCGTCATCCTGATCGCCGCCACCAACCGGCCGGACATCCTCGACCCGGCGCTGCTGCGCCCGGGCCGCTTCGACCGGCAGATCGCGGTCGACCGCCCGGACATGCAGGGCCGGCTGGAGATCCTCAAGGTCCACCAGAAGGGCAAGCCGGTCGCCCCGGATGTGGACCTGGGCGCGGTCGCCCGCCGTACGCCCGGCTTCACGGGCGCGGACCTGTCGAACGTGCTGAACGAAGCGGCGCTGCTCACCGCGCGCAGCAACCAGAAGCTCATCGACAACCACATGCTCGACGAGGCCATCGACCGCGTCGTGGCGGGCCCGCAGAAGCGGACCCGGATCATGTCCGACAAGGAAAAGAAGATCACCGCGTACCACGAGGGCGGACACGCCCTGGTCGCGGCGGCGCTGCCGAACTCGGACCCGGTCCACAAGATCACGATCCTGTCCCGCGGCCGGGCCCTGGGTTACACCATGGTGCTCCCGGACGAGGACAAGTACTCGACCACCCGCAACGAGATGCTCGACCAGCTCGCGTACATGCTGGGCGGCCGCGCCGCCGAGGAACTGGTCTTCCACGACCCGACCACCGGCGCCGCGAACGACATCGAGAAGGCCACCGGCACGGCCCGCTCGATGGTCACCCAGTACGGCATGACCGAGCGTCTCGGCGCGATCAAGTTCGGCGGCGACAACACCGAGCCCTTCCTGGGCCGGGACATGACGCACCAGCGCGACTACTCGGAAGAGGTCGCCGCGCTCGTCGACGAAGAGGTCAAGAAGCTCATCGAGACCGCGCACAACGAGGCGTGGGAGATCCTGGTCGAGAACCGCGACGTCCTCGACAACCTGGTCCTGGCCCTCCTGGAGAAGGAGACGCTGAACAAGGAGCAGATCGCCGAGATCTTCCGGCCGATCGTGAAGCGCCCGGCCCGCCCCGCGTGGACCGGCTCGTCCCGCCGTACGCCCTCCACCCGCCCGCCGGTGCTCTCGCCCAAGGAGCTGGCCCTCACCAACGGCGCGGCCAACGGCACGACGCCCTCGATCACCTCGGTGACCAAGGACGCCCCCGCGGCGGAGCCCGTCCCGGAGGACCGCCCGGAGAACGGCTAGCCGGTTCCGTCGCCGGTGTCACACCGGCCCGGAATGGATGCCGCGACCCCCAGGTTCTAGCCTGGGGGTCGCGGCATTTTCATATGCGCGCCCAGGTGAACCACAGGAACGAGGCACTGATGACCGACCCGGTGACGCTGGACGGCGAGGCCACCATCGGCGAGTTCGACGAGAAGCGCGCCGAGAACGCCGTGCGCGAACTCCTCATCGCCGTCGGCGAGGACCCCGACCGCGAGGGCCTGCGGGCGACGCCGGGACGGGTGGCGCGGGCGTACCGGGAACTGCTCGCGGGACTGCGGCAGAAGCCGGAGGACGTCCTGACGACCACCTTCGACCTCGGACACGACGAGATGGTCCTGGTGAAGGACATCGCAATCGTCAGTATGTGCGAGCATCACCTGCTTCCCTTCCACGGAGTCGCCCACATCGGCTACATCCCGGCGGAGAGCGGAAAGATCACGGGGTTGTCCAAGCTCGCCCGCCTCGTCGAGGTCTTCGCGCGCCGCCCGCAGGTCCAGGAGCGGTTGACGACGCAGGTCGCCGACTCGCTGATGCGCATCCTCGAAGCACGTGGCGCGATCGTCGTGATCGAGGCGGAGCACATGTGCATGTCGGTCAGGGGGATCCGCAAGCCCGGGGCCAAGACGCTCACGTCCGCCGTGCGCGGACAGCTCAGGGACTCCACCACGCGGGCCGAGGCCATGAGCCTGATAATGGCGCGCTAGCCCGACTGTCAGTGCCCGCCGATACGGTCCACTTCCGCAGGAATGCTGAGGGGTGGACCGCGGTGGTGTACGGACTTCCGAGCAAGCAGACCCTGAACGGGGTGGCCGGGCGCCTGCGCGCCTGTGACGTGGTACCGGGCACGCGACTGTGGACTCTCGACGGAGTCCGGAGCGTACAGACGACCGTCATGGAGGCGGCGGCCGCCAAAGCGCGTGAGGCGGTGGACGTGAACACCGACCACGCGACGTTCACCGTCGCGCCCGAGACGCTGCTGGGCACACCGGACGGGTGGACGCATGCCGCAGACGCCGCGGACACGGTGCTCGCCTGGACCCCCGCCCGCAAGCTCTGTCGGCGCCGGCTGTCGATCCGCCCGGGTCGTGCGCTCGGCTACCTGGTTGGGGCGACGTGTGCCGATGGCACCGTCGGCAGCAACTATGTGTCACTGGTGGTCAATGACGAGGCATTCGCCTCCCGGTACGCCCGGAGCCTGACCGAGGCGACGGGGCTGCCCGCACGGCTGGAGCCCTGCACACGGCCGTCGGGGTACCTGAGGAGGGATGTCGCGGGCTTCCGGGTCCGCGTCGTGTCCTCGTACCTTGCTGATCTCTTCCGGCAGTACACAGGTGGCGATGCCCATCACATGCGTCAACGATTTCCCCGTGTGGTGCTGCGGGACAGAGAGACTTTCGAGGGCTTTTTGGACGGTTATGTCGACGGCGACGGCTACCGGATCAAGCGATGGCCCGCACGGCTGGTCGTCAGCGCCAATGTGCCCTTCCTGACCGAACTCGCGGAGATCATCGGGGCGAGATTCACGGCGCGCCCCCCGGGGCTGGCCTCACGGCTCGTCGTGACCGACAACTGGTGCGCGCGCCGTGCCTTCCGGCCCGAAGAACATTCCTTGGAGTTGCAGGAGCGCCAGTGGCTCCAGGTCCGGGAAGTGAGGTTCCGGCCGGGCGGAACCAAGCCGTGGGTCTTCTACCGGTGGCGGCTCGACCCCTGCCCGACGTTTCTGATCAACGGGCATCTGAGCCGTGAACCCTGGTGATCCTGCGCGGGCCGGGCGCACTCACGGAGCGGCGGGTGCCGCCGGGGCTCCTTCGTCGTCGTCCGGGAGGCGCAGGATGCGTTCCAGGAAGAAGGCGGCGGCGACCACCGCCGCGCCCGCCAGGACCGAGAAGCCCGCGTAGAGGGCCTGGTCGCGGCGGGCGGGGAGGTCGAGGGCCTCGGTGAGCAGGTGGACGCCCACGCCGCCGTACAGACCGGCGACGAGGGCGGCGACCAGGGCGCTGGCCTGGCCGAAGACCACCGCGCGGGCGGCCATCATCGGGTCGACGCCCTTGGCGCCGGGCCGGCGCTCGCGCTGGGCGCGCAGCCGGGAGCGCATCGAGAGGGCCGTCGCCAGCAGTACGGCGGCGATCAGGGCCAGCACGACCGGCGCCGCGACCGGCACGCCGGGCAGGGTGTCGACCGAGGACCACAGGCGGGCGCCCGCCCAGGACAGCACCCCGGCCGCGGCGAACAGGCCGACCAGCACTCCGAGCCGTAGTTGCTTCACGAAGCTCCGCTTTCCGTCGTGTCGGTGGGCGTCACCGGTGTCCGTGCGGGCACGGGTGACGACACCAGTGTCGTACGGCGTCAACGCTTATTCGGGCAGCCGGAGTTCCAGGTCGGCGCGGGCCTGCACGCCTTCGGTGGAGACGGCGGCGAGCAGGTCGGCGACCGGGCCGCGGCCCGGGACCTGCGCCTGGGGGTCCACGTCGTGCCAGGGGGCGAGGACGAAGCCGCGCTCGTGGGCGCGCGGGTGGGGGAGGGTGAGGGCGGGGTCGTCGGAGACCACGTTGGCGTACGACAGGATGTCGACGTCGATCGTGCGCGGCCCCCAGCGCTCCTCGCGGACCCGGGCGAAGGACTCCTCGATGGCCTGCCCGCGCTCCAGGAGGGAGGCCGGCGGGAGCGTCGTCCGCACCAGGGCGACCGCGTTGAAGTAGGACGGCTGGGAGTCGGCCGCCACGCCCCACGGCTCGGTCTCGTACACCGGGGAGACCGCCTTGACGCGGACGCCGGGGGTGTCCTCCAGGAGGTCCACCGCGCCCTGGAGGGTCTCCAGGCGGTTGCCGAGGTTGGAGCCGAGGCCGATCACGGCCCAGTGGGGGTTGGAGAGGGTGATGTCGGCGCCGTCGACCTGGTCCGTGACCGAAGCGGGGACCGGCTGGACGGTGGGGTCGCTCTGCATGGGCTTCATACACGGCTCCGGGTGATGGTGATGGTCACGTCGTCGAAGGGGACGGTGATCGGGGCGTCGGGCTTGTGCACCGTCACCTCGATCTCCTGGACTCCGTCGTGCTTGAGGCACTGCTGGGCGATCCGCTCGGCGAGCGTCTCGATCAGGTTGACCGGCTCGCCCCGGACGACCTCGACGACCTCTTCGGCGACCACGCCGTAGTGGACGGTCTTCGTCAGGTCGTCGTCGGCCGCGGCGGGACGGGTGTCCAGGCCGAGGACGAGGTCCACAATGAAGGTCTGGCCCTCTTCGCGTTCCTTGGGGAACACGCCGTGGTGCCCACGGGCCTTGAGGCCGCGCAGCGCGACACGATCCACGCGAATCACTCCTGCTGTTCGTAGTCGTCGGGGGTCCGTGCCGCATGCGGACGGCACATCACCTGAGGACCGAATCTACCTGCGGGCACTGACAGCCCCCGCCCGCGGGTCTCGGGTTCTGCGGTGTCCCTGCCCACACGCTGTGGGGATTCACCGTCCCTCAGGAGGAGGAATCGAAGGGAGAGCGCTGACCCGGGGCGCGGCGGCGGAGCCTCAGTCGTCGTCGTCCCCGTCGGCGTCGGCCAGCACGGGAGAGCCGTGGTGCGCCCACAGCCGCCAGCCGTCGGGGGTGCGCCGGAAGGCGTTGGTGGCGACGACGAGCTGGCCGACCAGCGGGCCCAGCTCGCCGCTCTCCTCGTCGGCGGGGCCGCCGCTGAGGATGTTCTCGGTGCAGGTCACCAGGGCGGTGTCGCCCATCACGGAGACCTTCACGTCGGTGAGGAAGAACTGGATGTAGTCCGTGTGCGCCATGATCAGCGCGTACGAGCGCAGCACTTCGCCGCGTCCCGAGAGCACCGGCCAGCCGGGGTGCACGCAGGAGATCTCGTCGTCCAGCCAGAGCGCGGACAGCTCGTCGAAGTCGCCGCGCTCCAGACATTCGTAGAACGCCGTGTTGGCCAGCTCGACCTGTTCGACGTCGGTGCCCCGGGGCGTCACCGGGGGCCCGCGGCGGGTGTCGTCGTGGAGGCCGCCGCCGCAGGCGCCGTACGGGGCCGGCGCGCGCCGGCGACGGCGCGTGCGACCCGGACCGCGTCGGCGGTGGCCCGCACCTCATGCACCCGGACCGCCCAGGCGCCCTCGTGCGCGGCGATCGCGGAGACGGCGGCGGTGGCGGCGTCGCGCTCCCGGGCGGGCGGCGGGGCGGCGCCCTCGCCGGCCAGGACGTGGCCGAGGAAGCGCTTGCGGGAGGCGGCGACCAGGAGGGGGAGGCCGAGCGCCCGCAGGTCGCCGAGGTGGGCGAGGAGGGCGAGGTCGTGCTCGGCCCGCTTGGCGAAGCCGAGGCCGGGGTCCACGACGACGCGCGCCGGGTCGATGCCGCCCGCGACGACGGCGTCCACCCGGGTGCGCAGTTCCGCGAGGACTTCGGCGACCACGTCGTCGTACACCGCGAGGCTGTTCATGTTCTCGCTGAAGCCGCGCCAGTGCATGACCACGAAGGGTGCGCCGGTGGCGGCGACGGCGGGGACCATGGCGGGGTCGGCGAGGCCGCCGCTGACGTCGTTGACGAGCACCGCGCCGGCGGCCACGGCCTGCTCGGCGACGGTGGCGCGCATGGTGTCGACGGAGACGGCGACGCCTTCGGAGACCAGGCCGCGCACCACGGGCACGACCCGCTTGAGCTCCTCGTCCGCGTCCACGCGGCTGGCGCCGGGACGGGTGGACTCGCCGCCCACGTCGACCAGGTCGGCGCCCTCCGCGACCAGTGCGAGGCCGCGCTTGACGGCCGCGGCGGTGTCGAACCAGCGGCCGCCGTCGGAGAAGGAGTCCGGCGTGACGTTGACGACTCCCATGACGGCGCAGCGGTCCCACGGGGGGAGCCCCTTCGGCGAGCCCTCGGGGAACCGTTCCGGCAGTTCATCGGCGGACCGCGTGCGCAACGTACTCATACGCCCAGCGTAGGCGTCAGCGGGTGCACTCCGGACCGCCCCGGCCGTCCGGGAAGACCCGCCCCAGGAGCGCGTGGAGGGCGGTGCGCTCCGTGTCGTCCAGGGTGTCCAGCGCGTCCAGGGTGGTGTGCATCCGGGCCCGGATGGCGTCGACGGTGACTTCGCCCGCGACGGTCAGGACGACGTTCTTCACCCGGCGGTCGGTGGGGCTGGGTTCGCGGCGCACCAGCTCGCGCTTCTCCAGCCGGTCCACGATGCCGGTGATGTTGGAGGCGTCACAGGCCAGCAGGGTGGCGAGGGCGCGCATCGGGGCAGGCGAGAAGCGCAGCACGCTGAGGGTCTTGGCCTGGCTGGGGGTGAGCCCCTCGGTGGCGGCGGCGAGGGTGAAGTCGCCGTAGTAGAGACCGAAGGCCCCGGCCAGCCGGTCGACGAGCTCGGCCTTGGTGGGCGCGGCGGTGCCGTCCTGGGATGCGGGGGCGGGGTGCGGCGGGTTGGCTGGCATGGGACAAGTGTACGCCGGGAAACTTGACCATCTCAATGATTGAGGCTTACGGTCGAACGAAGTGCTTGAGATAGTCAAGTATTGAGGTTCTGGATGTTCGCGACACCGGAGTTTGGAGAATTTCGATGAAGGCCATTACGTACAGCTCCTACGGCAGCCCCGACGTCCTGGAGTACGTCGAGCGGCCCGAGCCCAAGCTGGGTCCGGACTCCGTGCTGGTCAAGGTGAAGGCGGCCTCGGTCAACCCGGTCGACTGGAAGATCCTCGGCGGCTATCTGGACCCGGCGCTGGACGCGGTCTTCCCCGTGGTGCCCGGCTGGGACGTGGCGGGCGTCGTGGAGAAGGCCGGGGCGGCCGTGACCGAGTACGCGCCGGGCGACGAGGTCGTCGGGTACGTGCGCGAGGACCTGGTCGGCCGGGGCACCTTCGCCGAGTACGTGGCGGCTCCCGTGCGGACGCTGGCCCGCAAGCCGGCGAACGTGGGCTTCGAGGAGGCGGCCGGGCTGCCGCTGGCGGGGCTCACGGCGTACCAGGCGCTCGTGAAGAGCCTGGAGGTGCGGGCGGGCGAGACGGTGCTGGTGCACGCGGCGGCCGGCGGGGTCGGCTCGCTCGCGGTGCAGATCGCGCGGGCGCTCGGGGCCGAGGTCATCGGCACCGCGAGCGAGCGCAACCACGACTACCTGCGCTCGCTCGGCGCGAAGCCGGTGACGTACGGCGACGGCCTGGAGGGGCGCGTACGGGAGATCGCGCCCGACGGCGTGGACGCGGTGCTCGACCTGGTGGGCGGGGACGCGCTCCAGGTCTCGCCGTCGCTGCTGGCCCCGGGCGGGCGGCTTGCGTCCGTCGCGGACGGCGCGGTGACCGGCCTGGGCGGCTCGTACGTGTTCGTACGACCGGACACGGCGGACCTGACCGAGCTCGGGGCGCTCGTGGAGCGGGGCGAGCTCAAGGTCGAGGTGGCGTCGGTGTACCCGCTGGAGAAGGCGGCGGACGCCTTCCGGGAGAGCATGGGCGGGCACACCCGGGGCAAGATCGCGATCCGGGTGGCGTAGGGCTTTTCCGGGCCGGGCGGGGCGGACGCGGCTCGGGCCGGGGGCGCGGCCCCCGGACCTGCCGTTCTCGCCCCGGCCCCGCACCCCTGCCGTTCTCGCCCCGTCCCCGCACCCCTGCCGTTCTCGCCCCGCCCCACGCCCCGCCGGGCGCTCCCGACGGGTCAGGCGACCCGCTCCACCTCGCGGCCCGGCTGCGCCGACGCGTGGGCGCACGGCTGCGGGCCGCGCCGGACCGACGCCCTGCGGCGCAGGATGCGGGGCAGGGCCAGCGTGACGAAGCCCTCGGCCTGCATCGCGGCGAAGCCGATGCGGGGGAGGTCGCGCGTGGTGCGGAAGACCACGAAGCGGGGCTCCCAGCGCGGGCGGAACTTGGCGTTGAACTTGTACAGGGACTCGATCTGGAACCAGCGGGACAGGAAGACCAGCAGTCCCCGCCAGCCGCGCAGGACCGGGCCCGCGCCCAGCTTCTCGCCGCGGGCCAGCGCCGAGCGGAACATCGCGAAGTTCAGGGAGACCTTCTTGATGCCCAGGTCCGGGGCGGCCGTCAGGGACGCCACGATCAAAAGCTCGTTCATGCCCGGGTCCGCGCTGCGGTCGCGCCGCATCAGGTCCAGGGACATGCCGTCCGGGCCCCACGGGACGAAGTGCAGGACGGCCTTCAGATCGCCGTAGGGGCCGGGTTCGGCACCCTCGTCGTCGGCCTTGTGGGCCGTCGCGATGAAGCAGTCCTCGTCGCCGGGCTCACCCACCCGGCCCAGCGCCATGGAGAAGCCGCGCTCGGTCTCCGTGCCGCGCCAGTCGGCGGCGGCGCGGCGGATGCGCTCCAGTTCCTCGGGGTCCAGGTCGCCCACGCGGCGCACCCGCGTTTCGTAACCGTTGCGCTCGATGCGCTTGACCATCTGGCGCACGTTGCGCATCGCGCGGCCGGTGAGGGAGAAGTCCGGGACGTCGACGATGGCCTCGTCGCCGAGTTCCAGGGCGTCCAGGCCCGTCTCGCGGGTCCAGACCTCGCCGCCCGTCTCCGAGCAGCCCATCACGGCCGGCGTCCACGAGTGGGCCTTGGCCTCCTCCATGAAGCGCTCGATCGCGCCCGGCCAGGCCTCGACGTCGCCGATCGGGTCGCCGCTGGCGAGCATCACGCCGGAGACCACGCGGTAGGTGACGGCCGCCTTGCCCGAGGGGGAGAAGACCGCCGCCTTGTCGTGGCGCAGCGCGAAGTGGCCCAGCGAGTCGCGGTCGCCGTGCTTGGCGAGCAGGGCGCGCAACTGCGTCTCGTCCTCCGCGGTGAGGCGGGCGGCCGGGTGCTCGGGGCGGAAGGCCAGGTAGATCGTGGTGATCGCGGTGATCCAGCCGAGCGCGCCGAGCGAGTAGCCGACCGTCCAGGAGGCCTGTCCGCCGTACGAGAGGGGGCCCTCGAAGCCCACCAGGCCGTACAGGACGTGTTCCAGTCGCTCCAGCAGGCTCGGATCGCCGATCAGCTTCCGCGGGTGCGAGCTGACGATCAGCAGGCCCAGCGCGAGGGAGCCGACCGTCATCACGAGGAAGTTGGTCAGGGCTTTCCAGCGGCTGCGCGGGTCCGGCAGCGCGGCGAACTCACTCCGATGGGCGATCAGCAGCGCCAGCAGCGCGAGGGCGATCACCACTCCCAGCACGGAGTGCCGGTAGGTGTACTGGGCGACCGCGCCGACGGGCAGCAGGATCACCGCCGAGCGCCAGGCCCGGCGCTTGCGCCGCTTCAGCCCGTGCGCCAGCAGCAGGAGCAGCACGCCCACCGTGAGCGAGAAGGCCGCCGCGAACGGACCGAAGGTCCCCGGCAGCACTTCGGCCAGACTGTGCATGCGGCTGTGCCGGAAGCGGGGGAAGACCCCGGCGGCGATGTCGAGCAGGCCGACGATCATCACGGCGGCGCCCACCAGCGAAGGGACCTTCTCGGGACGCGGTCCGCGCAGGACCCGCCGCACCCGATCCGGAACCGCTCCGGACTTATCCCCATCTATTCTGATTGACATCGCTTCCCGAGGTTCCGCGAGAGGTTTTGTGCCCGTGGTACCTGGAGAAGGTCCGTCCGGGCAATGTGCGTTCACTAGGACGGCGCTTGCGGGGGGTGGGTTCACTCAGCTCTCAGGAAATTCTCATCCAGGAAGTAACGATCTCGACATGGGTCTCACCAGCACCAAAGTCCTCGTGCTCGCCGTAGTGGCGGCGGTACTGCTCTTCGCCGCCACGATCTGGCTGTGGCCGCGCCTGTCGGGACGTACCTGGCGCTCCGTCCTCGGCCGGGTCGGCATGCTGCTGGCGACCCAGCTCGCACTGTTCGCCGCGATCGGGCTCGCCGCGAACAAGTCGTTCCTCTTCTACGGCTCCTGGGCGGACCTCTTCGGCCAGGAGGACCAGATGGGCGTGGTCGTCGACCACGCGGGCGCGGGCGGCAGCAAGGAGGCCCAGCTCATCGGGACGCAGGCCCTGGACGTGCCCGGCGGCAACAAGCCGGCCGTCGGCGGGCAGATACAGGAAGTACGGATCGAGGGCCGCGACTCCAAGATCGTCAGCCCGGCCTTCGTCTACCTGCCGCCGGAGTACTTCCAGCCGGAGTTCAAGCAGAAGCGGTTCCCGGCGACGGTCGTGCTCACCGGCTACCCGGGCATCGCGATGAACCTGATCAAAGGGCTCCGCTACCCCCAGACCGCGCTGATGCAGGCCCGGGCCGGCAAGGCGCAGCCGATGATCATGGTCCTGATGCGGCCCACCGTCGCACCGCCCCGGGACACCGAGTGCGTGGACATCCCCCGCGGCCCGCAGACCGAGACCTTCTTCGCCAAGGACCTGCCGCGCGCCGTCTCCAGCGCGTACCGGGTGGGCACGAAGCCGCAGAACTGGGGCTTCATGGGGAACTCCACGGGCGGCTACTGCGCCATCAAGATCGCCATGGCGCACCCGGACAAGTTCGCCGCGGGTGCGGGCCTCTCGCCGTACTACAAGGCGGCGGACGACCCCACGACCGGTGACCTCTTCGGCGGCGACGAGAACCTCAAGAAGCGCGCGAACCTGCTCTGGGCGCTCGACAACCTGCCGGCGCCCAAGACCTCCCTGCTGCTGACCACCAGCAAGAAGGGCGAGGACAACAAGAAGCCGACGGCGGAGTTCATCCGCAAGGCGAAGCCGCCGACGAAGGTCTCCTCGATCACGCTCGACAGCGGCGGCCACAACTTCAACACCTGGAAGCGCGAGATCCCCGCCGTCATCGAGTGGATGAGCAAGAAGCTCACCGCCTGACGGCCGAGGGGCCCTCACCCCACGGTTTCGACGTCCACCTCCGTACGGGAGACCCTGCGCCCGTCCGCGTCGATGGACCGGCGCAGGGCCTCGTGCAGCCGGGCCGGGGTGAGCACCCCGAGGAACCGGCCCTCGCCGCCCTCGCCGAGCACCGCGATCCACCCGGCGTCGTGCTGGAGCATGGTCGAGAACGCCTGCTTGAGCGAGGCCCCCACCGGCAGCCACGCCTCCATCCGCCGCGCGTGCTCCCGCACCGTCCCGTCCTGCGCCGCGGCCCCGGCCGGTATCCAGCCGTGCAGGCTGTCCTCCCCGTCCAGGACGACGGCCCAGCGCGCGCCCTGCTCCGCCAGCCGCGCCGACGCGGTGCGCATCGGGTCGTCCAGGTGCACCACCGGCGGCTGCTCCAAATCACCCGCCTCGATCGGGGTCACCGAGAGCCTCTTCAGGCCGCGGTCCGCGCCGACGAAGTCCGCGACGTACGGGGTGGCGGGCGCGCCGAGCACCACGGCCGGGGCGTCGAACTGTTCGATGGAGCCCTGCCCGTAGACGGCGATCCGGTCGCCGAGGCGCACCGCCTCCTCGATGTCGTGCGTGACGAACAGCACGGTCTTGCGGACCTGCGACTGGAGCTTCAGGAATTCGTTCTGGAGGCGTTCGCGCACCACCGGGTCGACCGCGCCGAAGGGCTCGTCCATGAGCAGGACGGGCGGGTCGGCGGCCAGCGCCCGGGCGACGCCGACGCGCTGGCGCTGGCCGCCGGAGAGCTGTTCCGGATAGCGGGACCCGTACACCGCGGGATCGAGGCCCACCAGGTCGAGGAGCTCGGCCGCGCGCCGGCGCGCCTCGGCGCGCTTGACGCCGAGCAGGTGCGGCACGGTGGCGGTGTTGTCGAGGACGGTCCGGTGCGGGAAGAGGCCGACCTGCTGGATGACGTACCCGATCCGGCGGCGCAGCTCCACCGGGTCGACCCCGGCTATGTCCTCGCCGTCGAGGAGTATGCGGCCCCCGGTGGGCTCGATGAGGCGGTTGACCATCTTCATCGTGGTGGTCTTGCCGCAGCCCGACGGGCCGACGAGCGTGACGAGTTCACCCGCGGCGACCTCGAAGGACAGGTCGTCGACGGCGGTCGTTCCGTCGGCGTAGCGCTTGGTGACGTGCTCGAACCGGATCATGGGTCCCCATTGTGGCGGCTGGTGGCGGGTGTTGTGTGAAGGGCGTGTTGCCGTGCTGTGGCGGGGCCAACCGGTCCGGGCCGGTTGTCGGTGGTCGGGGATAGGCTCGCTCCACAGGCTGTGAACATACGTTCCCGGCCGTGTGGAGCGGCCGGATCCGGGGGAGGTGGGAACGCGTGAGCGAGCAGAGCTGTCTGGTGACGAACGACTGGATCTGCGGGGAGTACCTGCGGTCCCGCAGCCAGGAGCTGACCGACGCGACCCTCCAGCACGTGGGGATCACGGTGGCGTCGGTGCTGATCGGGCTGGCCGTCGCGCTGCCGCTGGCCGTCCTCGCCCGGCGGCACAGGCGCTTCGCGGGACCGGTCCTGGGGCTGACCACGATCCTCTACACGGTGCCTTCGCTGGCGATGTTCTCGCTGCTGCTGCCGCTGTTCGGGCTGTCGTCGGCGCTGGTCGTGACGGGCCTGGTGCTGTACTCGCTGACGATTCTCGTACGGAACATCCTGGCCGGTCTGGAAGCCGTCCCGGAAGAGGCCAGGGAGGCGGCGCGCGGCATGGGGTACGGGCCGTGGCGGATGCTCTGGGAGGTCGAACTCCCGCTGTCGCTGCCCGCGCTGATGGCCGGGGTGCGCATCGCGACGGTCTCCACGGTGGCGCTGACCACGGTCGGGGCCATCGTCGGCCGGGGCGGGCTCGGCAACCTCATCGAGGACGCGCTGCCCACGTTCTTCAAGGCGCAGGTGCTGGCCGCCTCCGTGCTGTGCGTGCTGCTGGCGCTGGCCGCCGACCTGCTGCTGCTCGCTCTGCAACGGGTGCTCACCCCGTGGACGCGGGCGCCCAGGGCCCGGCGGGAGCCGTTCCGGGACCGAATACGCAAGACTTCTGCGGCTGTTGAGGCGGGCTGATCGCGCATGGGTGTGCTGGGTGACGCCTGGACCTGGCTGGCCACGGCCTCCCACTGGTCCGGCGACGGCGGGGTGTGGACCCGGCTGACGGAGCATCTGTACGTGAGCGGGGTCGCCCTGGGCGTCGCCTGCCTGCTCGCGCTGCCGCCGGCCTTCCTGCTGGGGCACCTCGGCAGGGGCGGCGCGCTCGCGGTCAACATCTCCAACATCGGGCGGGCGGTGCCGGTGTTCGCGGTGCTGGCGCTGTTCATGGTCTCGCCGCTGCGCTCCGCCGGTTATGTGCCGACGATCGTCGCGCTGGTGCTGTTCGCGGTGCCGCCGCTGCTGACCAACGCGTACGTGGGGACGCGGGAGGTGGACCGGGCGGTGGTCGAGGCCGCGCGCGGCATGGGCATGTCCGGGACCCAGGTGTTCCTGCGGGTCGAACTGCCCCTCGCCTTCCCCCTGGTGATGACCGGGCTGCGCTCGGCCGCCGTCCAGGTGGTCGCCACCGCCTCGATCGCCGCGATGGTCGGGCAGGGCGGGCTCGGGCGGATCATCACCGCCGGGTTCAACACCTACGACACCGCTCAGGTCGTGGCGGGGGCGGTGCTGGTGGCGTTGCTCGCCCTGGTGGTGGAGGGCGCGCTGGTGTTGCTCGGCAGGTTCTGCTCGCCGCTGCGCAAGACGGCGTGAGCGCGCCCCGTACGGCTGTCTTCCCCCTTCCTTCCCCCCTCTTCTTCTCTTCTTCCCCTTTTCGGTTTCCGCACTGTGTGCCTCTCACGGATGGTGAATCCTCATGACCAAGACCTCGCGCCTCGCGGGCGCGGCAATCGGCCTGGTGGCCCTGACCGGGTCGCTCGCCGCGTGCGGCGGCGGCGACAGCCTGGAGGCGAAGAAGCCGGGAGCGGGCGGGGCCTCCGCCGGGGCCGGCGGCGCGAAGGGCGCGCTGGTGGTGGGCGCCGCCGCGTTCACCGAGTCCAAGGTGCTGGCGGAGCTGTACGCACAGGTGCTGAAGGACGCCGGATTCGACACGTCGGTGACCGTCGTCAAGAACCGTGAACTGTACGAACCCTCGCTGGAGAAGGGCGAGATAGACGTCGTACCGGAATACGCGGCGACGCTCACGGAATTCCTCAACGCGAAGGTCAACGGCGCGGAGAAGGCCAAGGCCGCTCCGCTGGCCTCGCCGGATGTCGCCAAGACGGTCGGCGCGCTGGAGAAGCTGGCCACCCCGCTCGGGCTGAAAGTCCTGCCCGCCGGGGAGGCCGTCGACCAGAACGCCTTCGCGGTGACCAAGGAATTCGCCGCGAAGAACAAGCTCAAGACCCTTTCCGACCTGGGGAAGTCAAAGGTCCAGGTCAAGATCGCGGCCGGTGACGAGTGCGCGGTCCGGCCGTTCTGCGCGCCGGGTCTGAAGTCGACGTACGGCATCGACGTCGCGGGTCTCGTCCCCAAGGGCGTCGGCACCCCGCAGTCCAAGCAGGCCGTCAAGGACGGGGAGGCCCAGCTCGTCCTCACCACCACGACCGACGCCACCGTCGACAGTTTCGGGCTGGTCCTCCTGGAGGACGACAAGAAACTCCAGAACGCCGACAACCTGCTGCCCGTGCTCAACGCCAAGGAGGCGGGAGACCCGGCCGTCGCCGAGGCCCTGAACAAGCTCACCAAGACCCTGACGACGGCCGATCTCGGCGAGCTGAACCGAAAGGTCGACGTCGAACGGGCCAAGGAAACCGAGGTCGCGAAGGCCTATCTGGAGTCCAAGGGGCTCGTCAAGAAGTAGCAGAAGCGGAATGAGGGGTGCCGTTCGACGTGTTCGGAACGTAACGGGCGGGAACAGATTTACGGGCGGTACCCCATCCGTGTCTCGCACACGGTAAATTTCCAGCCATGCCACGTGGACGCCACCGCCATTCCCCACCCCTGCACAAACTGCTGCCGCCTTCGACGGTCGCGGGTGCCTCACTCGTGATCGCCGGCGGCGCCTGGTTCGTGGCGGAACCCCTGGTGCTGCGGTTCCTGGTCGCCGCGGCGGCCGCCGCGGCCGTCACCGGGGCCGTCCTCATGCGCGGCTGGGACCGCACGGCCGGCCGCAGGATCGCCGAGCTGAACCGGGCCCGCGAGGCCGACGTCTGGAAGGCCGAGGAACGGGCCGCCGACCTGGAGGGCGACCTCGAGGAATCGCGCGCCCTGCGGACCCGGCTGGAGAACAAGCTGCGTGCCAAGCGCGTCGAGCTCGCCGGACTGCGCAACGAGCACGCCGCGCTGCTGCGCCGGTACGCGACCGCCGAGACCGAGCGGGCCACCGCGCTGGAGCGCCACCGGCTGCTGGAGCTGGAGACGGCGTCCGCGGCCCCCAGGGAACTGACGGCGGGCGCCGCCGCGCCCACCCCGGCGGCGTACGCGCGGGCCGCCGCCGCACTGGAGAGGCTGGCGTCCGGCGCCGGGCGCGCGGTCGAGGTGCGGGCCGCGGACCGGGCCCCGGCGGAGCGGCCCGCGGGGGGCGCCGAGGCCGCGGAGGGCACGCAGACGAGCCCGGGGGCGGACGGCACGCAGACGAGCCCGGGAGCGAACAGCGGGACGAACACGGGGGCGACCGGCGCGGCGAACACGGGGGCGGGCACCGGAGTGGAGGCGCTGGCTCCGGTTCCGGCCCCGGCGAGTGCGGCGAAGCCGCCCGTACCGCAGGGACCGGCCCCCGTACAGCCGCCCCGCGCACCCGTGCCGACGCGGGAGCTGCGGGAGCACCGGCGGCCCTCGGGCGTCCTCGCCCCGTACGCACCGCAGAACCTGCCCGCCGTGCGCAAGCAGGGCGGCTTCGACTTCTTCGGCACCGGCAAGGGTGCCGGCACCGCTGCCGAGCGCGCCGTGCAGGAGGCCGACCTGGCCGACGTCGTCGGCGAGGAGGCGCTCGCCGAGCACCGTACGGCCCGCGACGTGGACGGGGACGCGGTGGGCGAGGTCATCGACCTCACCGCGCACGACGAGACGGAGCAGTTGGACGTGGCGGGGCTCAGGAGCGTCGCCGGGTCCTGAGCCCCGCCACGCCGGGCGCTACTTGTCGATGTCGCCGACGACGAAGAAGAGCGAGCCCAGGATCGCGACCATGTCGGCGACCAGGGTGCCGGGGAGCAGTTCGGCCAGCGCCTGGATGTTGTTGAAGGACGCCGAGCGCAGCTTGAGCCGGTACGGGGTCTTCTCGCCCTTGGAGACCAGGTAGTAGCCGTTGATGCCGAGCGGGTTCTCGGTCCACGCGTACGTGTGGCCCTCGGGGGCCTTGAGGACCTTCGGCAGGCGCTGGTTGACGGGGCCGGGCGGCAGGCCGGCCATCCGGGTCAGGCAGGCGTCGGCGAGGTCGAGCGCGTTGTGGGTCTGCTCCAGCAGGCACTCGAAGCGGGCCAGGCAGTCGCCCTCGGTGCGGGTGACGACCTTCAGGGTGTCCTGGAGTTCGCCGTACGCGAGGTATGGCTCGTCGCGGCGCAGGTCGAAGTCGACGCCGGAGGCGCGGGCGATCGGACCGGAGACCCCGTACGCGTGGACGGCGCCGGCGGACAGGACGCCGATGTTCCGGGTGCGGCCGCGGAAGATCTCGTTGCCGAGGACCAGGTCGTCGTAGACGTCCATGCGCGAGCGGACCGAGGCGACGGCGTCGCGGACCCGGCCGAGCCAGCCCGCGGGGAGGTCCTCCTTGAGGCCGCCGACGCGGTTGAACATGTAGTGCATGCGCCCGCCGGAGACCTCCTCCATCACGTGCTGGAGCTCCTCACGCTCGCGGAAGGCGTGGAAGACCGGGGTGATGCCGCCGAGTTCCAGGGGGTACGAGCCCAGGAACATCAGGTGGTTGAGGACCCGGTTCAGCTCGGCGAGCAGGGTGCGGGTCCACACGGCGCGCTCCGGGACCTCCATGCCGAGCATGCGCTCCACGGCCATGACGACGCCGAGTTCGTTGGAGAACGCGGAGAGCCAGTCGTGGCGGTTGGCCAGCATCACGATCTGCCGGTAGTCACGCGCCTCGAACAGCTTCTCCGCGCCGCGGTGCATGTAGCCGATGACCGGCTCGGCGTGCTGGATGCGTTCGCCGTCCAGGACGAGCTTGAGGCGCAGCACGCCGTGCGTGGAGGGGTGCTGGGGGCCGATGTTGAGCACCATGTCGGTGGCTTCGGCGCCGCCGCCGATGCCGACGGTGGTCGTCTGCGGGGGCGTCTGCGGTGTCATGGGGGCCAGTATCCCCCCTGGCGCTTCGCCCGCCCCCGGCACGTCACACGCGCTGCTGGAGCCAGCCGAAGTCGCCCAGGCCGCCCCGGGACGTCAGCTCCGCCGCCTCGCCCGCCCCGGCGAGGGCGCGGACGTAGGCGGCCGGGTCGGCCGACGCCAGGGCCAGGGGCGGACGGGCCCCCGACACGCCGAGCCGGGCCAGCGCCTCCCGCTGGGTGAGCAGTTCCGTGGCGGCGACCGCGGCCGGGGCCGCCGCGCACGCGTCCAGGGCCACGTGCGCCGTGATGTCGCAGGAGCCGTCCGGGACCGGCCGTACCTCCCGGCCTCCCGCGAATCCGCTCAGCGTGCCGAACGGGGGGCGGGCGGCGAGGGTGTGCGCGTAGTCCACCGCGACCGCCAGCCCGCCGGCCAGCGTCCCGACCGCCGCGGCCCACGCCGCGTCCCGGGGGCGGCCGATCTCCGCCCGGTGCCCCGCGGGGAGCCCGGCCAGCGGCCACCACCGCTCCAGCCACCGCGCGTCCGCGCCCGCGACCGGCGCGCCCAGGCGTTCCCCGCCGTCGGCGCGCACCTCGACGTAGCGGGGGACGCCCGAGGGGTCCGTCTCCGCGACGTCCACCGGGACGTTGTCCAGCCACTCGTTGGCGAAGACCAGCCCGCGCACCCCCCGGGGCGGTTCCGCGCACCACTCGACGCGGCGGTCGAGACCGGGCGGACGGGGCGCCTTCTCGACACCGTACGGGCGGACCTCGACGCCGTCGGGAAGCGCCGCCAGCACCCCGGTCAGGAGCTCGCCGCGCCCGGCGCCGATGTCGACCAGGTCGATCCGGGGCAGGCGCTCCGGGCCGCCCAGGTCCTCGTACGTACGCAGCAGGAGGCGCGCGACGGCCCGCGCGAAGAGCGGCGAGGCATGCACCGACGTACGGAAGTGACCTGCCGGACCCTCGGGGCGCAGATAGAACCCACCGGGCCCGTAGAGCGCCCGCTCGGCCGCCGCCCGCCAACCGTCCCAGCCCCCGTCACCGGCCTTGCCCGCCCGGTCACCGTCACCGGCCTCGCCCGCCCGGTCGCCCCCGTCGGGCCCGCCTGGCCGGGCGCGCTCACCCGGCCCGCCGCCGTGGCCGCCGCGTCCGCCGTGCACGCTGTTCCGTCCGGCGGCGGCCGTGCCGTCGTGCCCGCCCCGGGGAGTCGAACCGTCTCTCACCCGGCCAAGTCTCCCCTGAGTCTCCACCTTGGGGAGTAGGGAGCGCTCCGCCGGATCGCTCCTCCGGTTGACCCATCGGCCTCCGCTGTTTCCCTACGCTGGACATGTGCAGCGCTTCTACGACTTCATCCGCCGACACCCGACGAGCGTCGACAGCTTCTGGGCTGTGATTCTCCTCGGGATGTCCGCGATGTCCGTCGGGGGCTACCGGAACGACGCGGGGGTGGGCCCCGCCGTGGCCTGCATCCTCCTCATGTGCCTGACGGTCGCCCTGCGCCGCCGGGTGCCGGAGAGGATGCTGATCCTGGCGATCGCGACCGGACTCCTCCAGGTCGCGCTGGGCATCGAGCCCAACCCGTCCAACTTCGCGATGCTCGTCATCGTCTACACCGTCGCCGCGAACGGGGCCCGCTGGGCGTCCCGGCTCGCCCTCGGCGCCTCGCTCTGCGCCGCCACGATCTCGCAGCTCCGCTGGCCGGTGGAGAAGAACGACGCGACGGCCCCCATCGTCTTCGCCGTCTTCCTGACCGTCCCCTTCCTCCTCGCGTGGGTGCTCGGCGACTCGCTGCGCACCCGCCGCGCCTACTTCGCGCAGTTGGAGGAGCGGGCGAGCCGGCTGGAGCGCGAGCGCGAGGCGCAGGCCAAGGTCGCCGTCGCCGCCGAGCGGGCCCGTATCGCCCGCGAACTGCACGACGTCGTCGCCCACAACGTGTCCGTGATGATCGTCCAGGCCGACGGCGCCGCCTACGTCATGGACGCCTCGCCCGACCAGGCCAAGCAGGCGCTGGAGACCATCTCCACGACCGGCCGCCAGGCGCTCGCCGAGATGCGCCGCCTGCTGGGCGTGCTGCGCAGCGGCGAGGCCCCCGAGAGCGGCGAGTACGTGCCGCAGCCCGACGTCCAGCAGATCGAGGACCTGGTCGAGCAGGTGCGCACGGCCGGTCTCACCGTCGACTTCCGCGTCGAGGGCACCGCCCGCCCGCTGCCCAGCGGCGTCGAGCTGACCGCGTACCGGATCGTGCAGGAAGCCCTCACCAACACCCGCAAGCACGGCGGCCCGGACGCGGGCGCGAGCGTGCGGCTGGTCTACTTCGACGACGGGCTCGGCCTGCTGGTCGAGGACGACGGCCGCGGCGCGGCGCAAGAGCTGTACGAGGACGGCGGCGCGGACGGCCAGGGCCACGGCCTGATCGGCATGCGCGAGCGGGTCGGTATGGTCGGCGGCACGCTGGACGCGGGACCGCGCCCCGGCGGCGGCTTCCGGATCAGCGCCCTGCTGCCGCTCAAGCCCGCTCACTGACAGCCCCCGAGGGAGCCCCTTTTATGCCGCCGATCCGCGTGATGCTCGTCGACGACCAGATGCTGCTGCGCACCGGTTTCCGCATGGTGCTGGCCGCCCAGCCGGACATGGAGGTCGTCGCGGAGGCCGGCGACGGCCAGGAGGCGCTGGACGTCCTGCGCACCACCGCCGTGGACGTCGTCCTGATGGACGTGCGGATGCCCCGGCTGGACGGGGTGGAGGCGACCCGGCGGATCTGTGCCCAGGAGGACGCGCCGAGGGTCCTCATCCTGACCACCTTCGACCTGGACGAGTACGCCTTCTCCGGGCTCCAGGCGGGCGCCAGCGGCTTCATGCTGAAGGACGTGCCGCCGGCCGAACTGCTGGCCGCGATCCGCTCGGTGCACAGCGGCGACGCGGTCGTCGCGCCGTCCACCACCCGGCGGCTGCTCGACCGGTTCTCGCCGATGCTGCCGAGCAGCGGCAAGGAGCCCCAGCACAAGGAGGTCGAGAAGCTCACCGACCGCGAGCGCGAGGTGATGCTGCTCGTCGCCCAGGGCCTGTCGAACGGCGAGATCGCCGCCCGCCTGGTCCTGTCCGAGGCCACCGTGAAGACCCACGTGGGCCGCATCCTGACCAAGCTGGGGCTGCGCGACCGCGTGCAGGTGGTCGTGCTGGCGTACGAGACGGGCCTGGTACGGGCCGGGGGCTCGCCCGGCGCCTAGCCCCGGGTGCCGGTCCTAGCGCAGCACCCCCTCCAGGAAGTCGCTGCCGAGCCGGGCCACCACCGTCGTGTCCAGTTGGTGCAGGACGTACCGGCCGCGCCGGCGGGTGGTGAGCAGACCGGCCTTCTTGAGCACCCCCAGGTGCCGGGAGACCTCCGGCGCGGTGATGCCCAGGACGTCGGCCAGCTCGCCCGTCGTGTACGGCGTGCGCGCCAGGAACCGGCACAGCCGCATCCGCATCGGGTGCGCCAGCGCCTCGAGCCGCTGCTGCAACAGGGGTACGGAAGCGGGCGACGGCAGCTCGACGGCGCTCACCGGGTAGTGGATCACCGGCCGCCAGCCGGGGGCGTGCAGCACCAGCAGGTGCGGCCAGCCGAAGGTGGACGGCACGGCGGTGAGCCCCGCCCCCACCGCGGGGTCCACGGCCGTGGTGTGGCCCTCGGCGAGCTTGTCGGCCCGGATGCGGCGGCCGTCCTCGTCCAGGGTCAGCGCGGGGGAGACCGCGTGCAGCGCCTCGGCCAGGCCCCGGCGTCGCAGCAGGTCCTGCTTGTGGCGGGCGTCCGAGGCGAGCTGGACCCGCACCCGCCGCCAGGTGTCGGCGAAGAACGCCTCGTCGCAGTCCTCGAAGAGGCGCCGCAGCCACAGCCTGACCGCGCCGGGGTTCGTCAGCAGCCGATGGGTGAAGTCCAGTTGCTTGGGGCCGCGGGCCGCCGCCAGGTCCAGCGCGCGCGACCGCAGGGCGGCGTCCACCAGCGGCGAGGGGCCGCCCGCCGTGTACATGCTGGAGCAGGTGAACTCCAGGGCCGCCGACACGAACTCCTCGTCGTCCAGCCGGTCCAGCAGGTCCAGGTCCTCCGCGAGCGTCGTCCCCGGCGCCGCCGCCGGGTCCTTGAGGCCGGCGAACGGCAGGAACACGTCCGAGAACGTCGTGCGCCACAGGAAGTCGGCCTCGGTGAGCCGGTCCGCCAGGTCCGGCTTGAGCGCCGACGAGGTCGCCGTCGCCCAGCCGTGCAGTCCCGGGTGGTGGCCCGGTTCGGACAGGGCGTGCAGCGCCATGCCCAGCTCGCCCAGCGGCGAGATCGCGAAGTCGATCCGCTCGGGCGGCAGTCCGGCGATGTCCACGGAGACGCTCATGGGCCCATGGTGCCCGGCCCCACCGACAATCGGCCCTCCGATTGACGGCGGCCGTCAATCGGAGGCGGCCCGATTGGCGGGTCCCGTCAATCGGTTGCGCGCGGCGCCGCCGGCCGGTGCAGCGTGACGGTCATGACCGCCTCCCAGCAGCACCTCCTCGACGCCTACCGCGCCGCCCAGCACGGCGCCCCGGTCCCGCCCGCCCCCGGCCGGCACGACTGGCAGACCGTCCGCGAACTGCGCGACACCGTCCGCGAGGACCTCCGCTTCCGCGCCGTCGTCGCCGAACGCCCCGCCGGCGCGTACCTGCGGGCCGCCCTCACCCGGATCGCGGACCGCTTCCGCACGGTACGAACCGGGCCCGCGGACGGCGTCCGTACGGTACGGACCACGCCTGCGGACGGCGCCCGTACGCTTCGGACCGGGTCAGCGGCCCCCACCGCGCCGTCCGCCCGTGCCCGTACCGCCGACTGCAACTAGCCGAGCCGGCCGACGAATCCGGCCACCGCCTCCCGCACGTCCGCCGCGCTCCACTCCAGCCCCCGCGCCGCCACCGTCACCTCGGTCACCGCCACCCCCGGAGGCCCCTCCGGGGCGGGGGACCACCGCTGGAACAGCGCCACCCCGCTCTCCTCCGCCTGCCGCACCGCCGCGTCCGTCAGCACGTCCGCGTCGTACGGCAGCCACACCTGGAACTGGTGCGTGTGCGGCACCCGGGGATGCACCCGGAACCACGGCGTTCCCGCCTCCCCGAAGCCCTCCGCCAGCGCCCGCGCCACCACCCTCGCGTGCAGCACGTACTCCGGCAGCCGGGGCAGCGTCCGCTCCAGGCCGATCAGGGCGCTCAGCGCCGCCGGGTACTGCTGGAACAGGTTGCCCCCGTAGCGGTGCCGCCAGGTCCTCGCCTCGTCGACCAGCGTCGCCGGGCCCGCGAGCACCGCGCCGGACATCCCTTCCAGCGACTTGTAGAACGACACGTACACGGTGTCGGCGAGCGCGGCGATCTCCGCGAGGGGCCGCCCGAAGTGCTCGGTGCACTCCCACAGCCGCGCCCCGTCGAAGTGCACGACGGCGTCCCGCTCCCGGGCCGCCTCCACCGCCTCCGTCAGCTCCTCCCACGACGGAAGCACGAAACCGGCATCCCGCAGCGGCAGTTCGAGCATCAGCGTGCCGAACGGCTCCTCGAACCCGCGCACCTCGTCCGCGTTCGGCAGCCGCGGCTCGTGGGTCGGATGCACCGTGCGCAGACCGCTCAGCCCGGTGAGGGCGCCGCGCTCGTGCCGTTCCGGGTGCGCGCGGGGGTGCAGGGCGACGGTGCTGTTCCCGGTACGTCCCGCCCAGCACCGGAGCGCGACCTGCTGCGCCATGGTGCCGGTGGGGAAGAACACCGCGGCCTCCTTGCCCAGGAGGCGGGCGGTGCGCCGCTCCAGCTCCGCCACGACGCCGTCGCCGTACAGATCGGCGTCCGCGTCCAGGTCGTACACGTCGCCCGCGTGGGCGGCCAGGTGGGCGAGCCGCTCCCCGATCCGGTGCTGCGCGGAGTGCCGGGCGAGCACCTTCCCGGCGTTGCGGAAGGCCGCGCGCCTGCGCTCCTGCGGGTCCGTGTGCGCGTGCCGCGCTTCGTCGTTCATCCGCCGATGATCGCGTACGTGGAACGGGGGGCACCGGGGTTTTCCACCCCCTGTGGACGGGGAACGGCTCACCCCGACGAGCGCCCGAAACGCTGGCGTAGCATGACGGGCAATCGTCCGGTACCCCCTGCGGACTGGAACGGAAGGCCGTTTCCGCGTGAACCCATCCCCCCTCCCTGGCCCCCCCGACCCCGCCGACCGCCCCGCCCGGCTCACCGTCGGCGTCGTCGGGGCGGGCCGCGTCGGCTCCGCCCTCGCCGCCGCCCTGCGCCAGGCCGGGCACCGCCCGGTCGCCGCCTCCGGTGTCTCCGACGCGTCCGTGCGCCGGGCCGCCGCCCTGCTGCCCGGGGTGCCCCTGGTCACCCCCGCCGAGGTGCTGGCCCGCGCCGACCTCGTCCTGCTGACCGTCCCCGACGACGCCCTGCCCGGCCTCGTCGAGGGGCTCGCCGACACCGGTGCGATCCGGCCGGGCCAGCTCCTGGTGCACACCTCCGGGCGGTACGGGACGGCGGTCCTGGAGCCCGCCCTGCGCGCCGGGGCGCTCCCGCTGGCCCTGCACCCCGTGATGACGTTCACCGGCACCTCCGTGGACGTCCAGCGCCTCGCCGGCTGCTCCTTCGGGATCACCGCCCCCCAGGAGCTGCGGCTGGCCGCCGAGGCGCTGGTCATCGAGATGGGCGGCGACCCCGAGTGGATCGCCGAAGAGGCCCGCCCGCTCTACCACGCAGCCCTCGCCCTCGGCGCGAACCACCTGGTCACCCTGGTCGCCCAGTCGATGGAGCTGCTGCGCACCGCGGGCGTGGAGGCCCCCGACCGGATGCTCGGCCCGCTCCTCGGCGCGGCCCTGGACAACGCCCTGCGCTCCGGCGACGGCGCCCTCACCGGCCCGGTCGCCCGCGGCGACGCGGGCACCGTCGCGGCCCACGTGAGCGAACTGCGCAAGCGCGCCCCGCAGACCGTCGCCGGCTACCTGGCGATGGCCCGCACCACCGCCGACCGCGCCCTCGCGCACGGCCTGCTCAAGCCCGAACTGGCGGAAGACCTGCTGGGCGTCCTGGCCGAGGGGGACCTGCGATGACCGTTCTCGTCCGTACGGCGACCGGCCTGGCCGCCCTCGACCGCACCGGCCGCCGCTGCGTCGTGATGACCATGGGCGCCCTGCACGACGGGCACGCCGCCCTGATCCGTACCGCCAGGGAGCACGCGGGAGCCGAAGGCCAGGTGATCGTCACCGTCTTCGTCAACCCCCTCCAGTTCGGCGCGAACGAGGACCTGGACCGCTACCCGCGCACCCCGGACGCCGACTTCGCGCTCGCCCGGGAGGCGGGCGCGGACGTCGTGTTCGCCCCCGCCGTCGACGAGGTCTACCCCGGCGGCGACCCCCAGGTGCGGCTCTCCGCGGGCCCCATGGGCGAGCGCCTCGAAGGCGCCACCCGGCCCGGCCACTTCGACGGCATGCTCACCGTCGTCGCCAAGCTGCTCCACCTGACCGCGCCCGACCTGGCCTTCTTCGGCCAGAAGGACGCCCAGCAGCTCGCCCTGATCCGGCGCATGGTGCTCGACCTGAACTTCCCCGTCGAGGTCGTCGCCGTGCCCACGGTGCGCGAGGCCGACGGCCTGGCCCGCTCCAGCCGCAACCGCTACCTGTCGCGGGAGGAGCGCGCCGCCGCCCTCGCCCTGTCGCGGGCGCTGTTCGCGGGCGCGCGCGAGCGGACTCCCGCGGCGGTGCGGGAAGCGGCGCACCGCGTCCTCAAGGAGGCACCGGGACTGGAGCTCGACTACGTCGCCCTGGTGGACCCCGCCGACTTCACCGACGCCGGCGACGGCCATCGGGGCGACGCGGTGCTCGCCGTCGCCGCCCGGGCCGGCGCCACCCGGCTCATCGACAACCTGCCGCTGACCTTCGGCGACGTACCGCACGACACGCCGGACGCGACCGGACCGACCGGCGCACCGGACACGACCGGCGCACCGGACACGCCGGACGCCACCGGTGCCCCCGCCGCCCCCGCCGCACAGCACCCCCAGCACACCCCTGGAGCAGCCCCGTGACCGGCATACGTCTCGCCGCCCCCGCCCCCGGCTGGTCCATCGACGCCGACGTCGTGGTCGTCGGTTCCGGTGTCGCGGGCCTCACCTGCGCCCTGCGCTGCACCGCGGCCGGCCTGCGCACCGTCGTCGTCACCAAGGCCCGCCTGGACGACGGCTCCACCCGCTGGGCGCAGGGCGGCATCGCCGCCGCCCTCGGCGACGGCGACACCCCCCAGCAGCACCTGGACGACACCCTGGTCGCCGGGGCCGGCCTCTGCGACGAGGAAGCCGTGCGCACCCTGGTCACCGAGGGCCCGGACGCCGTACGGCGGCTGATCGAGACCGGGGCGCACTTCGACACCGACCCCGACAGCGGCGCCATCCAGCTCACCCGCGAGGGCGGCCACCACCGCCGGCGCATCGCGCACGCGGGCGGCGACGCCACCGGCGCGGAGATCTCCCGCGCCCTGGTGGACGCGGTGCGTGCCCGGGCCGTGGAGTTCGTCGAGAACGCCCTCGTGCTCGACCTCCTCGTCGACGCGGACGGGCACACCGCCGGTGTCACCCTGCACGTCATGGGCGAGGGCCAGCACGACGGCGTCGGCGCGGTCAACGCCCCCGCCGTCGTCCTCGCCACCGGCGGCATGGGCCAGGTCTTCGCCGCCACCACCAACCCCGCCGTGTCCACCGGCGACGGCGTCGCGCTCGCCCTGCGCGCCGGCGCGGAGGTCTCCGACCTGGAGTTCGTCCAGTTCCACCCGACGGTGCTCTTCCTCGGCGAGGGCGCGGAGGGCCAGCAGCCGCTGGTGTCCGAAGCGGTGCGCGGCGAGGGCGCGCACCTCGTCGACGCGGACGGCGTGCGCTTCATGCTCGGACAGCACGAGCTCGCCGAACTCGCCCCGCGCGACATCGTCGCCAAGGCGATCATGCGCCGCATGCGGGAGCAGGGCGCCGCCCACATGTACCTGGACGGGCGGCACTTCGGCGCGGACATGTGGGAGCACCGCTTCCCGACCATCCTGGCCGCCTGCCGCGCCCACGGCATCGACCCGGTGACCGAGCCGGTCCCGGTCGCCCCCGCCGCGCACTACGCCTCCGGCGGCGTCCGCACCGACCTGCACGGCCGGACCACGGTGCCGGGCCTGTACGCGTGCGGCGAGGTCGCCTGCACGGGCGTGCACGGCGCGAACCGCCTCGCCTCCAACTCCCTCCTGGAGGGCCTGGTGTTCGCCGAGCGCATCGCCGAGGCCGTCACGTCCGCCGGGACCCGCGCCCCGGGCGCCCCCACCGAGCCCGCCGCCGTCCTCCCGCTCGTCGCCCCCGAGGCCCGCCACGGCATCCAGCAGACGATGTCGCGGGGCGCGGGCGTCCTGCGCTCCGCCCGGAGCCTCGGCGACGCCGCGGACGCCCTGGAGGCCGTGCAGCTCGGGGCCCGCCACGACGCGGCAGGACCGGGCAAGTCCGCCGAGCCCGGCGTCGACTCCTGGGAGACCACCAACCTGCTGTGCGTCTCGCGCGTGCTGGTCGCCGCCGCCCGGGAGCGCGCGGAGACCCGCGGCTGCCACTGGCGCGAGGACCACGCCGACCGCGACGACGCCCAGTGGCAGCGCCACCTCGTCGTACGGCTGACCGACGACCACCGCCTGGTGGTGCGCCGCACCGACACCGCCGCATTCCCGCCCGTACCGCAGGACCGTCCGAAGGAGCAGCACCAGTGAGCACCCCCGAGAACCCCCAGCTCCTCCCGCAGACGGGCGGCTGCGGCGACGCCTGCGGCTGCTCCGGCGGAGCGCCGCAGGAGGTGCCGGAGGACGGCACGTACGACCTGTCCGACTGCGGCCTGGACCCCCACCTCGCGCAGCTCCTGCTGGACTGCGGCCTGGACCCGGTCGAGGTCGAGGACGTCGCGAACGTCGCCCTCGCCGAGGACCTCGCGCACGGCGTCGACGTGACCACCGTGGCGACCGTCCCCGAGGAGGCCGTCGCCACCGGTGACTTCACCGCCCGCGAGGCGGGCACGGTCGCGGGCCTGCGCGTCGCCGAGACGGTGCTCTCCATCGTCTGCACCGAGGAGTTCGAGGTCGAGCGGCACGTCGAGGACGGCGACCGCGTGCGGGCCGGGCAGAAGCTCCTCACCGTCACCGCCCGCACCCGCGACCTCCTCACCGCCGAACGCAGCGCGCTGAACCTCCTGTGCCGCCTCTCCGGCGTCGCCACCGCCACCCGCGCCTGGGCGGACGTCCTGGCGGGCACGCGGGCCAAGGTCCGCGACACCCGCAAGACCACCCCGGGGCTGCGCTCGCTGGAGAAGTTCGCGGTGCGCTGCGGCGGCGGCGTCAACCACCGCATGTCGCTCTCCGACGCGGCCCTCGTCAAGGACAACCACGTGGTCGCCGCCGGGGGAGTGGCCCAGGCCTTCAAGCTCGTGCGGGACGCCTTCCCGGGGGTCCCCGTCGAGGTCGAGGTCGACACCCTGGCGCAGGTCACCGAGGTGCTGGAGGCGGGCGCCGACCTGATCCTGCTGGACAACTTCACCCCGGAGCAGACCGCCGAGGCCGTCGCCCTGGTCGCGGGCCGCGCCGTCCTCGAGTCCTCCGGCCGCCTCACCCTCGACACGGCCCGCGCGTACGCCGACACCGGCGTCGACTACCTCGCCGTGGGCGCGCTCACCCACTCCGCCCCGATCCTCGACATCGGCCTGGACCTGCGCGAGGCGTCCCAGGACGGGGCGCGGTAAGCCATGCTCCTCACCATCGACGTCGGCAACACCCACACCGTCCTCGGCCTGTTCGACGGCGAGGAGATCGTCGAGCACTGGCGCATCTCCACCGACCCGCGCCGCACCGCCGACGAACTGGCCGTGCTGCTCCAGGGCCTGATGGGCATGCACCCCATGCTCGGCAACGAACTGGGCGACGGCATCGAGGGCATCGCCATCTGCGCGACCGTCCCCTCGGTCCTGCACGAGCTGCGCGAGGTCACCCGCCGCTACTACGGCGACGTCCCCGCCATCCTGGTCGAGCCGGGCGTCAAGACCGGCGTGCCGATCCTGATGGACAACCCCAAGGAGGTCGGCGCGGACCGCATCGTCAACGCCGTCGCCGCCGTCGAGCTGTACGGCGGCCCGGCGGTCGTCGTCGACTTCGGTACGGCCACCACCTTCGACGCGGTCTCCGCCAAGGGCGAGTACGTCGGCGGTGTCATCGCCCCCGGCATCGAGATCTCGGTGGACGCCCTCGGCGTCAAGGGCGCCCAGCTCCGCAAGATCGAGCTGGCCCGCCCGCGCAGCGTCATCGGCAAGAACACCGTCGAGGCCATGCAGTCGGGCATCGTGTACGGATTCGCCGGCCAGGTCGACGGAGTCGTCGCCCGCATGGCCCGCGAACTCTCCCCGCAGGACCCGGACGACGTCACGGTCATCGCGACCGGCGGCCTCGCCCCGATCATCCTCGGCGAGGCCACCGCGGTGGACGAGCACGAGCCCTGGCTGACGCTCATCGGCCTGCGCCTGGTGTACGAGCGCAACATCGCCCGCATGTGAGGACGCCCCGGCACGGCTGCGCGCGCGAGGGCGCCGTCCCCCGGCGCGCGAGCCCGCCGCGGCCTCCGCGCGGGCGGGCGCGCCCGTCGGCCGCCACCCGTCACGGTCCCCGCGCGCACGGGAAACGATCCCCGCGCGCACGGGAAACGATCCCCGTGCGCACGGGAATCGCCCGGCCCGGACCGCAACGCGCCACCGATCACCCGCTGAGCAAAAATTGTCCGCTTAGCACTTAAAGTCACCACATGCCCACGCCATACGGTTCCCGCGGCGGCATGGCGTTCAGCGCAGACGAACTGCGTGTGCTCCGGCGCGCCCTCGCCCTCGCCCTCCACCCCGCCCCCCTCCCCGCCGACGAGGTGCGCGAGTGCCTGCGTCTGGCGGAGTCCGTCGACGAGGCGATCCACGAGGCGGGACGGCTGCGCGCCTTCCTGCTCGCCGACCTCGCCCGCTACCGGGCCGCCCTCCCCGCCTCCGCCACCGGTTACCTGGAGCTCCTCCAGGACGCCCTGGCGGCCGGCTACCGGCCCCAGCCCGACGACCTCGCCGCGCTGCGCTCCCTGCGTCGGCTCCCGCTCGGCGCGGCGCTCCTGGACCGCTGCCAGGGCATCGCGGAGCGTTCCGTGCGGGCCAGGCTCGCCCGTACGAGTCCTCCCGCGCCCGCCGCGCCCGCGCCCCGCACCCGCCTGACCGCCCTGCCCGGCGGCCGTGCCGCCGCCAAGCCGGCGCGCCCCGCCGCCCCCGCGGGGCCGGCCCCCGCCGGCAATCCCTCCCGCGAGCGGCCGGTGCCGACCCCCGCCGAGGCCTTCCCGCCCCGCAAGCGGCCCGCGCCCCCCGGGGAACGACGCGAAGCGAGCTAGCTACTCTGGAGGCATGGACTATGTCTCCGCGCTTCTGCCCCCCGTGGTGATGGCCGCCTTCTTCATCGGTCTCGTCGTGACGATCGTCAAGACGCAGGGCGGCGCCAACAAGACCAAGGAAGACCGGGCCACCGACGCCGTCGCCGCGGCCACCGCGGCCCCCGGCAGGCCGGTCGACACGGCCGGGCGCGACAGCGGCGCCTCCTGACCCCGGCACACCGGCGGGAACACGCGCACCGAAGAGGGGCGTGCGATCCGGAACTCATCCGGACCGCGCGCCCCTCTTTTCCTGCGCCCCGCCCGGAATAGCCGGGAATTCCGTATATCTCCCACTAGGCTGGCGCTGTGCCACGCCGATTGGGAGAGCTGGAAGACGCCGTCATGACGCGCGTGTGGCAGTGGAACCGTCCGGTCACCGTGCGGGAAGTCCTCGAAGACCTTCAGAAGGACCGTTCCATCGCCTACACCACCGTGATGACCGTAATGGACAATCTCCATCAGAAGGGCTGGGTGCGCCGGGAAGTGGACGGCCGGGCCTATCGATATACCTCGGTCTCCACGCGTGCCGCCTACTCGGCCGCACTGATGAACGAGGCCTGGTCGACCAGTGACAACCCCGCCGCGGCCCTTGTCGCGTTCTTCGGCATGATGTCCGCCGAGCAGCGCGAAGCACTTCAGGACGCGATGCGCGTCGTACAACGCGGCGACTCGGAAGATTCCGCTCCACCCCCGGATACCGCTCCCGAAACCGCCGCGGAAACCGGCGGGGGGCCGACGGAACTCCCCGGTGGCGACGCGAAGCCGCCGGGGCGATAGCGTCCGGGCATGGCCCCCGATCATATTGCGCCCGCAAAAGCCATCACCGAAGCCGCCTCCGAAGCCTCCGAAGCCGCCCCCGCCGGCGTCCCGGCGGCCTTCCCCGTGGCCGTCACCGTCCGCCGGGCGCGCACCGGCGATGTGCGCGCGATCCGCGCCCTTGTCGACGCCTACGCGCGCGAGAGCATCCTGCTCGACAAAGCGAACGTGACGCTTTACGAGGACATCCAGGAGTTCTGGGTGGCGGAACGCGACGAGGACGCCCGGGTGATCGGCTGCGGCGCGCTGCACGTGATGTGGGAAGACCTCGCCGAAGTGCGCACTCTCGCCGTGGATCCCGCCCTGAAGGGCGCCGGAGTGGGACATCTGGTGCTGGACAAACTGCTCCAGACCGCTCGCTGGATCGGAGTGCGCCGGGTTTTCTGCCTGACCTTCGAAGTGGGGTTCTTCGCGAAGCACGGCTTCGTGGAGATCGGCGAGTCCCCGGTCGACACGGATGTCTACAGCGAGCTGCTGCGTTCCCACGACGAGGGCGTGGCGGAGTTCCTCGGTCTCGAACGGGTGAAGCCCAACACCCTGGGCAACAGTCGGATGCTTCTGCACCTCTGAAGCGCGTGTATCGGCTGTTGTCCTATGTCCGAAACGCGCACGTTTCCCGTGTTCTCGCGGTACTGAACCTCACACAGGGGTTTGTGTTTTCCCCGGAAAAGCGGTTTCCTTTCCGCGTACTGCATTTTCGATGAAAGGAAATCCGGTGGCGCAGAAGGTTCAGGTCCTTCTTGTTGACGACCTCGACGGCGTCGAGGCGAACGAGACGGTGACGTTCGCTCTGGACGGCAAGACCTATGAGATCGACCTCACCACCGCGAACGCGGAGAAGCTCCGCGGGCTGCTCGACCCGTACACCAAGAACGGCCGTCGCACGGGTGGCCGCAGCGCCGGCCGCGGCAAGGCGCGCGCTGTTTCCGGCGGCACTCAGAACACGGCCGAGATCCGTAAGTGGGCGAAGGAGAACGGTCACGACGTGAGTGCCCGTGGCCGTGTTCCCGCAGCGGTGAAGGAAGCCTACGACAAGGCCAACGGCTGAGCCTGCCGCATTTTCGGCAGTCCCGTATTCACGTCGAGGTCTCCGCGGTTCGGGGAGGCCGTCTTCGCGCTGATCAACCGGATGCGGTGGCATTCCGTCGCCGCGGCCGCCAGAAGTCGTACGAGATCGGGGGCGTCCCCACTGCCCCCGATGCCGGTGAAGGCCGGCAGTGCTTCTTCGCGCCCCGGCACGGGGGGCCGCAGCCAGACGGCGGCCCCGTCCTCCGGCAGGGGCGCGAAGCCCGGTGGAGCGGGGGCGGTGATCAGGCCGCCCGTGCCGGTCGCCCGCAGGTCCAGGTCGACGGAGCCCCACTCCAGCCAGTCCAGGAGTGACGGCACCTCGTCCGCGCTCCCCGCGGCGAGCAGCAGCCGCAGCCGCCGCCCCAGCAGGGCGACGGGCCCGGTGGGACCGATCCGGCGCAGCACGGCGTGCCCCGCTTCCGCGGGCAGTTCCAGTACGTCGAAGTGCCGGCCGGTGGGCAGCAGGACCGGTTCCCCGGGGGCGTGCACGGTGTCCCAGCCGAGTTCCTTCTCGTACCAGGAGGCCCAGGAGGCCCGGCGGGGCGGCCGGGTCCGCGCGTCGTCGCCGCCGGGCAGCGGCGGGCGGGGGCGGGGGACGATGGGGGCCATGCCCGGAGCAACTCCCGAAACGGCACTTGGTTACGCTGGGTCCGTGTCCGGATGCTCAGCGTGGGCGATATGGGGGCGTGTGGGTGCATCCGACGGCGCAAGGGTGTTCGCCCGTAGCTGAGGGAACCGGTGTGCGCCGCATGGAGTGTCAGTACTTGCGGGTAAGACATCCCTAGTGGGGAGGGGCGACACGCACGCGAAGCGGTCCTCCGTTCGCCATCGGCGTAGTGGCGAAAGGGGTAACAGCTTGGCCTGCGGGAACATCGTCTCGCACCATCGAGTTGAGGCAGTAGTCGGCTGTTCAGGCCGGGAGGCAAGAACGGGTGTCGGCAGTTGGAACGAGCTGTCCCGCCCCGCGGGACTAGCATGCGGAAGGACAGGGAGGGGACCGACCCCTTAACTGCCCGACCGCTCTGAGGAGCGAATAACGATGTTCGAGAGGTTCACCGACCGCGCGCGGCGGGTTGTCGTCCTGGCTCAGGAAGAAGCCCGGATGCTCAACCACAACTACATCGGCACCGAGCACATCCTCCTGGGCTTGATCCACGAGGGTGAAGGTGTCGCCGCTAAGGCCCTGGAGAGCCTCGGCATTTCGCTTGAGGCGGTTCGCCAGCAGGTCGAGGAGATCATCGGTCAGGGCCAGCAGGCTCCGTCCGGCCACATTCCCTTCACCCCGCGTGCGAAGAAGGTCCTGGAGCTGTCGCTCCGCGAGGCCCTCCAGCTCGGCCACAACTACATCGGCACCGAGCACATCCTGCTCGGCCTGATTCGCGAGGGCGAGGGCGTCGCCGCCCAGGTCCTGGTGAAGCTGGGCGCCGATCTCAACCGGGTGCGGCAGCAGGTCATCCAGCTGCTCTCCGGATACTCGGGCAAGGAGACCGCCGCGGCAGGCGGCCCTGCGGAAGGCACGCCTTCCACGTCCCTGGTGCTCGACCAGTTCGGCCGGAACCTCACCCAGGCCGCTCGTGAGTCCAAGCTCGACCCGGTCATCGGGCGCGAGAAGGAGATCGAGCGGGTCATGCAGGTGCTGTCCCGCCGCACGAAGAACAACCCGGTCCTCATCGGCGAGCCCGGCGTCGGCAAGACCGCCGTCGTCGAGGGCCTCGCGCAGGCCATCGTCAAGGGCGAGGTGCCCGAGACCCTCAAGGACAAGCACCTCTACACCCTCGACCTCGGCGCGCTCGTCGCCGGTTCCCGCTACCGCGGTGACTTCGAGGAGCGGCTGAAGAAGGTCCTCAAGGAGATCCGCACCCGCGGCGACATCATCCTGTTCATCGACGAGCTGCACACGCTCGTGGGTGCGGGTGCCGCCGAGGGCGCCATCGACGCGGCGTCGATCCTGAAGCCGATGCTGGCCCGCGGTGAGCTCCAGACCATCGGTGCCACCACGCTCGACGAGTACCGCAAGCACCTGGAGAAGGACGCCGCGCTGGAGCGCCGCTTCCAGCCCATCCAGGTCGCGGAGCCGTCGCTGCCGCACACCATCGAGATCCTCAAGGGCCTGCGCGACCGCTACGAGGCCCACCACCGTGTCTCCATCACGGACGAGGCCCTCGTCCAGGCGGCCACGCTGGCCGACCGGTACATCTCGGACCGCTTCCTCCCGGACAAGGCGATCGACCTGATCGACGAGGCCGGATCGCGCATGCGCATCCGCCGGATGACCGCGCCGCCGGACCTCCGCGAGTTCGACGAGAAGATCGCGAACGTCCGCCGCGACAAGGAGTCGGCCATCGACTCCCAGGACTTCGAGAAGGCGGCCTCGCTCCGCGACAAGGAGAAGCAACTCCTCGCCGCGAAGGCCAAGCGCGAGAAGGAGTGGAAGGCCGGCGACATGGACGTCGTCGCCGAGGTCGACGGCGAGCTCATCGCCGAGGTCCTCGCGACCGCGACCGGCATTCCCGTCTTCAAGCTGACCGAGGAGGAGTCCTCGCGTCTGCTGCGCATGGAGGACGAGCTGCACAAGCGCGTCATCGGCCAGAAGGACGCCATCAAGGCGCTCTCCCAGGCGATCCGCCGCACCCGTGCAGGCCTCAAGGACCCCAAGCGTCCCGGTGGCTCGTTCATCTTCGCCGGCCCCTCGGGCGTCGGTAAGACCGAGCTCTCCAAGACGCTCGCGGAGTTCCTCTTCGGCGACGAGGACGCGCTGATCTCCCTCGACATGTCGGAGTTCAGCGAGAAGCACACGGTCTCGCGCCTCTTCGGCTCGCCCCCCGGCTACGTGGGGTACGAGGAGGGCGGCCAGCTCACCGAGAAGGTCCGCCGCAAGCCGTTCTCCGTCGTCCTCTTCGACGAGGTGGAGAAGGCCCACCCGGACATCTTCAACTCGCTGCTGCAGATCCTGGAGGACGGTCGCCTGACCGACTCCCAGGGCCGCGTGGTCGACTTCAAGAACACCGTCATCATCATGACGACGAACCTCGGCACCCGGGACATCTCCAAGGGCTTCAACCTGGGCTTCGCCGCCCAGGGCGACGTCAAGACCGGGTACGAGCGGATGAAGAACAAGGTCAACGAAGAGCTCAAGCAGCACTTCCGCCCCGAGTTCCTCAACCGTGTCGACGACACGGTGGTCTTCCACCAGCTCAGCCAGGAAGACATCATCCAGATCGTCGACCTGATGATCGCCAAGGTGGACGAGCGCCTCAAGGACCGCGACATGGGCATCGAGCTCAGCGGTGACGCGAAGCAGCTCCTCGCCAAGAAGGGCTACGACCCCGTGATGGGCGCCCGGCCGCTGCGCCGGACGATCCAGCGCTCGATCGAGGACATCCTCTCGGAGAAGATCCTCTTCGGCGAGCTGCGCCCCGGCCACATCGTGGTCGTCGGCACGGAGGGCGAGGGCGACGCGAAGGAGTTCACCTTCCGCGGCGAGGAGAAGGCGGCCCTGCCGGACGCCCCGCCGATCGAGTCCGCGGCGGGCGGCAACGGGCCGAACCTGACGAAGGACGCGTAGCGCTCGGCGCGAGCGTGACGGAGTAGGGGCCGGCCCCGGGAACCTGACGGTTTCCGGGGCCGGCCCCTTTCTCCGTGCAAGGGGCGGGGGACGGCCGGAAACACGGGCCGGGGGCCCACGAGCACCGCCGCCCTCGACGCGTTCCGGTGGGCCCGCCCCCGCCGCGGGCGGCTTACGCGTGCACGATCCGCACCACCGTCACCACCAGCACCGCCGCGCTCACGTAGTAGACGACCACCGCCCCGCCCGCGACCCCCTGGCGGCGGTCCTTCTCGCCCTTCACCTCGCGCGTGCCCTGGCCGTACGGGTCGCGGGCCAGGGCGCGCATGGCGTGCTCGAAGCGCCGGCGGAGGTCGGGGTGCATCGCGTGCCGGGCCGTCTCCGCGGCCGGGGCGTACTGGATGCGCAGCCGCGTCATGAGGCTTCCGGCCGGGGCTCGTCGGACCCGGCGGACACGCAGTCGGAGAAGTCGCCCGAGGCCAGCCGGGCGAAGACCGCCTCGTCCTCCACGGCGGCCTCCGTCGGGGCCAGCGCCCAGCGGGCCAGGACCAGCGGGAGGTCCAGGGCCGGGGTGCGGGCGATCTCGGCGTCCAGGTCGGCGGCCTGGGCGGGGGTGAGCGCGGCTCTGATGGTGGGGAGCGTGGCGGGCAGGTCGACCGCCCGGCCGCTCACCACCGTGTGCCACACGGCGTCCGGTTCGCTGCCCTCGTCCATCCGGTGCCCCTCCCGCCCCGACGGCACTGCACTCCGCCCCCACCGTACGCCGACACCCCTCATGCGGTTGAGACTTGCGCACGACGGACGGGCGGGCGAGCGAAAGACGGGGGAGTCGCCCGTACGAGTGGGTCCGGCATGCCCGATTGACGCCGGATGTGTCCGTACGGAACGGCGGACGCGGCCCGCTCGTGACAAGGCGCACAGGCGTTACGGGCCTTACTAGCGCCGGTAGTGGACCGGGCGGCGACCTCGGCGCGACTCCGGGGCGGGCCGGGGCCGGCTCGTCGGCGCCGGGAGCGGGAACCCTGTCCGGACCGGGGCGGCTCTCCGATTCCGGGCGCTCTGGCTAGGACGTAAACCTGATCGACCGAGGTTTTTTCGAGTCCCTCGCGGAGGCCCCGCAAGCCGTCAAGCAACCGCGGGCCCAGGGGTCCGGCTACGAGGCGACGTCGTAGAAGGGGCGTTTGGGGAGGTGTGGAGCGTCGGGTTACCAATGTGGAGCAAGCCCGGCGAACCCGCCGGGTTCACTCGTCTCCGAAGGTTTCTCCCGTATGTCGAAGCTCGTGTCCCTCCGGGTCCGTAAGGCCGTCGTCGTCGCCGCGGCCGGCACGATGTGCGTGACCGGATCCGGGAGCGCCTTCGCTGCGAGCGCCGCTCCGGTCAAGGCCGCCCCGGTCAAGGCCGCTTCCGTCAAGGCCGTCCCGGCGAAGGCCGGCAGCGCGCCCAAGAAGGCCGCCGCCGCGAAGGCCAAGCGCTGGGGCCGGCCGCTCCAGGGCGGCTACGCCCTCTCCGCCACCTTCGGCAGGGGCGGCACGATGTGGTCCCACAAGCACTCCGGCCAGGACTTCGCCGTCCCGGTCGGGACCAAGGTGAAGGCCGCCGCGGCCGGCGTCGTGGTCAAGGCGGGCCGCAACGGCGGCGGCGACGGCCCCGCGTACGGCAACGCGATCGTGGTCAAGCACGCCCGCGGTACGTACTCCCAGTACGCCCACCTCTCGCGCATCCAGGCGAAGGTCGGCCAGCGGGTCGGCGCGGGCCAGCAGATAGCCCTGTCCGGCAACACCGGCAACTCCTCCGGCCCGCACCTGCACTTCGAGATCCGCACCACCCCGAACTACGGCTCCGCCGTCAACCCGGTCGCCTTCCTGCGCTCGGTCGGCGTCAAGGTCTGACCCCCGTCCGGCTCCCGCCGCCCCCGGGCCGCCCCCCCGCCTGCCGTACCCCCCCCGTGAAGGCCGTCCTCAGGACGCGTCCGCCTGTGTCACCAGGTCGACCGCGACTTCGAGGACGGCCTTCCGCTTGTCCTCCTCGTCGCCCTCGATCTCCTTCAGCGCGAACATGCCCGCGTGCATCGTGAACAGCGCGCTGATGCACCGCACCTGGTCGACCAGCGGCGCCTCGGGCTCCTTCATCAATGCCATCATCTTGATCATCCGTGCCTTGAAGCTGTCGCCGACGCTCAGGTCCCGCACCGTCCCCTGGTTCTCCTGCATGAAGCGGAAGAGCGGGCCCGCGTTCGTCAGCGCGGTGCTGTAGCGGTTGAGGAGCTCCTTCTTGGTGGCCAGCGTGCGCGGCTGGCCCTCGCCCCACTCGATCAGCTCGTCCATCGGCCGGGTCAGGTCCTCGAAGAGGCTGATCAGGATGTCTTCCTTGGTCTTGAAGTGGTAGTACAGCGCCGCCTTGGTGACCTCCAGCTCCTCGGCGATCTCCCGCAGCGAGGTCTTCTCGTACCCCCGCTCCGCGAACAGCCGCAGGGCCACGTCCTGGATGCGCTGGCGCGTGTCACCCCGGCGCTGCCGTCCCGTTCCGCCGGCACTGCTGCTCATCCGCGTACTCCCAAGGCTTGTTCAACCCGTCAAAACTTACTTGACGACCGGCAAGTTAACAGTCTACCTTCCTGAAGTGTAGCCAACTTGCCGGGCGGCAAGTAAGTATCAACAGGGGACGAGACATGACCACCACAGCGCCGCACGCGGCGATACCGAAGCCTCAGCAGGCGGGGAAGCAGCCGCGCAGCGTGCGCGTCGTGCTCCTCGCCCTCATGATCGCGATGCTGCTCGCGATGCTCGACAACATGATCATCGGCACCGCGATGCCCACCATCGTCGGCGAGCTGGGCGGCCTGGAGCACCTGTCCTGGGTGGTCACCGCGTACACGCTGACGACCGCGGCCTCCACCCCGATCTGGGGCAAGCTCGGCGACCTCTACGGCCGCAAGGGCATCTTCCTCGTCTCGATCGTCGTCTTCGTGCTGGGTTCCGTACTCAGCGGCATGGCCCAGGACATGGGCCAGCTCATCGGCTTCCGGGCCGTGCAGGGGCTGGGCGCGGGCGGACTGATGGTCGGCGTCATGGCGATCATCGGCGACCTGATTCCGCCGCGTGAGCGCGGCAAGTACCAGGGCATGATGGCCGGTGTGATGGCGCTGGCCATGATCGGCGGCCCGCTGGCCGGCGGTGCGATCACCGACCACCTCGGCTGGCGCTGGTCCTTCTACATCAACGTGCCGCTCGGCGCGCTCGCCCTCTTCATGATCACCACCGTGCTGCACCTGCCGAAGAAGGAGCGCACCGGCAAGGGGAAGATCGACTACCTCGGCGCGGCCCTGCTGACCGTCGGCATCACCGCGATCGTCCTGGTCACCACCTGGGGCGGCACCGAGTACGCCTGGGGCTCCGGCCAGATCCTGGGCCTGGCGGCCCTCGGCCTCGCCTCGGTCGCCGGCTTCCTGTACGTGGAGACCAAGGCGGCCGAGCCGATCATTCCGCTGCACATCTTCCGCAACCGGAACTTCACCCTCATGTCGGTGATCGGCTTCATCGTCGGCTTCGTGATGTTCGGCGCGGTCCTCTACCTGCCGCTCTTCCAGCAGTCCGTGCAGGGCGCGTCGGCGACCAACTCCGGCCTGCTCCTGCTGCCGATGCTGCTGTCGATGATGGTCGTCTCGCTGCTCGTCGGCCGGGTCACCACCAACACCGGCAAGTACAGGATGTTCCCGATCGCGGGCGGCGCGCTGATCACCGCGGGACTGGTCCTGCTCGCGCAGATGGACACCGGCACCTCCCGCCTCACCTCCGGGATCTACATGGCGGTCCTCGGCGCGGGCATGGGCTTCCTGATGCAGATCACCATGCTGGTCGCGCAGAACAGCGTCGAGCCCAAGGACATGGGCGTCGCCTCCTCGTCCACGACCCTCTTCCGTACGCTCGGCAGCTCGTTCGGCGTCTCGGTGATGGGCGCGCTGTTCACCGCCCGGGTCACCGACTCGATGGTCGCCCAGGGCGGCTCCACCGGAGGCATGCCCCAGGGCGCGGCCCTGGACGCCGCCAGCCTGGAGAAGCTCCCGGCCGCGCTGCGGGAGATGTACCAGTTCGCCGTCGCCACCGGCACGCACGGCGCGTTCCTGCTCGGCGCGGGCGTCGCGGTGGTCGCCCTGGTCGCGGCGTTCTTCGTCAAGGAGGTCGAGCTGAAGGGCGCGGGCCCGCAGAAGAAGGACGGCTCCGCCCCGGACACCGCGGTGCAGAAGGACGCGGTGGCCGCCCAGGCGTAGGCGGTGCGCCGCCCGGCTCACCGGTGACCCCGGCTCACCGGTGACGAGGAAGGGGCGCCCGGCACACAGCGTGCCGGGCGCCCCTTCCTCGTACTCGTACGAACAGGCTCAGCGCCGCCGCGGCGGCAGGTCCGCCAGATTCACGATGGGGAAGCTGCCCGTCGCCGTCGGGGCGTGCTCCGGCAGCCACAGCACCGCGATCGCGCCCCCGTCCGCCTGCGCGTTGCGGAAGGTCAGCCGCGCCCCGAGCACCTTTGCCTGGCCCGACGCGATGGTCAGCCCGAGCCCGTGTCCGTGGCCCGCGCGGTCGGTCGACCCGGTGCGGAAACGGCTCGGCCCCTCCCGCAGCAGGTCCGCCGGGAAGCCCTTGCCGTGGTCGCGGACCCGCACCACCCGGCCCTCGACGGTCACCTCGAACGGGGGCTTGCCGTGCTTGGCGGCGTTGCCGAGGAGATTGCCGATGATGCGCTCCAGGCGGCGCGGATCGGTGTTGACCCAGCTCTCGTGCACCACCGTGACGACCGCGTCCGGGTACAGCGACGCCACCCGGCGCGAGACGAACTCGCCCAGCGCGATCTCCTGGAGCTCCGCCCGCTCGGCGGCGCTGTCCAGCCGCGCCACCTCCAGGACGTCCTCCACCAGCGTCCGCAGGGCCTGCGCCCGGTCCCGCACCAGCTCGGTGGGGCGCGACGGGGGCAGCAGTTCCGCGGCGGTGAGCAGGCCGGTGACCGGTGTGCGCAGCTCGTGCGCGATGTCGGCGGTGACCCGGCGCTCCGCCTCCACCCGCTCCTGGAGCGCGTCGGTGAGCGCGTCCACCGCGTGCGCGAGGTCGTCGGTCTCGTCCCGTACGACACCGCCGATCGCGTCCAGCACCCGTACCTGCGTCTGGCCCCGCGCCACGTCGGTGGCCGCGGACGCGGCCTTGCGCAGCCGGCGCGAGATGGAGCCGCCGATGAGGATGCCCAGCGCGGTGCCGCCCACGACGACGGCGCTCGACGCGACCACCAGCGAACGGTCCAGGTCCGCCACGACGCGCGCATTGTTCGGGAAGCGGGTGTGCAGGGAGAGGATGTCGCCCCCCGGATAGGGGACCGCGGCCCACACCTCGGGCACCCCCTTCGCGTCCTCCTGGACGTGCGTGGCGCGCCGCCCGTGGGCGAGCTTGGCCCGCAGCTCGGCGGGCAGGCCGGGGTTGTTGAGCTCGGAGCCGACCTTCGGGTCGCGCGAGGACTCGTACAGCCGCTGCGCGAACTGCAGCCGCTCCAGTTGCAGGTCACGGGCGTTGTCCAGCATGGAGACGCGTGCCGAGTTGTGCACGACGATGCTCAGCAGGACGGCGATCAGCGCGCTCACGGCGGCGATCGCGAAGCTGATCTTCCAGCGGATGCCGGTGCGCAGGGCGAGACGTCTCATGCGGCGCTCTTCACGGAAGGGGATCAGGCCTTCAACTTGTAGCCGAAGCCGCGGACGGTCTCGATCCGGTCCTGGCCGATCTTCGCGCGCAGCCGCTGGACGTGAACGTCCACCACCCGGGTGTCGCCGCCCCAGCCGTAGTCCCACACCCGCTCCAGCAGCTTGTCGCGGGAGAGCACGGTGCCGGGCGCGTGGGAGAACTCCAGCAGCAGCCGCATCTCGGTCGGGGTCAGCGCGACGGGCTCGCCGTGCTTGCGCACCTCCATGCCCTCGGTGTCGACCTCCAGCTCGCCGAAGGTCAGCACCCCGCCCTCGCCGCCCTCGCCGCCCTCCACGGGTTTGGGGGCGCCGTTGCCGGACGCGTGGCCGAAGCGGCGCAGTACGGCGCGGATGCGCGCGACCAGCACCGAACCGTCGAACGGCTTCGTCACGTAGTCGTCGGCCCCGGCCTCCAGGCCCAGCACCACGTCGATCGAGTCGGCCCGCGCCGACAGCATGATCACCGGAACGGTCGACTCGTCACGGATGCGACGGCACAGGCTCACCCCGTCCATGCCCGGCAGCATCACGTCGAGCAGCGCGATGTCCGGCTGGTGCGCGCGGAACGCCTCCAGGCCGGAGAGGCCGTCCGGCATCGCGGTGACGGTGAAGCCGTCCCGCTCCAGCGCCAACTGGGTCGCCTCACGGATCACATCGTCGTCCTCGACGAACAGGACGTGCGTATCGGCCATGGGGTGCTCTCTGCTCTCTGCTCTCTCGGTCCGGGCCCCGGGTCCCGGCTCATGCGCTCAGGGGGCGGTGATGTTCCACGTGAAACATCACCCGGTCAGCTCCGGGGGGACGGGGTGTCGTCCGTGCCGCCAGCCCGTCCGGGCTCGGTGGCGTCCTTCTTCTGCTCGTCCGCGTCCAGGCCGGGGCTCTGCACCTCGCCCTGCTTGTCGCCGTTGCCGACGGCCTTGCTGTAGCTGTTCTCCACCCTGTCGTGCTCGACGAACTTCTGCCCCATCCAGCGGTACGTCACGACCACCTCGCCGGACGGGAACGCCACCGGGTCGCCCTTCTTGTACTCCGGACGGGTCACCACCAGGTCTCCCCGGTCGATCGACGCGTACACCGCGGGCTCCTCCGCCACGAAGACGTTGGTGTAGCGGCCGTTGTCCTCGCGGAACACGTAGCTGCCGATCCCCACGGCGTCGCCGCAGGTCATCACGTTCACGATGATGTCGTCGGAGGTGTTGCCGGTGACCTTCCCGTAGGAGGCGTCGACCGGGTAGATGTCCTTCACGCAGGGTTTCAGGTCGTGCTTGACCGTCGCGCTGACCTTCGGGTCGTCCTTCAGCAGCTCGACCGGGTCCTTCCGGGCGGCCGGCCCGGGCGGCGCTTCGGCCGGCGCGGAGGTCGTGGGCAGCGGCGTCGGGTCGACCTTGGCCGCGACCGGGTCGCTGCGGGCCGGGCCCTCGTCGCGGGTGCCGGTGCCGCCCGCGCTGCAGGAGACCCCGAACAGGCCGACGGCGGCGAGGCCGGCCATCGCCGTTCCACTCACCGCCAGTACGTTCCGATGGGACTTCTCCCGGGTCCAGGACCCGGGTTCGTGCCCGATCGTGGTGCAGTCGTCGTCGGGGGCGGCCGTCCGGCCGTCCCCCTCTCCCGTCCGCTGATCGCTCCGCCTGCCTAGGCCGCGCACCGCTCCTGCCCCCGTTCGACCCGCACTCCACCACGCATGTCATCGCGCTCCAGGGCCCTGGCGTCCAGATCCCTGCTCTCCAGTTCCTGACGGAGCCGGGCGAGGGCCCGGTGCAGGGTGCTCTTGACCGTACCGGCAGACATGCCCAGTGCGGCAGCGGTCTCCTCGGTGCTCATCTGCTCCCAGTGCCGCAATACGACCACGCTGCGCTGCTTCGGCGCCAGCACTCCGAGGACGTCCATCAGCAGAGCGCGGTCGGCGCGCTGCTCCGTGCCGTCCTCGACGCGGGCGTCGGGCAGCTGCTCGGTGGGAACCTCGTCCAGCTTGCGGGCCCGCCACCACTCCGTACGCGTGTTGATCATGACACGGCGCAGGTAGGCGTCGGCCAGCGACTTGTCCTCGATGCCGTCCCAGCGGCCGTACGTACGCGCCAGCGCGGTCTGCAGGAGGTCCTGGGCGTCGACCGGGTCCGGGACGAGGCGGCGTGCGCTGCGCAGCAGGGCCTCCTGCCGCGTGCGTACGTACTCCTCGAATCCGAGCACCTCGCCGTGCGCCATTCGAACCGCCTCCGTCCCGTCCCGTTGTGTCAGCCGGTGGTCAATTCCGGCTGTTCCCCTGTGTCCCTGAAGGTACGGAGGGGTTGTCACGGGGCTGTGCGGGTCAGCGCTCGGAGGACGCACGGCTGTCCATCGGTTGTGTAACGACGGAACCCTTCCAGGAGGTTTAACTCTGCGGAAGCCGGTAAACGCCACCCGCCAGCGGCTCCACCAAACCGTCCGAAACCAGCCCGTCCAGGGCACGTGCCCGCTGCACCGGCTCGTGCCACACCGCGTCGAGCTCCCTCTGTGACACCGGAGTCACGGCCTCCCGCAACACGGCGAGCAGCCGCCCGCGCACCTGGCGGTCCGTACCGGCGTACGTCTGCGTCCTGCGCGCCGGGCCCTCGTGCGGGGGCTTGCCCGCGCGCAGCCAGGCGCACTGGGCGGAGATCGGGCAGCGCCCGCACGCCGGGTTCTTCGCCGTGCACACCAGCGCGCCGAGTTCCATCGAGGACGCCGCCCAGCGGGCCGCCGTCTCCGTGTCCTCGGGCAGCAGCGCACGGGCCAGCCGGCGCTCGGCGGCGGTGGTCGCGTTCGGCGGGTACTCCACGCCGGTCACCGCGCGGGCGATCACCCGGCGGACGTTCGTGTCGAGCACCGCGTGCCGTTGTCCGTACGCGAAGGACGCCACCGCAGCGGCCGTGTACTCGCCGATGCCCGGCAGCGACAGGAGCTGCGCGTGCTCGGACGGCACGTCGCCGCCGTGCCGCTCCGTTATGGCGGTGGCCGCACCGTGCAGGCGCAGCGCCCGGCGCGGGTAGCCGAGCCGGCCCCAGGCGCGGACGGCCTCGCCGGACGGCTCGGCGGCCAGGTCGGCGGGGCGCGGCCAGCGGGCCAGCCACTGCTCGTACACCGGGAGGACCCGGGCGACGGGCGTCTGCTGGAGCATGAACTCGCTGACCATCACACCCCACGGGCCCGCCTCGGGGCGCCGCCAGGGCAGGTCGCGGGCGTGGGCCGTAAACCAGAGGTTGACGGCGGGGTGCAGGACGGGCAGCTCGCCGCCGTGCTGATCGGGCACGGCCGCGGCGGTGGTCCCGGCCGCGGTGGAGGTCGCGGACATGGGCTCGGACGGGGGCTGGGGCGTGAACTCAGTGGTCGCAGTCATGGCACCTCCGATCCTGGCACGAAACGGTGTGCGGACGGCCGAGGCGGGACGCGGAGCCGCCCGCCGATGCGAGCGCGCTCATGTCAGGCTCCGGGACCTGCGGCCCGCGCCGGGGCCCGCGAACCACACCAGCAGGCCCACGCCGGACGCCCGCATCCACATGATCGCGCCCTGTCCCAGCCGCGCGCACACCCACACCAGCACCGCCCCGCCGATCCCGCCGAACAGCAGCCCCACCAGCACGTCGTGCGGGTAGTGCACGCCGACGAACACCCGGGAGAGCGCCATCAGCAGCGCCATCGGCGCGACGAACACCGCCAGCCGCGGCCAGGCCAGGATCAGTCCGGCCGCCGCGGCGCCCGCGATCACCGAGTGGTTGCTCGGGAACGACCAGTCGCCCACCGGCGGGCACTCCACCAGCGGCCGCGCCGCCCGCGCCACCGCCCGGCACGGCCGGTCCTCGTCGATCACCGACTTCAGCGACTCGCTCGCCACGTACATCACCCCGGTCGCCAGCGGCGCCAGCACCGCGACCGCCACCGAGGCCGCGCTGTCGCCGCGGGCGCGCCACCACACCACGAGGAAGAGACCGGCGAAGACCAGCAGCCCCAGCTCCGTCCATATCTCGGCGAGGAACTGGAACCAGCCGGGAGTGGAGTGCGCGAAGTTGAGGATGGCGCGGTAGAGCGCGCTGCTGGTTTCCATGCCCCCAGACGTTACGGAATGGACGGGCGGCGTTCACAATCGCCGAAGGTCGACTCCTGTGGGTGACGGAGCATGACGAAAGTCGGGTGCGGGATCGTCAGCCAGGATGATGATCGGCAAAAGTTGTCGCGACAGCGGCGGGTGGGGCAGGAGTTGGGGCCCGTTCTCTCGTAGAGTTCTGGCCGTGGGATCTCTGCGTAATCCAGTCGGGCCGCTCCCCTCCTCCATTTACTGGCGACGGAGGGCCGTCGGGCTGTCCTTGCTGGTGCTCCTGGTGGTGCTGGTGCTGTGGATCGTGCTCTCCGGCGGAGGGGACGACGACAAGAACGGCAAGGGTGCGGGGGGCCCCTCACCCGCCGCCTCCATCACCCCCGGACCCTCGGCCACGGGACCGGTCGTACCGGGCGAGCCGGGCGGCCGCGACCCCGGGGACGCCAACGGGGGGACGGACGGCGGCAGTACGGGATCGGGCTCCGGGTCCGCCGGGTCGGGTTCCGGGTCCGCGGGATCGGGTTCCGGGTCCGCCGGGTCCGGTGCCGGCACGGCCGGGACGGGGTCCGCGTCCGGATCCGGCGGCACGGGCGCATCCGGTGCCGGAGGGCCGGGGCAGCAGGTTCCGGCGAACTCCGCGCTGCCCAACTGCGCTTCGGAAGCGGTCGAGTTGACGCTCAGCGCGGTCAAGGTGCAGGTCCCGGTGGACGAGCCCGCGAAGTTCACGCTCACCGCGAAGAACACGTCGTCGGCCGCCTGCAAGGTGGACCTGGGCCCCGCGGGGGCGGTCGTCACCGTCAAGAACGACGCGAGCGAGAAGGTCTGGTCCTCGAAGGACTGTGTGAAGGGCGCCCGGAACGTCTTCTTCCAGCTTCCGCCGAAGGGGCAGGCCAGCCAGGTCGTCTCCTGGGACCGCAAGCCGAGCGACGCGGCGCGCTGCGACGTCCCCGCCGGTGGCCCGGTGGCGCCCGGCACCTACGTGGTGGAACTCGCCGGAGCCAAGTTCCCCGCGTCCATCTCCCTCCAGAAGGACTGACCGGTCCGGTAGGACTGATCGGTCCGGTAGGGCTGGCAGGTCCAGAGAAGGACTGACCGGTCCGGTAGGACTGATCGGTCCAGTAGGGCTGGCCGGTCCGGATGGACTGACCGGCCGCAAAAGACCGTCCGCCCCGCCGCCGGCCCCCTCGGGCCGCCCGCGGCGGGGCCGTCGTCCTCACCCGTCGGCGGGACCGGTCACACGTACCGCTCCAGGATGGACGACTCCGCCAGTCGCGAGAGGCCCTCGCGGACCGAGCGGGCGCGGGCCTCGCCGACGCCGTCGACCGCCTGGAGGTCGTCCACGCTCGCGGCGAGCAGCTTCTGCAGGCCCCCGAAGTGCTCGACGAGACGCTCGATGATCGCGCCGGGCAGCCTCGGCACCTTCGCCAGCAGGCGGTAGCCGCGCGGGGACACCGCCGAGTCCAGCGTCTCCGGGGAGCCGCTGTAGCCCAGGGCGCGCGCCACGGTGGGGAGTTCGAGCAGCTCGCTGTGGGAGAGCGCGTCGAGCTCGGTCAGGGCTTCGGTCACCGTCCGCGAGCGCTTCGCGGTCGGCTCGGGGACGTAGTCCCGTACGACCAGCTCGCGTTCTGGCTCGACGCCCGCGATCAGCTCGTCCAACTGGAGCGAGAGCAGCCGGCCGTCGGTGCCCAACTCGACCACGTACTCGGCGATCTCCGTGGCGATCCGGCGCACCATCTCCAGGCGCTGGGCGACCGCCGTCACGTCGCGGACCGTCACCAGGTCCTCGATCTCCAGCGCGGAGAGCGTCCCGGCCACCTCGTCCAGGCGCAGCTTGTAGCGCTCCAGCGTGGCGAGCGCCTGGTTCGCGCGGGAGAGGATCGCGGCCGACTCCTCCAGGACCCGGCGCTCGCCGTTCACGTACAGGGCGATCAGACGCATCGACTGCGAGACGGAGACCACCGGGAAGTGGCACTGCTTGGAGACGCGGTCCGCCGTGCGGTGGCGGGTGCCCGTCTCCTCCGTGTGGATGGAGGCGTCCGGCACGAGCTGCACGCCGGCCCGCAGGATCTTGGTGATGTCCTTGTCGAGGATCAGCGCGCCGTCGAGCTTGCACAGCTCGCGCAGGCGGGTCGCGGTGAACTCGACGTCCAGCACGAAGCCGCCGGTGCACATCGACTCGACGGTCTTGTCCATGCCGAGGACGATCAGTCCGCCGGTGTTGCCGCGCAGGATGCGCTCCAGGCCGTCGCGGAGGGCCTGCCCGGGGGCGACGGCGCTCAGCGAGGCGCGGATCTGGGCCTCGTTGCCAGAGCCGGAGTTGCTGGAGCCTCCGCCGGACTTTCCGGGTGATGAGGCCCGGTCGTTGGCTGCCACTGCACTCCTCCGGATACGGGGGTCACGGGTCGGGGCCGCCCCCGGCAGGGGCGGTCAACTTCGCCTCGCGTACGCGGTGGACAGGCGAGACCAGGGCAAAGTCTACCGGCGCTCCTCCTCACTCCGTGGGGCCTGTGCGCGAGACCGGCGCGGAAGGGCCAGCAGGGCGGCTCCCATGTCGGCGACCTCGGTCACCTTCATGCCCGCCGGAACCCGGCCCGGATCGGTCGGGACCAGGGCGTGCGTGAAGCCCAGCCGGTGTGCTTCGGCGAGGCGGCGCTGGACGCCCGTGACCCGGCGGATCTCCCCGGCCAGGCCCACTTCGCCGATCGCGACCAGGTTCTTGGGCAGCGGGGTGTCGGAGGCGGCGGAGGCCAGGGCCAGGGCGACGGCCAGGTCGGAGGCGGGCTCGGTGAGCTTCACGCCGCCGACCGTGGCGCAGTAGATGTCGCGCTTGCCGAGGGCGCTGATCTTCCCGCGCTGTTCCAGGACGGCCAGCATCATCGAGACGCGGGAGGTCTCCAGCCCGGAGGTGGTGCGGCGGGGCGAGGGGATCTGCGAGTCGACCGTGAGCGCCTGGACCTCGGTGACCAGGGGGCGGCGGCCCTCCAGGGTGACGGTCAGACAGGTGCCGGGGACGGCGACGTCACGGCGGGTGAGGAAGAGGCCCGAGGGGTCGGCGAGGCCCGTGATGCCCTCGTCGTGCAGCTCGAAGCAGCCGACCTCGTCGGTGGCCCCGTACCGGTTCTTCACGCCCCGGACCAGGCGCAGCCGGGCGTGCCGGTCGCCCTCGAAGGAGAGGACGACGTCGACCAGGTGCTCCAGCAGGCGCGGGCCCGCGATGTTGCCGTCCTTGGTGACGTGGCCGACCAGCAGGGTCGCCATGCCGCGTTCCTTGGACGCCCGGATCAGGGCCGCGGTCACCTCCCGGATCTGGGCCACGCCGCCGGGTGCCCCGTCCAGTTCGGCGGAGGCGACCGTCTGCACGGAGTCGAGGATCAGGAGGGTCGGCTTGACCGCGTCCAGGTGGCCGAGGACGGCGGCCAGGTCGGTCTCGGCCGCCAGGTAGAGGTGGTCGCTGACCGCCTTGATGCGGTCCGCGCGCAGCCGGACCTGGCTCGCCGACTCCTCCGCCGTGACGTACAGCGTGCGGTGCTCGTCGTCGGCGGCCTTCGCGGCGACGTCCAGCAGCAGCGTCGACTTGCCGACGCCCGGCTCGCCCGCGACCAGGACCACCGCGCCGGGCACCAGACCGCCGCCGAGCACCCGGTCCAGCTCGGGCACCCCGGTGGAGCGGGCCGTGGCGGTGCGGACGTCCACCTGGCCGATGGGGAGCGCGGCCGTGGAGACCCGGCCGGCCGCGGTCGTCCGGACGGCGGGCGCGCCGCCGAACTCCTCGACCGTCCCCCAGGCCTGGCACTCGGGGCAGCGGCCGAGCCACTTGACGGCCGTCCAGCCGCATTCGGTGCAGCGGTAGGACGGCCGGTCCTTCGCGGATTTCGTACGGGCAGCCATGGCGTCACCGTACAGAGCGGGTCTGACAACGCGGTCACGGGCCGGTGCCGGGGCGCCCGGCGACACCGGAGGGGAACCGCCACCAAGCGTGATGGCATAGGCCAGTGGTACGGGACAGAAGAGGGCGGAATGAGGGATTCCTGTCCTCTTTCGAGTGATCTGTTCACCCGTAAGGATTAAAAGGGCTCAAGGGGAGCGAGGGGGCAGCCGCAGCACCCCTACGGTCGGCCGGATGACGACCAGCAGGCGGGAGCAGCACCCCGCGCGCCGCACACCCCCCACCGGCACCGCCGGCGCCCCGGGAAGCGCGGGCGCGGCCGGAAGCAGCACCGGCGCGCACCGGGTCCACCGGCGTGCCCCCCGCACCCTGGCCCAGCGCCCGCCGAGCCGCTACGAGCCCCACCTCGACGGGCTGTTCACCTACGCCCTGTCGGTCCTGCGCGACCACGACGTCGCGACCGCCGTCCTCGGCGACGTGCTGGCCCTCGCCGAGCGCAGCTTCGCCCGCAGCCCCGCCGACGAACCGGACCGCCGGGCCTGGCTGTACGCCCTCACCCGCTGGGCCTGCCTGCGCCGCCTCACCGACGAGAAGCGGCGCAGACAGGCCTCGCCCGGCGGCAAGGGGGCCCACCGCCCGCCCTCCGCCGTACCGGAGCCGGAACTCCCGGTCGAGGAGAGCGTGGCCCGCGCCCGGCACGCCGACCTGGCCCGCCTCGCCTGGCCGGAGGCCGCCGGAACGTCCCCGGAGCAGCGGGAGGCGCTGGAACTCGCCGTACGGCACGGACTCGGCGCCCGGCAGGTCGCGGCCGTGCTGGGGCTCGACCACCCGGCGGCCCGCGAACTCCTCGCCGCCGCGGCCTGCGAGGTCGAACGGACCCGGGCGGCGCTGCTGGTCGTCGAGAGCGGGGCCTGCCCCACGGTGACCCGGCTGACCGGGGACGACCGGGTGCTGCTCAGCACCGCCCTGCGCGCGGAACTCGTACGGCACGTCGACGAGTGCCCCCTGTGCCGGCGGGCCGCCGAACGGGCCGGGGCGGCCGGGCCCTGGCCGGGCACCGGCGCGTCCCCGGGACGGCTTCCGCTGGTCGAGGCGCCGCGCTCGGCGGCGTACATGGCGATGCTGCACGCACCCCGGCCGGCGCGCGCGGGCACGCCGCGCTTCGACCGCACGGGCTTCCCGCTGGACCCCAAGGACCGCGCGGCGCGCCGCGAACGCCTGCGCACCCGCGCCGTCACGACGACCGTGGTGGCGACCGTCGTGGCCGCCCCGGTGCTCGCGCTCTGGGCGGCGTACCGGGCGCCCCTCACGGGGGAGGGGCACCGGGGCGCCGCCGTCACCGCGAGCGAGAAGGACGGGCCGCTGGGCGCCGACGGCTCGCCGTACGAGGGGGCCGGCGGGAGCGCGTACGAGAGGACCGGGAACACCCGGGGCGGCCCCGATCCCACCTTCTCGACGGGCAGCGGACTGCGGGACGTCGCGGTGCGGGTCCTCACGCCGGGCCGGGCGGGAGCGCCCGGCGCGGGACGGCTCGTGGTGACGGCGGAGGCGTCCGGCGGGGCGACGGTGGTGCGGCTGAGCGCTTCCGGGGCCGCGCCGGTGACCTGGTCGATCTGGGCCGACGCGCCCTGGCTGCGGCTGAGCCGGAGCTCGGGGACGCTGGCCCCGGGGGAGTCGGTGACGGTGTACGTGACCGTGGACCGGGAGAAGGAACCGCGGAAGGCGTGGACGGCACGGGTGGGGGTATCGCCGTGCGGTGCGGTGGTGTCGGTGAGCGGCCGGGGGGCCGGGGCGACGGAGCCCGCTCCCGGGCCCGCGCCCGGGGCCGGCGGGCCGAGCGGGGGGCCGTCGTCGCCGCCCACCGGGCCGACCACGTCGCCGCCCACGCATCCGCCGAGCACGCCGCCGCCGACGGCGCCGCCGACCCGGCCGCCGAGCACGCCGCCCGTGGAGCCTTCGTCGCCGGGGCCGACGGAGGAGCCGAGTCCTTCGCCGTCGGCGCCGGAGCCGGAGCCGTCTGCGACGGGGGAGCCGGGGTAGGGGCGGTCGGCCGCGGGCCGGGTGGCGGGCGCCGGTCGCCGAGCCCGAGCGCGGCGTGCCGCGTGCCGAGTGCCGCGCGGGTGGGACGAGTGCCGCGCGGGTGGGCCGGGGTCTCCGTCCCGTGCGGGCGGGCCGGGGTCTCCGTCCCGTGCGGGCGGGCCGGGGTCTCCGTCCCGTGCGGGTGAGCCGTGGTGGTCCCCGTCCCGTGCGGGTGCGTCGTGGCCGGTCGCGCAGTTCCCCGCGCCCCTGACCTGATGGCGTGCCCTTCGGGCAGCCGTCCCCGGCCCCCGCACCCGGCCCACCGAGGGCGGGGGACAGCAAGGGGACGGCCCCCGGAGGGGGACCTACACCCCCGGGTCCGCCGGGTGCGGGGCCACCAGGGGGAGCTGGGAGGCCAGACGGGCCTCGCACAGCTCCGCCAGCTTCGCGTAGCCGCCCGCCCCCATCAGCTCCGTCAGCTCCGGCCGGTAGGAGACGTACACCGGATCGCCCGCCCCGTGCGCCGAGGTGGCCGACGTGCACCACCAGTGCAGGTCGTGGCCTCCCGGGCCCCATCCCCGCCGGTCGTACTCACCGATCGTGACCATCAGGATCTTCGTGTCGTCCGGCCGCTCGACCCAGTCGTACGTCCGGCGCACCGGCAACTGCCAGCACACGTCCGGCTTGGTCTCGAGCGGCTCCCGGCCCTCCCGCAGCGCCAGGATGTGGAGCGAGCAGCCCGCCCCGCCCGCGAAACCGGGACGGTTCTGGAAGATGCACGAACCCTCCCAGCGGCGCGTCTGACGGTCGCCGTCCTCGTCCGCCTGGACCCAGCCGCCGTTCGGCCCCTTCACGGCCTTCGAGGTCCGCGCGACGTCGTGGAACTGCCAGATGTCCGGAGTCAGCCGGGCCACGTGCCCCGCGACCCGCCGCTCGTCGTCCTCGTCCGAGAAGTGCGCCCCGAGCGTGCAGCAGCCGTCGTCGGCGCGCCCCAGCTTGATGCCCTGGCAGCCGCTGCCGAAGATGCACGTCCACTTCGACGTCAGCCAGGTCAGGTCGCAGCGGAAGACCTGCTCCTCGTCCTCCGGGTCCGGGAACTCCACCCACGCGCGGGCGAAGTCCAGCCCCTGCTCGTCACTCACCACGGCCCCCGTCACGCCCGTTTCCGGCAGTTCCGCGGCTTTTCCCGGCTTCGCCTTTTTCGTCTTTGGCACGGGGCAAGGGTAGGCGCAGGAACCCGCGCGCCGTGCAGCAGTAGCGTTCCGTGCATGAGACTCGGAGTCCTCGACGTCGGTTCGAACACGGCGCACCTGCTCGTGGTGGACGCCCATCGTGGCGCCCGCCCCCTTCCCGCGCACTCCTACAAGGAGGAGCTGCGCCTCGCGGAACTGCTCGACGAGGGCGGGGCGGTGGCCCCCGCGGGCATCGACCGGCTGGTCGGCACCGTGCGGCAGGCCATGCAGACCGCCGAGGACAAGGGGTGCGAGGACGTCATCGCCTTCGCCACCTCCGCCGTGCGGGAGGCGTCCAACGCCGACCACGTCCTCGCCCGGGTGCGGGAGGAGACGGGCGCCGACCTGAAGGTGCTGTCCGGCGAGGACGAGGCCCGGCTCACCTTCCTCGCGGCCCGCCGGTGGTTCGGGTGGTCCGCGGGCAAGCTGCTGCTGCTCGACATCGGGGGCGGCTCGCTGGAGATCGCGTACGGCATCGACGAGGACCCCGACGCCGCCGTCAGCCTGCCGCTGGGCGCCGGCCGGCTCACCGCGGCGCACCTGCCCGGCGACCCGCCGGACGCCCAGGACGTACGGGCGCTGCGCCGGCAGGTGCGTGCGGAGATCGCCCGCACGGTCGGGGAGTTCGCCCGCTTCGGGCCGCCGGACCACGTCGTGGCGACCTCCAAGACCTTCCGCCAGCTCGCCAGGATCGGCGGGGCGGCCCGGTCGGCGGAGGGTCTGTACATCCAGCGCGAACTGAGCCGCAGTTCGCTGGAGGAGTGGGTGCCGAAACTGGCCGCCATGACCGTCGAGCAGCGTTCCCACCTGCCCGGCGTCTCCGCCGACCGCGCCCCCCAGCTCCTGGCCGGCGCGCTGGTCGCGGAGGGTGCGATGGATCTGTTCGAGGTGCCGGTGCTGGAGATATGTCCGTGGGCGCTGCGCGAGGGAGTCATCCTGCGGCGGCTGGACCACCTCCCCTCGTCCTGACGGGTCGGCCCCTCGCCGTCCCCGCCGGGAGAGGGGACCGTACGCTGTCCTTCGTGGCAGAAGTGGCGAAACCAGCGGCACCGGCGGTTCCGGCGGTACCGGCCGTACGCATCCCGGATGCGAAGGTCGCGCTGTCCACCGCCTCCGTCTACCCGGAGTCGACCGCGACGGCCTTCGAGATCGCCGCGCGCCTCGGCTACGACGGCGTCGAGGTCATGGTGTGGACGGACCCCGTCAGCCAGGACGTCGAAGCGCTGCGCAGACTCTCCGACCACCACGGCGTGCCGGTCCTCGCGGTGCACGCGCCGTGCCTGCTGATCACGCAGCGGGTGTGGTCGACGGACCCGTGGGTCAAGCTCCGGCGGGCCCAGTCGGCCGCCGAGAAGCTCGGCGCGTCGACGGTCGTCGTCCACCCGCCCTTCCGCTGGCAGCGCTCGTACGCCCGGGACTTCGTCACCGGGATCTGGCGGATGGCCGACGAGACGGACGTGCGCTTCGCCGTCGAGAACATGTACCCGTGGCGGTACAAGGACCGCGAGATGCTGGCGTACGCCCCGGAGTGGGACGTGACGAAGGACGACTACCGGCACTTCACCGTCGACCTCTCGCACACGGCGACCGCCCGCACCGACGCGATGGCCATGATCGACCGCATGGGCGACCGGCTCGGCCACGTCCACCTCGCCGACGGCAAGGGCTCCGCCAAGGACGAGCACCTGGTCCCGGGCCGCGGCACCCAGCCCTGCGCGGAACTGCTGGAGCGGCTGGCCGCGACCGGCTTCGACGGGCACGTCGTCGTCGAGGTCAACACGCGGCGGGCGATGTCCTCCACGGAACGCGAGGCCGACCTGGCCGAGGCCCTTGCCTTCACCCGCCTCCACCTGGCCTCCTCCCGCCCGCCCCGGAGCACTTAGGCGAACAACCCGCCCCCGAGACACCGAAAGGCATCTCCTCCTGGGGCTTCGCAGCCGCCCTGCCACCCCAGCCCCCTTGGGCGACGGGGCCGCCCCAAGGGGGCGGAACGGGCGGGCAAGGGGGCGGCCCCTCCCGCTCCCGGCCCACCCGGGTGCCGCCCCCGCACAAGCGCCTGCGCCGGGCACGCTCCTCCGCCGAGGCCGAGAGCTGAGCCCCGGCACCGGGACACCCAGCCTCGTCCGCTCGGGCAGGAGAGGCCCCGGACCCGCCCCTCCACCTAAAGCGCTCGCCGCGCAGCCGTGCACGGTTCCGTGCAAATCCGTTGTGGCCGGTCGCGCAGTTCCCCGCGCCCCTGAACGGGGCGCACCGCCCGGTGGGAGATGCGCACGCGCGTCGTGGCTGGCCGCTCAGTTCCCCGCACCCCCGACGGGGCACCCCCCGGTCGGAGCCGTACCGGAGGACCCGGGCGCGCAGCCCCCGCACACCCGTCCCGCCATCCGGACCCCCCGTCCACATCCCGGAACCTAGGCGTACGCTCGACGCCAGCCGTACCGTACATGTACCGACGACGACGAATCCCTGGGAAGTGAACCCCGATGCCCGAGCTGAGGTCCCGCACCGTCACCCACGGCCGCAACATGGCAGGCGCCCGCGCGCTCATGCGCGCCTCCGGTGTAGCGAGCGAGGACATCGGCAAGCCGATCATCGCGGTCGCCAACTCCTTCACCGAGTTCGTCCCCGGCCACACCCACCTCGCCCCCGTCGGCCGCATCGTCTCCGAGGCGATCCACGCCGCCGGCGCCGTCCCCCGCGAGTTCAACACCATCGCCGTGGACGACGGCATCGCCATGGGCCACGGCGGAATGCTCTACTCCCTGCCCTCCCGCGACCTCATCGCGGACAGCGTGGAGTACATGGTCGAGGCCCACTGCGCCGACGCCCTGATCTGCATCTCCAACTGCGACAAGATCACCCCCGGCATGCTGAACGCGGCACTCCGCCTCAACATCCCCACGATCTTCGTCTCCGGCGGCCCCATGGAGTCCGGCCGCGCCACCCTCGTCGACGGCACCGTCCGCACGCTCGACCTGGTCGACGCCATGTCGGACGCCGTCAACGACAAGATCTCCGACGCGGACATGCTCCGTATCGAAGAGAACGCGTGCCCCACCTGCGGCTCCTGCTCCGGCATGTTCACCGCCAACTCCATGAACTGCCTCGCCGAGGCCATCGGCCTCGCCCTCCCCGGCAACGGCTCCACCCTCGCCACCCACACGGCCCGCCGCGCCCTCTACGAGAACGCCGGCCGCACCATCGTCGAGATCACCAAGCGCCACTACGAGCAGGACGACGCGTCCGTCCTCCCGCGCGCCATCGCCTCCCGTGCCGCGTTCGAGAACGCCATGGCCCTCGACATCGCCATGGGCGGCTCCACCAACACCATCCTGCACCTCCTCGCCGCCGCCCAGGAGGCCGAACTCGACTTCGGGCTGCGGGAGATGGACGAGATCTCGCGCCGCGTCCCGTGCCTGGCCAAGGTCGCCCCCAACGTCGCCAAGGACCGCACGTACTACATGGAGGACGTCCACCGCGCGGGCGGCATCCCCGCCATCCTCGGCGAACTCCACCGCGGCGGACTCCTCAACGAGGACGTCACCTCCGTCCACTCCGCCTCCCTCGCCGAGTGGCTCAAGAACTGGGACGTGCGCGGCGGCTCGCCCGCCCCCGAGGCCGTCGAGCTGTGGCACGCCGCCCCCGGCTGCGTCCGCTCCGCGACCGCCTTCTCGCAGTCCGAGCGCTGGGACACCCTGGACACGGACGCCGCCGAGGGCTGCATCCGCTCCGTCGCGCACGCCTACTCCAAGGACGGCGGCCTGGCCGTCCTCCGCGGCAACCTGGCCCCCGACGGCTGCGTCGTGAAGACCGCCGGCGTCGACGAGTCGATCTGGACCTTCGAGGGCCCGGCCGTCGTCTGCGAGTCGCAGGAGGAAGCCGTCGAGAAGATCCTCCTGAAACAGGTCCGGGCGGGCGACGTGGTCGTCATCCGTTACGAGGGCCCCAAGGGCGGTCCGGGCATGCAGGAGATGCTCTACCCGACCTCGTACCTCAAGGGCACGGGCCTCGGAAAGGCCTGCGCGCTGATCACCGACGGCCGTTTCTCCGGCGGCACCTCGGGCCTCTCCATCGGCCACGCCTCCCCGGAAGCCGCCTCGGGCGGCGCGATCGCCCTGGTCCGGGACGGCGACCGCATCCGCATCGACATCCCCAACCGCACCATCGAACTGCTCCTCTCCGACCAGGAGCTGGCCGAACGCGACGAGGCCCTCGGCGGCGTCTACGCCCCGAAGAACCGCGAACGCAAGGTCTCCCAGGCCCTGCGCGCCTACGCCGCCATGGCCACCAGCGCCGATAAGGGTGCGGTCCGCGACGTGAGCAAACTCGCCTGACCCCCGGCCGGTGGGGGCGGGACCTCCTGCCCCCACCACCGCCGTCGGACGGTCCGTCGCACACGTGCCGTGCCACCGGCCCCCGCTCCCACGGCGAGGCCCCACCGCCTAGTGCCGAGGCGGCGGCGGCCCGCCCGGCGGCCCGCCCCCGGGCCCACCCCCGCCCGGCGGCCCGCCCCCGCCCGGCGGCCCGCCCCCGCCCGGCGGTTCGTCCCCGCCCGGCCGCAGCTCCGGATCGTGCGGGTCCAGCGAGAAGACCGCGCCGCCCGCCCCCGTGACGACGAGCGCGCCGCCCACCCGCAGCACGCCCGTGTCGTGGTACGCGGCCGGCGGCGACCCGCGATGCCCCGACCGCCATCTCTCCACTCCGGTACGGGAGTTGAGCGCCAGCACCCGCCCGCTCAGGCTGGGCACGTACAGCGTCGCACCCTCCGCGTCCGTCTCCGGCACGCCGAGCCCGCGCACCCCGGTGTCCCGCGCCCAGCGGGCCCGCCCGCTGCGCGCGTCGTACGCCGAGACCTGCCCCCAGTGGTGCACGAAGTACACCGTGTCGCCCCGCAGCACCGGCCGCCCCTGCGGCGTACCGGAGAGCCGGACCGTGCGCGGGGCCCGCGCGCCCGTGGGATCGACCAGGACGAGACCGGAGTAACCGCCCTCGTGATGTGCGTGCCGGCCGGCGTCCTCCGCCCGCGCCCACTTCGCGAAGACCCACCGGCCCCCGCTCAGCCCGAGCCGGTCGCGGTCGGCCGCCTGCTCGGTGACGGTGGTCCGGCCGCCGCTCCCGCTCGCGTACCGCACATACGTCCGCGGCCCGTCCTCCTTGCCGGGGTCCGAGCAGGTCCCGTACAGCACCCCTTCGATCTCGTACGGAACACACGCCAGCCCCGCCGGATTCGGCGAGGTCCAGCGGGCGTCGCCGGTCGCGGTGTCGCGGGCGACGACGGCGCGCAGATCGGCGGAGGGCGCCGCGACCAGGCCGCCGAGCACGGCGGGCTCCCGCACGGCCGCCGGACGGCCGACCGGCCGGTGCCACAGGCGGCGGCCGTCCCGGGAGTCGAGCGCGACCAGCCGGTGCGCCGCGTCCGACAGCGTCTCCACCACGAACACGGCTTTTCCGCCCGCCAGTTGGGACGGCGAGGAGTCCCCGGCCCCCCGGGTCCCCGAAGCGGTCGGCGGCTGCGGGGCCCGCCACAGCACCGTGCCGGTCGCCGCGTCCAGCCGTACGGTACGCACCGAACCGCCCCCGCAGTGCACGGCCACGGCGCCGTCCGCGGTGCACCGGACGGCCTCGACGGGACCGGTCGTCCCGACGGTGGCGGGCGGCAGCACGGCCTGCCAGGAGCGCCACCCGGTGGGAAGCCGCTCGCCGGACCTCAGCGGCGCCCGCGCCCCGGACGAGGACTGCACGGCCACCCCGCCCTCCGCGCCCCCCGCTCCCCGCGCGTCCTTCGCGTCGGGCAGCAGGAGGAGGAGTCCCCCCGCCCCCGCGGCGAGCAGCAGTCCGGCGAGGGCGGCGACCCGAACGCGCCGCGCACGCGGGGGCGCGGGGGAGTGGGCCTCGCCCCGGCGGCGTACGACCATCGTGTCCGGGTCATCGGCCGCGGCAGCACCTCCGCCGTCCCCCGATTCGCTCCCGGCCGGCCGCCACTTCCGTAACAACCCGGCCAGCTCCGCCAGGTCCGGCCGCTCGTCCGGCTCCTTGACCAGGCAGTACTCCAGAATCCCGCGCAGCGGCTCCCGCACGCCGTCCAGCACGGGCGGCTCGTGCACGACGGCGTACGCGGTCATGAACGGACTGTCGGAGTCGAACGGCCCGCGCCCCGCCGCCGCGTACACGAGCAGCGTCGCCAGCGAGAAGACGTCCGATGCGGGCCCGACGCTCCGAGGGCTGTTCAACTGCTCGGGCGACATGAACGGCGGCGTCCCCATCACGTTCCCGGTGACGGTCAGCGGCGCGTTCCCCACGGCCCGCGACACCCCGAAGTCGATCACGCGGGGCCCGTCCGCCGCCATCAGTACGTTCGCGGGCTTGAGATCCCGGTGGACGACCCCCACCCGGTGGATGTCCCGCAAGGCCTCCACCAGCCCGAGCGCGAGCAGCCGCAGCTCGGCGTCCCCCAGCGGCCCCTGCTCCTCCAGCAACTGCGCCAGCGTGGGCCCGGGAACGTACTGCGTGGCCATCCACGGCCGTGCGGCATCGGCGTCCGCGTCCACAACGGAGGCGGTGAACGCCCCGCTGACCTGCCGCGCGGCGGCGATCTCCCGCTTGAAACGGGCCCGGAAGTCCGGATCGGCGGAGTACTGCTCGTGAATCACCTTCACGGCGACCTCGCGCCCGGAGGCCGACCGCGCCAGGAAAACGGTCCCCATCCCCCCGGTGCCCAGCCGCCCCAGAATCCGGTACTCCCCGACGACCTGGGGATCGTCCGCCGCCAGCGACACACCCCAACTCCCTTGCCCCTCACCGCACCCGGACCCCCCACCCTAGCCACACCCCCCTCGCCCTCCCACCCCCACTTCCCGCCCCCACACCACCCCCCGCCGCCCCGTCAGCACCCACCCCACCCCCACCCCGCCCTGCCCGCACACCCCCGCCCCGACGCCTCCGCCCGGGGATAATCGCCCCCGTGACCGAAAACCCCCACCCCTCCCGGCCCACCCCCGCCCCGGACCCCGGCCCCCGCCCCGAACCCCTCCGCCTCTTCGGCACCACCTGGCTCCACCACACCGACGGCTACGCCCTCCGCCGCGTCGGAGCCTCCGTTGGCTCTCTCGCGGCAGCGGTCGCCGGCTGCCTCCTCCTCCGCTTCGCCTACCAGGGCCTCCAGATCGCCGACGTCGGCGGCATCGTCGACACCCTGGTCATCGTGATGTTCGCGATCTGCAGCGCGATCGCCTTCCGCAAGACCTGGGAGAGCTTCACCTCCCGCCCCGCCGACCCGGCCCGCGACCAGTCCCTCCGCAGCCTGAAGACCATCGGCTTCGTCGGCTCGCTCCTCGCGTACTTCTTCCGCTCCCTCACCGAGGCCCCGGGCGAGAAGCTCCACCGCCAGGAGTACGAAACGGCCCTGGCCCGGTACGAACGCCGCCGCGGAACCCGCACGGGCAACCCCGCCGCCCGCAAGAAGAAGCCGAAACGCACCTGACACCCCCCGACAACCCCACCCCCCCCCCGAGCACGACCCCATGGCCACCTCACCCAAGGACCCGCCCCCCGAAGCCCCCGCCCCCCTCACCCCGGCCCACCCCGCCCACTTCACCGCCCGCGCCCACTCCTTCAACGCCGTCGCCTCCGCCTGCGCCGCCCACCGCCCCTCCTATCCACCCGCCCTCCTCGACGCCGTCGAGGAACTCGCGGACCGCCCCCTCGCGGGCGCGGACGTGGCAGACATCGGCGCGGGCACGGGAATCGGAACGAGCCTCCTGCACGCCCGGGGCGCCCGCGTGACCGCCGTGGAACCCGGTGCCGGAACGGCCGCCGAATTCCGCCGCCGGCTCCCCGACGTCCCGCTCGTCCGGGGCAACGGCAACCAGCTCCCCCTCGCCACGCCCTCCACCGACTTCATCACGTACGCCCAGGCCCGGCACTGGACCGACGCCGCCCGCTCCGCACCGGAGGCCCAACGCGCCCTGCGCCCCGGCGGCGCGCTCGCCACCTGGTGGAACGTCCTCGACGACACCGTCGACTGGGTCGCCGCTCAGGACGCCCGCCTCCGCGCGTTCTTCGCGGACGGCCGAACCCCCGCCACCGGAACCATGGGCGCCCACGGCGACATGAAGAACCGCGTAGGACACCACCCACATGGCCTGCGCTTCGCCACCCGCGAGATTGCCTGGACCCGTCACGTCTCCGTTGACGACCACCTGGCCAACCTCGCCACCCACTCGGCCTTCCTCATCCAGCCCGAGGAAGCCACCGCCTGCTTCCTCGCCGAAGAACGAGCCCACCTCCTCGCGACCTTCTCCACCCCCACCTTCCCGAGCCCTCCACCACCGAACTCCACCTCGCCCTCACCCCCTGACCCCACCGGGCCTCCCGCCCCCTTTCCCACCGGGCCACCCCACCTCTTCCCCTCGCCCCCTTGGGCGACGGCGGGCAAGGGGGCGGCCCTTCCCGCTCCCGGCCCACCGGGTGCCGCCCCTGTCCAAGCGCCTGCACCGGCCGCGCGTACCCGCCCAGGCCGAGAGCCCCCCCACGGCCCCCGAAGCCCACCCTCCGGACGCCCACCTCCCCCCACCACCCCCGATGCAAGGATGTCCCCGTACCCCAGCCCCACCGCCCGGAGGGTGACCGAAAATGACCGACCACCAAGCCCCCCCCACCCCCAAGACCATCGCCGTCCTCGGCACCGGCAAAATCGGCGAAGCCCTCCTCAGCGGCATGATCCGCGGCGGCCGCCGCCCCGCCGACCTCCTCGTCACCGCCCGCCGCGCCGACCGCGCCGAGGAGCTCCGCACCCGCTACGGCGTCGAATCCGTCACCAACGCCGAAGCCGCCAAGCGCGCCGACACCCTGATCCTCACGGTCAAGCCCCAGGACATGGCCAAGCTCCTCGAAGAGCTCACCCCCCACCTCCCCACCAACTCCGACGTCGGCACCAGCCCCCTGATCATCAGCGGCGCCGCCGGCATCCCCACCTCCTTCTTCGAGGAACGCCTCGCCCCTCACACCCCCGTCGTCCGCGTCATGACGAACACCCCGGCCCTCGTCGACGAGGCCATGTCCGTCATCTCGGCCGGCAGCCACGCCACCCCCGCCGACCTGGCCCACGCCGAGGAGATCTTCGGCGGCGTCGGCAAGACCCTCCGCGTCCCGGAGTCCCAGCAGGACGCCGCCACCGCTCTCTCCGGCTCGGGCCCGGCCTACTTCTACTTCCTCGTCGAGGCGATGACCGACGCCGGAATCCTCCTGGGCCTGCCCCGCGCCCAGGCCCACGACCTGATCGTGCAGGCCGCCATAGGAGCAGCGGTCATGCTCCGCGACAGCGGCGAACACCCGGTCAAGCTCCGCGAAGCGGTCACGTCCCCGGCCGGCACCACCATCAACGCCATCCGCGAGCTCGAGAACCACGGCGTACGGGCCGCCCTCATTTCCGCCCTGGAAGCCGCCCGCAACCGCAGCCGCGAACTCGCCTCCGGCACGGGTTGACCCGGATCAAGGGCGACCAGCCCACCGCCTACGGCCCCACGGCCCGCGGTCCGTCACCCCCCGACCGCGGGCAGCAACCCAATGGCCCGGTACGCCGCATCAACGGTGGGCCGGGCCATCGCCCGCGCCCGCTCCGCGCCCTCCCGCAACACCCCCTCCACATGTTCCGCATCCGCCGCCAGCTCCGCATACCGCTCCCGCACCGGCCTCAGCATCTCCACCACCGCCTCCGCCACGTCCTTCTTGAGCGCCCCGTACGACGCGTACGCACCGGCCAGCTCCTCCGGCTCCCCACCCGCGCACGCCGCCAGCAGATCCAGCAGATTCGCCACCCCGGGCCGCTTCTCCCTGTCGTACTCGACACCCCCGCTGCCGCTGTCCGTCACCGCCCGCATGACCTTCTTCCGTACGACACCGGGCTCGTCCAGCACGAACACGACCCCACCGGTCCCCGCCGTCGTCTTCCCCATCTTCGACGTCGGCTCCTGAAGGTCCATGACTCTGGCCGCGACCACCGGCTTCGTCGCCCGCGGCACCACGAAGGTCTCCCCGTACCGCTGGTTGAACCGGACCGCCAGGTCCCGCGTCAGCTCCACGTGCTGCGTCTGGTCGTCCCCGACCGGCACCTCGTCCGCCCCGTATGCCAGGATGTCCGCCGCCATCAGCACGGGGTACGTCAGCAACGACAGCCGCACCCCGTCCCCCGCGGCCTGCGCCTGCGCACTCTTCTCCCGGTACTGGATCATCCGCCGCATCTCCCCGTCGGACGCCGTGCATTCCAGTACGTACGACAACCGGGCGTGCTCATCCACCTGGCTCTGCACGAACACCGTGCACACGGCGGGGTCCAGTCCGACCGCCAGCAACAGGGCCGCGATCTCCCGGCTGAGCCGCAGCACCCGCGCCGGATCGTGCTCCACGGTCAGCGCGTGCAGGTCCACCACCGAGAACAGCGCCTCGCCCCGGTACTGGTCCACCGCCGCCCACTGGCGCACGGCCCCGAGGTAGTTCCCGAGCGTCATGTGCCCGGTCGGCTTGATCCCACTGAAGATCCGCGTCATCCGTCCTCATCCTCCTGGTCGAGACCACCGCTGGCGGCCTGCCTCCCGGAGGGGGAAACGCGAACGGCCGCCGAAGCGGCGGCCGTGGGTGCATACGTGTGCGGGGCCGCCGTCAGGCGGCCCACCAGCAGGTGCACGTACGCGTCGTCATGCCGAACACCGTAGCCCCAGCCCCCGGGGTTGACACGCGATTAACCGCTACGTAATGTACTCCGAGCTGTCCGACTGTGAGACCTGGCCCCGGCCGGTCCCCGGACAGTCATTCCGCACCAACCACTCAAGCAGGCGACTCGACGTCGCATCGTCTTCGTGTGCTCTTTTTGCGAAATGAGGAATCCGCGTTCGAAAGAGCGCCCCCGATTGGCATCGGGGCCCAGGAATCCGCTAATGTCTCACTCGTCGAAACGGCCCAACAGCCGCAAAGACAACCCCCCACTGACTGGGAATCAGGCCCGAAAGGATCTGATAGAGTCGGAGCCGCCGGAAAGGGAAAACGCGAAAGCGAAGAACCTGGAAAGCGGTGAGCGGAAACCGAGGAAATCGGCACTGGAAACAGTCTGATAGAGTCGGAGACGCAAGAACAACAGAAACACCGAACGAAAACGTCCGGAGGAAAG
>NZ_JBIVLB010000025.1:0-53116 GCF_044751045.1 Streptomyces sp. NPDC088745
CCCGCGCGCGGGTACATAGGCGGCTTCGCCGCCTATGCCTGGTGATCGTCTTCGCCGATCACTTGACAGCGTTTCACGCTGTCTGCTATGCGGCCCGCTTCGCGGGCCGCGGTGATCCGCTTCGCGGATCACGTCTGCGCCTGCGGCTTGAGTGTGGGAACTAGGTGGAACCCGCCATACGGTGCACCCCTGTGGATAACCACGTTTGCCCAGCTCAACCCACGTTTTCGCATGGTGCCGGCCTCGGAGACCGATCGTAACCGATCTCAGAACCCGCCATTTCGTGCACGCTTTTTCCACAGTGCGGAAATCGAACAAAGGTCGGGGGGTGCATGGGTTGGCGGGTTCGGGAGTGACCAGGGAGAACAGTCGTCCGGGCCCGCTCCTTATCGGGAACCGTTCCCAATAAGGTGTTCGAGTAAGAGGCGCCTCCAAAGTTTCACCCCTTACCAACTGCCGTGCACCCGTGGCGGGTTCGGCCATCGTAGACCCCGTTCCCCCTGGTCAGCCCCGATACCGCCATTTGGTGCACCCTTTATCCACACCCCGACTGACCAGCGAAAACCGCTGTGCGGCCGTCTCGCGGCCTCGACCCTGTACGCGCACAACGGGCCGCCGGGTCGAGATTAGGCCCGGAGGGCGCCACCTAGGCCCCTTCCTGGGCCCGCTGCGGGTGATCGTCCCCCCGGTGTCCAGCGTGCGCCCCCGGCGCCCCCGGCGCACCCCGTGGCGGGTTCGGTCCCGGACGCGAAAAGGCGCACCCAAACTCACAGTTCAACTTGTAGTTGTGATGCAAGTTGGCTAGTGTGGGAACCGCACCAACCGCCGGGGGAAACCCCCGGCGGTCCGATCCGAAAGGAACCGCGCATGACCTCGACTTCCGCCCCGATGCCCGTTGCTGACGCCCTGTCGGCCGGCGCCCCCCGCACCCTGGGTGCGCTCGCCGCCGCCGCTACCGGGTGCGGGTGGGGCGTCATGGTCGAGCGCGACGCAACGGCCGACGCGTGGACCCTGGTTGTGGCGACGCCGTCCGACTCCCGTACGGGCCGCTACACCTGGCGCGCGGGCAAGTGGGCGACGGCGGGCCGCGGTTACCGCGAAACGGTCGCTTGGTACCGGTCCGGCATGGAGTCGCTTCCGGGCGCGGCGGTCGAGACTGTCGTCGAGGAGGTCAAGGTCCCGGCGGGTGACGTCTCGGCCGAAACGGTCACCGAGGCCGCGGCCGGTGTCACCGCGGCCCGCGCCGCACTCGACGCGGTCAAGTCCGGAGAGAAGGCCGAGGAGGCACTCGCCGAGGCGCGCAAGTGCGCCGACGCTGCGGGCGGGTTCCAGCACTCGGCCGAGACGGCGCAGGAGGCGGCCGAGGCCGCACGTACCTGGGCCGAGGCCGACGCCGAGGCGGACCAGGCCGAGGCGGACGCCAAGGGAGCGGCCGAGGCGGTCGTCGACTGCAAGCGCGCTTTCCAGCGGGCCCAGCGCGCGGCCAACGAGTGCCGGAAGTACGCCGAGGCCGCTACCGGCGCCCTCTACGAGACCGAGGCGGACCGTGCCTTTGACCGTGCGAAGGATGCGCGGGAGACGGCGCGGGAGTCCCTCGACACCGCCGAGGAGGCGGCCGAGGCTGCGAAGGAGGCGGCCGAGGCCGCGCGCACCGCGGCCGACAACGAGTGCATGGGGTGCGGCGAATGGCTGTGCGCGTGCCGAGAGATCATGTGCGCAGTGCTCGCCCGGTACGGGTCGGGTGCGGCGCGCACGGTCGACCCCGAGGCGGTCCGCATCGGCGAACTGATCATGTCTGACGACGAGGAGCTTCACGCCGCTGGACAGCTCATGTTGGGCGGCGAGTGGGCCGAGGCCGAGGAGGCTATCGAGCGGGCCGAGGAGGGTCCGGCCGAGGCCGAGGCGCGGCGCGCGGCGGTCCGTGCGGCCGAGGCCGCGGTCGAGCCTGCGGCACCGGTGGCGACGTGCGACGGCCGGACCGCGCGCCAGTGGGCCGAGGAGGCGGAGGGACACGCGTCCCGCGCGGCCGAGGCGTACGAGCTCACGGTGACCGCGGTCCGGTACCGGACCAACATCTATGACGCGATGCCCGTTGAGCGGCTCGACGAGACCGAGGGCAAGCGGGTGCGGGCCGCGCTCGCCCGTATCGACCGCCGGTCCCGGACCGCGTACAACCTTGAGCTTTCCGCGCGGCGTGACTGGTGGGACGGCGCGGAGATCACGGACCCCGCCCGTGCGCGTGACTGCGCCGAGCGTGCGCGCGTGCTGGCCGACGGATGCGAGGCGGACGCGCGCACGGTCGCCGAGGCTTTCGCGTGGGCCGAGGCCGAGGCCGCGGCGGCGGCCGAGTTGCAGCGCGCGGAGTGGTCCCTCGCGGACGCCGAGGAGCACTACGAGGCTGCGCGCCGTCCGAACGCGTGGATCGGGGCGCAGGGTGTTGACCGACGCATCGGAGAGACGAACGCGCTCCGTCTCGTGTGGATCGCGCGGCAGGCTCTTGCGGCGGTCAACGGCGCACCGTTCATCGCGTACCCGACGCTTACCGACCGAGGGACCGTCAAGGGGTGGAGCGTCGGTTACTGCACCGTGAGCCGGTACGCGGGTACGGCCGTGCGCATCGTCGACACGTCCACGGACGAGTGGCGGGCCGAGGCAATCGCCGACGCGAAGAACCGCGAACACGCCGCGCGGGTGCTGTGTGAGCGCATGGCCGGTGAACTGGGCATCATGCGGGCCCTGATGGACGACGCGCGGCACGCGAACACGAGGGTTCCGGGCGGCCGGTACCGGCAGGCGCGCACCGCGCTGGAGACGGCCGAGGAGCTGCACGACCGTGCCGCGCGGGAGCGCGGGACCGAGGCGGCCGACCGTATCGCCCCGGTGGCTGACAGGGTCCGTGCGCTGAGTGCCACGGTGGCGGAGTACGCGCGGGACCGCGAGGAGTGGGCACGGAACCAGCGCGCGGCCGAGGCTGCGCGGGCCGAGGCCGCTCCGGTGCCGGCCCCGACCGAGGCGGCGGTCGAGGAGGCACCCCGGTACCGATTCGGCCGCCGGGACGCCGAGGGTCGCTACCCGGTGTCGGTCGACGGCGCACCGGTCGGGCACGTCTACCGGACGCGCCGCACATGGTGGGCCGTCGGTCTCGACGAGACGCGCCGGACCGACCACACCAGCCGCGCCGAGGCGGCGGCCCGACTCGTCGGGTTGGTCGACGTCCGGGCCGCGGCCGAGGCGGACACCGCGCGCCGGATGCGGGCCCGCACCGTGGCACCCCGGGGGTGGCGCGTCACTACATGGGACGCGGTCGAGTCGGGGGACGTCGTCCGCACCCCGGGGCGGTGCGTGCCGGTCCGTGGCGGGTTCGGGGACGGCGGTCCCCTCTCCCCCGAAACGTGGGGCGCCCCGGTGACCTTGACCGGTGTCGAGCGGCTCGACAACGGGTGCGTCGTGGCGCGCGGACGGGAAGGGGACGCGCCCGGGTGGGCCGGTATGGGTGTCCTCCTGTCGACTCCCGCGTACGCCGAGGTTGGCCTCCTGGTCCCGGACGCCGAGGCCGAGGCGGCGGTCGAGGAGGCCGAGGCGGCGGTCGACCGACCGGCCCCGGCGGCGGCCCGCCCGGGGGCGGGGGTGCCTGTCGGCGTCCCCCTGTCGCGTCTCCCGCGAGGGGGGAGGGTCGGGGGCGTTCGCGCAGGTCACACCGCACGACAGGGCGCGGCGCGACAGGGGGCACGACAGGGCACGCGACAGGCCCCCGGGCGCGCGGGGCGGCCTCTGCAAGGGTACGGGGAGCGCGGCCCCCCGCCCCGCATCCGGCCGTTGGGTCGGGTGCCGGCGCTTCCTCAGAGACTTGACAAGGACACTTCAAAGACGACAGAGGGGCCGAGGGCCCACCCCGTGGATTCATCAGGAAACTTGACAGGGACGCGCCAAAGTGACGACAGGCGGTCCCCTCGTCCGAGCGGGACGTCACCCGTTCGGGAACCCGTTGTCGGTCCGGTGTGCCACGGTGCCGCCATGACCCGTACCGACCCGGCCACCCCGGAGGAGCCCCTCCTCGGCCTCCCGATCCGCGTTCCACTGATCCCCGGCGAGACGACGCTCTCTCTCCTCGCCCGCACGGCCGCCGCCAATGGGCCCGATCTGCCTCGGCTCCTGCGGGCCCTCGACGAGGCCCTCGACCTCCCCGCCGAGGGCCTCGACCCGCAGCGGGAGGAGCTCCTCCTCTCCCCCGAGGGCCTCGACCGACTCGCCTCCCTCGTCGACCGCGACGCCGACCAACTGTCCCGCGCACTCCCCAGTGCGCACCCGGACCGCGTCGCCGACGTCAAGGCGCCCCGCATCGAACCGTGGCCCGACGAGCTCGGCGCCGCTCCCCTGCCGGCCTGCCCGCTGTGTATGGAACCCGGGGCGTGGCTCGCCGCCACCGGTCACCGCTGGCGGCCGTGCCCCTGCGGCCGTCGGTGGCTCGCCGGGGATGACGGCGGGTACCTCGTCGACACCGCCCCCGTCCCCGATCTCGGGTGGGCGCTGCAACGACACCGACAGCTCGTCCACCGCGTGGGGCCCGTCGGTGACGCTCTCCTCGCGGACGCGCATCAAGTGATGTTGTGGTGGTGGGTGTCCATCCCTCGCCGCCGCGGCCCCGGCCGGGACGGCGGCCGAGGCGTCGCCGACGTCTGGCACACCCGCGAGGAGGCCCTCGGCATGACCCGGCACCGCCGCCGGGCCGCGCCCGTCGTCGTCTACCCCGAGGCCGTCACCCTCGCCGAGCTCATGTGGTCATGGGAGGAGCGGCGCCGAAAGCGCGGGGCGTCGTCCGCGGCCTGGGTCGAGGACGTCGTCGCCGAGCTCGTCCCCGCCGGCACCCTCACCCGGCAAGAGCGTGCACCCCTCGACTACTGGCTAGAGCAGCATCGGCCCGAGCCTGCCGGGAAGTCGTCCGGCCGCACGGCCGCCGACCGTCGATGGAATCACCTCCCCGCGCTGCACCGACGGCCGACCGAGCCCGGCCCCTTCCGGGCGCCCTCCTGCCTCATGTGGGTCTACGGCTTGCCCCTGACGTCCACCACGGCCGTATGTCCCCGGTGCGACGGCCGCGCGCCGAGCTGCCGATGGGTGCCCTACCCCGAGTGCACCGGCCTGCCCGACAAGCGCACCCGCTGACACCCCACGGCGCTACGGTGCCGACAGGACGACGGGCCGCCCCCACCGGTAGTAGGGGCGGCCCGCCGCGGCCTCCATCATCACAGACCAGGAAGGCGCCACCCCATGACCCAAGCTGCCCCCACCCGATGGGTGCCGCCGGACCCCCGAGAACTGCCGGAGTGGCGCGCACAGCTCGTCGACTTCACCGCGTCGGACCCGTCCAACATCACCATGCGCGAGGCGATCCGCGCGGGCCGCTGTTCCATCGTGCCCACCATGCGCAACGCGCCGATTGCGGCCGACACTCTCGCCGCGATCCTGCTCAACAAGGCAGAGCGCGCCCGGCTCGAAGAGGCCGAGCTCTACTACGCCACGGCGGACATGACGGCCCTTGCCCTGGCCGCCGCCGCCACCCCGCCCCGGGAGCGGGTGAGCATCGACCGCCTGCCGGCGGAATCCGGGCTGATCGTGTTCGGCGAGCCCATCGGCGGCTACGTCGAAGACGTCGGGGCCGCCCTGGCGGAAACCCTCGCCGCCCGGCCCGGGGTCGATGCCAAGGTCACGACACCGATCGTGGCTGCGTCGTGGACCGCGTGGACCCCGGAAGACGTGAACGTCGAGGGGCAGCCGGTGACATGGGGCCACACCACCCGCGACGGGTACGCCGCGATTCCGCCCGGCACTCGGGGTATCTGGGTGACCTACTACAGTCCCCGGAACCTGTTCTCTGGCCTGCCCCCTGAGACCGTGCTCGGCACGATGCGGGACGGGTCAGTCATGACGGCCGGGCTGATCGAGGCGGAGCGACACAGCGTCCCCGGGGGGCCGCTCAATTGGGACAACGAGGCGTTGCTCATCGAGGGCGCCGAGTTCGCCCCGGCCCGGCCCGACACCACCGACGTATGGACGCACACCCTTTACACCGCGTGGCAACTCATGACGGCCGCCGGGGGCACCCGGTGGGCAGAAGTCGAGGAGATCCCCCGGGAGCGGTCCGGCAGGAAGCGGGACGCCCGGCAGGGCATCACGGGCCCCTCGGCCGTCCGCGTCGTGAACGTCCACACAGCCCAACGGCCACCCCGGGAAGCGGCCGACGCCGACGCCGCAGCGAGCACCGGCCGCCGTGAACCGTCATGGTCCTGCCGATGGCCGGTGCGCCCGTACCGCCGCTCAACCTGCCTCAACCCCGGCGGGCACGCGGCCGGGGACTGCCAGCATGAGGACCGCATCGTTCCCGGGCACATCAAGGGCCCCCAGGGCGCGCCGCTCCGCACCGGCAGCACCGTGCACCTGTGGGACCGACAGCCGCAGGCCGAGGCGTAGCGCACTCGACCGGTGAACGCCGAGGGCCCCGTCGCAGCGTGCGACGGGGCCCTCGTGCTGGGCGGGTTCTACGCGGCGAGGCGGACCAGGACGGGCGCGGCGGCCGGGACCGGGTCGCAGGCATCCCACATCGTTTCGGTGGCGAGGGTGATCACGGGGCCGGTCCAGTCGCGGGCTTCGGTGCACCCGAGGCAGCCGCACGCCGGGTCGTACGGACGCGGCGCGGCGGTGTACGGGTCCGAGTGCGTGATCGCCCCGGCCGGGGTCGCCTCCTCGACGCTCACGCCGTCGGGGTAGCAGCCGAGGACGACGGCCCCGGCCGGGACCTCGTCGGCGCGGACGGTGGCGAGGACGGCGCCGAGCTCGGGGCGGCCCTCGGCGACGACGTCCTCGAACAGGGCGCGCGTCTCGGTGTCGACCACGAACGTGCGGGCCGTGGTGGGGAGCTCGGCGGGGGTCGGGGTGTTCATCGGTGCTGCCTCCTTGGTCGGTGGGGTTCCACCATGGCACGAGTTGTAGGTCAACTACAAGTTGAACTGCAAGTGTGAAGGAGACGCGTCGGCCGACAGGCGAAGGGTGCACCCCGTATGTCCCCAGCTCATGAAATATGAGCCACCGTCATAACCCCAGGTCGGGAGGGGGTGCACGGAATGGCGGTTTCAGAACGGCGAGAGACTCCCCGCCCTCGCAGGTCACAGGCCCGGGACCAGGGGCGACGTCCCGCAGGGGTGCACGCTGTGGCGGTGTCGGCATCAGGGGGTGCACGAGATGGCGGGTTCGGTGCGACCTGCGGTTTCGCCGTACGGACCGAGCGGAAGTGCCGGCCGCTCGTGCACCCGTGGCGGGTTCGGCCGAGAACCTCCCGGCCGCCGCCCGGAACGGGCAGACTCGACCGGTGCCCGCTCGACCACCAGGAGGACGCCCGCCCATGCCCTACACCGAACCCGCCACGGCCGAGGGCGAGCTCGTCGACCACCTGCGCAGGGATGCCATGTGGCGCGGCGAACGCCCCGGGTGGACCCACAACAGCGTGGCCGCCCTCCTCCTCGCGCACGGCCGCCTGTTCACCCCGACGCCGTGGCCCGACGGCGGCACACCGCCCGGCGAACCCGGGAAGTGCTACGTAGAAGCGGCATCGTGGGCCTGGGCGTCCGAGGGCGAGCTCGCCTATGTGGAAGGCTTCGCATGGGATATCGCCTGGCCCGTCGAACACGCATGGTGCGCAGGCTCGGACGGTAACGCGCGTGACCTCACCTGGCCCCGCCCCGGCGGCGCATACCTCGGCCTTCCCGTGCACGCCGAGGACGCCCGGCGCATCATGTGCGAGAGCGGCCCCCTGCTGCACGGGAACGGCTTCGCCTCGGACCTCGCGGTGAAGTGGTGCCGCGAGGGCGTGCCCGCCGAGCTCCTCGCCGACGTAGGCCGCCCCGTCCCCGCCGCCGACTGACCGCAGACACAAAACGGCGCGGCCCCGGGAACTCGAACTCCCGGGGCCGCGCCGTGTGGCGGGTTCTGCGGCGGCCTACGCGGCGGCCTGGTCCGCCGCCGCGCCGTAGTGCTTGCGCAGCACGTCGTACGCCTCTATGGCGATCTCCTCGGGCGGGCGGCCCGTCGCTTCGGCCTGGGCAACGAACAGGCGAGAGAACTCGGTCACCGCACTGTCAGGCAGGACCCACGCCGACGCCTCACCGGCCGGTGCGCTCGACGTGTCCGCGCCGTTCTCCTCGGCCTCCCCCGCGGCGGCCGGTGCCGGTGCCGGCGCCTTCTTCGCGGCGGCCTTCTCTGCCTTGGCCGCCGCATCCTCCTTGACGACTCGCGCCACCGTCTTGCGCGCGAGAGTGAGGAGCTTCTCCGGGGCGGGGACCTTCTTCCCCTCCTCGATCTTCTCCTTCGCGCTCTGGACGGCGGCCCGCAACACCTTGGCTGTGGGCTTGTTCTCGGACCCCTCCTTGGTGCCGTCCCAGAGGGCCCGCGCGGAATCCGCGCCCCACTCGCGGTAGGCGGGAACGAGCTCGCGCGCCGTGCCCTCGTTCGGGATGGACAGCTCCCGCATGACCGGCGCAGCCGCAATGAGGCGGTCGACCTGCGAGACCGACACCCCCCACCGGGCCATGGTGTACTCGGCCCAAGTCATCCGACGGGGTCCGGTCCCCGCGCGGTAGTGCCGGTGGAGCTCCTTGTCCTTGATCGTGTCGAACGCCTCGCCCGCGTCGGCCGCCGCCTTCCCGAACGCCTGAATCCGACCCTCGCACTGACTCAGGAGGAGTCGGTCCTCTTCGGAGAGCGGACTCACGAGCTTGGCCTCGTCGTCCGTCTCGGCGGCGGCCGGTGCGCCCCCCTCATCACTGTTCGATTTTTCATCGAACGCTTTCCCGCCAATTGGCGGGACGCCCCCCTCGGCCGGGGCGGGCGCCGCCCCGGCCTCAGTCTCCGGAGCGGCCTCGACTCCCGGTGCTCCCGCGGGCGCCGGCACTTCGGGCGCGGTGAACGTGGCGGGTACTGCGGGCTTCTCAGGCTTGCCTGTTCCCGCCCCCCGCCCCCGGGTGGCCAAGGCGTCGCCGAACACTGCATCCATGCTCATCTACTGAATCGCCACCTTCGTAAGGATCTCGACAGCCACCTTATGCATGGGGTCGTCGTCGGCGAGGGTGAGCGCCTTACCGAACGCGCGAGAGTAGCCGTGCTCGCCCTGCTGGTTCGGGACGCTGCTCTCCAACACGGTGATGTCGCGCTTTTCCAGAGTGCGGCGGGCGTCGTCGTTGGCTTTGGCGGTGTGGTGGGTCCGGGTGAACAGGACGACGAGCTCGGGGCGGCGCCCCGTGGTGTCTTCCAGGTACTTGAGAGCGAGCCACACGGACGCCGACCGGTGGAGCTCACCCTCGGCGGGCTGGAGACACAGAACGACGAGATCCGACATGGCGAGCGCCGAGTGATGCGTACCGCCGGGAGTGTTGGACCACGCCCCGGTGTCGACGCCGAGGAGACCACCGGGCGGGGTCTCCTGGGTGATGGTCCCCGGGAGGTGCAGGGCGCTGTACTGCGCTTTGACGGGGCGGTCCTTGACCATGCCGCCGCACATCTGATCCCAGGTGTAGAGAGAGCCGTCCTCGTCTTCGCCCGGCTGGTCGGAGTCGATGGCGTTCGTCGGGTAGCCCATGCGGGCCCAGTGGCCGCGGACGTGGGCGAGGGTGTGAGTCTTGGTCGACCCGCCCTTGCCGACGAAGGTCACGCGGCGGCCCTTTTCAGGGAGCTGGAACATCAGTGATGACATGGCGGAAGGCTATCCGCCGCATCCGTGATCCCGGCGCCGCTTTTCACTCTCGCGGCGCGGTGTGGCCGCTCGGCGCGGACGTCTATCCCCCGTACGTGCTACGGCACAGCGAGGCGAGGCCCGGATCGGTGACGCCCTGCGCGGCCCGGCACACGTCGCGCATGGAGTAGCCCGGCGCGGCGGGCGGCCGGTGAGTCGGGCGCACCGGGCGGTGCGACGGCCGCGGGGCCGCCCGGTGCGGAGGTGCCGGCGGCCGGACGCGGTGACCCTGCGAGGGCGCGGCGCGACGACCCGCCGGGGCGGGCCGCACCGACCGAGGGGCCCGCCCGACGGACGCCGTCGGCCGCGGGCGCGGCGGGGTCGAGGAGGGCGACGGGTCGGGGCCGGTCCGGGTGAGCTCCTCGCGGGCCGGGGCCTGGGTGGCGCTCGCCGGACTGGGGGCGGCGGACACGATGGGCCGGGCGCGCGGTCCGGGTGCCTTGTCGTCCGCCGGGGTGACGGACACGCATCCGGTGGCCAGGATGGCGAGGGCGGCGACGGCGAGGGCGATCACGGGACGGTGCACCCGCTCACCGTGCCCGATGCCGGGGCGCCGTACGTCGCGCCGCGCGGCGGTCCACCGGTTCGAGGGACACACCCCGTCGCCCCCGTGCCTCCTCCCTTGTCGTGCCGCCCGCAGTGCCGGGGGAACGCGGCCGTCGGCGCAGGTCAGGCCAGACGACAGGCAGGCCGCCGACAGGGGGTGCGACAGGGGGCGCGACTGCCCGTGCGGCCGGGCGGCGGGGGCGAGTTCGACCGGCCGCACGGGGGCGGCGGGGGAGTCGAGGAGCTCCTCGTCCTCCTGGTCCTGGTCCTCGACGACGTCCTCGGCCGCGGCCTCGACGGCGGCGCGGGCCGGGTCGTAGATGGCGGCGAGACGGGCGAGTTGCTCGCCGATCCCTCGCGTGCCTGCGAGCGGCGCGGCGAACTCGTCCCAGACCTCCCCGGCGAGCTCGACGTACGCCCGGCCGCCGAGCACCGTCACGGCCGCCCCGGAGATCCCGAGCTCGTGCGCCTGCCGGCGCAGCGTCTCGCCGTCGACCGTTCCCGGGGCGCCCGCCCGGAGGTCGTAGTTCAAGAGGTGCCGGTCGAGCTCGACAAGCCCGTACTTGGCCGACAGGATCAGCACGCGCCCGGACCGGCCGCCCTGGGTGAGGACGTCGGCCGCCCGGCGCATCGCCCGGTGGTAGCTCCCCACGTAAAGCGCCCCGGCCCGCTCGCCGATCACCGGCTCGCCCTTGCGGACTCCGTCGGCATACACCGCCTTCCGGCCCCCGCACGCCACGATTACGACGCGCTCGCGCTCCTCGGCCACGGCCCGGCGGCGGCCCGCCGCGGTGAGCCGGACCTCTCCCGCGTCGAGCTTCCACACCGCCTCGGCCACGGGCACCGTGCGGCCCTCGGGTCGCGTCCACCGGACGAGCCCGGCCGCCCCCAGGGAGCGCGCCGTCCGCAGGTTCACGGACGCGGGGAGGAAGCCCTCCGGGTGCGCGGCGGCGGTGTGCAGCCAACGGCGCTGTACCGGGGTGAGCTCGACGGCGGGGAGCTCCTCGTCCTCCTGGTCCTCGACGACGTCCTCGGCCGCGGCCTCCTCGACCGGCGCCTCGTCGGCCGGGAGCTCCTCGCCGTCGAGGGCGGCGAACAGGCGAGCGCTACGGCGGCGCTCGGCGGCGCGCAGCTCGGCGAGCTCCCGCTCGAACGCCTCGGCGGCCGGGTCCGGGGTGCGGTCCGCGGCGGCGAGGAGCTCCTCGGCCTCGGCCTCGTCGTGCATCGCGTACAGGGACACCGGGCCCTCGGCCTTGACGACGTCCCACGCGATGCGGGCGGCCTGGTCCCACATCGGCGCGGCCGGGTCGACGTACCGGGGAAGAGAGGAGATCCCGAACGCGTCCGCGACGGCCGCGAACGCCTCGACGCGGAACCGGCGGGCGTACGCGCGGGCCCCGCCGGCATCGACGTATTCGAGGGCGTTCTCACCGGCCGCGCTGCGGGCCCACCGGCCGTAGGCGCGGGCGGCCTTGGTGGCGAGGGCCTCGACGCGGGCGAGGTAGCGCGGGACGGCGGACAGGTAGCGGGCGACGCGCTCGGGGTCGCCGGACACGTCGAGGCGCAGCTCGTCGGGCGTCGGCTCGGGGGCCTCGGACCCGGCCGGGTTGTAGTGCAGGGTCCTGTACGGGTGGCGGGCCTCTACCCGGTAGATCACCGCGAGGCGGCGGGCGGCGGCGGCGCGGGCCTTGCCCTTCCCGGCGGCGCGCTCGAATTCGAGGGCGGCCTCGGCGCGGCCACGGTCGACGGCGATTCGGGTCCGGGTGGCGTACTCGGCAGGCATTCGGCGGGGCTCCTGTGGTCGGGGTGCTGATCTCCGGACACCTTCGCACAGTCGCACTACAACTACAAGTGAAACTCACAGTTGTGATCCAAGTCGGCACAGCGAAAGGGGCGGGCCCCGGTAGTTGCCTACCGGGGCCCGCCCCTGCCGTGCACGGTCCGCCTACTCCTCGCGGCCCGCGTCCCGGCCCTCCTTGATGAACCGCGCTGGGTTCGCGCCCTTGGCCACCGTCTCTCGGAACCACTCCATCGGCCGGACGCCCTCCTCCTTGCAGTAGCCCGGGTTCGGGCCGAGACGGAACCCGCCCGGCAGGGGCGCCCCGTCAGGCTTGCGCGGCACGACCGCGCGGGCCGTCGGGTGTGCCGAGGGGTAGATCACGCAGTCAGACAGGACCGCGAGCGGGACCAGGCCGAGCGCGTTCCACGTCTTGACCATCTTCCGGTGGGCGCCCACCCGCGCCGCGCTGATCACGGCGGCGCGAATGTCCGGACGCCACGTCGGGCGCTTGAGTGCCGGCCACGGGGCGTGTCGCCCCTCGCGCTTCCCCTGCGGCCTCTCCCGCAGCTTGCCGATACCGCCCTTCGCCGTCTGCTTGATCGCAGACAGGAGGGCGACGGCCTCGGGGTCACGCTCCTTGACCGTGGCCATAGCCGCGAGGAACGCCCCCTCTTCCATGTCGGCCGTGATGCCGAGATCGGCGAGGGTGTCCATGTAGGCATCCCTCAGCCGGTTGTGCCACAGGTCGAGGTACCCGCCCGCCTCGGGCCGCAGCCACGCCGCGATGGGCCGGACCTCGATCCCCAGCTCGACCGCGTACGCCAGGGTCGGCGTCGCGTACCAGGCCGGGCCCGTCGGCGCCTTCCCGTCCGGGGTGAAAGGGCTCGGGAACTCGGCCGGGAGCGTCTTCCACGCCTTCGTGACGAGATCCTTCGTGCGCAGCTCGGCGCCGGACAGGTCGACGAGCCACGCGCCCGGAACCTTCTTGTCGAACCGCGGGCCGTCCGTGTAGACCGCCTCGCCGATCCCCACCGTGAGCCGGTTCGCCGCCGCGAGAAACGCAACGTTGATGTCGACGCCGACGACGTACGGCGCGGCGGCCTCGGCCTCGGTCGGCTCCCGGTGCCACGCGAGGGCCTCCTCGGCGAGGACGTGCGCGGGGTTCTTGGCCTCGTCGCGGGTGCGGTCCTTGGCGAGCGGGTGCTCGTCCGGCGCCTCGGGCGGCGCCGGGTCGACCGGCGCGGAGAGCGAGCCCTCGACCGGCACCCGGTGGGGCCGTCCGGTGCCCCGGTCGCGGACAAGCCGGGTCGGCGGCCGAAGGGCGGTCATCAGGGCGAGGCTGCAAGCGGCCGTCGAGCCGGTCGGCGTGATCACGCGCTCGGCGTACTGGCCGAGGACGTACGCGAGGGCGGCCGGGTCGGCGGCGACGTCCTCGATTCCGCCCCACCGGAGGTGATCGGCGAACGCCCCCCACGGGACCGTGGCGACGTGGACCTCGACGCGGTCCCGGTACAGGAAGGACCAGGGCGCGAGGCCCGCGCGGGAGAGCTTCCATCCGCCCTCTTCCACGGCCTTGACCGCCGGGTGATCGTCCGACACGCGCAGCCGCTTGCGGTCGTCGAGCCGGGCGGGGAGGCCGAGGGCCTCGACGGCGCCCTCGGTGAGGACCAGGAGCGGGCCGGACTCCTCGCCGTACTGCGACAGGGGACCGGCGCCCAGGCCGTACGCGACGGCCCACTCGGCGGCCGTCGCCAGGTCGACGACGTCCGCCGGCACGTCCATGCGCTGTACGTCGGTGCGGTGGGCGATGAGGACCCCGGCCTCGGCGTCGAGGACCAGGAGGGGAGCGGCGTAGGTCTTCTCGGTCATCAGCGGAAGTCCAATTCCACGTAGTCAATGTCTGTGAACTCGACGTCGAGACGCTCGGCGTCGGTGCCGGGGGTGCGGAAATACTCCTCGGCGAGCCCCTCCCCGAGGAGCCGGTTCAACTCGTCCTCGTCCCCCGCCCGCAGGGCGTCGAACACCTGCGGAATCAGGTGGTCGGGAACGTCCTCGGTGAGGCGGCGCATCCGCGGGTCATCCGTGCTGCCCGCGTCCGCGGTGAACCCGAACCGGGCCCGCGTCTCGATCGTCATACCGCGCTGCTGGGCCTCCTTCTGGGCCCGCGCCGTAACGCGCGGCTGGTGGTCCTTGGCGGCCTCCTTCTCCAAGCGGTCGAGGATCTCGGGCTTCGAGTTGGTGATCTTCCGCTCGCCCTTGACGTACCGCTGCACCGTCCGGCGGGACACGCCGAGGCGCTCGGCCACCCGCGCGGTGTTCCCCTTCTCCTTGCGCATCAGGGCGTTGAACTGACCCCTCGCGGTCTTGGGGGCGTTGCGCGTCTGGAACCGCGCTCGCATTGCATCGACGAGCTTTCCCATGGTCACGGCTCCTCTCAGGCGAGCTTGTAGGGCGAGGGAATGACGGCCAGTTCCGGCCGCAGGCAAACGGCGCCGCCGCACAGCACATGGCCCGGCATCGTCGTCTTGAACGGGGTGTCGCAGATCGAGCAATCAAGCCTGCGCGGCGCGGTTCGCTGGGTCACCATCTGCCGGGCCGGGATGACGTACTCGGCCGGGAGCTTGCGCAGGAGCTTGGACAGGTAGCCATTCGGCCTGTACGCCTGCCGGTTCTCCGTCGCGTCGAGCGCACGGAGGAGAGCCTCCTCGGGCCACCCGTTGCGCAGACACCAGGCAACGGACTTGGCGGCGAGGGCGCGCTCCTCGTCGGTGACGCCGACGAACCAGCGGACGCGGTCGATGATGGACTCGGAGAGTGCCGGCACCGCTTCCAGGGCCGCCCCTTCCAGGCGCGGCGCGGTGAAACCGCTCAACAGGGTGAAGCGGTCCGGGCGGCGGCCGAGGTTCTTCCCGTTCTCCCGGATGGGCACCGGGCGGAAGGCGACGAGGTCCGCGCGTACGAGGTGCGGCCGGTGACGCTCGATGGTCCGCAGGCTCACGCCCGCGATCTTGGCGAGCTCCTCCATGTGGACCTGCCCCTCCCACCCGATCCCGGCGAGAGCGACGAGGCACTTCGCACAGGTGGGGTCCGGCGCAATCATGTTCGCGGCCCACTCCTGGGCCCCCGGCAAGAACGGCTGACCGATCCCGCCGCCCAGCGGCGTGCGCCGGTCGGCGTCGATACGGGAGTGCGCGAACAGGTGCGCCAAGTGGTCCTGAGTGGCGCGCTTCTTAAGGCCGATCATCCGACCGAGGGCCTCGGTCGTGAGCCAATTCTCAGAGTCGGCCGTCTGGTGTTCTTCAAGGGCCCCGTAAACCTTGTGGCAGTTGGGGCAGTCGTCGGGACTGATATCGCGGTGGGGTGCCACTAATCGGCCTTTCCGTCCGCTGCGGTGTCTCACCCGGGGGTGCGCGGGTAGACTCCGCCACAGACCTAGAGCAGGGTCCACGCGGAAGCCTCGGACGGGTAGGAGAGCCACCTCCTATGACCCCGACGGGGCTTTTCGCATGTGTGGAGCGGGTCGAGCGGCAGGCGCGCGGCCTGTGCCAGGTCAGACCGTGATGACCTCCTGCGATCCGCCGAGCACCGAGGCGAGGCGCCGGGGGGAGAGCTGTTCCACGGCGTGCGTCGGACCGCACAGGAGATCCGGCACCGGGATGCCGTAGTGCGCGGACAGGCGGTCGATGTCACCGAGGGACCATGCGGCGGCGCCGGTCTGCTTGCGCGAGACCTGCCCCTGAGTGATCCGCAGGCCCGCGGCGAGCGACGTCTGATTCTCGCCGCAGGCGCGCATCAGGGCTGCGACCGTGATCCGGAGCGTGCGTTCGCTGGTACTCAAGGCGGCTGCGAACTTCCCCATATGCTCTGACCTCACTTTTTGTGAGCTGGGCTCATAACGGCAGCTAGAGGGGTCCGGCGATTCCTGCCCGACCGGTGCACACTCTTCCACGGTTGCACGTCAACTACAAGTCTTGCTTGTAGTGAATCTCCGGACGTGTCATCCTCGGGGTATGACTGACACCCCCGTGAAGACGATCAAGGAACTGCGAGAGGCGTCCGAGGCGTCCGAGGCCCAGGCCAAGAAGGACAAGGCGGCCTTGCTGGACGCGGCCGTCAAAGAGGCCATGACCTCGACCGCGTACGGCCACCTGTCCGCCGTCGCCCGCGAGGCCGGCATCGCCGCTCAGTACCTCCGGACCCTGATCGAGAACCAGCACCCCGGGTGGCTTGACCAGGCCGCCGAGGAGCGCGACGCGGCCAAGGCCGCGAAGGCGAAGCCCAAGCCCGCCCGATCCCGGACCGCCAAGGGTGGTGAGGGCGGGACCGCGCGTCGCACGCGCAAGAGCGGCGCCGCCGCCGCCTGATGATCGAATGGGTAACCACCGTCGCCACGATGGTTGTCTCGCTCGGAACCGTGGCCGGTGTCCTCGCGGCAGTCGTGCGCAAGGAGTTCGGAATGGCCGTCGTGCGGCTACTCGCCGGCATGGTGGCGCTCGTCGTGCTCTCGAACTTCGGACCCCTGCGGGACTGGTTCGAGGGCGCCCTCGACGGTGGGCACCCCTCGAAACCGGCGGCCGACTCCCACCCCAAGAGCGACGACGGGTCTAGCCTGTGGCTCCCCCTCACCTTCGGGGCCGTCGGCCTCGCCGTGAGCTTCGGCGGGTACGGGCTGTGGTCGCTCATCCAGCGCCGCCGCACCCGCAAGGCCGCCCAGCGCGCGGCCGACACCGCCGCCCAGGAGCGCCGCCGCGCCATCGAGGCCGAGCACGACGAGGTACTCGACGCGCACGGCGCCTACCTGTGCGACGTCCTCGCCGTCCTCGACCGCCCAGCCCTCGACGACGTCACCGTGCCCCAGACCGCGGCCCTCCTGCACGCCCTCGACACCGCCGCCGACGCCCGCCGAGGGGGCGACCTCAACCTCTACCGGCCCGCCGTCAGCCAACTGAAAACCGCATGGCGGGCCGCCGACGAACACGCCCGGAAAACCGGCCTGCGCCACCTACCCCGCCAGGAGCGCGCCACCGTCACCCGTGCCCGTGGGCTCCTCGAAATCGCCCTCGACGGCAACGGGGGTGAGCATGAGCGACGCGCCGCCTACGCCAAGGCCCGCGAGCTCCTCGACGGCGTCCTCACCCTCCCCCGGCAGGCCGTCGCCGCCGTCGAGACCCGGACCCGCCCCGCCCTCGTCAAGGACGCCACGGCCTGACCCCGGAAGGACCCCCATGGACCAGGAACCGAAGCCCGAACACGCGCCCCAGGAAGGCGAGTTGCTCCCCGTCCCCGTATCCCGCGACTCCGGGCGCCCGCGCGTCGTGATGTACGACGAGGCCGCCGCCTTGCTCACCCCGGAGGCCCGCCGCCTCGCCGAGGAGATCATCGCCGTGGGCCGCGTGAGCCGGATCGCCCCCGACGCCCAACGCGCCCTGTTCGTCGGTCAGTCGGGGTCGGGCAAGACGAACGCCCTCGACCTGACCCGGGCGCAGCTCGACGCCGCCGGCATCCCGTACGAGGAGACCGACGAGGGACACGGCCGCGTCGGTCTCCGCTTCCGCAAGGCAGGCCCCGAGTCCAAGGAGATCACCCCGTGAGCGCCCTCCCCGTCGAGGAACCGACCAACCCGTACCGCACACAGCACGGCGGCGGCCCCCGCACCGTCACGCAACTGCGGGCCGCCCTCACCGCGGCGAGCGCCGCGGACCGCGAGGAGTTCGAGGCGCAGCTCGGCGAGCTCGACCTCGACGACCCCGAGGAGTACGCCGCCCTCGTCCGCTCCTGGCGGCACCGCCTCGTCATGCGGACCCGGCCCGAGATCCTCGCCGCCGTCGCGGCCTCGACCGACCCGGCCGCCCCCCGCTTCACGTCCGAGGAGATCCTCGGCGCCGACGGCCACCAGGAGGCGGGCCGGTGACCCAAGGCACCCCGTGGGCCGTGGTCTACAGCGAGACCGGCCGCGCCGGACTGGCCACGGCCACGGCCGAGGAGCGGGCCGCCGTCCTCGCCTTCGAGAAGCAAGTCGCCGCCTCGCCGTACACCTGCGGCGAGCTGTACCCGGACCGGGTCGGCGGCCTCTACACCGCACTACTCACCGTCGGCGGCCGGATGGCGTGGACCAGCGTCCTGTACCGGGTCGACGAGGCCCGGGGCGAGGTTCTGATCGTCGCTATCGTCTCGGGGCCCTGATGTTGACGGGGGGAGCGACGGGGGACAGCTCGGCACCGGGCCGGGTGGCGGCGGCCGTCGAGGCGCACGCCCGGCGCCGCGCGTGGTGGGAGGCCGAGACCGCCATCGCGGCCGTGGTGTCCGACCCGGAGGTTCGGCGCCTGGGGGAGGAGATCGAGCGGACCGAGACCCTCCTCGGCGAGGAGCTGCGGCCCGAGTTCGAGCACTTCCGGGACCGGTACGACCGGGCCGTACGCGATGCCGACCTCGACGCCCTCGCCCGGACGTGCCCCGGGAAACACGGCCGGTGGGGGCGCGTCTGCGTACTCGACACCGGTCACGAGTCGACCGCGCCGCACTGGGGGATCACGGCCGAGGGCCGCCCCGTCGCCTGGGTCGGGAGCGCGCCCGACGACGACTGACCCGGAAGGCGCCGGCATCACGGCAGAGGGCCCCACGCTCCCGAGCGTGGGGCCCTCTGCCGTGTCCGGGAACGCAAGAGCGCCCGACCCCTTCCGGGGCCGGGCGCTCGTCCTGCGGACGGGTTGGTGATCAGTCGAGCGGCGCCGCGTAGCGCAGGGTCCAACCGCGGCCGAGGGTGTGCCGGGTGACCTCGACGACCCGGCCCTCGGCAGTCCGGCCGACGTGGGTCACGTTGAGGAGGAGCTCGCCCTCGTCGACCCCGAGGGCCTCGGCCTGGTCCTTCGTGGCGGGCCGCTGGTCGACGTCCTCGACGGCCTCGGCGCCCTGGTCGAAACCGGCCTCGCGCATCCGGGAGATGATCCCGCCCGCCCCGGTGTCGACTTGCTCGATGCCGGCGGCCTCGGCGACGTCGACCGGAATCCAGGTGTCGGCGAGCTGGACCAGGCGCTCACCGTCGTACATGCGCCGGGCGCGGACGACGACCGGCCCCTCGACGCCGAGCAGCTCGGCGACGTCGGCCGGGGCCTCGGCGCGGTTCACCGTCACCTCGGCGCGGGGCGTCCCGCCACCGCGGCGCGTCTCGCTCTCGTACGCGCCGTGCGCGCCGTTCGCCTCGCGGTTCTCGGTGCGGTACCGGCTGCGGGCGTCCCGCAGAATGCCGCCGTTCGCGCCGATGGTGTTCTGTGCCATGTGCGTGATCCCTTCCGGTGGGGTGGTCAGTGAGTGGGGCCGAGCGGCCAGGAGTAGGACAGGCGCCACAGGTGGGTGGGCAGTACGTGAACGGTGACCTCGACCGCGCGGCCGTCCTCGGTGCGCCCGATATGGGCGATCTCGTAAACGCGCTGGTCCTCCCGCATGTCGAGGGCCCCGACCTCCTCGGCGGTAGGAGGACGGACGTCGATCTCCTCCGTGATGGTGGCCTGCGGGTGACCGAGCTCGGCGAGGCGTGATTTCGACCCGCCCGGCCCCGTGTCGATCTCTTCGAGCCTGGTCCCCTCGGCGATGGCGAGGGGGAGGTACGACGTTGCGAGCTGCACGGGGACGTCGTCGGCGAGCATCCGCCGGACGCGGGCGAGGGTCGACACATCGTTCCCGTCTACCCCGAGAAGGTCCGCCACCCATGCCGGCGGCTGCGCGTGCTGGGTGGTGGTGATCGAGGAGGGGGTCATCCCGAGTCCGCGGATCTCGGCCTCGAACGCCCCCCGGGCCTGCCCCTCCTCGCGGCGGGCCCGGACGTAGCGCGACGTCGAGTCCCTAACGATCTTCTTGACGATCCGGTGCACGAACATGCCCCGGCGGCTCTTGTCGATCAGTCCCTCGGAGGCGAGCAGGCGCAATGCCTGTGCGGCGGTCCCCCGATTCGTGCCGATCTCGTCGGCGAGCTCCCCCTCGGTGGGGAGCTTGGCACCCGGGGCGTATGTGCCCCGCTGGATGCGCGTGCGCACCTCGTCGGCGACTGCGCGAAAGGTCGCTCGGCGCGGCTCGTCCTCTGTCATGCGGGTCACCTTATCTGGAAGCCATTCCATGGCGCTTGCTACCGACACAAGCATGAATGGAATCCAAGACTATTGCAATGGATTCCATTCGGTGCTTCACTCATGTCGTGCCGATCGAACGGCACCGACGAGGGCCCTGGGGCCTGAGTTGCTGTGGTCCGCCACGCTCGAAAGGGCGCGGCCCCGGGGCGTCTTGTCCACGCACACCGGGGCCGCTCGGCGGACTCCCCTGACAGACAGAGGAGTGATTCCGCGTGCGCACCACCATGCCCGAAAGCGTGCTTCACCTGCGAATCGGCGCGGCCGATTCCGCCAACGGAACCGTCCCGACCCGCCTCGACCTCTCCGCCGAGCTGGGCCTCGACGTCGACCTCGTCCTCGGCCCCATCGGTGGCGACGAGGACGAGCTCGACGAGCTCGCCCGCCTGTACGCGCTGGTCGACATGGCCGACTCGGGCCTCATCCCCCGCGACGCGACCCTCGACCTGATCGCCGGAATCGTCGAGGAGATCGAGCGCGAGGACGACCTCGACGGTTACGAGGCCGACGACTTCGCCGGGGGGTGGGCCGCGTGATCACCCGCCACTCCGCCGCCCGCGCCGCCCGCGCCCTCCTCGGCTCCGCCGACCGGCTGCACCCCGCCGCCCTCCTGGTCCTGGTCCTCGCCTTCGCGGGACTCGCCCAGCTCGCCGCGCCGCTCGTCGTGACCCTCCTCACCGCCCTGGTGACCGGGGCCAAGGCCGCCGCGCTCCTCGCCGGGGCCGCCGTCCTCGCCCGCCTCGCCGTCCGCGTGGCCGCGACGTTTCCCGGCCCCCGCACCGCCCCGCCGGCATCCCCGGCCGCGCCGGTCCCGCCCGCGGTCCCGTCGGTCCCGACACCCCGCACGGCCCGATGACCGCCGCCGCGTGCGCCCTGGTCGGCGCCGTCTCCGAGGAGACCCTCACCGCCCACGGCTTCACCCGCCGGACCGACGTCCACCAGGCCGCCCGGTGCGCCGAGCTCTGGGCCGTCGAGAACCGCCGCCGCGGTGACCGCGGGGCCCTCGACCGCCACCAGGACCAGGAGGCCACGCGATGACCGCCGCCGTCCGCCGCGTCCTCGTCGTCTCGGTCGCCGGTACCGCCGCCGCCGTCCACCACATCGCCACGTCGGCCGTGGTCCTCTTCCTGGCCGCTGACTGGTTCGTCGTCTCCGTGATCGCCGGACACGCCGGACAGGCCATCACCGCCGCCACCGTCGGGGTGCTCCTCGCCGCCGAGGGCATCCGCGCCGACCGGGTCGGCCGCCCCTTCCCCCACTGCCCCGTTTGCCCCCTCGTCCGCCGGGGCGCCCGTAAGGAGACAGCCAAGTGAGCACGTCGTACCGCGAGGAGCGCCGCCTCGACCGGAAGACCGAGCGCGAGGAGGACCGCCGCGACCGGCTCGCCGCCGCCGAGGCCACCCGCGTTCGGGAGCTCGCCGCCGCCGAGGCCACCCGCGTTCGGGAGGAGGCCCGCGCCGAGCAGCAGCGCAAGGACGAGGAGGCCCGGGAGGAGAAGGACCGCCGACTCCGCGCCGAGCGCAAGCGCGAGAAGGCCCGCCGCAAGGCCGAGCGGAAGAAGGCCCGCGCCGAGCTGTTCGCCAAGCTCGGCAACGAGGGTGACACCGTCGGCGCCCTGATCGTCATGGCGTGCGGCATCGTCCCCGCCCTGTACTTCCAGCTCCGCGCCCTCAACGGGGAAGACCTCCCCGGCATCATCAGCCTGTGCCTGGCCGTGATGCTGGAAGCCGGGGCCTGGGTCGCCACCGTGAGCGGCGAGCGCGCCAAGCGCGAGGGCCGCCCCGTCGGCCGCTTCCGGGTGGTCATGTGGGCGTGCGCCACCTTCGCCGCCGTCATCAACTACTCGCACGCACCTGGCCCGTCCGGCGGGTGGCTCGCCTGGGTCCTCGCCGCCGCCTCGTACGCCGGGGTGTTCTTCTGGGAGGTCCGCGGGTGGGGCCGCCACGGCACCAAGGCCACCCGCACCAAGGACCAGCGCAAGGAGGCCCGTCGCCGCCGCCGGCACGACCGCAAGCGCCGCCGCCGCTTCCCCGCCGTCTACACCCGGTACACCGACATTCTGACCGCGAACCCGTACGGCACCGTCGACACCGAGACGGCATGGCGGGACGCGTGGCGCGACACGCACGGCGCCGACCTCGCCGTCACGGCCGGTGTCGTCGCACACCGGGGCCTGGCAGACAAGGCACTCGCCGCAGCGCACGGCGTGGGGGTCGAAACCCTCGCCGTCGAGGAGCTCCTCGCCGACCTGTTCCCCGGCGACGGGGGCGACGACGGACCGCCCGCGCGGCGCTCCTCACGGGGCCCGAACGGTGGGCCGAGCAAGGGCGGTCGAAAGACGACAACCCTTGGGCGCAAAGGGAAGCAGGCAGTCGACCGCCTGACCGGACGGACCTCTCGGAAGGTCCCCGACAAGCCCCTCGACCCGGCCGACCTCGACCGTGTCCGCGCCCTCGCCGACCTCCTCGGCGGCGCCGCGAAGCTCTCCGTCAAGAACGTCCGCGAGGCCGTCGGCGGCGGTAACACCCGGTACGCGATGGCCCTCCGCGACGCGGTCAAGGCCGAGAGGAGCCGGACCCGATGAGTGCCTCGTTCACCCCGCCCCGGCTCCTGATCCTCGCCGCGCCCGCCGGCATCTACCCGACGATCACCCTCTCGCCCGAGACCGGGTGGACGTGGTCCGCCGTCGTCGGCGCCGTGATCTTCGCTCTCGTCCTGTTCGGCCCGGCCCTGATCCGGTCCGCCGCCCAGGCGTCCAAGGTCCGGGCCGCCACCAAGAAGGCCGAGGCCGAGGCCGCCGCCGCCAAGAAGGGGGGCAAGAAGTGAGCGCCCCCGAGAGCGTCTACCGGCAGATCGCCCGCGGGCTCGCCGCCGAGGCGGACCAGCACGCCGCCGACCGACACCCCCAGCTCGGACGCTGCGCCGCCGACCTCGGCCTCGTCTACCTCGAATTCGACGCCCACCCCCCGGCCAGCGAGCACGGGGTGAAGGCGTGGGAGGCCGCCGAGGCGGCCCGCGAGTCGCTCCAGTACGGGACGGCCGTCGGCTGCGGTTCCGACACCGCCCGCGCCCGCCTTCACCTCGCCCTCGACGCCCTCGCCCGCGAGCACGCGGCGCACTGATCCACCACCCGGGCCCGGCCGCCCCCTCCCCCCGGCGGCCGGGCCGACGGCCCACGCACTTGAGGAAGGAACCACCCCCATGAGCACCACCGAGACCGAGCACGGCGAGCGCGAGGCGCAGCTCGTCGACCTCACCGCCTACCAGGACCCCGAGACCCTCCTCCGCCTCGGCGAGCTCTCCCGGACCGCCGCACAGCAGACCGAGAACGGCGTCGCCGACCTGTTCACCGGCACGGTGCGACTGGACAAGGTCGAGGAGGCCCCGGCCGATGCCGGCACCTTCGAGCAGCTCGACGAGGACGAGCTCGACGAGGACGAGCGCGCATCCCTCGGCCTGCGACCGATCATCCCGCCGACGTTCCTCGACGCGGGCGTATGGCGGCAGCGCCGGGCGGTGTGGCTCAACTCGGCCGCCTTCCACGCCACCCGCAGCCCCGTCTACCTGTGGCGGTTCGTCAAGACGAGCGCCATCGGCGCCCGCGTCGGCGCGCGGGACGCCTGGTCGTACCTGTTCGCCACCGAGTACGGCGAGCTCGCCGACAAGGTCCGCCGTGCCAAGGCCGGGGCCGAGCACATCGCCGACCTGCGGGCCGACCGCCGCAAGGAGGCCAAGGCCCGGCGGAAGGAACCCGTCACGGTCTACGCCCTCACCGGCTGCACCTCCTACGCCGCGGCCGTCCTCGCCCTGGGGGAGACCTGGGGCCTGATCCTCACCGCCCCGGCCCTGATCCCGTTCTTCGGCCTCCTGTACGTCCTCGGACACCGTGAGCTCGCCCGCCGGGCGCCCGACGGATCGTTCGCGTTCCTCGACAGCACCGCGGGCGCCGACCACGACGGCCCGGTGACTGACGAGCGGATCACCAACGCCCTGCGCGAGATCAAGCTCCTGACGGCCGAGCAGGAGATCAAGCCCGTGGGCCTCGCCACCCGCGACGAGCTCGGCAACACGACGCTTGAGTTCAAGCTCCCGGCCAACGTCATTTGCAAGGCCCTCAAGAGCAAGTCCGAGCAGTTCGCCGGGGCCCTGGGCCTGTCGCTGGAGCGCATCGACCTGACGCAGGGCGAGACCCCGGCCGACGTCGTCCTCTGGGTGTCGGCGACGGTGCCGTTCTCCGGTGAGGCGCCCGTGTCCCCGCTGGTCGATGCCGAACGCTGGTCCATCTGGAACGGCGTCCCCTTCGCCTCGAACCGCAAGGGCCTGCGGAAGACCCTCCAACTCCTGTGGTCCTCAATGCTGTTCGGCGGTGCCCAGGGGTACGGCAAGACCTCGGCAATGCGGGTGCCGGCCGCCGCGGGCGCCCTCGACCCTCAGTGCCGGATGCTCCTCGCCGACTTCAAGGGCGGCGCGGACTGGGAGGAGCTCGAAAACATCGCGCACCGCGTGATCATCGGCGCCGACCCCGCGAGTGTCGACGAGTTCATTGAGCTCGTCGACGAGCTGATCGAGGAAATGGACACCCGCTTTGCCAAAATCCGGCGGATGCCCAAGGCCGAGCGCCCCGACATGCGTCTCACGCCCGCTATGGCAGAGGCGCACGGAATGCCCGTCCTCATGTTCCTGATCGACGAGATTCAAGAGGCGTTCGGCGTGGTCCTCGCCCGAAAGGACGGGTTGAAGGAGTTCGCCGCCCTCGTCGAGAAGCTCGCCCGCCTCATCCGGCGCGGCCGGGCCTGCGGCCTCATCATCGTGGCCGCCGCCCAGCGCCCGAGTGCGAAGTCGGTCCCGACGGACTTCCGCGACGTCATCCTCAAGCGGTACAGCGTGCACACCGTGGACGACACGTCGTCCGACATGATCCTCGGCGACGGACAGGCCAAGCGGGGGCACTCCGCCGCCGGACTGGGCCGGATCGGCGTCGGCATCCTCGCCGAGGAGGCCGGTTCCGAGAAGCTCCAAGTCGACCTGATCACCCCGCAGGAGTTCGAGGCCATCTGTGCCCGCGGCCGGGCCCTGCGGATCGAGGCCGGCACCCTCACCGGCTACGCCGCGTCGGGTCTCCTGACGGTGTCCGGCATCCTCGCCCAGATGCGCGCCGCGTTCGAGGCGGCCGGGGCCGAGGAGCTCGGCAGCACCGACATTGCCCGGCTCCTGCACAAGCAGGACCCGGCGGCCGACTGGGGACAGCGCGACGGCGAGACCGACAGGCAATGGTCGAGCCGCGTCGGTTCCCGCCTCGGCCGCGAGATCGAGCAGGCCCTCGACGGATCGGGCCGCACCCTCGCCCGCGTCAAGGTGACCACCCTCGCGGGCGCCGAGGGCCGCGGATTCCGCCGCACGGACCTGACGCTCGTACTCGGTGCATAACGGGATGAACCGACGTGTCCGGGAAGGTGTCCCCACTGCAAAACCGCAGGTGGGGACATGTCCCGGACGTGTCGGCCCCCCGGCCGGGGTGTCCCCAGTGGACACCCCGCCCAGGGGCCCGACACCCCCCTAGACACCGCCCAGACCTGCACAAACAGGGGCAAAGCCACCCCCCAGGACACCGCCCCGACACCCCGAAACCCCGCGCACAAGGAGTCGAGACCCGATGGACGTCACCGCCCGCACCGCCCCCGCCGAGCCGGTCCTCTACCGTCCCGAGCCCGTCGAGACGGCCGCACTGGCGACGACCCTCCCGTACCTGTCCCCGGTGCCCATCCCGGGCGCCGTCGAGGCCGTCACCCCCAACGGCGCCCGGGTGTGGCTCCTGGTCTCCAAGATCGAGCCCACCGGCCCGGCCGCCGCCCCCGCGGCCCCCCAGTCCGCGCCCGTCCCCGCCTGGGCCAAGACGACGGCGCTCCTGGCCCTCTCCCTGTCCGGCTCCTCGGTCCTCGGCGCCTACGCCCTCGGCCTGTTCGCCGAGGGCCTCGCCGCCCTCGTCGCCTCGCTCGTCCTCCTGGCGAAGTTCGCGTTCGTCCTCGCCCTCGTCCTGGGCCTGTTCGTCGTCGTCGTCAAGCGTCGTGCCGGCGGGGGGAGCGTCACCGCCGAGGCCACCAGTACCGCCACCGCCCGGGGCCTGTTCGCCAAGGCCACGGCCACCGCCACCGCAACCGCCATCGCCAAGAAGTAAGGAGACCCCGCCCATGAGTGCGATCAAGGTCCGCGGACCCCTCAAGATCGGAACCGACACCCTGCGGTGCCCCGGCCGGGGTGAACGCGACACCCCCCGCGAGCTCACCCTCATGTCGAACGGGAAGGCCGTCACCGCGACGTGCGGCCAGAAGCACAAGGGCGAGGACGGCGGGCGCCGCGCGCAGTGCTTCTTTCCCGTCGAGCAGCTCACCGCCGCGAACCTCGCCGTCCTCGCCCAGGGCAAGCCCGGCCGCTTCCGCCTGACCCTCACGGACGGGACCAAGGTCGAGGGCATCCTCGCCACCGTCGGCGCCGCCGCGGCCAATTCGACCGCCGCCCGCGCAGCCGCCGCCGCGGACGCCAAGAGCGGGAAGACCGGCCAGGCCGGGCCCGCCAAGCCCGCCGGTCGGGCCACGGGCGGGGCGATGACGGCCGCGTTCGGCGCCCTCGCCGCCGTGGCGGGCGCCGCCGGACAGATCGCCACCGCCGGGGCCTCGGCCGTCGAGTCGGCATCGAGCCTCGGCCGTGAGGGGATCGGCGTCGCCCGCGACGGCATCCGCGAGGCCGGGGCGTACGGCGAGCGCCGGCACGAACGCAAGATGCGCGGCGGCGGGGACGGCGGGGACGGCGGGGACGAGGACTGACGGCAGGAATCGAGCGCCCCCGGGGGCCGGGTGAATCGGCCTCCGGGGGCGCCGTCATGTCCGGTGCCTGCGGCGGGCTGAGGCCGACCTCGAACACCGGACGACACTTTCAAGTCAACTCACAGTTGGACTTGTACTTGAGATACAACTCGTGCCATGGTTGACCCACCGCAAGACACCGAAGGAGACGCACCCTTGAAGCTCACCGACGCACAGACCGAGGCCCTCCGCCTGATCCTCGACAACCCCCGCGGGGTCGTCGCATGGCTGCGCGGCGAGACCGGTTTCCTCAAGATCCACGGCAACACCGAGAGGCGGCTCCACTCGCTCGGCCTTGTCGAGGCCGTCAAGGTCGGCACGAACACCCGCGTCGTGGGTACCGAGCGCGTCGAGTACGACGTCACCGTGTGGACCCTCACCCGAGCCGGGTACGACGCCCTCGGCGTCGAGGCCCCGGCCGCCGAGGAGACCCCGGCCGCCGAGGAGGAGGTCCTCCTCCCCCTCCCCGAGCGCTTCCGCACGGCGTACGAGGCCGAGCTCGCCGAGACCCACGCCGACGCCGACAGCGCCCCGTACCGGCAGGTCTGGCAGCACGTCACCAGCGGACGCCCCGTCGCCCCTCGCTGGCTCCTCGGCCACCTCGCCGACGTCGCCGCGCTCCTGGCGGACCTCGTCGAGGAGTCCGAGGAGCACCCCAACACCCGCGCCACCCGCAGCCGCGGCGCCGCCGAGCTCCTCGACCTCCTCGCCCGCCACGGCGCCCGCCCCTGGCCCGCCGTCGGCCACGGTCTGCGCCCGTGGGGCGACGAGGCCCCGCACTGCGAGGACTGCGCCGGGCAGACCGGCCCCCGCCCCCCGGCCGCCGTCACCGCCGCCGAGGCCGCGGCCGACGAGGAGCGCACCGCCCGACGGACGGCGTACGAGGCCCGCCTCGCCGCCGAGCTGCGCAAGACCGAGGACGAGATCGCCGCCGAGTACGGCGATCACATGCGGACCGGCGCCGCCGTCGAGTGGACCAACCCCAGCAACGGAGAGGCGGCGTACGGAGTCGTCCAGTCGGTCTACCGCCGCCACAACGGCAAGGCCGCCGCGGACGTCGAGCTCCTCGGCCGCTCGGGCGGGTCCATCGACGCCGAGCAGCTCGGCCCGATCACCGGCCGGTGCGGCGCCGCCCTGCCCACCGACCCGACCCCCTGCGACGGCGCCCCGACCGTGACCGTGCTCGACTCCTCCAACGCCGGGGCCGAGGGCTGCGAGCGCCACGGCGCCCGCCTCCTCGCCATCCTCGACGGCGGCCGGGTGTACGCCCTGCCGACCGCCCCCGAGGGCGCCGCCCTGCGGGTCCACCGGTCCGCCGGGACCGCCCGCCCCGCCGTACGCGTGACCAGCCTGCGGGAGCTCGTCACGACGGCCCCGGCCCCCGTCTTCCGCCCCTTCCCGCGCTTCACGCTCGAACCCGGCTGGGTCGACGTGGACGTTCCCGGCTGGGAGCTCAAGGGCGACAAGGAGTCCGGCGAGTACCTGAGCGACTGTCACGAGACCTTCCGGCCGGACGACTCGAACGCGGATATCGAGGCCGCCATGGAGTGGGCCGAGCAGCTCATCGGCGCCCGGCAGGAGTGGGCCCACGTCCGCGAACGCGGCTTCGACCGGTGGGAGGCCGGCACCCGCGGCTGACCCCACCGCACACCGCAGTACCGGGCCCCGCTGGGTGAATCACCGGGGCCCGGCCCGACCCCCAGAGAGGAACCACCACAGTGAAGACCGAGACCCGAAACAACGTGGTCCACACGATCCCGCTCGGGACCGCCCGCCTTCGCCTCCTGGCCCTCGGCCTCGTCCGCACGGCCGTCCCGGCGCTCGCCGCCGTCGTCGCCGCGTGGGCCGTCGAGCCGCAGCTCAACGCCGACGGGTTCGCCCGCGTCGCGTACCTCGTCCTCGTCGCCGTCATCGCCCTGTCGGCCGTCGACAACGCCCTCGTGAACGCCACCGAGCGCGCCTACCGCCGGGCGTACGGCCGTGTCCACGGGCCGCGCACCTGGTCCTGCGAGGACTGCGGGCGCCTGATCACGGCCCGGGAGTGGACGCCGTTCGACGCCGCCGCGTTCGAGACCCACCTCGCCGACCCGCGCGCCCACGGCTGCACCCACAGCTGACCCGCCGGCACTTCCCGGGGGCCTCGCCCGAGGCCCCCGACACCGCCCAACTCCGAGAGGAAACAGCCGACATGACCGTCAACCGTGGTGCCGCCTTCCCCGCCGTGTACGCCCTCCTGCGCGTGGCCGCCGACGTCGCCGACCACTGGGTACAGAGCGACCACCAGGCGCAGCACAAGGCCAAGCCCGGTGCCGAGGGGCACAAGGCCCTCGCGGGACACGTCGCCTCGTATGCCGCCACGCAGGCCGCCGCGCTCCTCGTCGGGAACCGCGTCCTCGGCCTCGGCCTGCGCCCCCGCAGCATGGCCGCCGCGCTCGCCCTGTCCGCGAGCACGCACTACCTGATTGACCGCCGCTGGCCGGTCCGCAAGGCGGCCGAGGCCACCGGGAAGGCCGCGTTCTACGAGCTCGGCGGCCCCCTCGGCGGTGCGTACCGGCTGGACCAGGCGACACACCACCTCGCCGAGGGATTCGCCGCGTACCTCGCCGTCCGCGACTGACTCGACCCGCTCGACCGCCGGGCGGCGCCGCCGCCCGGCATCCCTCGAACACCGAACCGCACTTTCAAGTCAACTCACAGTTGGACTTGTACTTGAGATGCAACTCGTGCCATGGTTGACCCACCGCACCACACCGAAGGAAGGGACCGCCCCGCATGAACAACGAGATCACCACCCGCGACATGACTCCCGAGACGACGTTCACCGCTTCGGCCACCGGCCCCGTCCTCGCCGATGTCACCTGCCCCGACGGCACGGTTACCGTCACCGTCGACCCCGCCGCGACCGTCGCCCGCGTCCGCGTCTTCACCGAGGACGGCCCCGACTCCCCGGCCGCCGACGCCGCCCGGGGCGCCCGCATCCAGCAGAACGCCGAACGCCTGGTCGTCGTCGTCCCCAAGGTCAAGCAGAACGGCGCGAACTTCGGCGGCAACACCTTCCAGTCGTTCGGCGGCGGCGTGACCTACATCAACGGCGTGCGGTACAGCGGCAACGTGACCGTGGTCAACGGACAGGTCATCGGGGGCGGCGCGCAGGGCCTCACGCGCGGTGTCGAGGTGCACGTCACCGTGCCCGCCGGTTCCGGTGTCCAGTACAGCGGCGAGAACGGCAGTCTTCACACGTACGGCACCGTCGCCGCCATTCGGGCCGAGTCCAGCAACGGCAGCATCAAGGCCGAGACCGTCGGCCGCATCGAGGCCGAGGCGGGCAACGGGTCGATCAAGGTCGGCACCGTCACCGAGTGGATCGACGCCGACGCGAGCAACGGCTCGGTCAAGGTTGACAACCACATCGGCAACGCGGCCCGCGTCCGCGCAGGGAACGGCTCGGTCAACTTCACCGTCGGCGCCAAGGCCACCGGCCGCATCGACATCAAGGCGGGCAACGGCACGGTCAAGCTCTACGGCGTGCGCGGCCGTGACGACCTCGACGTTCGGGCCACGGCCGGCAACGGCAGCGTCAAGAAGTTCTGACCGCACGACAGCACCCCCGGCCGGGGCGGGACTCCCGCCCCGGCCGTTCGCATCCCAGAGAGAGGGTTTCACCATGACCGCCGATACTGGCCCCGGCCCCCGCGGGCTGGACCTGTACCGCCAACTCGCCGACCTACAGCACGAGTCCGACCGGCTGCGCGTCGCCGCGGCGGCGCGCATGGCGTTCGAGGACGTCGTCGCCCGACACAACGAGATCGGGTGGAAGGACGGCGTCGACCCGCGCGAGGCCGAGGCGATCCGGGAGGAGGCGGCCGAGTACCTCAGTGGCCGCAGGCCCGTTCCGCTGCCGATCTCCTCGGCCGAACTGATCGCCCACGCCCGCCGCCGGATCGAGGTACTCGGCCGCCTCGTCGAGGCCGGGGTCGAGGAGGCCGCCGAAGGTATCGCCGGGGCCGAGGCCGAGCTCGCCGACGAGCTGCGCAAGGTCGAGGCCGCCGGGTGCGTGTTCTGCTCCATCGCGGCCGGGATCGCACCGGCCACCGTCGTACGGGACTGGGGGGACGTCCTCGCCATCCGGCCGCGCGGCGGGGTCAACGAGGGGCACCTCCTCGTCATCCCCCGGACCCACGTCGAGAACGCCGGCACCGACCCGAAGGCGTCCGGCCGCGTCATGGAGTGCGCCGCGGAACTGATGGCCGAGCACCCGGCCGCGAACATCATCACTTCCAAGGGTGCCGAGGCGACACAGACCGTCTACCACCTGCACATGCACGTCGTGCCCCGCGCGGCCGAGGACGGCCTCCCGCTCCCGTGGACCCCGCAGCAGACGGCCGCCGCCGCGCGACAGACCGAGGGGGAGAAGTGACCGTAACCGTGGTGTGGGCCCGCGAGCCCATCCCGACGAGCGGCCCGTCCGTGTTCCTCGCCGGGCCGACACCCCGCCTCGGCGGCGACGTCGAGTCCTGGCGCCCGGCCGCCGTCGAGGCCCTCGCCGAACAGTGGACCGGCCCCGAGATCCTCACCGTCCTGACGCCGGAATCCCGAGGAGGCAAGCGCGCCGCCCACTATGACGATCAAGTCGGATGGGAGACCGCCGCCCGACAGGCTGCGACCGCCGTCCTGTTCTGGATTCCCCGTGACCTTGCCGCGCTGCCAGGGTTCACGACCAACGTCGAGTTCGGCCTCGACATCGGCACCGGCCGCGCCGTCCTCGGCTGCCCGCCGGACTGTCCCAACCCCGAGCGCAACAGGTACTTGATCTATGTCGCCCGCCGCCACGGCGCACCCGTGTGCGAGACGCTGCCGGACACCGTCGCCGCGGCCCTCGCCCTCGTTCGGGCCCAGCCCGCGCGGGACGACTCGGAACCCGAGCCTGAGAGCATCCGCTACACCGCCGATGTGGTCGCAATGACGCCGTCCGGCGATGTGTTGCTCATCGAGCGAGGGTGGCCGCCGCATGAGGGGTCGTGGGCACTGCCGGGCGGCCATGTGGACCAGGGCGAGACGAGCCGCGCGGCAGCGGCCCGGGAGCTGGCCGAGGAAACCGGCGTCCACGTCCCGGCCGCTGACCTGCGGGAGATCGGAGTCTTTGACCGACCCGACCGTGACCCGCGCGGCCGATACGTCACCACGGCCTATCTCGCCATCGTCCCCGCCGGCACCCCGTTCGCCGCCGGGGACGACGCCCGCACGGCCCGTTGGTGGCCCGCCTCCAACCTGCCGCCGCTGGCCTTCGATCACGCCGAGATCCTCGACCGGATCACCACCGACCCCGAGTTTCCGGCCGCGGCCGACATGCTCATGGTTGACCTGAGCGGCGAGCGGGGCGGCCCGCTCCCGGACGGCATCGCCTGAACGTAGGCACCCATGCGGGAGCGCGCGGCGAGGGGTCACCCTCGCCGCGCGTTTTCCTGTCACTGGGGCATGGCAGTCTTACCGGCGACGACGTGAAGGGGGGCCGGATGGCACACAACCTTGACCAGGACCGCCGGGCGGCGGGCGGGTTCTTCACCGGGGCCGTGGTGTGTGTCGTGCTCGCCGCCGGAACCGGCAGCACCGGCCCCGTGTGGTTCGCGGCCGGAATGCTGATCAGCTCCCTGATGTACTTCCGGCGGACGATGCCGCGGCGGCCTTACGCCTACTGGCCCGCCTGGGTAGTCGGCGCGACGCTCGCCCTCCTCCTCGCCTGGGCCCAACCCGGAGCGTCACGCCTGGGCCTGCTACCCCTCGCCGGGGTCGAGGCCCTCGTCGCCCTGGTCCTCGCGCTCCTCTGGTTCCGGCGCCGCAACGGGCGCGGCGACTGGATCGTGTGGCTACCCGAGGAGGAGCTCCTCCTACGCCGAGAGTGGTCCCGCCGGGATGCGATCCGGTGGGCCGAGGACGACTACCGCAAGCCGTGCGCCATCAGCCCGTTGGATGACTTCCCGCACATGGCGAGTGAGGCCCCGCTCTACCCGGAGCGCGACCGCCCGTTGTACCGGTCCCCACGTCTGGGGGGCCAGACCTGACGCCGCACACGGAAGCGCCCGGCCCCGAGGAGGGGCCGGGCGCTTCCGTGTCGAGGGCGGGGGAGAGGGGCGGCCTACATGCGGCCCCCGCTCGCACGTCGGGCCCGCTGATCGGCCAGGGCCGCGCGGACGGCACGCGCGTGATCGACTCCGATCCGCAGCCGCTCGGCACGCTCCCACAGCTCGTGTCGCCGTCCATCGGGTATTCGCAGCTCGTCGAGCAGCCGCTCGCCGCCGGTCCTCATTTCCATGCGCCCGGCTCCATCAGGGCGTATCCCCACTGGGCCGCCCGAAAGCGAAGGTGTCCGGTGTCGCGGGTGTGCTCGGCCATCCACCGCGCGAGCTCCTCCCCGTCCGGGAGGAGCCCCGAGTCCGCGCCACACTCGGTGTCGTCGCCGGACACGCACACCGCCTGATGATCCGGCAGGCCCAAGGGGTCCGGGGTGATCTTGTACTCGCGGAACCGGTAGACCGCCCTCGTCACCGTGTCACCTCAGCCGCTCGCCGTGGTGGACAGGTGCGACGTGCTCACCGGTCTGCGGGTCGCGCGAGCTCACCGTCATGGTGAGTTGGTACTCCCACAGGCCCGCCACCGGGCCCGGCACCCGAGCAAGGGACAGGGAGTGCGGTTCGAGGCCGGGCGACTTCCGGGCGACGTCGGCGGCGGCCTGTAGGGCGTCCGCCGGGGTCGTGCCCGTGCACACCAGGACGGTGAGCGCGCTCACCGTGACGTCGCTGGACGGGTCGAGCCGGTCGAGCGCGCCGACGGCTTGACTGGCCTCGTCGAGGGAGCGCACGAGATCGTGAGCGAAGGGGGGCGTACGGTCCGCGTGCAGGAGCTCGACGCCGTCCTCGACGGGGCGGCGAGTGGCCGGCAGATGGGCACCCGGACCAGGGTCGGGGCGGGGAGTTCCGTTCGTTGAATGCGCCATGTCCGGACCGTAAGGGCCGACGGGCCGGGGGTGAGCACGCACGGTGCGTGCCTTGTTCCGCAACCCCGTATGTCCCCAGCTCACAGAAAATGAGCGACGCACATACAGGCAGGTGAAGGCGACAAAGCGGCCCCCCGGAGGGTGAATCACCGGGGGGCCGCCGCGGACCAGGGTACGGCGCACTGCGCCGCAGAACCGACAGGACCCCGGAGTCAAGGCGCGGAGACTCCGGGGTCCTGCGGGGGCCGTGCGCAGCTCCCACGGGGGGAGGAGCCGCACACGGGGTCAACAGGCGCGGGCGTGCTCCTCGCGCAGCGCCTCGGCGACGAGGACCGCCTCGCACAGCCGGACAGGGTCAACGTACCGCCCGCCGCCGCGAGTTGGACGGCTCAACCATGCAGCCACGTACCCGCCCGTCGGGCCGTGCGGGACGACGAGCCATGTCCCGGCCGTGAGCGCGCGCACGGCCTGCGGGCCGCCGTCGACCGCACGGGCCGCCGTCCCCTCGGGCACCAGGACGATGAGCTCGCTCCGTGCGTGGTCGGCGAACACCGGATGTCCGGCGTCGAGGGGAAGGTCGAGGACGTCGAGCGCCGCGAGGCCGCGCTCAAGTGAGGCGATGGCGAGGGCTTCCCATCGGCCACCGACGGTGTCCCACGGCGTGCCGACGGCGGCGAGGGAAGTAGCGCCACGGCCGGCATGTCGCAGCCGGTCGAGCGTCTCGTCATCGGGGTTGAGGAAGTCGGCCCACCTACGGGGGGTGTTCTCAGGAGTGGCCATATCCGGACCGTAAGGGGCGTACAACAGGAAGTAGGCACGCACGGTGCGTGCCTTGTTCCCCGGCCCGGAGAAGCGCCATGGAAGCACAGGGAATCGGCCGCCGCGTCGCCTATTGGCGAGAGCGCCGTCGGATCACGCAAACCGACTTCGGCGCCCTCATGGGCCAGTCCCGCCGGTGGGTGCAGGATCTCGAAGGCGGCAAGCGACAAACCGACCCCCGCCTCTCCGTCCTCGAACGCGCCGCCGCCGTACTGGGCATCACCTTGGACGCACTCCTCACCGACGGCCCCGGCCGCCAGTGCATTGACGGCGTCGAGCTCGACGCCATCCGGGCCGCGCTGCAACGGCACGACGTGCTGACCGGAACCGCCGATGACGACCCGGCCGCCCCGCTTCCGCTCGGCACCCTTCACGGCCGCCTCGTCCACGCCCGCACCGCCTTCCAGTCCGGCCACTTCGCCAGCCTCGGCCGCCTGGTCCCCGAACTCCTCGTCGACACCAACCGGGCCGCCGCACGCCACCACGGCGACGACCGCCTCGGCGCCTTCCGCCTCCTGTCCCTCACGCTCGAACTGACCGAGGCCGCCGGCATCAAGTACGGGGACCACGACTTAGCCCTCATCAGCGGCCACCGGGCCGTGGCCGCGGCCGAGCGGTCCCAAGACCCGGTCATCATGGCCTCGGCCGCCCGGCACCTCACCGACGCCATGACGGCCCAGGGGCAGGCGCAGGCCGCCGCCGCGTTCGCGCTCGCCGCCGCCGCCCGCCTCGAACCCGACCTTCGCACCCGGGGCGCCGACGGCCTGTCCGTCCTCGGGATGCTCTACCTCAAAGCCGCCATGGCCGAGGCCACCATCGGCGCCTCGGACGACCGCCGCGCCTCGACCGCGGCCCGCAACGTGCCCGGCCTCCTGGACCAGGCCGACGAGCACGCCGAGGAGCTCGGCGCCGACGGAAACGCCGTCTGGACCGCGTTCGGCCCGACCAACGCCCGGTTGTACCGCGTGGCCGCACACGTCCAACTCTCCGAGGGCGCGGACGCCGTCGCCGTCGCCGCCGACATCCCGAACCCCGCCCGCGCCACCCTGCCCAAGGAACGCCGCGCCCACCTCCTCACCGACCTGGCCCGCGGCCTCACGCAGGCCGGACAACGCGCTAAGGCCGTCGAGACCCTCCTCGACGCCGAACGCGAGGCCGAGGAAGAGGTCCGGTGCCGGCCGCGCACCCGCCAACTCGTCGAGGACTTGCGCCTCCTGGGGGCCGGTTCCGCCGACAGCCGCTTGCAGGCGCTCGCCTCGCGCTGTGGACTGCCCGGGTGACACAACGCACCCTGTACCTGATCTCATGTGCCGCGCCGCCCGCCCGGCACCTCACCGTCCCTATCCGCGGCGCCCAGGCCCGCGGGTGGGACGTCTGCCTCGTCCTCACCCCCAGCGCCCACCGATGGGCCGCCGAGGACCCCGAGGGCAACCTCGACGAGCTGCGCGAGCTCACCGGCCGAGTGGTCCGCCACGAGTACAAGCTCCCCTCACAGGCCGACGCGTTCCCCGACCCGGACGCCCTCCTCGTCGCACCCCTGACGAGTAACAGCCTGAACAAGTGGGCCGCCGGAATCTCGGACACGCTCGCCCTCGGCCTGATCACGGAAGGGATCGGCCTCGGCCTGCCGATCACCGCCCTACCTCACTGGAACGACGCCCAAGGGCGACACCCGGCCGTCGCCCGCAGCGTCGCCGAGCTGCGCGCGGCCGGGGTGACGCTCCTCCTGGGGGACGGCGACGCACCCGGGTTCGTCCCGCACAAGCCCCGGCATGGAGACGTTCACGCCTACCCGTGGGAGCTCGCCCTCGACGCCCTGCCGACGCCCTGACGAACCCGCCCTTCCCCGCGCCCGGCTCCCCAGGGGCCGGGCGCGCGTTGTGCCCGGTGAAACCCGACGGCGCCCCGGTACGGCCGTGCGCGAGGATCACAGGGCACGCCCCGCCGGGCGTGCGGGACAGAAAGGGGGAGACGTGGAAGCCCTACCGAACCCGAGGGACCTCGTCGACGGACTACCCGGCGGCGCGCTCGGCCTCGGCGGGGGCGGCCTGTTCGCTGTGCTGGTCGTCGTCGCGGTGCTCGCCAACCAAGGCACCCCGGCGGACCGCGAGAAGTTCAACCGGAGCGTTGAACAGTTCTTCGGCAACGCCGCCGCCGGCATCGGCCGGTACCTCACCGGCCGCGAGCTCACCGGGGAGACCCGCAGCGAGGCAACGTGGTGGAAGGCAGGCGCACCCCTGCCCGACGACAAGGCCACCGAGACGCCCGTCGAGCAGCTCGGCGCACGCCCCGGCGCCCCGGCCGCCGTCTCGTTCGACAAGCCGTCCAAGGCCCGCCGAGCCGCCCGCGCCGCCACCGCCCCGGTGCGCATCCTCGGCGGCGCCCTCGCGGGTATCTGGCGCGTTCTGCGCGCATGGTCCCGGTGGCCGTACGCCGCCCGCTCGGCGGCCCGCCTCGCGCCGATCCCGCTCGTCTGGGGGTGGTGGCGATTCCCCGCCGAGACCGAACTCGCCCTTTACGCAATCGCGTTGGCCGCCTTTGTCGCAGCCCTCACCAGCCCGGCCGGACTGGGGTGGTGGCGCATCCGCCCCGTGTGGACAGATGGACAAATCTACGGGCCCGGCGTCTGGGTGGCGGTGCGTCAGATCCTCCGAATGGAGGACACAGAACCGCGGTCGCGTTGGCTCTCTGTCCCTGACAACGTCCGCGCGGACGGCGCTCGAATTGTGCTGCGCATTCCGTCGAGTTGGATCGGTGCACCCGAGTCCGTCGCGGCAGTCGAGCGCATCATCGAGGAGCGGGTACCCGGCGAATGGGTGCCCCAATGGGAGCGCACCGGTAAGGAGCATTACGTCCAGTGGACGCCCGCGCCGAAGCCCGCAGCGAAACCCGTCCTCCCCGAATACGTGCCGTGGAAATCGACGGGAGACCCGCGCCGCGTATTCGTCGGCCTCGCAATCGAGAGAGATTCGATTGTCGACGTCGTCGTTCAAACGCAGTCCGCAACGCCGCATTGGGGTGTGGCCGGTGCCACCGGTTCGGGTAAGTCGACGGTGCTTTACATTCCCGTCGTGCACGGCCGTATGAATGGCGAACTGATCGACATTCTCGACACGAAGCGGAACAGCCTCGCCGAGGCCGAAGGATATTCGGGCGTCCGCATTCACAAGACGGTGCGCGAATGCATCGCCGCATTCGCTGAATTCCTCACGTCGATGATGGCGGCCGAAGCGGCAATGCAAAAGGGTGCCGATCCGGCACTACGTGCCCAGCTCGTACCGCGCACACTCGTTGTCGACGAATTGCCGACCTTGATCAAGCTCGCATATACGTGGTGGCGCTACGGTCTCAAGGGAAAGGGAACCCCTCCTTTCCTTGACTGGCTCTCTATCATTCTCCTGCAAGGTCGCTCCTCGAATCATCGCGTCGTCGTCGGGACGCAGCAGTTCGCCAACGCATTTTTCGGCGGCACGATGGAACGCGCCCAGATCGGCACGAAGATTGCCGTCGGGCAACAGGACCGCGTTTCCTGGGGCGTGGCATTCGGGCAGAGCACACCCGTTCTCGGATTCGACACCGACGTGAAGGGACGCGGCGCCTACTCGGATCAGCGGAAAGACCCCGACGCCGATTACCTGTACGTGCGGGAGATTCAGCCGAGCTACATCACGCCGGAAGTCGGACAGTTCCTTTCGATGTGCCAGCAGGCCCCGGCCTGGTTCGATGCCGGCGCCATGGCCCCGTGGATTACCCCCGACGTCCTCGACGAGGTCAACGAGACCGCCGCGACGGGCGCGTTCCTCCCTGGGGGCAAGTACGGGCCTGCGGCGCTCCCCCCTGTCGGCTCCACGGCCGCGAGGGGGATCACGGGGGGTTCGCCCAGCTCACAGCAGACGACACCGGCCCTCACGACAGGGGGCACGACAGGCGGCACGACAGGTGCCGGCCCCGAGCTCGTCCCGGCCGCGGCCGAGGACCAGGCCGAGGACGTCGTCGAGACCTACAGCCTCGCCCAGGCGTTTGAGCGCGGCATCATCCCTCACAAGCCGAGCACCATCCGGACGTATTTCAAGCGCGGTGAAAAGCGCGGAATCAAGGCCCCGGAAGGCATCACCGACGGACAGACTTCCTTTTACAGCGAGGAGGAGCTCACGGCCTGGCTTGCGGAATGGCAGGAATGGCAGGACAAGAACAACACCGCGCCGCCGCCGCGAAAGAGCACCGAGGCAGACAAGGAAACCGAGGAGGCCCCGAGTGCATAATCCGGACCAGGTGAAAGAGATCGCCCGGGACTATCTCGCCGAGGAGGGCGCCGACCTGAAAAAGGGAAGGGCCGCGTTCCTCTCGGTCGATTTGGTTCACGGCCGTATCCGCGCATACGCGGCTGATGAGTACGCGGATATCGCGCCTGTCCTCGTCGGTAGCGGGTGGCACATGCGTTGGCCTATCCCGCCTATCGGGAACCTACGGGCAAACGCGCTAATCGCGGATGCGGCAAAACACGCGGATAACCTTTTCAACATGGTTTCCCTGCGGATCGAACCCGACCCGCACGGCGTAACTCTGTACGCCGGTGCCGGAACCGCGATTGATGCAATCCAAAGGCGTTGCGCGGAAGAGTGGAGAACCCACTACGAGGCCCCCGAGCGGGCCTAAAAAGAAAGCGGACGGGGGCGCCGAGTGGTCAATCGGCGCCCCCGTCCGCGTTCGTGGCGGATGGTTTCTCTCTTAACGAATCGAGCAATTCCGCCGGTACTCCGAAGGCTCTGGAAAGAATCGGGAACCAGCGGGGCGGGACTTTCTGTCGCCCACGCTCGACATGACAGTACGTCGATTTCGACACCTTGAGTACGCGGGCAACGTCCTTTGCGAGCATTCCAGCGGTGAGGCGGAGAGACACCAGCGAAAGCGATTCGCCGTCCTCGATCAGCTCGGGAACTGGTACGCCGAGGACATTCGCAAGGAGTTGCAGCCGATCAGGTCGGGGAAGTCGCCCCGTTGTTTCCCAGGTCGACACCGCGGCCCGTGAACAGCCCAAAGCGGCAGCCAATTGACTTTGCGTCATCCCGCGCTTTCTGCGCAGGTGCCGCAGCCACTCACGGCGTATGCGCACCCGTCCTGCCCCCCGTCTCGTTTGGCCGTGTGGGGCGGCACTCTAGCGCCCTTGATCACCTCCGTGGACGGCCGTGTCACGGCCCAGCCACAACCCGCCGGGGTGGTTACCAACTTCTTTGACGCTGTGATCGAACCCGGCATATGGTCGATCATCGAGTGGCCACATGTGCCCAAGTGGGCGTAGTAGCGGGGGAGGTTACGGGGAGTGGTGTCGCTTGGAACCATCGCCCGGAAGGTCATGGGCCTACCGGAGCCAACCGGCAAGGACGGGACCGGCGAGAAACCGACGGTTGGTGTCCCACGGCAGGCAGACGAGGCGCCGCCCCGGCCGGTGAATCCGTGGGAGTCCGCGGGCGCCGAACTGCGACAGCAGACCGCCACCGGCAAGGCCGGGAACAGCACCCGAACCGCGCCGTCGAGAACCTCCTCGGGCACCCCGTGGACGCCGCAGGACGAACGGTCGGGCGCCGTGTTCTTGAGGCGCCTCGGCCGCGGCCTGGTCTGGTTCGTGGTCGTCCTCGCCGCCATCACCGGAGTGCGCGCCTGGTTCATCCCGCCGAAAGCGCCGGCACCCAAGGCGCCCACCACGAAGACCGAGGCGGCCTACCCCGAGGAGGCGGCACAGGCCGTCGCCGCGAGGTTCGCCCGCGCCTACCTCGGGTGGGACGAGAGCAAGGCCGCCGAGCGCGAGCAGCTCCTCGCGGCCGTCCTGCCCCCGGACACCGACGCCACCATGGGATGGGACGGGCACGGCCGCCAAGACGTGCTAGCCGTCCAGCCGGGCGCCGTGACCAAGACCAAGAACGCCCAGGCGCGCGTACGGGTCGAGGTCCTCATCCGGCCCGTGGTCGAGACCGAACCCGCCAAGGACAAGAAGAAGGCGGAGACCCCGGCCCAGGAGGCGGCCCGATGGGTCGGCCTCGACGTGCCCGTTGCCGAATCCGGCGGACAGATCGTCGTCACCGGACGGCCCGGCCTCGTCGGCATCCCCAAGCACGGACCCAAGGCACCGGACACGCCCACGACGCAGACGGACCCCGAGCTGAGCACGCAGACCGAGGGGGCCGTCGACAAGTTCTTTTCGGCGTACGCCGCAGGCGACACCGACGCCGTCACGGCGCCGGGCGCGAGCGTGCCGGCACTCCCGGCCGGGGTCGAGTACAAGGGGCTCGTCTCCTGGTCCGCGGACGCCGGAAGCGGCGCAAGTCGCACCGGTACCGCCCGCGTCTCCTGGTCCCTCGGCGGGGCCTCGGTCGAGCAGGTCTACCGCGTGACCATCACGCAGGTGTCGAGCTCGGACGCCCACCGTTGGCAGGTCGACGACGTCCTCGGCGGGTCGGCCTGACCCGTCATGTCCCCAGCTCATAAATCATGAGCACCCGTCATAACTCCTGGCTAGCCTGCCCATTCACGTACAAGGGGGAACCCGTGGAACCTGTGCACCGCCTCGTCGAGCTCGCCGCGCCACTCACCACCGGGGCGGAGCTCAAAGACTGGATCTTGATTGTGGTGGGGAACCTCTTCGCCGCGTTCCTCGCGGTGAGGGCCCTCGGGCACTTCCTGAAAAAGGAGTGGGGCGAGATGGTCACCCTCGGGGTGGCCGCCGTGTTCGTCGGCGCGATCATCTGGGCCCCCGACACCGTGCAAGGGTTCCTCACGGGCGTGTGGGGCAAGGTCTCGGGGTCCGCCTGATGCGCGTAGGGCACACGTACACCAGGCATTTTGACCTTGAGACCAAGCAACACGAGTTGCTCGGCATGGACTTGGGGGAGGGGGCGCCGCGCCGCGCCCTCGTCCTGGGGCTCGTGCTCTACGCCCTGTGGACCGGGGCCCTGTTGCTCCTGTTCGGCCTCCCGTCCAAGATCACGTTTACGCTCTACTTCCTGCCCCCGCTGATCACCGCCGTCTACGGCACGCAGCGATCACGGATAGTCGAGCGCCGATGGAACATCACCCGGTGGAGCATCGGGGTTCGGTACCTCGTCCTCGGACACCGTCCGATCATCAGCGCCGGGCGCCGCGCCGCCAACCGAAGCGAGTGGATCAGCCGCCGTGCCCGGTGGGCCGGTAAGGCCGAGCTCCTCGCCGAGTCGCCGCTCGGGCCGCTCGTCGAGCGTTGGCTCGGCGCCGAGGAGTCCGTCCCGCCCGGTGCCGGCGCCCCGCTTCGACTCACCGCACGCCCTCGCCTGTACGGCCCTGACGCCGTCGGCAAGGCGTACGGCCGCAAGGCAATGCAGCAGTACAGGGGGAACACGTCGTGAAGGTTCTACAGAAGGTCGGGACGTTCCTCGGTGTGGGCGGTGACCGCTCGGCGATGCCGCCGCAGTACGTCGCCCTCGCCGACGGCCTCGTCATCACCGACAGCCACACGGAAGCGTGGTACGTCCTCGCCTCCTCGAACACCGACCTCATGTCGGAGACGGCCCGCGACGGCGAACTCGACGCCGCGAACTCGGCCCTCGCGCGCACCCTCGCCGGGCACGACTGCCACCTTCGGGTGTTGTGGTCCCCGCTGCACGCCGAGGACTACGCCGCCGAGGCCGCCGAGATGTTCACCGCCGGGGACTGGCAGGAGTGGGCACAGATCCGCGTCGGCCGCCTCGAACAGATCGCCCTGCCTACGCGTCACCTCCTCCTCGGCGTGCGCCTCACCGAGCGCACGGGGCAGGCGCAGAAGCTCGGCCGCCGTGGTGTCGAGGGCGGCCTCGGCCTCAACTCCTCGACCGTCGGTTCCCGTGAACTCGCCCGCCTCGACGCGCAGATGCGCCGCCTCGGCCGACGGCTGGAGTCCTCCCCGTGGAAGGCGCAGCCCGCATCCGTCGAGATGCTCGCATGGATGATCAGCCGCGAGCAGCACCGGGGAACCCCCCTGCCGGCCCCGCGTGCCGGTGTCATCGCGGGCGCCAAGTTGGCGGCCCTGACGCGCGGGCGCATCCTGCCCCACCCCGACCACCTGCGCGTGGTCGACGGCCACGGCGACGTGACGGCCTGGGTGTCGGTGCTGACCATGTCGGGGTTCCCCGAGCAGATGGAGAGCCCCGGAAACGGCGAGTGGCTGCGCGTCCTCTCCGAGATCAACTACGTGCCCGACGTGGACGAGGACGACCTCGACCCGGACCTCGACCCGGCCGCGCTCATCCAGCCCGTCAGCCCCGAGGCGTCCGTACGGTTCCGCGTGATGCCCAAGCGGGACGCCCTCAAGAAGGTGGACGAGGCCCGCAGGTTGGCCAAGGAACAGCGCCGCAGCGCCTCGAAGGCGTCGGCCGAGGACCCCGGCCGGGACATCGAGGAGACCGAGGACGTGATGGCCGAGCTCACCCGCGACATGCGGCGTGAGGACGTGACCCTCGTCGAGGATCACCCCCGGCTGATCGTGACGAGCGAGACGTCCCTCGAAGACCTCCGGGCCCGGATTGACGCGGTGATCACGCACTACGGCGGGTTCGGGATCGAGGTCACCGTCGGCGAGGAGGAACAACGCGAGCTCTGGCTCGAAGTGCAGCCGGGGGACCAACTGCGCGTGCCCGACCTCGGTCACGTCCGCGACGTCACGGCCCTGTCCGGCTCCTGGTGGTGGGGCGGCGCCAAGGTCGGCGACGACCGCGGCCCCATCGTCGGATACCTCACCGGCAGCACGCCCGGCACATTCCGCAACGACGTGACGGCCGGGTCCGACCGCGGCGACGCCACGACGACGGCTTTCGTCGGCCGGTCCGGACGAGGCAAAACCACGGCCATGATGTTGAGCCTCCTCGACGCCGGATTCCGCGGCTCCTACGCCCTCGCGCTGGACTTCAAGGGGGATCTTGGCGGCCTCGTCACCGCGGCCCGCCGCTACGGCCTGAACGCCCACCTCATCGAGACCGGCCCCAAGTTCGCCGGGGCCGTCGACCTGTTCACGCTCCTGGCGTCCGAGGGTGTCGACGTCGCCCGTGGTGAAGTGCCGGCGCAACTCTCTGTTGCCATCCCCGAGTGGCTGCGCGAGGCCGGGGCCGAGACGCCCATCACCCGCGCGGTGAACGAGGTCATCGCCCAGGGCGAGCCCGCCACCTGGAAGGTGATCGAGTACCTGCGACAGATGGACGACGAGCTCGGCCGCAAGGCGGGTGAGGCCCTGTACGAACTCGCGCAGAACGCCTTGGGTGCGCCGTTCATGGGCCGCCCGACCGGCGCCGGGGCGCCCATCAGCCCCGAACCGGGGATCTTCGTCGTACAGATGCCGGGCCTCTCCCTGCCGCAGCCCGAGGAGGGCCGCCGGGACTGGACTCCCATGAAGCGCCTGAGTGTCGCCCTCATGCACTCGATGTTGGCGTTCGGCGTCACCACCGCAGGCCGTCGAGACCTGCGCGGCCTGCGCAAGGTGGTAGCCGTCCCGGAGGTCCACGTCCTCACGGCGACGCGGGAAGGCTCGTCGTTCTTGCAGTACATCGCCCGAGTGGGCCGCGCCCTGGCGACGTCGCTCCTCCTCGACACGCAGGACCCGGAGTCGCTCGTCTCCATGGTCGGTGTCCTCGAACAGCTCACGACCGTGGCGGGCTTCCAGCTCACCACCCGCGAGCAACAGAACGCGTTGGCCGAGCTCCTCAGCCTGCCCAAGGACGCCCACAGCCGCGCCCTGATTCAGTCCGTCGGCCTCCTGCCCGACGGCGAGATTCGGCACGGCCATTGCGTGATCCGTGACCGCCGGTTCTCCTGCGCCACCGTCCAGTGGGACGTACCGAGCGAGGAGCTTTTGAAGCTCCTCGACACCTCACCCAAGGCGGCCGACCAGTCCGCCGACGACGGCCCCGTGAGCATGGAAAAGGTGAACGCATGATGCGCAAGACGACGGCCGTCGTACTGGCCGCCGGCATCCTCGCTCTTGCTGGGTGCTCCTCGGACGGCGACGGCGGAACCAAGGACGCCAACCCCAGTGCCGGCGGGCCGCAGGCCCCCCAGGACGATGCGCTCGTGAAGGTGGCCCAGCGCTACCAGGAGGCCGCCAACCGCCTTGACTGGAAGGCCGCTTGCGGCCTCAGCTCCTCCCGGCTGCGCGGCGGCACGGTCGAGGAGTGCGCCGACCGGCTCACCGTGGACGAGCCCACGCCCGACCCCAGCGAGTCGAGCCCCTCGCCGTCGTTCTCCCCGCCGACGTACGCCGACGGCTCGACACCCGAGCCCGTCGCGTCCCGTACGCCCACCGGGCCGGACCGCGCCGACACCGGCCCCGTCTCGGCCTCGGACGTCGTCGAGGTCTCGGCGGTCGAGGACCACCCGGCCGGGTACGGCGTGCTCGTCACCTACACCGTGAAGTGGCCCGGCAAGGACGCCACCACCACGCGCCGCGCGCTGCGCCTGGTCCAGCAGGGCGGGGCCTGGCTCGTCGACCAGCACGAGGACGTACAAGAGGGCGACATGGGGCACGGTTCGCCGGTCCGCACCGCCCTGTCAGGGGGGTAACAGTGCTCGTCTACTACAACTTGCCGCGCCTGCGGACCGTGTTGATTCCGCTCCTGTTCGCCTTCACCACGTTGATGGTGTTCGCCGGGCACGCGCACGCCGCGGATATCGACCCAACGGGAGTCGGCGACCTCATGCCGTCGCCCGACAATAAGGTGCCCGACGGCGAGGGCACCCTCTATGAGACGTACAGCAATCCGTCTCTGTGGCAGCTCGATTCCGATTTCGGCAAGTGGGACATCCTCGACCCGATGGCCGAAGCCATCGCGGATATCTGCATGGGCCTGATTGCCGTACTCGGTACAGCGTGCATCGTGATCGTGCAGTGGATTTTCCAACTGACCACGATTCCGGAACTTGAGAACGCCATCACCAAGAGCATCGGCGGGGCCGCCAAGGGCCTTACGGTGACGCTCCTCCCGAGCGCGCTCGCCGTCGGCGGCCTGGTGGCATTCGTGCAGCACCGGAAGGGCGGCGGGGGCGGGGGCCTGTCGCAAATCGCCTGGGTGCTGATCTCCGGTGTGGTCTCGGTGTCGCTCCTGACCAGCCCTCAGACCTGGGTCGGCGGCATCGACAGCGCCCGTCAGGTCGGATCGAGCGTCACCATGAACGCCACGTCGCAGGGCCTCGGCGACGGGTCGGGCGACTTCCCTTTCAAGCTCGACCATAAGCCGAAATTCAGCGGCAACGGCAGGGATGACGCCCTCCGTAAATCGAGTGATGCCGTGTGGCGCGCATATGTGGCGACCCCGTGGTGTGTCGCGGAATTCGGCTCTTTCGAGGTCTGCGAGAAGTACGGCAAAGACCTGTTGGACAAGGGCAGCGACAAGGACAAGCGCAAGGAATGGTTGCAAGACACCGTCGATGACGATGCAGTCGGCGGCGACTCCGTGAAATGGCGTCAGGGGCATAGCCCCGTCGGCCGGATCATGGTCACCATTCCCGCTCTAATCTCCGTGATCCTGTTCGCGGCGCTAATCCTGATGCTCGCCTTCACCTCGTTGGCGAGCCTCCTCGGGGCCCTCATGCTCCTGTTGACGGGTGTCATTTTCGCGTGCCTCTGGGTCATCCCCGGCCGCCCCCGCGAGTGGGGTCTCGCCTGGTTCGATCAGCTCCTCGCGCGGACCCTCGAAAGCCTCATCGCAACGATGGTCCTCGGCGCCGTCCTATCCCTACAAGCCGCCACGACGCAGATGTTCGGACAGTACGGGTGGCTCCCCACCAGCGGCCTGAGCATCGCCGCCGCCATCGTCGGGATGAACTTCCGGGCCGTCGTCGCCCAAATCTTCGGCGTCCGCGGCACCACCTCCGGAATGCTCGGCGGCCTCGCCCTCGCCAAGCTGATGAACCGAGGCGGCGGAGGCAGCAGCCGCCGAGGCGGCGGAGGCGTTGACCATCAGCCCGTGCGCACCCTGCCCGGCCGCGGACGTCGCCGAGGCGGCGGCGGAGGAGGAGGCGGCGGGGGCGGCGACGACCTGCCGCAGCTCCCCGGCGGCGGGGGTGGCGCAGCCGACGACATGAACGTCGTCCTCACCCGCGTACCGCGCCACCGGCCACCCGCGCCGGCACCCCGCCCGCTCCCGGCTACGGCCGGTGCGGGGGCGGGTCCGGCACTCCCGCCCGGCGGTGCCGCCGCGACTGCCGGCGGACGCTCCGACGCCCCGGTGATCACGCTCGACCGCGAGCGGTCCGACGTCACCGGCAAGGCCCGTTCCACCCTGCCCCCGCAGCCGTCGAGGCCCCGCGCCGGACTGCCCGGCGGCAAGGAGGGCACCACGGCCGCGGCGGGGACCACAGGGGCAGGAGCCACGCGTCCGGCCATCGGGTCGGGGCCGACACCGGTCATGCGCCCGGAGAACGGCGGGACGCCGAACTACGCCTTCCGGCAGGCCCCGCCGCCCGCGCGGCCGGGCGATCCCAAGATCATTCAGGCGACGGTAATCCGCAGCACGCCCAACGGTCCGCCACCGCGGCCGACCGGGAGCACGCAGCCGCCGCCCCGCGCCACCGCGCCGGCACGCCGCCAAGCGGCCCCGGCGGTCCCGGCGCCCAGGAACACCGGCCGACGGGGGTAAGCCATGACGAAGAAAGACGAACCGACCCCGGAGGAGTGGCGGGAGATCCTCGCCTCGTACTCCTACCCGGAGGAGGTCAAGAAGACGAAGGGCCGCCGCGGACGCCGCGAGGCCAAGCGCGAGCACCGCGAGGACGTCCGGCGCCGCACGAAGGAATGGGTTCGAGAGGAACGTCGCCGCGACCCGATCCGTCCGGCCGGGGCCCTGGTCATCGTGTTGGTGATCCTGGGCCTCGGTGTCGGGGCCCGCTTCCTGTGGCCGAGCCTCCTCGGCGAGAGCCACAAGGGCGACCACGTAACGGCCACCGCGAGCCCGACCCCCGGCGCCCAGGACGAGGCGCCCGCGGCGACGCCGAGCAGCCCCTCGGCGTCGCCGAGCTCCTCGGCGGCCGTCGACCTCAGCAAGCCGGACCACGTCGCCGAGGAGGCCGTACGGATCTACCTCACCCGCAACCCGCCCAAGGACCAGGACCACACGGCGAGCGTCCTCCGGGCCGAGCCGTACATGACCGCGGCCCTCGTCGAGAACCTCGCCGGGCACACCGACCCGGGATGGTCCAAGCTCGTCAGCCGCGGCGGAGTCGCCACCGTGAGCACGGTCAAGGTCGAGCCCGCGGGCAATGATCTGCCCGTGGACACTCCCGTTCGTGTCTGGCGGAAGACCACGGCGAAGGTGGACGTCGAGGGGTACGAGGATTACAGCGAAACCACCGTGCTACAGGTCGAGTTGACCAACGGCGACGGCGACGGGTGGCGCGTCTCCCGAATCCTGGGGCTGTAGTGGACGGACGCGACGCCGTCCGGACCATCGGCCGTTTCGCCGGGACCGGGCTCAAGATCAAGGCCACTGCCATAGCGTCCGTGGTGTTCGTGATCTTCCTGTTCGTCGTCGGCATCTTCGGTGCCGGCATCGGCGGGAAGGCGTTCGCCGACTCCTGCGGCGAACGCGGAACGCCCGGCGTCGACTACGGCGACGACGGCGGGGGAGAGGCCCAGCAACCAACCGGCAACATCCGGAAGAACCAGATAGCGAACGCCAAGATCATTGACAAGGTGGCCGACGACGGCGGCCTGTCCGGACGCGCCTCGCTCATCGGCCTGATGACTGCCCTACAGGAGTCGACCCTCCTCAATCTGGATCACGGCCACCTCGACTCGATCGGCCTCTTCCAACAGCGGCCGTCGCAGGGCTGGGGCACGAAGACACAGATCATGCAGCCCAAGTACGCGGCCGGGATGTTCTTCTTCGGCGCCAACCGCGACACCACCGCCGGCATCCACGGCCTGACCGACATAAAGGGGTGGGAGACGATGGGCCTCGGGCAGGCCGCACAGAAGGTGCAGGCGTCTGCCCACCCCGAGCTGTACGACGGCCAGGAGGACGCCGCCCGGCAGATCGCCAAAGAGGCCGGCATCGACCTTGACCGCCCCGGCAAGGGCGGCGACGCCGACGAGGACCAGGGCGACGACACCGCCACCACCAACCCGGACCAGGACGACGACCCCAACGCCGAGTGCTACCCCGAGAGCGCCAACGACCGCCCCGGCAAGCCCGGCGCCGCCTTCCACGATGGTGACGCCCCGTGGCCCGCGAACGTGAAGAACCCCCGCAGCACCGCGGACGCCATCGCCTGGGCCGAGAACGAGGCCAAGACGGGCGGCAAGGACTGGTATCGCGCCTGCCTCGCGTTCGTTGCCCGGGTGTACGGCTGGAGTTTCTCCGGGACGCCGTACGCCATCGACCACTACCGCGAGATGCCGGCCAGCATGAAGCACGACAAGGACCGGAACCCGCCGCCCGGTGCCCTCATGTACTGGGAGACCGGCGGCCGGGCGGGTCACGTTGCCGTGTATCTCGGTGACGGGAAAATTGCCAGCAACGACATTCTCAGACCGGGTTACATTGACGTCGTACCCGCCACCGACATTGAAAGCAAGTGGGGTTCTACATACGTCGGTTGGGCACCACCGTATTTCCCCAAGGGTGGATAGATCGGAGAAAGACCAATGACCATCACTGACCCCGACCAGATTCCCGCAACCCCGATCTACACCATCACCGTCAGCTCGAACGGCGTCGCCACCGTCAACGGTGAGAAGGTCACCGAGGCGGGCCTCGACGCCAACGAGGCCCGCGTCCGCGCCCTCGCCGAGGTCCGGATCAAGGCGGCCTTTCACGGCCGCCCCGTCCGCGTGCTCGCCAAGGAGGCCGACGGGGCGGCCTGGCCCCTGATCGTGGACGTCAACGGCGACGTGATGACGCTCGACCGCCCACACCCGACGGCACCGGCACCCGTCCCCGCACAGGCGCCCCCCGCGGCCCCCAGCTCCCCGGCCGCGCCGGTCGAGCCCGTCGTGACCCACGTCCCGGAACCGGCCCCCCAGCGAACAGCGGTCGGCACTCAGCCCCGCACCGCACCGCAGCCCGCTACACCGGATGCCGGCCGCGCCACGGCCGCCGTACCGCCCGAGTGGGCCGCGCCCCTCCCGCCGCAGTACGCATCCGTCTGGGCCGAGCTCGTCGCCCACGAACGTGCGGGACGGCTCGTCGAGGCCATCGTCGCCGCCGCCCAGATCGAGACCGCCCTCGCGGGTGCCTTCGGGCCTCTCGCACCGCCTACGGTCAACGTGATGACGACGAGGGCCGCGTTCACCGTGCGCCGGGTCGAGGAGACAGAGGATTGGGCCGAGACGTTGGAGCTCCTCGTCCAGACGGCGCAGCGTCGCCGCGAGGCAGGGGCCCCCGAGGACGAGACACAGCGGGTGATCAGCAACGCCCACGCGGTGTGGATTCGCCTTGCCGTAGAAGATCCCGAGTACGCCCGCGAGACGGCCGAGCCGGTGCTCGTCCTCCTGGGGGACGTCCCGGAGAACAAGCGGCGCGCACAGGCCGTGATTCGCGTCCTCGAACGGGGCGCAGCGGCGTAGCAGGGCACCGCCACCGAGCACGCGCGAGACCCCCCTCCCGACACACGGGGAGGGGGGTCTCGCGCGTTCTGGGCCGGGGCGCAGTGACGGGGCGCGGCAGGGCGCGGCGCAGGGCCTCAAGAGGCCCTGACGGGCCCTTTCTTCCGGGGCGTGGCCCAGGGTGCCACACGGCACGCCGCGCACCGCCCTGCGGGCCCTGGCGGGCCCTCCGGGCGAATCGCCGGGCGCCTTCGGCGCGTTCACCGGCGATTCGGTCCCGCTTCGCGGGACCGCCCTTTTGCCTGCGCCTTCGGCGCGCACCGGCAAAAGGGTTTTCGGCCCTGCGCCTTCGGCGCGCACCGGGCCGAAAAGCACGCGCCGTGCCGTGCGGCCTCCTGGGTCACGCCCCGGAAGCGCTACGCGAAAGGCGAGCTTTCAGTGAACCCAATTTGCTGCCCGCAGTGCGGAGGACTCTCCGCCTACTGCATCCGGCCTGACGGCCTGTTCCACTGCCCCGAATGCGGGAACCTCCTCGACAGCCGCGATATCGACCTCGACGGTATGGAGGTCTGGGGAGTCTCGGCCGACGGAACCCTGTCCACGGCCACTGACCCCGCCCATTCCCTTGACTGCCTCATGGAGGCAATCGAGGAATTCCTCGCCGCCGACGAGTGCCCGAACGCCGAATACGCCCGCCTCGACTCCATGCGGAGCGCGACGGAATCCCTCGCGGCGTACATCGACGCGCGCCGCCTCGGAATCAAGCGGCCCGAATTCGGCTACACCGAGGAAAGTGTTCGGACCGCCGTCAATGCGGGTGCCGACATGGTCCTCGGCGAGATCAGTCTCGGCGAACCCGAAGAGGACGCAATCAACCTCGTCGTGAACGCCGCGATTACGAGCCTCACCAACCCCGGTGCCTCATTCGCCGAAATGGTCGAGGAGAACTACGGCGAGAGCGCCGACGAAATCCGTTCGTGGTGGGGGTGGAGCAAGTGACCAACAACGAAATGCGCCGATACGAACTCGGTGCCCCCAACCAGGAATGCCGTTACCCGGTCCGATTCAACGGACTGCACATTGGCCGCATTTACCGGTGGCACGGCGCTTGGTACGCCGTCCCGGCCGGACAGAACGAAGAGATCCGAGTCGCCGCCGGAAGCGTCGGAAAGGAACTCGCCGCCGGTTACCTCGTCGCCATGTACGAACTGCGGCAGATCACCCCGCAGAACGCCGAGAAGGACCAGGAGACCGCGCCCCGCGAATTGGTTGGGCCGGTGCCCCTCCTGCACCCGCGAATGCCCGCCACGCCCCGGAACACCGAGGCCGCGCGCAAGGCCATGGACGGACTCGCCGAATTCCTCTGGACCCCCCTCGGCGGCTACCCCGGGGCCGATAACCCGTGGTTCCTCCGGTGCCAGCTCTGCGGGTGGCAAGGCCCCCGCTACTGGTCCCACCTGCGCGGGCGCAACGGAAACCCGCCCTCGACGTTCCGGCACCCCGGGTGCCTCGACGCGGAAAAGGTCCGCGCCGCAATCACCGTCTACGGCAAGTGAAAGGCAGGGAAAAGGAAATGACGGACCTTTACGCGGACGGCGCCGCCGAGGCCAATAGGACCCGCGCGCACTGGGCGGTTACCGCCCTGGAAGCGTTCGGAGCGACGACCGGGCAAAACTACCTCGACGGCACCCTCAACGTGGACGGCGACATTCTCAGGGAATTGGGCGGCGACCTCCTCGCCGACCTGTTCCACCTCGCGCGCCTCAACGACTGCACCCCGGAACTCGTCATCGACGCGGGCCTCATGCACTTTGAGGCCGAACTCGACGAGGAGCGGGCCGAGGAAATCGAGCCCTACCTCGAAAGGGCCAAAGACGCAGAGATCGAGCTCTCGCCCGGTGACTTCAAGTGGGACGAGGACCGGCCGACCATCGACGGGATGGAACCCGCCGACTGGCTCGACCACATGGGGGGCTGACAGAACGGCCTAGGTAACGACTAGGCAACAGAAAAAGGGTGACCGGTGAATGGTCACCCTTTTTCCATGCCCAAATGCGCGGCCAATCGACAGCCCTTCGGGCTGGGCCGCCTCTATGTGGCCTTCGGCCACGGGCGGCCTGGTCCCGCTTCGCGGGCCCGAAAGGAAACCCGCCCCCCTAAGTGGCCTTCGGCCACGGGGCGGAAAAGACCCGGCCCTATCGGGCCGCCGCTATCGCGGTGGGCCCCTTTAAGGCGCTTCGCGCCGGGGCCCGCCCCTGCGGGGCAAAGGAAAACGGCCTACGGCCGTTTGGAAAACGAATGCCGAGGTATTCTCATAAAGCCAAGGAATTACCGAGAAAAGGCGCCAGATAAAGAGGCGACCACCACACTTGACAAAGAATTCGGTAACCCTTATGGTGGGAAACCTAAACGGAATTAGATAAAGGGAGGTGAGGGAAATAGAAACCAAGTTCGAGGGAAACGGAACCGACGAGGCCACCCGCACCCCTCCTAGCCAGCCTAGCCGCGAAGCGGCAAAAGCCCAGGTCAGAGGCCGCGAAGCGGCCAGAGCAACCCCCACAACCGCCGTGAAACGGCGGTCAGGCTCCGCGAAGCGGAGCCCTCGACGGCGTGAAACGCCGTCAGGGGATCGGCGAAGCCGATCCCTGGTGGTAGGCGGCTAAGCCGCCTACGGACCCGCGCGCGGG
>NZ_JBIVLB010000026.1:0-51947 GCF_044751045.1 Streptomyces sp. NPDC088745
CAGGCCGCGCCATTGTTTGAGCTTGTTGATGCACCGCTCGACGGTGTTGCGTTGTGTGTAGGCGTCGCGGTCGAAGGCCGGCGGCCTCCCGCCGTGGGTGCCGCGGCGTTTGCGGTGGGCCACCTGGTCGGCTGGTTGCGGGATCACTGCCCTGATTCCGCGCTGGCGGAGATGGGTGCGGATCGCGCGGGAGGAGTAGGCCTTGTCGGCCAGGACTGCATCCGGTGTGGTCCTGGGGCGGCCGGTCGGGCGCGGTACTCGTAAGTGGGCCATGACCTGGGTGAAGGCGGGTGCATCACCAGCCTGGCCGGGTGTGAGGACGAAGGCCAGCGGGCGGCAGTGGCCGTCTGCGGCGAGGTGGATCTTGGTGGTCAGTCCGCCGCGGGAGCGTCCGAGGGCATGGTCGGCGGGCTCGCCTGCCGGGGCCCCTTTTGCCGGGCCCCGGCGGCGTGCTGGTGGGCACGCACGACGGTGGAGTCGACGGCGACGGCCCAGTCCAGGTCGCCCTCGGTGTCGGCCTGGGCGAGCAGGGCGGTGAAGACCTTCTCCCAGGTGCCGTCGGCGGCCCACTTCCGCAGCCGGTTGTGGGCGCCCTTCCAGGACCCGAAGTGCTCGGGCAGGTCCATCCAGGGCGTCCCGGTGCGGTACTTGAACGCGATCGCGTCGATCACCTGCCGGTGATCCCGCCATCGTCCACCCCGGCGAGGAATCCGGTCGGGAAGCAACGGCTCAATACGGGCCCACTGAGCATCAGTCAACGACACACATCAACCAACGATCAGATGATCCGAAGGAAACGCCCTAGTACTGCAACGGTGTTTGTTCTGAGTGGTAGGCAGTTTTCAGGGGCTATGTCCACGGCGCTTGTAGTGACTGAGTCGAGCTTGATACTGCCGTCTCCGGCGCCAGGCCGACCAGTGCAGGGTGTGGTCGGCCGGGGTGGGACGGCGGTCGGTGAGTCGGGTGATCAGGCGTCGGATCTCGGCGAGGCTGAGGTGGACGAGCTGGGAGGATCCGTTTCTGCTTTGTCCGCGTCCAGTTGTCGGGCCCGCAGGACGGTCAGGCAGGCGTGGGCGGCCATGGCCAGGGTCATGTGGCGGTGCCAGCCGGGATAGCGGCGGACCTGGTAGTCGTCCAGGCCGCACTCCTGCTTGGCGGTCTGGAAGCATTCCTCGACCGCCCACCTGCTTCCGGCAATGCGGATCAGCTCGTCCAGCGTGGCGCCGGCGGGGCAGTAGGCGATGTAGTAGGAGATCTCCTCAGGTCTGCTGACGCTGCGGCGGGCGAGAACCCAGTGCCGGCGGTCCTCACGGTGCCGGGGCCGGACTTCGACGCGGGCCCAGTCGTAGATCCGCCGGCCGTGGGCTCCCTCGCCGCAGGAACGACGTTTCCACTTCTGCCGCGGCAGCCCGGGAAACAGGTCGTGGACGGAGTGGTCGAGGGCGAAGCGGGTGACGACGGTGTCGTGGCGGGTGGTGGCCATAACGTGGAAGACGTCCGCCTGTTCGAGCTCGTGGCGCCAGCCTTTGGAGAAGCCGTAAGCGGCGTCCGCAGTAACCCATCGGAAGGGCACCTTGCCGGCGATCGCGCGGCGGACCATCGACTTGGCCATGGCCACCTTCGTTTCGAAGACGACCGTGTCGTCGATGCCGGCCCGTCGGCAGCGTTCCCGGTCGTCGGTCCAGGAGGTGGGCAGATATAGCCGCCGGTCGATCAGGGTGCGTCCGCGGCTGGTGGCGTATGCGAGGAAGACGCCGATCTGGCTGTTCTCGGTGCGGCCGGCGGTGCCCGAGTACTGCCTTTGCACCCCGGCCGAGCGGATGCCCTTCTTCAGAAAGCCCGTGTCATCGACGATCAGGACGGAATCTGGGTCTCCGAGGTGTTCCACGACGTAGTCGCGCACGTCGTCCAAAACCTCGTCGGCATCCCACTCGATCCGGTTCAGCAGCCGCTGAATGCGGTCAGGGCCCGCATGTCCGGCCTCCTCCGCAAGCGTCCAGCCGTTCTTCCGCTCCAGCGGCGCGATCAGCCCTCGCATGTACGCCAGAGCAGATTGCCGTGGCTCTTCCTGGTTGAAGCGGTGCACGAACCGCTCATGCAGAGCACTCAGTTCACCCGCCCACAGCCTGACATCAGCAAGGCCCCCACCCATAACCACACCAACGAACGAGCTGGCCAACAGTCACGGCAAACACCGTTGCAGTACTAGCATCCACTACCCCGACTGGACTGTCACCGCATCCCGCACCATTCCTAGGAAAGTTCTCACTGCTCTCGCCGAAGAACTCACCACCGGGGCCGGGGCTCGCGGCACTACTGCGCGGCCCGCCACGAGGCACAGTGCACCGTCTGCCCTATCTCCCGCCCCACCTGCGACATCGACCCCCCACACGTCAGGGCGCCGCTAACTTCGGGCGGGCAGGTCCTGATCGGCCCCGCGCTCCGAGACCGAGGGACCCAAGGGACTGAACACCCGCACATCCCCACGCCACACCCTGCGAGAGAGGGTGTGCTACCCGCCCGAGAAGCCATACCGCAAGAGGAATGCCCTAGGGGGACGCCGGGGTCCCCCTAAGGGACGGAGGCATCCCTTAGGGAGTGAAGGCTCACCGGGTGGCCGCGTCCGCCCGGACCCGCCGGGTGCCGACGACGCGACCACCGGCCGCCCACCCGTAAGGGCGAACGCCGAGGAGCCAGACCTCAGCAGGAGGCCGCGAGCGGTGCCGTGCCACCCAGGTCGGATCTTGAGTCCATCCTCACGTCGTAGCGGTGCGGCCGGCACGGATCAGAGACTTGAGGCGATCCGAGACACTTATACACCTGGACAGAGGGCGGGCATGGTTCTACGAGGCGGACGCACGATATCCCTGCTGGCGGTCGGTGCGGTGACGACCATGACGGCGGCGCTCACCCCCATCACGGCGTCCGCGGCAGAGAAACCGCTCCAACGGTACACACATCAGGAGCTCCGCTGGGAGCGTTGCGACACCGACCGCCCGGCGGCGTTCGAGTGCACGAAGGTCGAGGTGCCGCTGGACTACGGCGACCCGAAAGGCCGGAAGATCGACCTCGCCGTATCGAGGGTCAGGACGGGAAATCCGGAGAAGCGGCACGGTGTGCTGCTGATGAACCCCGGAGGCCCGGGCGGTCCGGGGCTGAACATGCCCGTGGAGATGGAGCCGGTGCTGCCGGCGGAGGTGCGGGAGCAGTTCGACCTGATCGGCTTCGACCCGCGCGGAGTCGGGCAGAGCTCACCGATCAGCTGTGGCCTGACGGGCGACGAGCAGACCTTCCACCACCCCTATTCCGCGAAGACGTTCCCGAAGGACGTGGCCAGGGCCCGGTCGGTGGCCGACAAGTGCTGGGCCAAGGCGGGGGACGTACTGCCCCACCTCACCACCCGCAACACGGCACGGGACATGGACATCGTACGAGCGGCGCTGGGAGAGAAGGAGATCTCCTACTTCGGGTACTCATACGGAACCTACCTGGGCTCGGTCTACACGCAGATGTTCCCCCGGCGCACGGACCGGTTCGTGCTCGACAGCGCGCTCGATCCGGCGCTCGCCTGGCGGGGGTTGTTCCAGGGGTGGTCGGCGGGGGCGGAACTCGCCTTCACCCGGTGGACCGAGTGGGCCGCCGTACACGACGCCGCGTACGGACTGGGTGCGACTCCGGCAGCGGTCCGCAAGACGTACCGGGAGCTCGTCGCCCACGCCGACCGCACACCCGTCCCGACGACGGGCGGAACACTGAGCGGCGGTGCCATCCGGTCCGAGTACGGCGCCTTCGTACGCGCCGAGGCCGTCACCCCGTGGATCGTCGCACTGAAGGCGGCTGCCGCGGGCGGACCGCCCGCGCCGGCCACACCGTTCGCCCCGGCAGCGCAGGACGGGAGGGAGGCACCGGACAGCCCGGAGACGTCCGGCGCCGCCCCGGCCCGGACAGCCGACGCGGGAGCGAAGACGGGGGCGTTCGGCGCGGACGTTCCAGTGGACAACGCGTCCTCCGTCGTATGGGCCGTCTTCTGCGGGGACACCCGTAGCTGGCCGCGCGATCCCGACCGGTACCGCCGGGACGCGATCCGGGACCGGGTCGGGTTCCCGCTGGCGGGCGACCTGGGATCCAACATCCAGCCGTGCGCGTTCTGGAAGTCGGCGGCGAGGGAGCCCGCCACCGTGGTGAACAACGACGCCGGCGCGCTCATCGTGCAGAACCAGTGGGACCCGCAGGCGACGCTGGCCATGGCCCGGGGCATGCGTCGGGCGCTGCACGGCGCACGCATGATCACGGTGGCCGGCGGGGAGGGCCACGGCGTGGTGGTGGCCGGCCCGTCCTGCGCGGACGCCGGCGTCACGCGCTACCTGACCACCGGCAGACTGCCCACGAAGGACCTGACGTGCGGTGGTTGACACCTCTTAGACGGTGCCCTATGTGGTGAGTCGGACGAGCCGTTTGTAGCAGCAGAGGGCGGCGGCGAGTCCGAGGAATGCCTGGTAGTTGGCGGGGTGGCGTTCGTAGCGTGGGCTGAGTCGGCGGTAGCTGGTCAGCCACGACATGGTCCGCTCGATCACCCGCCTGCGGCGTCCCAACCGTTTGCTGGACTCGATGCCCTTGCGTGCGATGCGGACGCCGATGTGCTTGCCCCATAACCATTTCCGCAGGTGGGGGATGTCGTAAGCCTTGTCCGCGTGCAGCCGGGTGGGTTTGAGGTAGCGCCCGCGGTGGGGGTCGTGTCGCGTTTGGTGACCGGCGATCATGGGCTTCAGGGCAAGGCTGTCGTGGACGTTCGCGGCGAAGAGGCCGACGACCAGGGGCAGTCCGTTCGCGTCCGACAGGATGTGCATCTTGGAACCCGGCTTACCCTGGTCCACGGGGCTCGGACCGGTGTGTTCGCCCCCTTTTTAGCCCGCACGTACGCGGAGTCCAGCACGACGCGCGAGACGTTGACGAGGCCGGCGTCGTCCAAGCGGTGCACCACCGCTTCATGGAGGTGGCCCCAGACGCCGGCTCTCGACCAGATCATGAACTGACGGTGCACCGTCGACTTCGACACCCCGAAGCACGGCGGCAAGGCCCGCCATGAGCACCCGCTGACCAGCACGTAAACGATCGCCGCGAACAACGTCTCATCAGGCGTGTCCTGCGTCTCGTACGTCTCACGCTTCACGCGGGTTCGGTGCTGGAGTTTTCGCTTCCGTAGGGCGCCCGGCAGTTGGGGGAGAGACTGCCGGGCGCCGTCAACGCCGGTCGTTCGGGGCCGAGTCGGGCTCAGCAGGTCCCGAGGTCCTGCCACACGCCCCACTCGCCGGTCGTCCCGGGCTCCTCGCCCGTCGTCCACCACTTGGCCTTCCAGGTGTGCCCCTTATGCGAGACCTGCTGGCCGCCGGTGTAGACCGTCGCCTTCGCCCACGGGGCGGCCGTGCACTGGGGAGTGCCTCCGGTGACGGTCAGGACGTACGGAGTGGAGTGCAGAGCCGGCGGGCTCGTGCCGGTGATGTTCAGGGTGTACGTGCCCGAGACGGTGGCCGCCGTGGTGTTCACGGTCAGCGTCGAGGACCCGCCCGCGGTCACCGAGGCGGGGCTGAGGGTGGCGGTGATGCCGACGGGCGCGCCGCTGACGCTCAGCGCAACCGTCTTGGCCTGGCCCTTCGTCACCGCGGTCTTCACGGTCGAGGTGGCCGAACCCCCCGCCACCACCGAGCCGCCTGCGGGCATCGCGGTCAGGGAGAAGTCGTCGGCGGGGGTGGTCGTACCGCTGGTGAACGGCGCGAAGATGTGGGTGAAGTCCCAGGTGTTCTGCGGGATGGAGGAGCAGCTGTCGCCCGCCGGCGCGCCGGGGCAGCTGCCGTTGTCCCGCTGGAGCGCCCAGAAGGAGAGGGTGTTGATGCCCTTGGCGACGGCCCAGTTGTAGACCTGGGTGGCGTTGGCCAGGGTGAAGGTCTCGGCCGGGCCGAAGTCGTCGACGCCCGGCATCTCGGTGACGCCGATCATGCCCCAGAGCTGGGCGGGCGTCTTGGCGGGGTAGAGCTTGGCGAGCTGGTTGTACAGGCCCTGGGCCGCGGTCTCGGTGTCGTTGGCCATGTTGTGGGTGGCGTTGTCGTAGTAGTCGAACGTCATGAGGTTCGTGACGTCGACCCGCGCGCCGTTGGCCACGGCGTTCTTGAGCACGGCGAGCCCGCTCTCGGCGAGGCCCCTGGTGGTCGTGGGGAGGGTGTAGGAGAACTCGACCTTGCGGCCGTTCGCCGCCGCCCAGTCCTGGACGATCTTGATGGCCTTGTTCCTGCGGTCGATGCCCGCCGCGTTGTCCAGGGAGTCCACCTCGATGTCCATGTCAAGGCGGGAGACGTCGTAGGTGGTGATGACCTTCTCGTAGACCGCCGCGATCTGGTTGACGTCGGTGCAACTGTCGGCGATCTCGGTGCCGGTGGTGTCGGCCGTGTACCCGCCGAAGGAGGGGATGACGTCGCCGCCGGCCGCCTGGATGGCCTTGATGTCATTACCGAAGGAGGAGGCGGCGACGGGAGTGGAGGGGTTGCCGTTCCAGAGCGCGGTGCAGGAACCGGCCGTGGCGGTCTGGAGGAACGCCATGGTCAGATGCTTGGCCCCGGACTGGGCGGCCAGTGCGGCCGGGCTCTCGCCGGTCCACGACTCGAAGTAGGGGGCGAAGACGCGGGCGGGGAGCGGGGTCGCGGCCTGTGCCGTACCGCTGGGGGCCGTAGCGCTGAATTCGACTGCCTGGGCGGTGTTCAGGCCCGTGGCGGTGAGGCCGGCCGCGGCCAGCGCGACGGCGGCGGTGGTGGTGAACAGGGTGCGGACGGAGCGTCTGCTTCTCATGGCGGTCCAAGGTGTGGGGGGACGGCTGCCGGTCTCCCGGCGGTGCGGCGGCAGTGAGAAGGGAATAGCCCCGCTCTCAGGCGCCGGTCAATGGCCTGGACCAATGCAGGACTAGACCAATCTCGGCGCCGGGTGCCCGTTGCGGGAACCGACCCCAGGCAGGCGCAGGACCGGCGGACTGGACCATTCCTCCACGGTTTTGCCATCCCGTGAACCGGGTTTGCCTGCGCATGAACCGCTCTTCGGGCTCTGTGCCTTGTCCTGGAGGGGCGCCAGGCCATGCGGTTCCTGGACCCCAACGGCACCGTCCTGCTCGACAAGGCCGACGACCCAACCGGCGGACGCCCGGAGATCCAGCGGGGCGACCTGCGGCAGATCCTGCTCGACTCGCTCCCGGCCGGCACCGTCCGGTGGGGCCGCAAGGTCACCGCCGCCCGTACCCTGCGCCGGGGCCACCACGAGGTGACGTTCGCCGACGGCAGCACCGTCGTGGCACGCCTGCTGGTCGGCGCGGACGGCGCGTGGTCCCGGGTGCGGCCGCTGGTCTCCGCCGCCACCCCCCAGCACATCGGCAAATCGGTCGTCGAGACCTACCTGTTCGACGCCGCCACCCGGCATCCGGCCGCCGCGAAGACGGTCGGCGGCGGATCGATGATCGCGCTCCAGCCGGGCCGGGAAATCTTCGCCCACCGGGAGAAGGGAGACACCCTGCACGTGTACATCGGGCTGCACGAACCGCAGGAATGGTTCGACACCGTCGACTTCACCGATGCCGCCGCGGCCGCCGGACGCATCGCCGCGGAGTTCGACGGCTGGGCGCCGGAGCTCACCGGACTTATCACCGAAAGCGACCTCGGGCCGTTCCTGCGCCCGCTGTACGCACTGCCCGACCAGCACCGGTGGGAGCGGGTGCCGGGAGTGACCCTGCTCGGCGACGCCGCCCACCTCACGGCCCCCAACGGCGAGGGCGCCAACCTGGCGATGCTCGACGGCGCCGACCTCGCCCTCGCCCTCGCCACACACCGCGACGACCCGGAAACCGCCCTGCGGACATACGAGCAGACCCTGTTCCCCCGCAGCGCCGAGGCCGCCGCGATGGAGGCCGGCGAAGGACTCGACCTCGACGGCCTCCGGCCGGACGGCAGCACCGGCCAAAGGCGGTAGACCTCACCGGGCCCGAGGAAGGCCCGGCGCTGCCGCAATGGGGGGATGGTGTCCTTGGCCACGTGGCGGGGCGACTTCGTGGGGTTACGCGTCCTGAGTGACCCGTCAAGACAGGGGTGGAAGGAAACGAGCCGCCGTGGCCTCAGTTGCCTGAAGCGTTGAGCTGTCCCATCCAGTGCGCGGCTTCAAAGAGGGGTGTGTGTTCACCGCCGATGGGTTCGAGGGACATTGTCCGTCGTCCATTGTCTTTGCTCTCTTGAAAGGTCAATGACGGGGCGCTCTTTGTACACCCCGATGGCTGTGTGCTGTCGGCGGGCTCTGCGGGTGTGGTGCGCAGCAGGCCCGCTTCCCGGGAGAACACTGTGGCCTTGTAGGCGCACTTTTCCCCGATTGCGTTGCTGATGGACACGAGACGGATGCCTTGCTTCGCCGCTCCGTAGCCCAGCGTGACTTCGAGGCGGTAGGTGCCGTCCTTGCCCCGGCCACTCCACGAGCCCTGATAGTTGGGCGGCAGCGGCCCCTTGGCCGGAGTCGCTTTCCGGAATTCGTCGGTTCTGTAGGTGGTGCTTCCGTTGTTGCCGTAGTCGAAATAGCTTGAGTCGTGGGCCCACTCGTACCTGTCACCCGATGTGGTGACGAACGCCCCCAGGCCGTTCGGTGAGACATTGCCGTAGTCGTCGGTGTTGTCTTCGCAGCGGGCTGCCTCGGTCTTCGGGATCGTGCTCTTCAGCCGTCGCGTACTGAGTCTGATCGCGTCACCCTCGGAACCGCTTTCGGATCCGGTTCTGGAGGCGGTGATGGAGCTTTCCCAGACACACAGCCTGTCCCGACTCAACAGGGAGTACTCGATGGTGTCCCCGGCGCCGATGACCAGGCGGGCGGTGAGACCGTCGACAGAGAGGCCGTCAGGGCCCTTCCAGTCGAGGGCGGCTTCCCAGCTCCCCCGTAACGCCGTGGGGGCCGACTCCATGATTTCCTGCTGCTTGCCGTCCTGCCAGGGGCGGAGTGCGAAGAGTCCGAGGGCGAGGGCCAAGGCGGCTGCTGCGGCCGCGACGAGGGCGGGACGGTGCCATCCCGCCCGGGTCCGCGGCGGATCGTGCGGGCCCGCCGCTTCGTTCTGTGCCCCTCCGACAGTGAGGGCATCCGCGAACGCGGCCGACGAGGGCACCGCGGGTCGACGCCCCGTCCGGTCCGCGGGAGCCGCCTGGGCTGCGACCGGCGCAACGACGCTTGGCTCGGGGACAAGGAAGGTGCGCGGACGCAGCGGGTCGAAGTCCAGCAACTGTGCGGCATGACGCCCTAGTTGTGCCAGGAGCGCGCCCGGCAGCCATTCACGTCCGCTTTCGGTGGTGGTGCGGGCTGCGACTTCGCCCGGTGTGGGGCGCAGTGCCGCGTCCTTCTGCAGGCATTCCCGTATGAGCGCAAGAAGCCCTGCTGGCACCCCGTCCAGTTCCGGCTCCTCTTCGGCGACCCTGAATAGCTGGGCGTGCACCCCGTGGCCGGCTGCTTCGAAGGGCGGTCGTCCCGTGGCAGCGTAAGCGAGCAACGATCCCAGGCAGAACACGTCGGAGGCGCTGCTGACATGACGGCCCCGCACCTGCTCCGGTGACATGAACCCGGGCGAGCCGATCACCATGCCGGTCCGGGTCTGGAGGCTGTCACCGCCGATGCTGTCCAGTGCCCGGGCAATCCCGAAGTCGATGACCCGAGGGCCGTCCACGGTCACCAGGACGTTCGACGGTTTGAGGTCGCGATGAACGAGACCAGTCTGATGGATGGCCTGCAGAGCGGACGCGAGCCTGTTGGCCAGGACCTGGACCGACTCCTCAGGCAACGGCCCGTACTGCTCAGACACGACGGCGTGCAGATCGGGCCCTGGCACGTACTGCGTCGCAACCCACGGCGTTCGCGCATCCGTATCCGCGTCCAGCACTGCCGCAGTCCAGGCTCCGCCGACCCGCCTTGCCGCAGTCACCTCTCGTGCGAACCGTGAACGGAACTCGCTGTGCTGGGCGAACTCGCTCTGAACGACCTTGACCGCGACGGTGCGCCCGCCCTCGGAGCGTGCGAGGTAGACCCGCCCCATACCGCCGGCACCCAGACGGGCGATGAGGCGGTAGGGGCCTATGTGGGGCGGGTCATCGGCGGTCAACTTGTCCACGAGGAAGGAGAGTAGCCCAGCCGCTGCGCCAAGCCGAGCACAGGCACTTCTCGGCCGCGCCCGCACTCGTCTGGAACGTATGCGCCTCGGTGAGCTGCCGCCAAATTGAAGTAGCAGGTCAAATGGCTGGTGTGACCGGCTCCCGGTTTAAGGCCAAGACGTTCCCGCTGGTCAAGGAGGTGTAGAACGTGCTCGCTGGACGAACGAAGAGACTGCGGTGAGGCACCGCATCGACGCATGTCGAGGGCACCTGGGTCGGACTGGAAGTCCGGGGCGCCCGGCCCGGCCGCCAGCGGCCCGTGGGAGTGGTTTCGGCGGCTCTCTCGGACGCTCAGCGGCGCGCACCGTACGCTGTCCCGAAGTGCCGGTGCGGCGAGTGTAGAAGCCGAACCGTCGTGCCGCCTCGCGCATATGGCTCCCGCCCGCGTGTTCTCAGTCGCTCACCCGAGGGTCACCCGGCGGAAGCGCGTCAGCGCCAGCAGCATGAAGGTCCCCGTGATCAGGCATGCGCAGCCGAGCGCGTACGGCAGGGCGTGTACGACGGGCCAGGCGTCGCTCAGCGGGACGCCACCGGGCGCGGGGTTGCCGAGGAGGTCTCGTGCGGCCGTCGCCGTCGCCGAGACCGGATTCCACTCCGCCACCGCCCGCAGCGGGCCTGGCATCGTATGCGTCGACACGAACGCAGACGACACGAAAGTCACCGGAAAGAGCCACAGCAGGCCCGCGCTCTGCGCCACCTCCACGCTGCGGGCCATCAGCCCGATGGCGGCACCGACCCACGACATGGCGAAGGCGAACAGCAGGATGAGGAGGTACGCGAGCACCGCGTCACCGGCGGACGCGCCGACGCGCCACCCCACCAGCAGCCCACACAGGGAGGTGACGACCAGTGTCACGGTGCTCATGAGCAGGTCGGACATCGTGCGGCCCAGCAGCACGGCCATCCTGGGCATGGGCAGCGACCGGAACCGGTCGACGATGCCCTTGTCCATGTCGTTGGCCAGGCCCAGGGCGGTGAACGCCGAGTTGAAGGTGACGGCCTGGGCGAAGATCCCGCCCATGAGGAACGTCCGGTAGTCCGCCCCGCCGAGGCTGCCCCCGAAGACGTACGCCAGCAGCAGTACGAACATGACCGGCTGCACCAGCGCGGCGATCACCGAACCCGGTGTGCGGCGCAGGTTCAGCAGGTTGCGCCAGGCGACGATGGACGAGTCGCGGGCCAGCCGCCGTACCGACGTCATCGCCCTGCCTCCGGTGCGCCCGCGCCGACGATCACTTCGGTGGTCGCTGGTTCGCGGGACGTCTGTGGCTGCCCGGTCAGGGCCAGGAAGACGTCGTCGAGGGTGGGCGGCGCGAGTGCCACGTCCCGTACGGCGATGTCCGCCAGCCGCAGGCGGCTCAGAGCGTGTTCGAGGCCCCGAGCGCCTTGCTCGGTAGCGACGGTGAAGCGACCCGTCCGGGAATCCAGGACCGGTGCGTGCGGGCCCAGGGCGTCCAGGATCTCGGCGGCCGCCGCGCGCGCCCGGGGTTCGGCGACGGTCAGCGTCAGCCGCTCGCCGCCGACCCGGCCCTTGAGTTCGGACGCCGAACCCCGGGCGACCACACTGCCGTGCTCGATGACGACGATGGTGTCGGCCAGCTGATCGGCCTCCTCCAGGTACTGCGTGGTGAGCAGGACGGTCGTTCCGCCGTCGACGAGTTCCTGGATGGAGGCCCAGGTATCGGCCCGGCTGCGCGGGTCGAGCCCCGTGGTCGGCTCGTCCAGCACCACGACGGGCGGCCGGGCGACGAGCGCGCCCGCCAGGTCGAGACGCCGGCGCATGCCACCGGAATACGTACCGCTGGGCCGGTCGGCGGCGTCTTCGAGCCGGAAGCTCTCGAGCAGCAGCCCCGCCCTGCGCCGGGCGGCGTGCCGCCCCATCCCGTACAGGCGGGCGACCAGGTAGAGGTTCTCGCGGCCGGTCAGTTTCTCGTCGACCGCGGCGTACTGGCCGGAGAGGCCGAGGTTGCGCCGCACGCTCTCGGGGTCCTCGCGCACGTCGTGCCCGGCCACCCAGGCCTGCCCGCCGTCAGGGCGCAGCAGCGTCGACAGCACGCGCACCGTGGTGGTCTTGCCCGCTCCGTTGGGGCCGAGTACTGCCAGTACGGTGCCGGGTGCTGCCTCCAGGTCCACACCCGCCAGGGCCTGTGTGCCCCCGAAGCTCTTGGTGAGCCCTTCGGCGCGTATCGCCGCTCTGTTCTGCCGCTCCGTCATCGCTTCCTTTCGTCTCGCTGTGTTCTGGGACCCGCGGGTCTTGTTCAGGCCATGGCGGCGCGGGCGCTCCTGGGTGTGAGGTCCGTCCAGTGCGCCTCTACGTAATCCAGGCAGGCGGCGTGGGCTGCGGGGCCGAACACGGGCTCCCACCCGGCAGGGACGTCGGCGAAGGACGGCCACAGGGCGTGCTGGTCCTCGTCGTTGACGAGGACGCGGTGCTGGGTTTGCGGGTCGTCGAAGGGGTTGGTCATGAGTGATCTCCTTGTGCGGTGTGGTGACCGGCGCGCAGCGCGGCGGCCAGGGTCGTGCCGATCTGCGCCCGCGCGGCCGGCTGCATCATCTGGGCGTGCGCGCACGCCACGTCGTGGTTCTCGATGTGTCCGTCGATGTACGGTGCCCACAGTTCGAGTCCGAAGGCGTCGCGCGGGCGGCCTTCGGTGGCGGTGAAGAACAGCACATGGCCCCGGAACGTGCGGGGGGTGTATGTGCGCATCAGCCGTGCCTGGCCCGCGAAGTTGTCCACCATCGTGTCGATGGTGGCCGGTTCGAGAGACCCGAGCGGGCTGCCGCTGCGGCGGAACGCGTCCCGCACAGCGGTCGCCTCGACTTCGCCGTCTCCTTCGAGCGCGTCCTCCCCCACTCCCAGGTTGGACAGCAGCGCCCGGAACACGGTGTCGCGGCCGGCGCTGTCCAGGCCGTCGAGCGGCGCGATGGGGAAGGCGTCGAGGATGGTCAGCAGCGCGATCTGTTCACCTGCCTCTTGGAGCTGCACCGCGACCTCCTGCACGAGGTTGCCGCCGAAGGACCAGCCGAAGAGGTGGTACGGCCCGTGCGGCTGTACCGCTCGCAGCTCGGCGGCGTACACGGCCGCCATCGCCTCCATGCTGTCGGGGAAGGGCGCCGTGCCGTCGAGGTTGGGGGTTTGCAGGCCGTACACCGGCTGGTCGGGGTCGAGGTGGGGCAGCAGTCCGCCGTACGCCCAGGCCAGTCCGCCCGCCGGGTGGACGCAGAACAGGGGCGGGCGGTCGCCGGCGGTGCGCAGCGGCAGCAGCGTCGCCAGCGGATTGTCGTCCCCGCCGTCGAGGAGGCGTTCCGCGAGCGCGGCGACGGTCGGCGCCTCGAAGAGGCTGCGGATGCTGACCTCGACGCCCAGGGCGGTGCGGATGCGGCCGATGAGCCGGGTCGCGAGCAGGGAGTGGCCGCCCAGTGCGAAGAAGTCGTCGTCGATCAGTACCTGTTCGACGCCGAGCACCTCCGCGAAGAGGGTGCACAGCACGTCCTCGCGAGGGTTGCGCGGCCCCCTGCCGACGCGATCGGCGCCGACCGCGAGGGCGGAGGACGCCGGGTCGGGCAGGGCCCTGCGGTCCAGTTTGCCGCTGGGGGAGAGCGGCATCTCGGCCAGGGGCTGCCATCTGGTGGGGACCATGTACACGGGCAGGTTGCGGGCCGCGTGGTCCCGTATCGCCGCCAGAGCGGCTGCCGCCCCGGCCGCTTCGGCCGCTTCGGTCAGGACCAGGTAGGCGGCCAGCTGTGTCCCCGCGTCCTCACTGTCGTGGGCTGTCACGGCGGCCTGGACGACGTCGCTGTGTGTTTCGAGCACGGCCGCGATCTCGTCCGGCTCGACCCGGAAGCCACGCACCTTGACCTGGCTGTCGGAGCGTCCGGCGAATTCGAGTGCGCCGTCGCTGCCGCGTCGCGCGCGGTCTCCGGTGCGGTACATCCGTGCGCCGGCGGGGCCGTACGGATCGGGTACGAAGCTGCGGGCTGTCTCGGCCGGGCGCCCGTGGTAGCCGAGCGCGAGGCTGTCGCCGGCGAGGTACAGGTCGCCGACGATCCCCATGGGCACCGGGCGCAGCCGCGCGTCCAGCAGATACGCGCGGGTGCCGGTGACCGGTGTGCCCAGCACGGGGCGGTCGGTCTCGGCGAGCGGGGCGATGACGGTGTCGACGGTGGCTTCCGTCGGGCCGTAGAAGTTCCAGGACCGCACCTCGGGCGCCTCGCGCAGCGCGGTCCATAGGGCCTGCGGGACGGCCTCGCCGCCGAGCGCGACGACTGACGGGCGGTGGTGGGGGCCTGGTGCGAGCAGCCCGGCGTCCAGGAGTTGCCGCACGTGGCTGGGTGTCGACTCCAGGACGTCGATGCGGTGCTCGCGCACCGCGTCGACCAGCGCTTCGCAATCGCGCCTGGTCAGGTCGTCGAGGACGTGCAACTGGTGTCCGGCGGTCATCCACAGCACGGGGTCGAGGGAGGCGTCGAACGACAGGGCGGCGGTCAACGCCACCCGCAGCCGCCGGCCGCCGCTCGCGCGAACGGCCGGGGCGAAGACCTGCCGCCGGTGGTGGTCCAGCAGCCGGGCCAGCGAGCCGTGCCCGACGAGCACGCCCTTGGGGCGCCCGGTCGACCCCGAGGTGTGGATGAGGTACGCCGCCGAGTCCGGTGCGGGTCGGACGGCGGGCGCGCCGGTGTCCGGCGCCGTGAGGAAGCGGGCCGGCTCTGCGCCGTCGAGTACCAGCCGGGGCCAGGCGTCCCCGGCCCGGCCGGCCGTGGCGTCGACGGTGACGACGAGCCGGGGCCGGGCGTCGTCGAGGACGGCGTCGATCCGTCCCTGGGGGAGGGAATCGTCGACCGGCGCGTAGACCCCGCCGGCCTTGAGTACCCCCAGTAGGGCCGCGACGGAGTCGACGGACCGGGGCAGCAGCACGGCCACCACGTCGCCGGGGCCTACACCGGTCTCCTTCAGCAGGGAGGCGATGCGTCCGGAGCGGGTGTCGAGCTCCGGGAAGGAGATCCGGCCGTCGGGCGCGGTGACCGCGATGTCACCGCTGCGCGACGCGGCGACCGTCTCGGCGAACTGGTCGAGGACGGTCGCCGCCGAGCCGGTGGCGGGCTCGGCTCCGTGGCCCAGGGCCAGCAGGCGCTCCTGCTCGTGCTCGTCGGTCAGGGCCAGGTCGGCGATTCTGGTGCCGGGTTCGGAGACGGCCAGGTCGAGCAGGTGCAGGAACCACTGGGTGATCCGGTGCGCCGTGTCCTCGTCGAAGAGGTCCCGGCTGAACTCCAGGGTGGCGTCGAGGGTTTGCTCACCGGGCACCGCTGCGGGCCGTTCGGTGAAACCGAAGGAGAGGTCGAACTTGGCTCCCCCGGTGTCTACTCCCTCCATCCGCGCCCGTAGGCCCGGCAGGTCCAGGCGGGGCGGCCGGGTGTTGTTGAGGGTGAGCATCACCTGGAAGAGGGGGTGCCGGGCGAGGGAGCGCGCGGGCTGCAAGGTCTCCACGAGGCGTTCGAACGGCAGCTCCTGGTGGGCGTAGGCGGCCAGGTTGGTCTCCCGCACCCCGGCCAGCAGCTCCCTGAACGTCGTCCGCGGGTCCACCTCGGTGCGCAGGGCGAGCGTGTTGACGAAGAAGCCGACGAGCGGTTCGAGGGCCTCGTCCGTCCGCCCGGCCACCGGGGTGCCGATCGTGATGTCCTCGCCGGCGCCCGCGCGGTGCAGGACGGCGGCCAGCGCGGCGTGCAGAACCATGAAGGTGCTGGTCGCGGAGGTCCTGGCCAACCGGTCTAGTGCCGTAGTCGTGTCGGCCGGCACCTGGAACGTCACGACGCCGCCGCTTCCACTGGAGACGGCGGGCCTGGGCCGGTCGGCGGGCAGCGGCGTCTCCTCCGGTGCCCCGGCCATCCGTGCGGTCCAGTACGCCAGTTGACCGGTGGACAACGACGCCGGGTCGTCGGTGCTGCCGAGCATCCCGCGCTGCCACAGGGTGTAGTCCGTGTACTGGACCGGCAGCGCCGTCCAGCTGGGTGCGCGTCCGGACGTCCGCGCCGCGTAGGCACCGGCCAGGTCCTGGGCCAGCGGGCCCATCGACCATCCGTCGGCCGCGATGTGGTGCACCGTGATCAGCAGGGTGTGCCGGTCCTCGGCGAGCCGGAACAGCTCGGCGCGCAGGGGTATCTCCTGGGCCAGGTCGAACGGCCGCCCGCTCGCTTCCCGCAGGGCCTGTGCGAGAGCCGTGTCCTCCAGGGCCGTCACCGGCATGCCGGGGCGCGCGTCGCCGGGAGCGAGCACGGCTTGGAAGGGTTCACCGCCGTCGACCTTGATGAGGGTGCGCAGGCTCTCGTGCCGGGCCACCACGTCGGCGAGTGCCCGGTGCAGCACCGTGCGGTCCAGGGTGCCGCTCAGCCGTACTGCGACGGATATGTGGTACGCGGCGGAGTCCGGGTCCATCTGGTGCAGGAACCAGAGCCGTTGCTGTGCGGGGGACAGCGGCGGCTTAGGGGGCCTGGGGGACCTGCGTAGCGCGGGACGCGCCGTGCCTGCTTCGTCCAGCCGCTCGGCGAGCGCCGCCGGGGTGGTGGACTCGAAGAGGGCACGGACCGGCAGCTCGACGCCGAACGCCGAACGGATCCGGCCGACGAGGCGGGTGGCCAGCAGTGAGTGACCGCCCAGTTCGAAGAAGTCGTCGTCGCGGCCGACCCGTTCGTGTCCGAGGCTCTCCGCGAACAGGGCGCACAGGATCTCTTCCGGTGCGGAGCGGGGCGGGTCGGTGTCGGGCACCGCCCCGGTCCCGAGGCCCGCGTCCGCCGCGGTGGGCAACGCGGCGAAGTCCACCTTGCCGTGCGCGGTCAGCGGCAGCGCGGCCACGGGTATGACCGCCGTCGGCACCATGTACGCCGGAAGCCGGTCGGCCAGGTAGGCCCGCAGGGCACGGGTGGACAGTTCCTGCCCGTCACAGGCGACGACCCAGCACACGAGCCGCCCGTCGCCCCGCACGTCCGGTTGTACGGCGACCGCGGAGTGCGCCACATCGGGATGCGCGGTGAGCACCGTACCGATCTCGCCGGTCTCGACGCGGAACCCGCGTACCTTGACCTGCCCGTCGGCACGCCCCACGTATTCGAGGCGCCCCTCCCTGCGCCGCACAAGGTCGCCCGTGCGGTACATCCGGGTTCCCGGGACGCCGTACGGGTCGGGCAGGAAGCGGGCCGCCGTGGCGGAGGGGCGGTTCTCGTATCCGCGGGCCAGACCGGCGCCCGAGAGGTACAGCTCGCCCGTGACCCCCGGAGCGACCGGCCGCAGCCGCTCGTCGAGCACCCTGGCACGGGTGCCGGTGACGGGGTGGCCGAGGTGGGGGCGGGTACCGGCGGTCACGCGGCCCATCACACTGTTCACGGTGGTCTCGGTGGGCCCGTACAGGTTCCACACCGCGACGCCCTGGAGCGCCGCCAGCTCCTGCCACAGCGACTCGTTCACGGCTTCGCCGCCGAGTGCGAGGACGCGCGGACGGGGCCGCCCGGGGGCGAACAGGCCGCAGGAACGCAGCTGTTCGAGGAAGGACGGAGTGGTCTCGACGACATCGATCGCGCTGCGGTGCACGAGAGCGGTGAGCGCCTCGGGGTCGCGGCGGGTCGCGTCGTCCACCAGGTGCAGTTCGTGTCCGGCGACCATCCACAGGAACGGGTCCCATGAGGCGTCGAAGGTGGTGGCGGCCGTGAGCGCGACCCGCAGCGGGAGGCCGTTGTTCTCCTCCTCGGCGGGCTCCATCAGCTTCTCGCGGTGACTGGCGAAGAGGTTCGCCAGGGACCGGTGCTCGACGACGACGCCCTTGGGAAGGCCCGTGGACCCCGAGGTGTAGAGCACGTATGCGGCGTCCCGGGCGCGCGGAGTCCCGGGCAGCGTCCCTCCGGCGGGGCGCCATAGCGTCGGGTCGTCGAGAAGGAGACTGGCTGGTGCCGGCGGCAGCGCGTCCCGTGTTTCGGTCGTGGTCAGCAGCAGCCGGGGTGCGGCGGTGTCGAGGATCATCCGGTTGCGGGTACGGGGATGCGAGGGGTCGAGCGGTACGTACACGCCTCCGGCACGCAGCACCCCGAACAGCGCCACGATCTGCAGCGACGTGCGGGGCAGGGCTACCGCCACCCGGTCGCCACCGCCGACACCGGACGCCCGCAGCACACAGGCCAGTTGCTCGCCTCGTGCCAGCAGGTCCCCATAGCTGAGGCGGCCGTCGGAGGCGACCACGGCGGTACGGCCCGGCTGGGCGGTGGCGCGGGCGGTGAGCACGTCCACCACCGTCCAGTCCTCGCCCGTCGCCTCCCGGGGAGCGGGGGATGGCGCGGCCACCGGGATCGGTGCGGGCCGGGGCAGCTCGTCCAGGGCCGCGTCGTGCTGGCCGGCGGTCAGGAAGCCGATGTCGGCCGTGGGGCGGCCGGGGTCGGCGAGGGCCGCCTGCAGCAGGCGCGTGAAGTGCTCGGCGAAGCGCTCGGCCGTACCTCGGTCGAAGAGGTCCTCGCTGAACTCCAGCTCACCGACGACACCAGTCGGCGCGCCGCCCTCGTCGTGTTCTTCGGTCAGGTCCCAGGTGAGATCGAACTTGGCCCCGGAGCGGCCGGTGGAGGGCTCGTGGCACACGCTGAGGCCAGCCAGAGCGGGGCGCGGCGCCGGGGTGTTGTTGAGGCTGAGCATGACCTGGAAGAGGGGGTGGCGGGAGAGCGAGCGTGCTGGCGCCACCTCCTCCACGATGCGCTCGAAGGGAAGGTCCTGGAGTGCGTAGGCCGCGAGGTCGGCGCGCCGTACTCGCTCCACGAGTTCGCGCAGGCTCGGCGCACCGGAGGTGTCGGTCCTCAGCACCAGCGTGTTGACGAAGAAGCCCACCATGTCGGCGAGGGACTCGTCGGTGCGGCCCGCCACCGGCGTACCGATCGCGATGTCCTCGCCGGCGCCCAGACGTGTCATCAGGGCGGCCAGTACCGCGTGCAGCACCATGAACGTGCTGGCCCCGCAATCGGCCGCGAGCCGTACCAGCGCGCGGTGCGTGGCGGCGTCGAGCCGGACGGGCACGGCCCCGCCCCGGCCGGACGCCCGCGCCGGGCGTGCCCGGTCGGCGGGGAAGGTCAGCTCCTCCGGTAGCCCTTCCAGCAGATGCGCCCAGCGGGCGAGCTGGCGTCCCGCGAGGCTGTCGCCGCTTCGCGGGTCGCCCAGCAGGCCGCGCTGCCACAGGGCGTAGTCGGCGTACTGCACGGGAAGGGCGTCCCATCGCGGAGCCCCGCCGGTGGCGCGCGCCGCGTAGGCGGTGGCGAGGTCGTGCATGAGCGGGCCCATCGACCAGCCGTCCGCCGCGATGTGATGCAGCGTCAGCACAAGCACGTGCTCATCTGGTTCGACGGGGAACAACCGTGCGCGCAGAGGCAGTTCACGGTCGAGGGCGAAGGGCGTGGGATCGGACTCCACGGGCCCCTCCGGCATCACCACGAGCGCCGGGCGGGCGGCCTCCGGAGAAAGGACGCGTTGGCGGGGGCCCTCCTCGTCGACGGCGAAGAGGGTACGCAGGCTCTCGTGCCGTCCCGTCAGGTCGGCGAGCGCGTCGGCGAGCGCTTCCCGGTGCAGCGGACCCGACAGCCGCAGAGCGACCGGCAGGTGGTAGGCGGCGCCGGCTTCGCCCAGCTCTTCCAGGAGCCACAGCCGCTGCTGCCCGAAGGACAGCGGCAGCCGCTCGGGGCGCGGCGAGGCGGCCTCGACCGGCGGCCGCGCCGTCGGCGCCGTGTCCAGTACGGCGACGAGACCGGCCGGGGTCGGCGACTCGAAGAGGGCGCTGACCGGCAGCTCGACGCCGAAGGCGCCGCGGACCCGGCTCACCAGGCGGGTAGCCAGCAGCGAATGCCCGCCCAGCAGGAAGAAGTTGTCGTCCCGGCCTGCCCGGGGCACGCCCAGGCACTCGGCGAAGACCGCGCACATCAGTTCCTCGTCGGGGGTGCGCGGTGCGCTGCCGCGGGCCGCGACCGGCGTGGCCTGCGGCAGGCGGCCGGTGTCGAGCTTCCCGTTCGGGGTGAGCGGCAGCCGGGGCACCGTCGCCCAGGCGGTCGGCACCATGTGCTCGGGAAGCAGACCGGCCAGGGCGTCCCGTGCGTCCGCGAGTTCCGTGCCGCCCGCCGGGCCCTCGGTCACTAGGTACGCGGCGAGACGTTCCACCCCGTCCGCAGAGCCGGTCAGGGTGACCGCCGCCTCGGTGACGCCCGGCAGGCTCCGCAGTGCGGACTCGACCTCGCCGGTCTCCACGCGGTAGCCACGCACCTTGATCTGGCGGTCGCTTCGGCCCAGGAACTCCAGGGCGCCGCTCCCGCTCCAGCGGGCGAGGTCTCCCGTGCGGTACATCCGCCCCCCGGGCGGCCCGAACGGGTCTGGCAGGAACCGCTCCGAGGTGAGCCCCGGACGGCCGGAGTAGCCGCGCGCCACGCCCTCGCCGGACAGGTACAGTTCACCGGTTGCGCCCAGTGGTAGCGGATGCAGCGAGGGGTCGAGCACGTAGGCCCCGGCACCGGCGACCGGGCGGCCGATGACCGGAGTGCCGCCCGTGATCCGGGTGGTCACCGCGTCGACGGTGGCCTCGGTGGGGCCGTAGAAGTTGAAGACCAGCAGGCCGGACTGGGCGGCGAGTTCATTCCACAGCGCGTCGTCGACGGCTTCCCCGCCGAGGGCGATCACCAGGGGCCTGTGCTGCGGGGCGGTGAGCAGTCCGGCGGCGAGCATCTGCCGCAGGTACGTGGGGGTGGTCTCGATGGCGTCGATGCGCTGCTCGACGAGGAAGTCCACCAGCGCTTCGGGGTCGCGGCGGATGTCGTCGCCGACGATGTGCAGTTCGTGGCCCGCGACCATCCACAGCACCGGGTCCCACGAGGCGTCGAAGGAGGTGGCCGCGGTCAGGGCGACCCTCAGCCGTCGGCCTAGCGTCCGTTCCGCCAGCGCGTGGGTTTCCTGCCGGTGGTGTTCGAGAAGGTTGCTCAGCGAGCGGTGCTCTACGACGACACCCTTGGGCCTGCCGGTGGAACCGGACGTGTAGATGACGTACGCCGCGTCCCGGATGCCAGGCCTGCCCGGTTCGGCCACGGCCGGCTCCAGGCCCGCCAGGGCCGGGTCGACCAAGGGGAGTGCACCCCGCGGGGCCAGGGTGCGCGCGCTCTCGGCCGTGGCGACGAGTGCGATCGGCCGCGAGTCCTCGATCATGAAGGCGAGCCGGTCGGCGGGGTACGAGGGGTCGAGCGGTAGATACGCGGCGCCCGTCCGCATCACCGCGAGCATCGCCACCACCAGATGCGTGGACCGGGGCAGGCCGACGGCCACGCGGGCGCCGGGCCTGGCACCCTTGGCGGCCAGCACCCGGGCGAGGGCGTCGACCTGTGCGTCCAGCTCTCCGAAGGTGAGCCGGGTGCCGCCGCACACCACAGCCGTGTCCGCGGGCGTGGTCCGCGCCTGTTCGGCGAGCTGCTCGGGGAGGGTGGCGAGGTCTTGTCGTTCTTCTCCTCCGGCCTCGGCGGAGGCCGGGGCACCCAGCCCGAGCACCTGGAGCCGCTCGTCGTCGCCGACGACGCGCAGGCTGCCGATCGTCCGCTCCGGGTCGTCGGCGAATGCCTCGATCAAACGGCACAGGCGCTCGTGATGGGCGGCCAGCTCCTGCGGGGTGTAGAGGCCGGGGTTGCCGAGCAGGTCGACGTGAATCCCGCCGTCGGCGTACGAGGCGTGCACGGCGAGGGCCATGTCCTCCACCGGGCCGACCGACAGGTTGTGCAACGTCGCCTGGTGCGGGCCGAAACTGAGCCGGTCGTCGAAGGCCAGGACGTTGACCGAAGGCCCGGTCAACGGGACATCCGTACCGGTGAGTCCGAGGTCGTGACGCAGACTCTCCGACGGGTAGCGCTGATGCGCCAGGACCTTGCGGGCCTGGGCCGACGCCTGCTTGGCCACGTCCGCGACCCGGTCGGACGGCGATATCCGCAACCGCATCGGCAGGATGTTGCTGAGCATGCTCGGCGTCGCACGGGCCAGCGGCGTGCGCCGCCCGGTCACCGGCAGTCCCAGTACGACCTCCCCGAGCCCCCGGCTGCGGTGCAGGTAGACCGCCATGGCCGCCATGAACAGCGTCGGCCACCCGGCACCCACCCGCTTGGCCGCCGCGCGCAGCCGTTCGGCGTCGGGGGCCGCGAACTCCCGGCGGGCGCGCAACGAGCCGTGTCCGGGGGAGCGCCGGCGTTCGGCCAGCCCCGTGGGGGCGGGGGCGCCGGCCAGGTACTCCGCCCAGAACTCGCCGTCCGCGCTGTGCTTTCCGGAGGTCCGGTACGCCTCCTCCTCCGCGACCAACGCCTCCAGGGCGGGCTGCGGCCGGGACCCCTGGCAGGCGGCCGCCGGAGTCGGGGACTCGGTGTAGACCTCGGCTATGCGGGCGAGGGCGAGCGCGGCGCCGTATCCGTCGAGCGCCAGGTGATGCACCTGCTGGTGGAACAGATGGCGTTTCTCGGCAAGGCGGTAGAGCGTCATGCGCACGAGCGGCCCGATGGTGATGTCCGCCGGTCGGTCCAGGCACTCCCTCATCCGCCGCAGCGCCTCGGCGTGCGGGTCGTCGTACCGCGACAGATCGACCAGCGGAACATCGATGTCCGCGCTCGGGTGGACGAGTTGGAACGGAATGCCGTCGCGCTCGCCGAAGACCAGACGCAGCGCTTCCCACTCGTCCGCGACCCTGCGCACGGCGGCCCGCAGGAGCTCCGGGTCCATCCGGCCCCGGATGTCCGCGTACTCGGCCACGTTGTACGACGGGTTCTCGGCGTCCATCCGCTGAGCGAACCAGAGACCGCGCTGAGCCGCGGTCAGCGCGAACGGGCGGGGCGAAGTCCCGTTGTGCGGTACGTCGATCACGCGCTCTCACCTCGGTAGAAGACCACCGGACACCGGTCGGCATCGCGGTTGCAAACCTGGGCGATCGCGCACACGAGCACGATCGCCAGCTCCAGACAGTCGCCGTTGCCCCCAATGGGCCGTCACATCGATCCTTCGGAGCCACGCAGTCACCGGATTGGCGGAGTGATGCACGACACATCTATGAGCGACGAGTTTTGGACTTCACAAGCGCACACAAGTCAAAAAGCAGTGTTTTTGAGTCACTCGCCAATCTGTGCGGTGGCTGGCTCCGAAGTTCCCGCGTCGCGGTTCAGCCGTGACGAGCCCTACGAGACCACTGGAGCACCCATGAAATTCATCGCCACCGCCTTGCGTTGGAGCGCCGCGACTGCGGCCACCGGCGCTCTGCTGATGTCGACCGCGACCATCGCCGCAGCCGCCGAGTCCCAAGAGCCGGCCGGGCCGAGGGTGCAGTCCATACGGGCGGACCAGCCGCGCGAGGCATCTTGGGCCAACGCCTACGCCTACCGCGGGGTCCAGGGCGGCAACCTGTGCCTGCTTTCGCGGTGTTCGGTCGGCGGCCCCGCAGCGGGGGGCGACGCCGGACCGAGCAACACCCAGGGCTTCAACCTCTGCCTGCTCGCGGTCTGCGGGGTCCGCCCCTGACACCGGCCCCGCGCAGCACTGTTCCGGAAGCCGGTGAGCGGCCTCCGGAACAGTGGGTTTTCCCTAAGCGACATCACGGGCGCGGACGCGGGCACGGCCGTCGGCGCCCCCCGTCGGGGCGCGCGGCCTCACGGCTGCGGAGAGCCGCCTCGCAGTCCGCTGAGGCGAACGCCTCAGCCAGCCCGTCGATCTGAAGGAAGCCGCCGGACCTCCAGGTGTCGGTCTGCGGTGAACGGGGCCGTCCGCGGGACGACGAGCGTCACGGCCCTGGTGCCGGTGCGCGGCGTTTTCGGCAGCACGCTCGATTACGTGTCGGACGCGGCCTGCCGGGACGGATGTCCCAGCCGCTCCCGGGCGCCCTCGATGCCGGTCCTCGCGGGAAACGGCACCGCGGCGGACAGGCGCCGAGAGCCGCGGGGCGGCACGGCCTCCTGCCACGCCGGGGCGGATGGCCGTGCTGAACCCGTGCGTGCCACAGCTGGGTGACGGGGCCGGCGGGGGCGGCCCCGGATGTGCTCCGCTTGTGTACGCAACGCGAGACCACGGTGTGGTGGAGACTTGCCCTCACGAGCCGGGCGGCGACCCGTCGGCGGATGTCCGTTTCCGACCCGGGAGCTGGGCAGTGCGAGCCGCCTCGGCCTCGGCTTTCGCATCCTTCACCACGGCCGCGGCCTGCTTGGCGACTTCGTCAGCGGCCGTGGCGGCGTCGAGCGACAGCGCCCCTGTCGAGGGCTCACCGAGCTCGGCCTCCTGAGCCCCGGTGTCCTTCCCGGCGGCAGTTCCTTCCCCGGCCTGTCCGAGCGGAGGAAGACCCGTCGTCGAGTGGTCGCTGAACGCGCTGGTGACGGCGCGGACCGCCTCGGTCAGTTCGCCCGGGATCACCCAGAACGTGTTGTTGTCGCTCTTCGCCAGGTGGGGCAGGGTCTCCAGGTATTTGTAAGCCAGGATCTTGGGGTCGGCGTTGTTGCGGTGAACGGCTTGGAAGACGCGTTCCACCGCCTTCGCCTCACCGTCGGCCCGCAGAATCATGGCCTGCTGGGTGCCCTGGGCCTCCAGGATGTCCTTCTGCTTCGTACCCTCCGCGGTGAGGATCTTGGCCTGCCGCTCGCCCTCGGCGTGCAGGATGGCCGCGCGCTTGTCGCGTTCGGCCCGCATCTGCTTCTCCATCGCCTCCTTGATGGTGTTCGGCGGGTCGATGGCCTTGATCTCTACACGGTTGACCCGGATGCCCCACTTGCCGGTGGCCTCGTCGAGGACGCTGCGCAGCCGTGCGTTGATCTCCTCGCGCGAGGTGAGCGTGCCCTCCAGGTCCAGGCTGCCGATGACGTTCCGCAGGGTGGTGACGGTGAGTTGGTCGATCGCCTGGAGGTAGTCCGCGACCTCGTAGGCCGCGGCGCGCGGGTCGGTGATCTGGTAGTAGAGCACGGTGTCGATGTTCACCACGAGGTTGTCCTCGGTGATCACCGGCTTGGGATCGGACGAGTACACCTGCTCGCGCACGTCGAGTTTGGTGTTGGTCCGGTCCGCCACCGGCAGGACGAGGTTCAGTCCGGGCTGCAGCGTGCGGTGGTACCTGCCGAACCGCTCGATGTTGTAACGGCGCGCCTGCGGCACGATCCGTACCGAGGAGGCCACCAGGAAGACCACGACGATCGCGGCCACGATGATCGGAATGAGGATCAGGTCCATGGTTCCTCCGTCGGGGTGGCTTCAACCGTTCAAGGGAGTAGCTCTCGGGGATAGACCAGCGCGGTGGCGCCTTCGATCTCCATGACGTCCACCAGCGTTCCCACGGGGATCACGTGGCTCTCGTCGAGGGCACGGGCGGACCACACCTCGCCTGCGACCTTGATCAGACCGCGCGTCGCGGTGATCTCCTGGATCACTTCGGCCGTCTTGCCGATCAACGCGTCGCTGCCCTCCCGGGTGAGGGGCGTTCGCGTCATCAGGCGCAACGCGACGGGCCGCGCGATCACGAGTCCCGCCACCGCTGCGACTCCGAACGCGACGAACTGCCCGAGAACACCGACGCCTGCCCCGGCGACTACGGCCGCGACCAGGGCGGCACCCGCCAGCAGACCGAAGACCAGCGTCAGCGTGAGGAACTCGGCGACACCGAGCACCCCGGCGGCCAGGAGCCACAGGACCCACGTCATCGAATCGCCTCCCTCGAAGGGCTGCTTCCCAATCTGCTCTTCCCGGGCTAGAAGAATCTGGGCAGATGGGGGTATTCGACCCGGTCGACCGCACACTCTGTGGCTGATGCGCTGCGGACCTTGAACGACGGGGTACTGATCCGCGCACCGGTGGAACGGTCATCGGTACCGGTGCAAGGTCACCGCAATGGTGTCGGCATCGACAACACCGCGTACAACAACACCATGACCAACTTGTCTACGACACCGTTGCCGTTGCGCTTTACGCGGTGCATGCCGCTCCCGCCCTGTCCGAAAGGCGGAGGCGGTACGCACCGTTCTTTCTCATGCGCTCAGCGGTGGCGGATTCCTGACATGACGTCTGTCAGAGGATGCCGACGCCCAGGCCGATACCGATTCCGCCTCCGTAGTAGTAGTCGTTCCACCAGCCGTGGTGGTGGCCCCACCAGCCGTCGTGGCCCCAGTGGTCGTCCTGTACCGATGCTGTCACTGCGGTGGGCGGTGCGGAGGCGGGAGCGGCGCTGGCTCCGCCAGCAACGGGGATGATGAGCGCGGCGGCGAGAGCGGCAGCCGCGACACCGTTGGCGAGGATCCTGCTCATGATGGACACTCCTGTTAAACAGTCTTGGGGTCCCCGAGCTCTTTTCCCACACTAGACCTCTCCCGCACCATGTGCCTGTGGATCACCCATTGACGCTTTGCGCGGCGGGAACGTGACAAGGGGCTGGATCGTCCCCCAGAGCCCTGATCCGTTGTTTGCGCATGGCGACTTACACGTGAATGGCGTGTGCCCGGCCTGGTTGGGGGCGTTGGGGGTTGTTGAGCTCCTCACGTATACGACGTGGCTGGCTTTCCAAGCCCCGGTCTTCTTTCTCACTCCGGGGGCAACTCAGTCTCCCTTCACGGGTGATACTCCGGCTTCCTCAAGGGGTGAGTTCCGCGGTGATGACGAGGTTGGAGCGGTAGGTGTGGTGAGTGCTGTCCCAGCCGGTGCAGGTGATCAGTGTCAAGGTTGCGGTGGTGGTGGGGCCGTAGACGCGCTGCGAGGGAAAGGCGTTCTTCGCCCACACGTCGATGCCGGTGACGGTGAAGCGTGCGGTACTGCCGTCACGGCGGGTGACGGTGAGGGGAAAGCCCCGGCGCAGAGTGCCCAGGTCGTAGAAGGCGGCGGGGCCGTCCTCGGAGTCGACGTGGCCGACGGTGATGGCGTTGCCCCTTTCGCCCGGTGTGACGGAACCGGTGTACCAGCCGGCGTGATCCGGGTCTTCGGGAAGAGCGACGGAACCGTCGGCGGCCCGGGTCACCTCGTCGACCTCGGTGCGCAGGCCGATCCTCGGGATGCTGAGGACGACGGGTTCCGAGCGGGACAGGACCGCGCCCTGTGGCTGTACGGCCGTGCTGTGCGCGGTAGGCGCGGTGTGAACACGGGGGAGCGGGACGGGGGGAGGCTGCGGCCCGGTCATCGCGGTAGCGAGGAGGGCGAGTGCGCTGGTGGTGAAGGCGGTGGCCGCCGCGGTGTAGACACCGCGGCGGCCACGGGGCCTGAGGCCGGTCATGCGTGCCGCTGCCGGTCAGCTCTGGTGGTTGGCGCGGCGGCGCAGGTACAGGGCGCCTCCCGCAGCGGCGAGCAGGCCACCGGCGGCGCCCAGTGCCATGGTGTCACCGTCCTGTGTGCCTCCCATGCCACCGGCGGTCGCCCCGGTGGGGGCCATCTTCAGCGGCCCGCACAGGGCGGGGTTGGTGGCCTCGGAGGGCAGCTTGGGGTCAAGGTCGCTGGCACCCAGCACGTTGTCGTACTTGCCGTTGCCGTTGAAGTCGATACCGTGCACCACGACGACGGCGTTCTCGGCCCGCAGCTCCTTCGCCGTCTCGTCGTTGACGGTGAGGGTGCGCTGGTAGGTGTACGAGGCACCCATGGGGAAGCGCGCGACTGCGAGGGCCGAGTGGTCGGCGCCGGCGTCACCGGAGGTGGTGAGCGAGGCGCCGATCTTGCCGTAGAACGGCAGGCCGTCCGTGGTGTTCAGGCTGAGCTGCCCGTTGTGCTTCTTCGCCGCGGACATCGGCGGGCACTGGCCCTTGGCGCCGATGTGGAAGTGCTGGGCGTGCGGCGCGTCTGCCAGCAGGCCCTGCGTCTTGATGGTGACGGTGGCCTGGTTCCCCTTGAGATGCACCATCGCCGTGCCGGCACCGGTGACCTTGCTCGTCGGAATGGGGGAGAGCGTGGCGTGCAGTGCGTCGTCGCCGTGCGCGGGACTGTCCGCGAACGCCACCGGGGACAGGATCATCCCGGAGGCTATCGCCGCCATGGCAGCCGCCGAGGTGACCGTCTTGTTCTTCATGCGTACTCCAGCTGAGAGTCGAGACCGGCTGCCCCAGAGGTGATGAGGGCGCACTTGCAGACCGCATACCGGTGCTTTCCGTGACAGCTTGGGCACCCCTGCCGAGGGCGAGCCACCCCACACGGCCATTCGAGGGAAGCTGCAGATGCCCGCCCGTACGTCGAGGAAGAGTTCGCGCGGTGCCAGCCCGGCCGATAAGGCACGGCAGGTCCACAGTGGGGCGAGGTGGGTGGCCCGGCCCCAGACCACGACAGTTCGGTCCCCCGGCGCGCGGGGTGTCGTAGGTGGACGGGCTGGAGACGGGCAGGCCGAAGGCGGACAGCGCGTCGAGCCGCACCTGGCGCTCGACACCGATCCGCCACGCCTCACGCAGGGCACGGCCCCGTCACGAGTGGCATGGTCGGTGGTCGCCGCGGCACCGGCGTCGCCCAGGGCAGCGACCCGGCGGCCTGCCTTCGCCGGGCAGGTGATGAGCCCGGCCGCCTTCTCGGCGGCGGCACGGGGCGGCACGAAGTGGAGTTCGACGCCTCGCGGACAGACTCCAGGCCCTCGCTGTTCCTGCGCGACCACCGCCCCTGACCCGGGGCGCCCCGGGCGGCATATCCGTGGTCGTCCGCGATGCGGTCGACGTGCTGCGGCCGGACGCTCTTTGGCATCATCCGCGGGCTGGCCGGCAGGGTCGGGACCGCGTACTCGCTGACGTCGGACGGCAGAGAGCGTACCTGGCCCCGGTCGATGCCCGTCGTGAGCTCAGCCCCTGCCAGCCCGGGCCGCCGGAGTTCAGGCGTCCCGCTGGGAGTTTTCGGGGTGCGGACGGCGAAGTGCGCTCCCATCCGCACGCGCGTCCGCTACGAAGTACTGCTGACACGCCCATCTGCTGCGGTGGCCGGACCAATCCGCGGGGCGGTCCGGCTGGCGCTTCAGCGACACGTCAAGGACTGGCATGCGATGGACACCCCGCCCACCGGCCGCCCTCCCCGGCCGGCCCTTCGCCTCCTCCGCCCGGCCGGAGCACCACAGGTGAACCAACCGTTCCCCTTCGGTCCCGGGCCGATCGCCGACCGCACCGACCTCGCCGACCTCATGGAGCAGGTCGCCCACGGCGACAAACAGGCGTTCTCCACCCTCTATGACGCCCTCGCGCCTCTCGTCTTCGGCATCGTGCTCAAGGTCGTGCGCGACAGGGCGCAGTCCGAGGAGGTCGCCCAGGAAGTCATGATCGACCTGTGGCGGCAGGCCGCCCGCTACCGGCCCGAGGCCGGCGCGGTGACGACGTGGGCAGCGACGATCGCCCACCGGCGGGCCGTGAACCGCGTCCGCTCCGTCCAGGCGGCCTCCGACCGCGAGCAGGCCCAGGCCGCCCGCGAACACACCACCGTCTTCGACGAGGTCGCCGAACAGGTCGAGACCCGCCTGGAGTCCGAACAGGTCCGCCGCTGCCTGCGCGGACTGACCGAGATCCAGCGGCAGGCGGTCACCCTCGCCTACTACCGCGGACTGACCTACCGTGAGGTCGCCGAAACCCTGCGCACACCTCTTCCCACGATCAAGACACGCATGCGCGACGGGTTGATCCGTCTCCGCGACTGCATGGGGGTGGCCACATGAAACTCGACGAATCCGACGCCCACGCCCTGGTAGCCGCCTACGTGCTGGGGGCGCTGGAGGCCGGTGAACGCGGAGCCTTCGAAGACCATCTCCAGGCGTGCGAGACCTGCCAGATGGAGGCCGCCGAGTTCGAGGCGACTGCGGCGCGCCTGGCAGCAGCGGTGGCCTTGCCGCCGCCCACGGCGGCCAAGGCACAGGTCATGGCCGCCATTGACGGGGTTCGCCAGTCGCCGCCCCGTATCCCGGGAGCCGCCGCACCCGCCCTCGGCGGCGTGCTGCGCCGCAAGGCGCTGCCATTGGCGCTGGCCGCGAGCGTGGCCGCCGCCGTATTCGGCGGCACGACGGTGTGGCAACTGCGGGACGGTCAGGAACTCCGGCAACAGGCCCGCCAGGCCCAGCAGCAACTGGACGCGGTCAGTGCCGTGCTGGCGGCCCCGGACGCGCGCAGCGTGCGCGGACGGGCCGCCAACGGAGCCACGGTGACCATCGTCGCCTCCAAGCGGCAGAACGGCGCCGTCCTCACCGCCACGAGCCTGCCCGCACTCGGCGCGGGCAAGATCTACCAGTTGTGGCTGGACTACGGAGGCACCATGCGCCCGGCCGGATTCATCGACGGCGACGGCACCGTCGTCCTGACCGGCGACCCCGCCGACGCGGGCGCCGTGGGCCTGACTCTCGAACCCGCCGGGGGCTCCCCCCAGCCCACCTCCGCCCCCCTGCTCCTGATGTCCCTTCCCGCCTGACCCCGCGCGGGCGCTCATTCGGCCGCCAGACCGGCAATCGAGGTAATCCATGACAAGCACCCCGAAGATCGGAGAGGTCGTAGGTGATTTCCGCCTGCCCGGCGGACACCTGGACGACGGCACCTTTCACCGTCGCGCCTACTCCCTTCACGAGCAGCGCGGCAAGCCGCTCATCCTCGCCTTCTACCCAGGCGACGACACCCCGGTGTGCACCGCCCAACTGTGCTCGTACTCCGACGGCCTGGCCCAGCTCCAGTCCGCCGGCGCCCGCGTGTGGGGCATCAGCCCCCAAGGGCTCGACAGCCACGAGGACTTCGCCCGCCGCAGGGGCTTGAACATGCCCCTGTTGTCCGACGAAGGGCGTGTGGTGGCCAAGTCCTTCGGGATCGGCGCGCCGCTGATCGGCCTGCGCCGGTCGGTGTTCATCATCGACGGCCACGGCCGCCTGCGCTGGAAGCACGTCACCGCCGTGGGCGCCACCTACCCGCGCCCCGACACGTTGTCCGCACGTCTCGCCGGTCTCACGGGCTGAGCGGCACGCCCCCGCCGCGTTCACCCAGCGGGACCAATCCGACAGCCGCGCTGCTGCGAAGTACGGGTGAAACGCAGCAGCCGAGCGGCGTGTCGAGTGGCGGGAGCACTGGTGGCGGAAGACCGGAAAGTGGCAGTAGTCGGTGCCGGGGTGGCCGGACTGACCGCCGCCTACATCCTGGCGGCCTCGAACCGGGTCACCCTCTACGAGGCCGACGGACGGCTCGGAGGCCACGCCCACACCCACGAACTGGCCGTGCCCGGCGGACGCGTGCTGTCCGTCGACTCCGGTTTCATCGTCCACAACGAGCGCACCTACCCGACCCTGCTGCGGCTTTTCAGGGAGCTCGGAGTCGCCACGCAGGACGCCGAGATGAGCATGTCGGTGCGGTGCGACGGCTGCGGCCTGGAGTATGCGGGGGCGCGGGGCCCGGCGGGGCTGTTCGCTTCCCGTTCCGCGCTGCGGGGCCGCTACGTGCGACTGCTCGCGGAGGTTCCGGTCTTCCACCGCGGTGCCCGTCGGCTGATGGCCCGCTCCGCGCACTCGGGCCTCACGTTCGGGGACTTCCTGCGCGAGGGGGGCTTCTCCCGCTACTTCGTCAGCCACTTCGCCCTGCCGCTGGTCTCCGCGGTCTGGTCCTGCCCGGCGCGCACCGCCCTGTCTTATCCCGCCGCCTACCTCTTCGCCTTCCTCGACCACCACGGCCTGCTGTCCGTCACCGGCTCCCCGCAGTGGCGGACCGTCACCGGCGGCTCTGCCGCCTACGTCGACGCCGCCGCCAAGCACATCCAGCGCGTCCTCACCTCCAGCCCCGTCGACACCGTCCGGCGCACCGGCCGGGGTGCGCTGGTCACCACCGGGGACGGAACGACCGATGCCTACGACGCCGTCGTGATCGCTACACACCCGCACCAGGCACTGCGCGTGCTCGCGGACCCCACCACGGACGAGAAGCGGCTCCTGGGCGCGTTCACCTACTCCCGCAACCCCACCGTCCTGCACACCGACACCTCCGTGCTGCCCCGGTCGCCGCGCGCCCGCGCCTGCTGGAACTACCGCATGAGCGGCTGCGATCCGTCGGCCGAGCCCGTCCGCGTCAGCTACGACATGCAACGCCTGCAGCGACTGCCCGCGGGCGCCGACTACGTCGTCACGCTGGGCGGGGAGAGCGGCATCGCCCCGGGGCGCGTGGTGGAACGGATGGTGTACGAGCATCCGGTGTACACCCCCGCTTCGGTCGCCGCCCAGCGGGAGTTGCACCGCCTCAACACGGGGACGACGGCGTATGCCGGGGCCTGGCACGGCTGGGGCTTCCACGAGGACGGCTGCCGCTCCGGCGTGCAAGCCGCCCGGAGCCTGGGGGCGCGCTGGTGACCCCCGCCGCACGGGATGCCGTACGCGCCGCGCCCGCGGCCGCGCTGTACGAGTGCGTGGTCGCGCACACCCGCACCGCGCCCCTGCGCCACGCCTTCCGGCACCGGACCTACCTATGGTGTGTGGACCTCGACCGGCTGCCGGTACTACCCCCCCTGCTGCGTCCGCTCGCCCGCTTCGATGCCCGGGACCACTTCACCGGCGACAGCGACTCCATCCGCGCCGGACTCGACGCCTACCTCGCCTCCCACGGCATCGGTCTGGACGGAGGGCACGTGGTGATGCTGGCCCACGCCCGGGTGCTCGGCTACGTCTTCAACCCGCTCAGCGTGTACTGGTGCCACGACGCCTCCGGCACCCTGGCGTGCGTCGTTGCGGAGGTCCACAACACGTACGGGCAGCGCCACTGCTACCTGCTGCACCCCGACGAGGCCGGGGAGACGGAGGTCGACAAGGAGTTCTACGTCTCACCGTTCTTCACCGTCGAAGGCCGCTACCGGATGAGGCTGCCGCTGCCCGGTGAGGAGCTGCGCCTGGCGGTGCAGCTACGGACGGCCGTCGGCCGCCCGTTCACCGCGACCGTACGGGGCCGCCGCCGGCCCGCCAGCGCCGTCGCCCTGCTGCGGTGCGCCGCCCGCAGACCGTGGTCGACCGCCGCCGTCTGGGCCGGCATCCGCCGCCACGCCATCCGCCTGTGGCTGCGCGGACTGCCCGTGCAGCCCCGGGCCGAGGGCACCTCGCCCTCCCGGCCGTGCGGCACACGGACCGCACCCCCGCGCTGATCTCACCGCACTCCCCGCAGAAGGACACACCACCGTGAACCCTCCCTCCTCGGCCTGCCCCGACAGCGCCCGAGCCGTGCGGCGTACCGTACGCGTTCCGGCCCAGCCCGGCCCACTCCCGGCGCCGGCCGCTCGAACCGCCGAGCCCGCGGGCGCCGTCGACGCCGACCGCTGGCCGGACGTGGCCCGGCTGCCGAAGGCGAGGCCCGGCCGGACGGCCCTCGCCCGGTACCTGGTGCACAGGGCACTGAAGAACCTGTCGCTCCTCACGCCCGACGGCGAACCGGACCCTGCCGCCCCGCGCTCTCCCCGCTTGACGCTCCATGACCCGGGCGCCTTCTACCGCCGCGTCGGCAGCGACGGCCTGATCGGCTTCGGCGAGTCCTACATGGCCGGGGAGTGGGACAGCGACGACCTGCCTGGGGTGCTGACCTGCCTCGCCGCACACGTCGGGGACCTGGTGCCCGCCCCGCTGCGCAGACTGCGCTCCCTGTGGGTGTCGGCCCGGCCGGCCGCCGACCGCAACACCCCCGACGGGGCGCGGCACAATATCCACTGTCACTACGACCTGTCGAACGAGCTGTTCGGCACGTTCCTCGACCCGACCCTCACCTACTCCTCCGCGGTGTTCCACGACTTCCCCGCGCGCTTCGAGTCCTTGCGCGAAGCCCAGCACCGCAAGATCGACCAGCTGTTGGACCTCGCGCACGTCGGCGTGGACACGAGGCTGCTGGAGATCGGCACCGGCTGGGGCGAGCTGGCCCTGCGCGCGGCGGCCCGGGGCGCACGGGTCACCACCCTTACCCTCTCCTCCGAGCAGGCGGATCTCGCCCGCGCGCGGGTCCAGACGGCTGGCCTGGCCGACCGGGTGGACATCCAGCTTTGCGACTACCGCGACGCCGAGGGCCGTTACGACGCCGTGGTCAGCGTCGAGATGATCGAGGCCGTCGGGGCCGAGTTCTGGCCCTCCTACTTCCAGACCCTGCGCGGTGCCCTCGCTCCCGGCGGCAGGGTCGCCCTCCAGGCGATCACCATGGGCCATCAGCAGATGCTGGACACCGCCGCGACGCACACCTGGATCAGCAAGTACGTCTTCCCCGGCGGGCTGATCCCCTCCCGCGAGGCCGTCGCCGAACACGCGACCGCCGCCGGACTGCGCACCGCCGCCGACCACGGCTACGCCCCGCACTACGCGGAGACCCTGCGTCTGTGGCGAGAGCGCTTCACCGAGCGCCGGGACACCGTCGCCGCCCTCGGCTTCGACAACGTCTTCCTGCGCATGTGGGAGCTGTACCTCGCCTACTCCGAGGCCGGGTTCCGCTCCGGCTACCTCGACGTCCGCCAGATTCTCCTGACCGAAGGATTCCCCCGATGAGGACCGCCGCCGACCGCCTCGCCGAACTGCTCGGCCACTTCGTCACCGGACCCCTGCCGGTACGGCTGCACGCCTGGGACGGCAGTACGGCCGGACCTGCCGACGCGCCTCGCGTCACGCTCCGCTCCTCTGCGGCGCTGCGCCGCCTGCTGTGGCAGCCGGGCGAACTGGGCCTGGCGGAGGCGTACGTCAGCGGCGACCTCGACGTCGCGGGAGACCTCGCCCAGGCCCTGTCCCGGGCCGGCCGTGCCGTCCGCGATCAGGGGACGGCACGGCCGGGTCCGGGCGCTCTGGCGGCGGCGGGCGCCCTGGCCGTGCGCCTGGGCGCGGCCGGGCCGCCGCCGCGCCGCCCCGACGGCCGTGCCCGGCTCGGCGGACGGCTGCACACCACAGCCCGCGACCGGGCCGCGATCAGCCACCATTACGACCTCTCCAACGACTTCTACGCTCTGCTCCTCGACGAGTCGATGGCGTACTCGTGCGGTTACTGGGCTCGTCCGGACGATCCCGCCTACGGCCTGGCCGACGCCCAGCGGGACAAACTGGAGCTGATCTGCCGCAAGCTCGGCCTGCGCGCCGGGGACCGGCTGCTCGACGTCGGCTGCGGCTGGGGCTCGCTGACCGTGCACGCGGCCCGCGAGCACAAGGTCCGCGTCACCGCCGTCACCCTCTCCCGGGCCCAGCGGGACTTCGTCGCCGACCGGTGCGTGCGCGAGGGCGTGGCCAGTCTTGTCGACGTCGAACACGGGCACTGGCGCCACATCGAAGCCGCGGGCTTCGACGCGGCGTCCGTCGTGGAGATGGGGGAGCACGTCGGGGACGCCGAGTACCCGGTCTTCGCGGCGAAGCTGCACGGTGCGCTGCGTCCCGGGGGCCGGCTGTTCGTCCAGCAGATGTCCCGGGGTGCGAACGCTCCGGGCGGGGGCCCGTTCATCGAGACGTACATCGCCCCCGACATGCACATGCGTCCCGTCGGGAAGACCCTGGACGTACTGGAGTCCTCCGGTTTCGAGGCCCGCCATGTCGAGTCCGTCCGCGAGCACTACGCGAGGACCATCAACGCCTGGCGCGACCGGCTCGAGTCCCAGTGGTCCCGGTTCGAGGCGCTCGTCGGCACGACGACGTGCCGAGTCTGGCGCCTCTACCTGGCCGGCGCCTCGCTCGCGTTCGCGGAACGGCGCATGGGCGTCGACCAGATCCTCGCCGTCCGCCCCACCCGCGACGGCGCCTCGGGCATGCCGTCCACCCCCGCCGCCTGGTACGGCCCGGACGGCCGACGGTGAACCCGCCCGACTGGAACACGCTCCTGCCCTGTCTCGTCGCGACGGCCGCCGCGGGGGCCGGGGTCCTGCTCGCCACCTTCGCCCTCGCCGTCCGCCTGGGGCTGCACCGCATCGTGGACGTCACCTGGGGTCTGGCCTTCTGCGCCGTCGCCGTCGTCACCTTCGTGCTGTCCGACGGCCACGGCGACGAAGTGCGACGCCTGCTCGTCACGGGGGCCACTGTCGTCTGGGGCCTGCGGCTCTCCCTGCACATCGTCCACCGGTCCCGGGGCCATGGTGAGGACCCGCGCTACACAGCGCTCCTGGACAAAGCGCCGGGCAGCCGCACCTGGTACGCGCTGCGCACGGTCTACCTGTCGCAGGCGGGCCTCGTCTGGCTGATCTCGCTACCCGTCCAACTGGCCGCCCACAGCCCCGCGCCGCTGGGTCCGCTCGACGTCTTCGCGGCCATCGTGTGGGCGGCCGGACTCACCTTCGAGACCGTCGGCGACCACCAGCTGGCCCGCTTCAAAGCCGACCCCGCGAACCGCGGCCGCGTCATGGACCAGGGACTGTGGGCATGGACCCGCCACCCCAACTACTTCGGCGACGCCCTCGTCTGGTGGGGGCTGTACCTCCTGGCCTGCACCAGCTGGCAGACAGGACTGGCCGGGCTCGTCTCTCCCGTCGTCATGACCCTGCTTCTGACCGTCGGCAGCGGCAAGCGCCTGCTGGAGAAACGCATGGCCCACCGCCCCGGCTTCGCCGCGTACGCCGCCCGCACCAGTGGTTTCCTTCCCCGGCCACCGCGTCAGCAGCCCTCACGTCACAGGAGATGACCCATTCCCATCGACTATGACAGCACCGACGAGAACACCGCTCTGGAACCCGTCGTCTTCAGCCACCTGCCGTTGCGGCACGCCCGCGCCGCGGTCCTGCTGCTGCACGGCGGCCGTGCCACCGCACTGCAACCGCCTACGACGCTCAACCTGCCCGCGCTGCGCATGCGCCTCTTCGCTACGGCCATCCGGCGGGCCCTCGCGCACGAGGACGTCTTTCTCGGCCACGTCCGCTACCGCCACCGCGGCTGGAACGGCCATCGCGCCCACCCCGTCGTGGACACCCGCCGGGCCCTGGCCCGGCTGTACAAGGCCGCGGGCCCCGTGCCGGTCGTGCTCGTCGGACACTCGATGGGCGGCCGGGCGGCCCTGCGGGCGGCATCCGACCCACATGTCAGCGGCGTGGTCGCTCTCGCTCCCTGGTGTCCGCCGGGCGAACCCGTCTCCCACCTGATGGGCCGTACCGTCATCGCCCTCCACGACGAGGCCGACCGCGTTACCCGCGCTGCGGACACCTGGTCCTACCTCACCCGCGCACAGGCCGCCGGTGCACGGTCCTTCGGCCTGCGCATGCCCCACGGGGGCCACACGATGCTCCGTCACGCACGCCATTGGCAGCGCCTCGCCGCCGAGGCGACCACCGGACTTCTCGGGCTCACACCCCTCCCCGCCACACTCGCGCAGAGCGAGGGGTGGACCGGCACTGCGACTCTCTGGACCCCTTGAGCGGCACCGACACCGCCGGCCTCCGGGGAGCGGGTGGAGATCAGCGTGTCCTCGATGACGCGCTCCCAGGTGCCCGGGGCGGTGCCGGGACTGTTACGGGGTGGCGAGGTAGAACTGCCGCCCGCACTGCCATAGGCCCCCTGGCACCGGCGGTTGTGTGACGTTCACCCAGAACGCGTCGCCGTCCACGATCCGGTGGTCCTCGTGTGCCCTGCGGAAGTACGGGGTGACACCTGCGGTCCTGTGCCGTCGTCGGCGAACAGGAGCGAGCTGCCCTGCTCGAAGCCCTGGACTGCGTCGGGGATGTCCCCATCTTCGCGAGGACACCCCGAGAAGATCCTCGCCCAGCTGCGTCCTGATACCGCTGGGAACGACGCGACGACATCCACGAAGCCTTCCTCAGTCTCGCCACTGTCTGATCACCCACTGACACGTCCAACGCCTTTGTTAGGACCTTTTAGGGGCTTTTCAGGCTATCCGCGAGGTCGAGGCAGATCGACGCAGCTGGGACCGAACGCGTGCGTGGGCCCGGTCTCAGCTGCTATCGCCAGGGTCAGATGGTGAGGAGTGCGGGCTGGGCGGCCTTGTTCAGGGGCAGGAAGGTGTCCTGGACCGGGTATTCGCCGAGGACGAAGTGGAGGATGGCCGCGTGCTGTGCCTCGACGGGTGCGATGGACGCGGCGGTCTTGATGCCCGCGGGGCTGGTGACATGGGTAGTGGCGAAGCTGTACGTCTGCGCGGCCTGCTCCTCCAGGGAGAGGGCGAGGCGGGCGACGTCCGTGATGCTGGTGACCTTGTTGAGGGCCTTGAGGACGGCGGGCTGGTTAGTAAGGGGGACGCCCTTGATCGCGGGCCGTCCGGCACCAATCAGGACCGCGTTCCAGGCCTTGGCATGGGCGGTGTGCTGATTCATCGCGGTCACGGCGAAGGTCGCCACGGCGGCCGGCACCTTGCCGAGTCGGCCGGCCCTGGCGGCCTTGAGGGCGGCAGCGTAGGCGTGCGTCGCCTGGTTCTCCAGTGCCACCGCGAGCGCCACGACCTTCAAGTCTCCGGTGTACGGGCTGGGTTTAGCGAGCGGGGACGACTCGGCCGCGTAGGCCGAGGCCGATCCGTTGCGAGCGATGAGTGCCATGCCCGCTGCGGCGACGCCGATCCCGACAAGGAATTCACGACGCCGCACATCCTCCTCCCGCACCTCCTCGACAAGCTCCTCTACGCCTTCGTGCAGGCCGGGCAGGGTGGCCTGGTGGGCCTCCTCCATGTCGGCGGTCAGCCGCAGCAGGTCGTGCTCGCTGATGTGCAGGTTCTCGTCCTGATGGCGGGTGCTCACTTGACGGCTCCTTCGGTGACCGGGGAAGCGTTCTTCATCGGGTAGAACGCATGCGGGAAGCCGACCGAACCGGCTGCCGCGGGCAGCTTGTCCACGTTCGTGGGAAGCGCGATCAGCTCAGGGCGTCCTGCACCTAGCAGCGCCTGCACGGCCAGCAGGGTCGCCCGATGCTGCGCCTCGACCGGGGCGACGCTCGCGAACAGCCTGCGCAGCTGTACGTCGTGAACCTCGCCGGTGTTCTTCACGTACGTCTGGGTGGCGACGTCCTCCAGCGTGACTGCCAGCGCGACCACGTCGGCCGGGCCCTTGATGCCGGGCAGGGCCTTCTTCACCACGGCGGCGTACTTCGGGTTCACCGCGGTCTGCGCCACGCTGCCCGCGTTGACAGCAGCGGCATTGAAGGCACGCGCGTGGGCGGAGTGCTGTCTGACCGTGGTGGCGATGAATGCCGCGACGGTCCTGTTGCCGTTCTTGATGAACGGGAGTGCGGCAGCGGTCCGGTAGACGCTGACGGCCAGATTCTCCAGCGACGCGGCTGTCTGGAGGGCCCGGATGTCGTTCCGGGAGACGTGCCGGTCCATCCCGGCCAGCGAACCATGCGTCAGGCGCATGGCGTCACTGTTCAAGTCCTGCGACTGTTCGGTGAGTTGGCTCAGCAGCCGGGAATCGATGTGCGGTGCGCCCATCACGCCCCGTCCCTTCCTTGCGTCCGCACCGATGCGGACGGTCCGGGTGGAATTCGCGGCACAGGTCACCGAAGATTGCCGGCCCGTCCGGCAATCACCCGAACGATTCCCGGCACCGCATTCCAAGGGCACGACAGTCGAACGAAAGCCAACGCGCATCGCGAGGCGGAAAGTCCCCCGCGGCAACCGCTGCGGATGGGATTCGGCCGACCGGGCTTCGAAGGCGTGTGCAATGCGGGTATGGGCAAGTACGGCACTTGGTGGACTGGCTCCCCTTTACTGCCAGGAGTCCAGCAAAGTCCAAGGACGCAGTCCTCGATATCGTTTCCCGACGCGTGGTAGCGCGGAACCCCCGGCCACACCGTCCGCAGAGGCGATCGGACCTTCGTCAGGCCAACCAGTGCGGCCACTGAGCAGGATCGGTCAATGACAGCGACCCCAGCATGCTGCGGCAGACCCGCGCAGAGATCCGGCCCAGGCCCGCCAGTCCCTGCGCCAGCGGATACCCGAAGCGGCCTCGACCGCGCTTGCGGCTTCGCCGGTGGTTCCGTCGACGTGGCAACGCTCACGCCGGGCTGCTCCCTCCGAGGAAGGCGGCGTGACTTGGGGGACTTTGCGAATCTTCCTCAGCACGGCCTCCTTCAACCGTGCCGGAACCGGTTCAACAGTCCGACTCCCACTGAGATCCGTCCAACTGAGGTCCGAGAGGTTCTGGCCGTTTGGTTCCTTGGCCTGCGGAGGGCTGATGGGGCCAGCGGCTGAGATACGCGTGGTGTCCTGGGACATGACGTCTCCGATCAAGGGGTCGACATGGTGGGCGATTTCAGCGAAATCGAGGAAATTCCAGTAGAGCTGCTCGCACGTGAGGGGTTCGTCGCGAAACGCGGTCCGGATTGCTTTTCTACCGTGCACCGTGCGTTCGGCAACGCGGCCCGGGGGTCTGATCAGAGCCGCCCTGCAGATCTTCTCCTCGAGAATCTCGAAGACTGACCCATCCGCGGAGGGAGCAGTTCCGAAGTACCTGTGTGATCAGGATGTTGAGCAGAGGCGTGCGGGTGCCGCTGGCCGCCCTTTCCGGGCTGCTGGCAGGCTTCTCAGCGCTGGCGGTCGCCGAACTCGTCGCGGCCGTGGTGAGGCCCGAGGCGGGGCCGGTGGTCGCGGTCGGAGGAGCGGCAATCGATAGGACGCCCGTCGCAGTGAAGGACTGGGCAATCCGCCAGTTCGGCACCAACGACAAGCTGGTGCTCCAGCTGGGCATCCTCGCCGTCCTCGCGCTGTTCGCGATCATGATCGGTGTACTTGCGCTGCGCTACCGCCGCCTCGGAGCGGCCGGTGTGCTGCTGTTCGGTGTGGTGGGCGCCGCCGCCGCGACGGGCCGGCCCGACTCCACCGGCCCTGTCGATGCACTGCCTTCCGTTGCCGGGGCGCTGTGCGCAGCGGCTCTGCTGTACTACCTGTCCGGACGCCTCAAAGGTTCCTCGCTCGCTTCTGCACCGGCGGAGGGCGATACGCGGGGAGATACCTTCGGACGTCCGGCGGGCTGGGACCGTCGCGGCTTCGTCGTCGCGGCCGGTGCCGCAGCCGTCGCCTCGGCGGGAGCGGGGTTTTTGGGACGGTCGCTCAATTCTTCCCGGGGCGCCGGGGCCACCGCTTCACGCGCCGAGGCTGTCCTGCCCCGTCCTGCCTCTCTGGCTCGTCCGGTGCCCTCGGGGGCTGCCCTGCACACTCCCGGGATCAGCCCGTTCATCACCCCGAACAAGGACTTCTACCGCGTCGACACCGCGCTGGTCGTACCGAAGATCGACGCCACCGCATGGAAGCTGAGGATCCACGGCAAGGGTGTCTCACGGCCTCTGACTCTGACGTTTCAGGATCTGCTGGACCGTCCCCTGATTGAACGTCACATCACCCTGACTTGCGTGTCCAACGAGGTCGGAGGCCCGTACGCGGGCAACGCCCGCTGGATCGGCGTCCCCTTGGCCGCGCTCCTGAAGGAGGCCGGAGTGAAGCCACCGTCCCGGGGCGGACCCGCCGACCAACTGGTGGCCCGTTCGGTGGACGGCATGACGATCGGCAGCCCGGTCGAGGACCTCATGGACGGCCGCGACGCCCTGCTCGCCGTCGGAATGAGCGGTGAACCCCTGCCCTTCGACCACGGGTTCCCGGTGCGGATGGTGGTGCCCGGCCTCTACGGTTACGTCTCGGCGTGCAAGTGGATCCAGGACATCGAGCTCACCACCTTCGCCGACTACGACCCGTACTGGGTGAAACGCTCCTGGTCCCAGCAAGCCCCCATCAAAACCCAGTCACGCATCGACACCCCCAAACCGTTCGCTACCCCGAAGGCGGGCACCGTCATGGTCGCCGGGGTGGCCTGGGCCCAGCACCGCGGCATCGACAAGGTCGAGGTACGCGTCGACGACGGGCCCTGGCAGCGCGCCGACCTCGCCGCCGAGGACACCACCGACACCTGGCGCCAGTGGTCCCTGCCCTGGAAGGCCACACCCGGCGGCCACACCCTGACCGTCCGCGCCACCGACCGCACCGGCACCACCCAGACCGAGGAACGCGTTGGGACCGTCCCCAACGGAGCGACCGGCTGGCACTCCGTCGTACTGACCGTCGAATGAACCGGCCACTCAGGCGGACCGGTCGTCACCCGCCTCCGATCCGGACACCGCCGTGATCCTCCCGCCAGCAGATATCCACCTTCCGGACCTTCGATCACCAAGCCCGCAATCACCAGGAGCAGTCACCATGAACGCCCGCATCTTCCGCCGTGCCGCCCTCGCCGTGTCCGCCGTCGCGATCCTTCCCCTCACGCTCACCGCGTGCGGTGACATGGACAAGGACAAGGACAAGGACAATGCCTCCTCGTCCGCCGCGTCCGAGCCTGCCGCCCCCTCGTCCGACGCCGCTGACACAATGGCGCCGGACAAGCCGTTCGGTCCGGCGTGCGCCGGTGTCCCGGCAGAGGGCGCGGGCAGCTTCGACGGCATGGCCAAGGACCCGGTCGCCACCGCCGCGTCCAACAACAAGGACCTCTCCACCCTGGTTACCGCCGTGAAGAAGGCAGGCCTCGTCGACACCCTCAACAACGCCAAGGACATCACCGTGTTCGCCCCGACCAACGAGGCATTCGCCAAGATCCCCAAGGCCGACCTCGACAAGGTCCTCGCGGACAAGGCCACCCTCACCAAGATCCTCACGTACCACGTGGTCGGCCAGAAGCTGACTCCGAAGCAGCTGGAGTCCGGCACCTACCCGACGCTGGAGAAGTCCACCCTCACCACCGTGGGCTCCGGCGAGTCCTATAAGGTCAACGGCAACTCGTCCGTAGTCTGCGGCAACGTCCCCACCGCCAACGCGACCGTGTACATCGTCGACACCGTCCTGATGCCCAAGTAGCTCATCCCAAGTTGTGACTAGGGCCCGTCTTCAAACGGATCTTGCCCACAGCAGGAACGAGGCCAGGCTGACCGCCGCTTCGTATGAGGCGACGGTTTTGTCGTACCGGGTAGCGATGCCGCGGAAGTGCTTCAACCGGTTGAAGCACCGTTCCACTGTGTTGCGTCGGCGGTATGTGGCACGGTCGAAGCGTGGTGGTCTTCCTCCCCGGCGGCCGCGATTACGTCGGTGTCGCTGCTGGTCGGACTTCTCAGGGATGGTGTGGCCGATCCCGCGTTCGCGCAGGTAGGAACGGAACCCGCGGGAGCTGTAGGCCTTGTCCGCGATCACGTGGTCGGGGCGACAGCGCGGGCGGCCCGGACCCATGCGCGGGACACGGATGCGTTTCAGCAGCGGTTGCGCACAAAGACCGTCATGGCGTTGGCCGGGAGTAACGAGGAGTGCCAAGGGTCTGCCACGGCCGTCGCAGGCGAGGTGGATCTTGGTGGTGAGACCTCCGCGGGACCGGCCCACGCCGTGATTGTCCGGTTCGTCCGGCCGGTGCATCCCCTTTTTCGGCCGGTGGCGGCAGCATGCTGGTGGGCGCGCACGATGGTCGAGTCGATCTGGACGAGCCAGTCGATGTCGCCGGCTGCATCAGCTTGGGCCTGAATCTGCTGCAGGACTTGGGTGAATACACCGGCTAGTGCGTAGCGGCGGAAGCGGGTGTAGACCGTTTGCCATGGCCCGTAGCGGTTGGGCAGGTCACGCCACGGGATGCCTGTCCGGATCTTGTAGACCATCCCATCGAGGACCTGCCGGTCGTCCGCCCTGGGCCGTCCAGTCCCGGCCCGAGGTATGAGCGGAGAGAGTAAAGCCCATTCCTGATCGGTGAGTTCATGTCTGCGCACCCGGCCATGATCCGCGGACGAGCAATCGTTGATCGCGGAGGCTCAGGCCCCGCACAATTGCGGCATGACCGAGACTGTCGAAGCGGCCTGGCTCAAGATTCTGACCACCGTCGGCGAGCCTTCCCGGCCGGAGGGATCACCGCTACTGGAACCCTTTGCCGAGCTGGCGAGGGTGGCGCATGCCGAGCCTTTGCTTCGTCAGCTCTACCCCTGGGCCGGTATGTGGGAGCTGCACTTCAGCAGGTGCACAGAGTTCCGCCCCACCTGGGACATCCCTTACATCGGAACCCTGAGGGACGGCCGCTATTACGTCGAAGGACCGAGCCGGAGCAGCCCACGGATCGCCGAGACAGACAGCGCAGAGGCCGCAGTAGCAATGGTCGTCGATCGCCTGCCGCCGCACTGCGGCCCAGCCTTCATCGGCAACGCTGAGGAACTGGCCGCCTACGAGAAGGCTCAAGACAGCAAGTAGGCCCGGAGCCGCAAGCGGCTTTGAAGACGGGCCCTAGGGCCAACCTGGCCTGGCCGGAGTGATCCAGAACGTGGTGGGGAAGGCGTGGCTTTCGACGCAGTCCTCCCCGCCACACTCCATGGGCAGGACCTGGAGCAATTCGAGGGTATGGGTGTCCGTCCACTCTGAGGAACGGACCCCCCTTCGGCTGTCGTTCGCGAAAAGGTGTCGATGCTCTCCTGAAGCGGCTCTGGTCCACTTTGTGTGATGTGACCACGCTGGGTGAAGTTGAAGCGAGGCGATCAGCCGCAGCAGGGTTTTCCTGCTGACTGGAATCTGAAAGATGTCCGTCATGCGGGCGCCTGCCCGGCCTGCGAGCGCGAGAGCCACCGCCACCAGTGCCGATCGCAGCCGCTCGGTCCGTCGTCCGAACCGGCGGGTGAGTCCCGGCACTTGCTCGGCGAAAGTCTTGCGCGGGCAGGCAGCCTGCGCACAGACGAACCGCTGTACTCGCAACGACACCACGACGGGCTTGCCCGCTGTCGGGAGGTCACGAGGAAAGCGCAGGTAGGAGCCATGCATTCGCCTCGACCAGCATCCGCACCCCGGGCATGCCGTTCCTCCTGCGGTCGTACGAGCTTCAACCCGGACGACCGTGTCGGTCACCTCGGCCGACTCCACCACCACGCCCTCGACCGAGGAGAACAACAGCTCATCCAGCTGTAGCAGCACTTCGTCCACGGCAAAGGACTGTCGACCACACCACCCTCCGGTCTGACGAATTTCGGGCGAACTCGACCAGCATCATGCGGAGATCAACAGTCACTCTGCGTACGTGACCACACGAAGTGGACCAGAGCCCCCAGAAGTGAACGAAGCCACCGGCCAGGCCGCGGCCGCCGGTGATGTCGTGGGTCCAGGTGGCGATGGTCTGGCTGTCGATGCCCGCCTCGGCCGCGAGGTTCGCCGCGGCGACGGCGGCCGTCGAGGTCCCCACGACACGGAGCCCGGCGGCCTCCCATCCGACCCGGGCCGCCGACATGATCGTGGTCTTGCCCACTCCCGCGATGCCGCGGACGGAATCGACCGCGTGACCGGCGGTCAGCAAACGCATGACAACAGCGAATTGGGTAGCATCCTGGGCCAGTGGCCAGCCATCGCGGCCGCCGTCTCCCCGAACCTGCCCGCGCATGTCACCGCCGTCGCCTTCCAAGCGGAGACCGGCCAGCTGGTCCTGCGCCCGGACTCGTCCGCCTACGCCACCCAACTGCGGCTGATCAGCTCCCGGATCGCCGCCTCGGCGAACGACGCCGTCGGTGCTCCGACGGTCTCCACGGTCCAGGCCCTGGCTCCGGCAGTACGGCCCCGGCGCCCCGCGAGACGGTCACCGCACCAAGTAGGCTGGCTCTGCCGCGGGCACCAGTGAAGAAGACCCGGGACATGCCCCTCCCGGCTTCCACCGGGCCCTCGCCGCCGCCCCAGGCCGCCGAACCCGCCCAGCGCGTCGACCCGGGCATCAGCGAGGCAATCGAGCGGCAGAACCGGGCAATGCGCGAACTCAGCCGCCGAACCTTCCCCGAGGCCGACGTCGTGGCGGCCGATGCCCCGGCCCCGATCGAGCAGGCCCGCGCGCAGCGACGCCGTCAGGCAGCGCAAACCCATGCCGCTGCCCTGCGCCGGGCCCGTACCGAGCGGGCCGGAACATCTCTTCCTGCGGTGTCACCCGCGCATCAGGCAACGGGAGACGTGGCATGAGCCGGCGCCGTGGCCGCCAAGGCGCTGCGCTCCCCAGTCCGCTGGGCGGGGCCGGCCGCGGCGCGGCCAGGCGGAGGGTACCCCCTCCTGAGCCCCGCACATGCCGATCGCCGCGGTCGGGGCAGCGGCCCGGCGGCAGCATCGGCCTCAGGAGATGGGCACCGCCGGGCAACGTACAGAGTGACATGAGGACCGGGCGCCACCGGGGCGGGGTTCGCAACTCTCTGCCTTGGTGTGATCATGTGCGTTGTCGAGACGCTGTTGATCATGCCAAAGCCGCGGGGATGGGTCTGCTGCACGATGCTGTCCGCGTCGAATCCGGAGATCTGCAGGGAGCCAGTCGTGGAGCGCAGCTCTGAGCGGGAGAACATCGAAAGCGCAGCTCGTGCTCGCTACAACCGGGACATACAGCAAGAACGCCACGCTCTGCGCGAGGCCTTGCGCTCGGACCTGCCTGACGCCCACATGGGCTTGGGCGTGACCGTCATCGTCTTGATTGTCGTCGCTACTTTCTCCGGCCCACGATGGACTTTGATCATCGCTGGTGCTCTCTCGGCCTGGTTCCTTCTTGCACTGGCGGTGATTCACATCGGCAGCGGCCGTGGCCGGGATGCCGTCCGTCGGGCCTACCTTGCCACGTTCGGCTGGGGCAACTGGATCTGAACGCCCTTCGCCGCGATCACCTCCACCGGGGCCAGAGGTCAGACAACAAGATCAGCCCCTGTCCCGCATCCCGTACGCAGGGATGCGGGACTTCGTTCATGCACCGCTTAGGGATGCGTGGGTTGAGGGCCTCTTCTTCGTGCGCGGGGTTCAGGAAGGAATGGGGCTGCGCAGGTCGCGGAGCATCACCGTGAAGTTCGGGCTGTCCGGGAATGGCTGCCGGGAGCCGATCGCGCGGTATCCCCATGTCTCGTACAGGGCCTGCACCTTGGGGTGGCCGGGGTCGACGAGCAGCACCGCCAGGGCCTCGGGCCGGGCGTCGACCAGCGCCGCGTGCAGCCGGTCCGCGGTCCCGGTCTTGCGCCACCGCGGACGCACCATCAGTTCCGAGAACGCGAACGTCGAGTCGTCCGCCGGCGGGGTGCTCAGGTGCTCGCGCCACCACTCCCGGCCCGGTGTGGCCGGGGCCCCGTATGCGAAGCCCACCGGTTCCTGGCCGTCGTACCCGATGACGCAGGCGAAGCCGGGGTGGCCGCCTCAGTGGTCCACGAACCAGGGGGAAGCGCTCGTTGAATTCGTCCATGTCGTCGGCGTAGGCGTCCGCGTGCACGTCCAGCAGGGTCTGCCGGATGGCGGGCAGGTCCTGGTGGCCGAAGTGGCGGAGTTCGACAGCTGTCGTGGTCAAGGGGTGCTCCATTCGGTCCGGTAGCGGTCGATCCACTCGTGCGCGAGGTGCGCGGAGGGCGCACTGGCGATCAGGTCGCGCTGGAAGTCGCCGAGAACCTGCCGCATCCGTCCCTGCAGCGGCACCCCCGACATGATGGTGAAGATCTCGCCGCTGGTGGCGCACGCCTGCTCGACGTCGCCTTGGTGCAGCTGCGCGAGAGCGAGCCGGGCCGTGGTGTGCGCACGGTTGCGCCGGTAGGAGTCCGGCAGTACGGCAAGCGCCCGGTGCGAGGCGGCTTCTGCCTCTGCCGCATCCCCCACGACGTCGCGCACGATCGCGGTCAGGGAGTGGAGCTCGGGCCATCCGTAGAAGGCGATCCAGCTGGGTCTGGGCTGCGCGGGGTCGGCTTTGCCCAGGGCGGTCTCGGCCCGTCCGAGACAGTTCAGCGCGGCCCGGGTCTCCCCGCTGTGCGCGAGGCCGATCGCCGTGCGGGCGTGGGCGGGCGAAGCGTGCAGCGGGGAGCGCCGGGCGACGGCCGTTGCCCGGGCCGCCTGTGCGCAGGCCACCGCTTCGGGGTAGTCCCGGCGTTGCCGGGCGAGCATCGCCCGCAGATTCCAGACCTGCATCGTCATCTCGGAGTCCTGCGCCAGCCCCGCCAGCGTCAGGGACAGTTCCAGGTGGCGGCCGGCCCCACCCGGCAGCCGCTGAACACCACCGCTGAGGGCCATGTCCCCAGAGGTCACCCCGGTTGGACCCAACAGGTCCACGCGTCACCTGGGGCGCCCTCCCGCCGAAGCCCCGGGCGGCTGCGGCTGCGGCTGCTGGGACCCCTACTGTGCAGTATCCCGTGGGTTCGCATGAGCGTCCATCTCTCGGATTGACCGTGTTGTCCCAGGCCTACACGGTGCGAAGGCTCGGACTAGGACTTGTCCGGCCGATCATGTGACTACCGCGTACCCGAGTCGTTGATGTGGGCATGGGGCGGGGTGATCTGAGCGATGCCGAGTGGGAACGGCTGCGGCCGTTTCTGCCGGTCGGTAACGGGCGTCGTGGCAGGTGGCGGGATCACCGGCAGGTGTTCGACGGGATTCTGCACCGGGTGCGGACCGGGGTGCAGTGGCGTGATTTGCCCGAACGGTTCGGGCCGTGGAGGACCGTCTATGAACGCCATCGCCTGTGGTCGGCCGACGACACCTGGGAATGCTTGCTCCAGCAGGTACAGGCCGCGGCGGACGCCGCAGGCGAGATCGACTGGGACATCTCGGTGGACTCCACGATCGTCCGCGCGCATCAGCATGCGGCCGGTGCCCGCACCGATCCGCCCCCAGCACTCGCTTCAAAGGGGGCCGCAGGAGTGGAACAACAGGACGAGACGCCGTGGCAGAGCCTCGTCGGCCGCCTGGTGGAGCTGGTGCTGGAGATGAGGGCCTGGGCCGCTCGCGCGGCGGGTTCACCAGCAAGCTTCACCTGAGCGCGGACGGCCGCTGCCGCCCCCCTGTCTCTGGTCGTCACGCCGGGACAGCGGGCGGACTGCGCGCAGTTCATCCTGGTCCTGGAGGCAATCCGCGTCCCGCGGACCGGGCCGGGCAGACCTCGCAAGAAGCCCGGCAGCGTCGCGGCCGACAAGGCATACAGCAACGGGCCCTGCCGCCAGTACCTGAGGTGCCGAGGCATCCGGCACACCATTCCGGAGAAAGCCGATAGCCAGGCCGCCCGCTTGCGCAAAGGTTCACGTGGCGGACGGCCACCGGGTTGGGATGAAGAGCGGTATAAGAAGCGGAACACCGTTGAACGGGTGATCAATCGACTCAAGCAGCACCGGGCGGTGGCCACTCACTACGACAAGCGCCGATACGTCTACCTCGGCACCGCGACTGCTGCGGCACTGGTGATCTGGCTCCGCTCATGAGTGCCAGGATCAGTCCTCATCCGTCTTCCGGCAGGTGGTAGTAGACGGTCCCCGACCGCCAAGGGCCGTGTTCGGTCGTCTCTGACGAGATCACCACGTCTTGGATCTCAACAGGTCCCAACGCGTCGATAGTGTCGGCCAGTTGTCGCAAGAGGGCCGGAACGCTATCGCAGCCCGGGCCAGCGGGGTTGGCCTGCGAGAAATGGCGCACGGTCCAATGCTCCGGAGTATCAATCATGGGCTGATCGTAGGACCTGCCGTGGTTAGCAGACCGACCACCGGGGCCCGCGACTCATATCGCGGGAGCAGCCCAGACCGTGATCGGCCGGACAGGTCCTAGCCGACCGGCGAGAGCCCACGGGATGTCGCACACGAAGGGTTGCATGCGGTGGCCATACGTGTGATGACGCCTGGCCCGCATGGCCGAAATCGGCAGCGCGGAGAAGTTCTTCGAACATGCGACCAATCCGCTGTCGTGTCCGCGCCGAACCCAGTAGTGAGACCAAGTCTCTTCCCCGGCCCCCGGAAGTAGTGCCGAGTCTTTGCCCGCATTTCACAACCCCGCGAGGGCCGTACGCGCCCCTCCGCATCTGATGGAGGTTGACTCATGAAGTCCCGTCGCACCGTACGAATCGCTGCCGCGACCGCTCTGCCCGCCGCTCTCGTCCTCGGCTTTGGCGGGGTCGCCGGAGCAGCGGATTCCCAGAGTTACCAGGTCGATCTGGCCCAGCTGAACGACTCCGGGGCCTCCGGCACCGCCATGCTCACGCTCAGCGGCAAGGAGCTGACGGTGAAGATAGAGGCCGAAGGCCTGGTCCCCGGCGCCCCGCACGCCCAGCACATCCACGGCTCCACCGAGGGGCACGACTTCCACTGTCCCAAGCCGAGCGCCGACAAGAACGGCGACAATGTCGTCTCCACCGCGGAGGGCCTGCCCGCGTACGGAGACATCAACATCTCCCTGACCACCAAGGGCGACACCAGCAAGGCCAGCGGCCTCGCCGTCGACCGGATGCCGGTGGCCGACAGCAAGGGCTACATGTCCTACGAGCGGACCCTCACCGTCTCGCAGAAGGTCGCCGACCACATCAAGGACCTGCACGTGGTGCAGCACGGCATCGACACCAACAAGAACAAGAAGTACGACTTCAACAAGGGCAAGAGCGAGCTCGATCCCAAGCTTCCCCAGGAGGCCACCGCCCCCGCCACCTGCGGCATGCTCGCGGGCGCGGCAGTCGGTTCCGTGCCGGTGGGCGGCGTGGAAACCGGCACGGGCAACACCGCGGGAACCGAGTCCCCGCAACTCCTCGCCGCCGGCGGCGCGGCAGCCGCAGCAGCCGTGGGAGTTCTGGCCGTGGCCCGCCGCCGGACCGCCCGGTCCGGTCTCTGAGACCGCGTCCCGGTCATGACTGACGACACTCCCCATGAGGGCGTCTCACGCCTCCCCGCCTCCGGGGAGACGACCGCGGCACCTCCGCGCGACGAGGACGCCTCGCCGGGGCGCACGACCGGGACGATGGCAGGGCGGCGGACGCTGCTCATGGCGGCTGCTGCCCTTGCCGCCCTGGCCGTCACCCTGCTGGCCGTCGGCCTGGACCAGCAGGAACCCGCCCCGCCGCAGGCCACCCCCGCGGTACGCGGCGAGGCCCCCGCGGCACCCCCTGGACAGCCGACAGCCGGCAAGGAGCATGAGGGGCACAAGGGCGACGGTGCCGACCCCGCACCCCCGCGCGGCACCGTCTTGACGAAGTCTGCACCCGAGCGGATCACTGTGCCTGCCCTCGGCGTCGACTCGGCCCTGGAGAGCCTCGGCCTCGACGCCAAGCGGGTCATGGAAACCCCTGACGACCACGAAAAAGCCGGCTGGTTCACGCCCGGCCCTACTCCGGGCGAGCTCGGGCCTGCCGTGATCGCCGGTCACGTCACCTGGAACGGTGCCCGCAGCGTCTTCTTCGACCTGGCCAAAGCCGCGAAGGGCACCCGCATCGAGGTCAGCCGCAAGGACGGGAAGACCGCCACGTTCACCGTCGACCGGGTCGGCCGCTACCCCAAGAACCAGTTCCCCACCCTGGAGGTCTACCGCAACCTTGACCACGCCGGACTCCGCCTGATCACCTGTGGAGGCACCTACGACGAAGCCACCCGCCACTACAGCGACAACGTCATCGTCTACGCCTCGCTGACCTCGGTGCGCTGAATCCGGCCCGCGGTTGGCGACCCCCGCCCACGAGGCTCACCGACCCGCATGTGTAATGTCCCGCGGGTTCTCGCCGGTCGGTGATCACACAGCAGGGATCCGACCAGGGGCTTCGCGGCCATCGGCCCATGCTCCGACGTCGAGATCATGATGGTCTTCAGGCTCCCTGAAAAACCATCATGATCCGTTCAGGTGGGCCGAGCCTTCGCACCGCGTAGACCTGGGGCAACACGGTCAATCCGAGAGATGGACGCTCACGCGAACCCACGGGATGTCACACACCTCCACGGACGGAAGAACACGTAGCGCAGCTACGCCGACTTGTGCGACGCCCTGCGCGAGCCCGTCGACAAGGCGGCCCGAGACGGGCTGCCCCTGGACCGGGCTGCCGGGCCCGACGTCATCCGGCTGGCGCGGAACCTAATACTGCAACGGTGCTTTTCCTGATGGTTGGGCAGGTTCGGGTGGTGTGTGGCCGCGGCATTTGTAGTGGCTGATCCGGGCTTGGTGCTGTCGTCG
>NZ_JBIVLB010000027.1:0-9869 GCF_044751045.1 Streptomyces sp. NPDC088745
CCCCGGGCGGGCCCCCCCCCCCGCGGGCCGCGGCCGCCCCCGCGCCCCCCGCCCCCTGACCCCCCCGGGGGGGGGGGCACGGGCCGGGGGGGCGCTCCCCCCCCCACCGGGCCCGAACGAGAGAAGGACGCACGATGGGCACCAGCATCGACATACAGCGCCTCATCACCGAAGGCGGTTACCGCCCCTGTCCGTCATGCCGTGCCGTGCTCCGCCCCACCACGACCCGCTGCCCCCACTGCCGCACCACCCTGCCGGGGGCGGGGGGGGGCGCGGCGCCGCAGCCGACGACCGCGCCCCCCCGGCGGGCCGCCGGCCGTGAGGCACCCCCCGGCCGGCGGCGGAACCCCCCCCCCAGCCCGGCGGGCGGGGGGGGCCCCCCCCCCCCCCCCCCCCCCCCCCCCCCCGCCCCCCCCCCCCGGCGGGGGGCGGCGGCCCCCGCGACCCCGCAGAAGAAGACGTCGCGCCCGCGGCTGGCCGCCGTCAGTGAAGCAGCCCTCGGCAGTCTGCAGAACCTCCCCGAAAGGCGACTGACCTTCACCGTCATCGGAACGCCCGTCACCCAAGGCTCTGTCGAAGTTCCCGCTCCCGGCGTCGTCAAGTACAGCCGTGAACTCCGCGAGTGGCGCCACCAGATCAACGCGGCCGCGCGGAAAGCCTGCGGCACAAACTGGGAGCCGGCGAACTGCCCCCTCGTCATGTCGGCCGTCTTCACCCTTCCCCGGCCCAAGAGCGCGCCCAAGACCAGAGCCGTCCACGCCGCGACCAAGCCCGACATCGACAAGCTGATCCGCGCCGTCCAGGACGCACTGTCTCCTGCCGACAAGAAGGCCTTCCGCGTCTACACGGAGGACTCCCGCATCGTCGGCTACGACATCGGCCCCCACAAGACCTATCCCACGCCGCTGGGAACGCACGACTGGGCCCTTCCGGAGCCCGGCGTCACCATCGCCGTCGCCCCTGCACCTTCCGCAGCTCTCCGCCAGGACATCGCATGAGCACCACACCCTGCATCACCCACGCCGACCTCTTCCGACTGCTCGAGGACCTGTCCGGCTCCGGCATCAACGACCAGATGCTCGACGGGGACCAGCTCGCCATGTTCACCGACGAGGAAGCGGACTTCCGCGAGGCCCTCGGCCAGGCCCGCACCCTGTGCGCCGCCTGCCCGATGCTGGAGTCCTGCCTGTTCGCCGCGGTGACGGACCATGCGGTCAAGGGCATCGTCGCCGGCACCACCGAGACCGACCGCGAGCGGATCCGCAGCAGCCTCGGCCTGGCCCCCTTCGCCGAAGAGGACACGGACATCTACCTCATGGTCCGCCGCACCTACGACGAGGTCGACGCCGAGAAGGTCGCCGCCATGACCGCGGTCGGCCAGCTCACGCAGGTGGAGATGGCGGAGGAGCTCGGATGCTCCACCCGCACGATCCGCCGCAAGCAGCGCAGCTCCTGCAACGTGCGCCGACGGCCGCGACGCAACCCCCTCACCCCGAAGAAGGTCCTCAGCACCGCCGAACAGCTCCTTCCCTGGTTCTGACCGTGACATCGGACAGCGCGAGCTGCGGCAGGCCGAGAGTGGCCTCCTCGCCCGTTGCGTTACCGGGGCCGGCCTCCGCCGCCCACAGCGGCTGACCGCCGGCCCCGGCTACCTCGCTTCCGGTCTCCAGCCGGCAAGCGCCCGTCCCTGAGGCGGATCCCCTTCTTCCTCCGCACCTGAGCGGCAGCCACGCCTGGCTTTGTGCTGCCCGAAAACACTGAGAGCCCCTCTTCATGCGCCGCCCGTCCCACCAGCCGCACGCCGAGCCGCATCGGCTGGAGCCTGTCCCGTCTTCCGAGCAGGACGTCATCACCACTCGGTCCCGGCGCTGCCAACCCCGCGCTTGGCTCCGGGCCGTCGCCTGGCTCATCGACAGCGGCGCGCATCCCAAGGCGCTGGCCACCACGACGGTCGACGTCGCCCTCGACCTCGCTGCCCGTATGGACTTCCAGCGGGGCATCGTCCTGTACGACCTCGAAGGCACCGCCCGGCGCGTCGGCATATCGCGCGCCACCGTGAAGCGGCACATCAAGGTCCTGCGCGAGCTCGGCGCACTCGTCTGGCTGGAGCACGGCAGCCGCCGCAACCTCCGTCTCCCGGGCCGCCCGTACACCGCCACAGCCACGGTCTACGGCGCCACCATCCCGCCGGCTTACGACGCTGCCCACGGCCACCGCCTGTCCGGCCACGGATACACCGCCAGGCACACCGGCTTCACCCCCGAAGGCCGGGCCCAGGCCATCGCCGCCGCACAGGAAACAGCAGATCAGACCCGGCGTGAGCCCCCTTCCCGTAGCACCACCACCCACTCCCCTGAAGCTGACGTGAGAGGTAGATCAACAACTACGCGCCAGGCGCGAGCGAACAAGAGCACTCAGCCCAAGAAGAAGTCCGTCCTCGGCCGCCCCGTCACCGCGGCGGCGTACCAGGTAGCCGACCGGTTCGCCCGAGCGCTTCGCCCGCTCCACAACTGGCTTCAGCGCACCCGCATCGAGCAGCTGTCCTGGGTCCTGGTCGACAAGGCCGCCGCCGGCGCATCTCTCCAGCAGGTCCACGCCTGGCTCCACGAGATCAACCCCAGCCACTACTTCGGACCGCGCTGGCGCCCCCACCGCGCGCACGCCTACGTCGCCGCACAGCTCCAGCGCGACGCCGCCCAGGAACGGGAGACAGCGCAGCGGCTGGCCGACGAAGCCCGGGCCACCCCGCCCACCGCCGAGTTCACCAACGCCGTCCAGGCCCTGAGGAACGACGGCGCCGGCAACGCCGAGAAGATCGAGGAATTCGCGGCGGCCACCACCATCGACGAGCTCGATGCCAGCCTCGTGCAGCAGATGAGGGCCGACGCCTGGGGGCGCTTCAAGCACTACGGCGACACCGACCTGGTCCTCACCGCCGTCGACGGCCTCGGTGTGGCCGAGGCATCCCGCCTCTACACCGCGCAGCTCGTCGACGCCTGCATCCGCTTCCACAACAACCCGCGCCTGCAGAACGCCTGCTGACCCGCACTTGAGCACGAGGAGGACGAACGACATGACGGCACACCCCGCCGTGCACCTGGAACCGGACCTCACCGGTGCACCGAATGCGGACGCCGCTGCTCTCCCCACCGCCCCGTCCACCGAAGCAGCCACGGAGTCGGCCGCAGGCGCTGACCTGGCGCGAATCGCTCTGCGACGGGCCAGGGCCGATGCCAAGAACAACCCCGTCAAGACCAAACGCAAGCGGGCTGCTGCTCCCCGGCGGGCCAACGGCGCTGACGGCCGGGACCCCAACCCCCTGGGCAGCATCATCAGCCAGCTGGTGGTGGACAACGAATGGGAGGGAGAAGCTGCGGGAGCGGACCTGAAGAAGGAGTGGCCCTCTCTCCTCGGTGAAACACGTGCCACCCACTGGAAGGCCGAAGAGTTCGACGAAGAGACCGGCACCCTGCGAGTCCTGTGCGAATCCGCGTCATGGGCGGCCAACCTGCGGCTCCTGTCAGCCCAGGTGATCGCCGAGGTCAACGAGAAGTTCGAGCGGCTCCAGGCCCCGACGCACCAGGGCAAGCGCCGGTCGAGCCCGCTGCGCCGACTCGACGTGCAGCTCCGCAGCGGCCGCCCCGCCGCGTCACCCCACGACGCTGCGCCAGCGGTCCTCGAGGCACCTGCACCGGTACTCCGCAAGGAGCGCGCCGCACCGCCCACCGCCGAGTACCAGCAGGAACGGGCCCGGCAGGCGGAAGCCCGGGCCGCACGGAAAGCAGCTGGAGAGCCCACCTGCCCGCAGCCGTCAGGAACACCCGCGCCTCCTGCGCGCCCGCACCCGGGCGACGCCCCCAGTGCCGAGTACCGCGAGCAGCGTGAACGGATCCGGCGGGCACGCAGAGCCACCCGCGAGCAGGTCCTTGCCATAGCGAGGGAGGAATCCACCCCTCCCACCTCCGAGGCCTTCTACGCCTACGCCAGCTGACATCTGACTCAGAGAAAGGAAGCCGTCCCATGCCTGTACCAAGCCCCCCTCCGAGCGCGCCGGGAAAGAGCACCGCGGCGACGTCTCGCCCTGTACGTGAGGTCGGTGACACGGACACTGCCGCCTTCATGAACCATCTGTTCGATCTGTCCCGCACAGCCCCCGTGGCGGTGCTGTCTCCTGATCCCCGCCGCGAGGACGGCGTCCCGCTCATCGATCCGATCCGCCTGTACGACCAGATCAACCCTGAGGCGGAAGTCGCGGTTCTCACCACGCACACAGCCGCCCGCAACCTGCGGGAGCTGATGCCTGACCTGGCCGTGTGGGGCGGAGCCGTCCGCATCGTCCGCCCCGGCGCAGCTCCGGACGACCCCAAGCACCGGCATCCTCTCGTCAAGATCACCCCGGGCCGCAGCGACGAAGCCCTCCAGGAGATCAAGCACCAGCTGCTCGGGCGCACCCTCGTCTACAGCACCACGACGCCCCAGCCCGGCAACAGCCGCCCGCCCGTGCCCGGCGACCACAGCAGCCATGCGCCGGACGACATCGAGCACCTGCGCACCCTGCTGGCGGCCGAGAAGCGCACCACCTCATCGCTGCGCCAGGACGTACGACGGCTCAGCAAGGCCCTGCGAGCAGCCGAAGAGCGAGCCGAGATCGACACCCCCACCATCTACGCCGACCCCGAACAGCAGTTCCGCTATGAGCTCGACCAATGCTGGCTACGCATGATCGCCGAGCCGGACCGCCCCAACCAGCCGCTCGCCCCCTTCACTCTCGGCCCGGACTGGCTCACCTCGCTGCACGCCATCGAACTCGTGGACCGACGCAAGATCGTCGAGGTGACCGTCGAAGTCCTCACCGGCCTCGCCGCCGCCATCCCCGGCCGACAGGTCCACCGGATGCGGGCCCGCGACGAGCGCGGCGGAGTCCCGCTCGTACGCGCCGACCAGGCCGTCGCGATGCGCTGCCACCTCAAGAACCAGACCTCGGCCGCGCCCCGCCTGATGTGGTGGAGACTGCCCGATCAGAGCATCGAGCTGGCCAGGGTCGCCCTCCATGACGACACCCATCTGCGATGACCCGCGTGCCGACATCTTGCCGACCCCGAGCGGCAGCGATCCGTACGCGCCGCCGAAACCGAGGACCCCAACCATGACCAGCACCAGCCTCTGGAACATCCAGAAGTTCGATCAGACACTGGGCACCTACACCAACCTCGACGCGGCCAAGGCCCACGGTGACCACGTCATCCGCGACCACTACCGTCCCCACATGGACCGCCACCGGGTGCCGGCCAGACACCGAGTCGTCGATTGGCGTGCTCCCTGCTGCGGCCACCTGCACGGCCCCGGTCAGTTCAACCACACGGCCCACCTGGTCACGCACGCGATCGGATGCCGGCCGCCGGAGTTCCGTGCGCTGGTCCTGCGCCCCTTCTGGGCCGCTACCGGCAAGGCGGCGGGCACCGGTCACGTGAGCACCGCCTGGGAGATCTGGCAGGGCTTCGCCTACGACCGGTTCAACCCTGGCGCGACGCTCGCATAGCCCGGCCAAGTCCGCAGGTGACGGTGCCCCGTCGGCATCTCACGCGGGCCACCGTCACACCAAGCCGGGAGCGCGGCTCCCGCCCACCTCCCTGCTCGCCGGCTGCGGACCGGCGGATCAGAGCTGTCCGCTTTGCCGAGCACGATCCGGGTAACACCGCTGTCGACTCGGGAGGACCACCCTCATGCCCGCGGCCAGAAAACGCCGCCGCCCCGCCGCCCGCCGGCCTGCCGCCGGGCCCGGATGGCCGGTGGGCGCGCACACCCGAACGTGGCTGGCATTCACCCTGGGCCGCGACCGCAGTCGCGCCTTCGGGAAAGTGCCGCACGTCCTCCTCAACTGGCTGGTCATGTCGCTGCTGGCCGGAGCCTGGTACCTGCAGTGGCGCCAGTGGCAGGTCCTCTCCTCGGTCACCGTCACCGCCCTGCTGTACACCATCGGCCGGGCCGCACGGGTCATCCCCCGCCAGCGGCGAGCTCTGTCCGAACTGTACGGCCGCGTGATGAAGCCATGCGGACTGCCGGCTCCCACCGCTACCCGGCCGGTGAACGAAGGCCAGTACATCCGCGTCACCCGCTGGCGGCGCTCCACCGTGATCGCCGCCGCACGCATCATGATCGCCCCCTCGGCGCCAGCCGCTCAGGCCCGCACCCGATGGCAGGCCGAGAAAGCCGTCGAAGCCGCGCCCATCCCACCGAGCACCGGCTGGGTCTTCGACTGGGCCAACCCCGGCTCTCTGGCGTGCGACCTCGTCGACGAGGGCGACCCGCGACTGCTGCGTATGCAGGACGAGCGGTGGATCAACACAGTCATCGGCCAGCTCTTCCCCGCGCCCCGAGGCGTCGACGTCGACGTGGCCGTCGCGGTCGGCGCCTGGGAGGACCGCGACGGCCGCGAAGCCCCCACCGAGCTGACTGTCACCCTGGGCGCGTACGACGTCTCCCAGCGCGCCTTCCGGGAGAATGTCGAACGCGTCATCGACGCCCAGATCGACCGCGGCCACGTGTGGATCTACACGTGGCAGCCCGGGGAGCTCACAATCCGCGCAGTGCCCGCCGGCTCACCGGAGGCGATCCGCAAGCAGGGCACCCGCTTCATCTCCGACCTCATCACCGCCCAGATCCCGGCCCGGCAGGCCGGCCAGCTCACCGTCGACATCACCAGGTGGATCGACGACCCTAACCACCCCAAGGCCAACACACCCCGTGAAATCACCATCGGCCTGGGCACCCTGGACGTTGCCGCACCGGAATTGCGCACCCGCATCGAGCGCACCCTCGACACCGCCCTGTCGAAAACTCTTCCGGACCGGACCTGGCTGCCGAAATGGTCCTTCGAGTCCTTCGACAACACCAACCGGCTGGTCCTGGAGGCTGTCCCCAACGCAGACCCCCGCGCCGTGCGGAAGCGGGAAACAGCCCGGCTGCAGGCCGTCGTCGAGTCCAAGTTCCCCACCAAGCGCGGCCAGGACCCTGTCGAGGTGGACATCCACACCTGGAGCAGCCACCGAGGAAGCAAGGGTTCCCCCGTCGAGCGGCCAGAGTCTTTCACCGTGACCTTCGGCGCCTACGACGTCACCAAGCCGGAGACCAGGGACGCCTTCGAACAGCACACCGACTCCCTCACCGACACCAACGACTGGCACTACGCATGGAGCGAGGCGGAAGGCCGGGTCACCGTCAGCGCCGTCCCCAGACTGCCCACCCAGCTCGCCTTCCCCGAACCCGGCAGTCCCGAGTTCAAGGAGTTCCTCGCCCTCGCCCGCCGCGGCACCATCCGCTTCGGGCCCGTCAAGGGAGGCGGCTGGCTCGACTGGGACCTGCAGCAGACCCCCCACGCCCTCATCGGTGGAAAGACCGGCGCCGGCAAGTCCGTCGCCCTGTCCTTGATCCTCTTCCCCGCCCTGTACGACCCGACCATCTACCAGCTCATCGTCTGCGACCCCAAGCGCACCGACTTCACCTGGACCCCCGAGTTTCCCGCCGTCATCAGGTTCGCCGCGACGGACGAAGAGATCTACGAGGCCATCCAGGCCTTCGCCGGCGAAATGGACAAGCGCCAGTCTCTCCTGAACAAGTACGGGCGCCGCAACCTGCAACTTCTCCGCGACGCCGTCGCCCGAGGCGAAGTCGTCCTGCGCGACGACGACACCATCCCGGGCCGGCTGATCCTCTTCTTCGACGAGATCGCCGACTACCTCGCCAAGTCCGCGAACAAGGAGATCGAGGAACTCAAGAACGACGCCAAGGCGATGCTCGAGAAGGTCGCCCGCCTCGGCCGCGCCCTGGAGACGAATATTGCCTGCGCCGCGCAGAAGCCGGCTGGCGACATCCTCGGCATGCAGCTGCGCTCCCAGCTCGGCCGACGCCTGGGTGTCGGCCCCCTGGACCAGTACGAATCGCAGCAGATCCTCAACTCCGACCACGGCACCCGCTTCCCGGCCGAAGGCACCCCCAAGGGCCGTTCCTGGGGCTACGACCCCAAGTACGGCTACCAGCAGGCCCAGATCATGTTCCTGCCTGACGACACCACGCCCCTGCCGTGGGACCCCACCGTCACCATTCACGGGGCCAAGGACCTGGCCCGCGCGCACCTCGCCGAACTCGGCTACGTGCAGGTGCTCGTGCCCAACAAGGACGGCGGTCAGGACCCCCGCTGGGTCCGCCGCGACCTCGTCGACGAGCCCCCACCGACCCCCGACTCGACACCGGCGCCCTCACCACGTCCAGCGGATGAACCCCGGCAGCCGGACCTGTCGAAGACACCGGCCCCGAAGCAGTCGCCCGCGACACCTTCGGCCCCTTCGGCCGAACCGGAGCAGCCGCGCCTGCCGGAAACTCCGGCACCGAAGCCGCCACCTGCCGCCCCTGCGCCTCAGCAACCAGCCTCCGACCAGCCCCCGGCCGGGAACTGGATGTCCGGCTTCGACAACTGACTTCGCGCAGCACACCTCACCCCGCGCCAGAACCTAGGAAGAACATGAAGATCTGCATCGTCGACGGCTACTCCACAGGCGCCAGCCTGACCCGCCGCCTGCGCGACCTCGGCGTGAACTGCATCCACGTCCAGAGCCAGCCCCGCACCAACGGCTTCCTGCAGCGCACCTTCCGCCCCGACGACTACTCCCTGGACTTCGGCTACGCCGACGACATCCCCGCACTCGCCGGGCAGCTCGCCACTCTCGGCATCTCCCGGGTCATCGCCGGCTCCGAATCCGGCGTGACGCTGGCCGAAACGCTCGCCCAGCAGCTCGGCCTCCCCACCAACACCCCCGCCGGCCGTCTGGCACGGCGGGACAAGGCGCTGATGTACCAGACCGCCGAACGCGCCGGACTCGACGTACCGCAAGGAACCACGGTGAGCAGCCCGGCGGCCGCAGCCGAATGGTTCACGGCCTCCGACCTCACTGAAGCGGTCGTCAAGCCCCTGGCCAGCGCGGCGACCGACGGTGTGCGCTTCTGCCGGACCCCTGAAGAGATCATCCACGCCACCGAGGCGATCCTGGCCAAGCCGAACATCTTCGGGCAGCGCAATGCCGCCGTCATCGTCCAGGAGCGGCTGTCCGGCGACGAGTACTACATCAACTCGGTCAGCTCGGGCGGCGCCCACCGGTTCGCGGAGATCTGGCGCTACACGAAGCGGGCCTCCGACGGGCCCATGCCCCTGTACGACTACGAAGAGCCCGTCGCCCCGCACACCGCCGAGGCACAGCTGCTCAAGGCCTACACCTGCCGTGTCCTCGACACACTCGGCATCCAGGAGACGGCTGCCCACACCGAGGTGATGCTGACCGCCCGCGGCCCCGTCCTGATCGAAACCGGCGCCCGACTCGGTGGTGCCACCTCCCCCGACATCATCGACAAGTACCTGGGGACCTCCCAGACCGCTCTACTCGCAGCAACCCTCGTCGACCCCCGCACCCTCCTCAACTTCGACGACCAGCTCACCTTCTGGCCAGGACGGATCCGCAACGTCGAGTTCATCAACCCCACCCCCGGCCGTGCCAGCGCGGAGGCCGCCGGCACGGTAGCCACGCTCCCCAGCGCGATAGCGGTCTGCTCCTCGATCACCCCCGGCGAACCGCTGGAGCGCACAAGCGACCTGACCAGCTCCCCCGGCTACGTCTACCTCGCCGCTGAGAGCCAGAGCATCATCGACCGTGACTACGCCTTGCTGCGGCAGTGGGAACGCGAAGGGCTCCACATCCAGTAGCGCCGCCGGGGGGGGGGGGGGGGGCCCCGGGGGTGGGGGGGGGGGGGGGGCCCCCGCCCCCCCCCCCCCGCCCGCCCCGGCCCGGGGGGGGGGGGGCGCGCCCCCCCACCCCCCCCCC
>NZ_JBIVLB010000027.1:9879-48873 GCF_044751045.1 Streptomyces sp. NPDC088745
CGGGGGGGGGGGGGCTGGGCCACGGCGCGGCCCACAACCCCCGTCCGCCCCGGGGGGGCCCCCCCCCCCGGTTTTGGCCCGGGTCGCGGCCCCGCCCCGAAGGCCCCGCTCGGCGTCAGGCAGCCCTGGAGGTCTCCGCAGGCCCACACCTCACCCCGCACACCTCCCGTGTGCGCCGAAGACAACGCGCGGCATCATGAGACCCGTGAACGGATCCGTACCCCATCAGCTCATCGTTGCTGCAGCGCAGGCCGCCGGCCCGTGTCGACCCGGGCTGGAGGCAGCCTGGCACGGCCGGGTGCGCGAGCTCGCGCTGAACCTCTACCTGGACGGCACCCAGCTGGCCGCCGACATCGCGCGCGTCGAAGGCACCAAGGACCGTGTCCGCGGCGTCCTTACCCGCGTCGAGATCGAGGAGAGCAGCAACCGCGCCTTCATCTACATCAAGGCTCTGGGCCGCGGTGAGGAACGGTTCCGCACCGATCGGCTCGAGAACGACTCAGGCAAGGCGCTGTACGCCACGGCCCAGCGACTCGTCGGTCGGCTCGTCCGCGTCTACAAGGAGATGGAGACGACGAAGGCCCAGGCTGGAGAGCGGCCCAGCAAGGTGCGAATGGCCGTGCACCTGGTCGACCTCGGACCCGCTGACGGAGCCGTCGCCGAGAAGGACGCCAAGGACATGATGGTCGAGGCCGTGGCCGGGGACACTGAGCGCGCCGTCGCTGCGTGGCGAGCCGCCGGCCTCCCGGACTCCGGGCCCATCGCCCAGGAGAAGCTCGAAGCGGCCCTGGCCGCCGTCACGGCCGGAGACCCAGGGAACGGCGGGGCCCAGGAGTAGCCCCATCGGGACGCCTGCGCCTGGCCAAGGGGTGTCCGGTCACGGCGGCAGGATCGACCCATGATTGACCTGGGAATCCGCATCGAATTCTTCGACGCCGCCACCGTGGACGTAGACCAGCGCCGCCTCCTCGGGGCGCTCTGCCGCCCGGACGGGTACCTCGCTCTCGCCGTCCCGGCCATCGGCAGCCGCCTCAGCGTCAGCTCGCTACGACTGACGTCCCGCGACGACTTCCGCCCCTTCGTCCTCGGCTCCACGCTGCGCGTCTGTGATGTCGTCCATCAGCCGGCGCCGCGGCGGCAGGGGCGCGTGCCGGACTGGTGGGGCGACTCGCCCCACGAGCCGACCGCCACCGTTGTGCTGAGGGCGGCCCTGCGGGGCTCCTCTCTCATGCTGCTGCCGCAGATCCGGCAGTTCGCCGCCGATGGGTGGTCCCTGCAGGACCCCACCGAGGGAAGCGAGTTGGAGCGAGCGTGGCACAAGGCCCAGCAGCAGGTCGCCGAACAGTGGCCGCTCACCGCCTGATCGGGCCCTTCGTCCAATGCCCGGCCATCTCGGCCAGGAACGACGGTGCGCGTGGGGCGTTGTGGCCGCGGTGCGAGCATCACCTTGACGGAGGGCCTCACCCCAGATGCGGGTTTCGCCTAGGCTCGGCGCGTCGGCCCTTTCGGAGGAATCTCTCGTCTCATGATCACACCCATTGTCGACCCCCTCCGTGAGGAAACGGTCGTCTCCTACATTCGCGACCTCGCGAGGCTTTCCGAGGGCCACTACGACACAGACGACTGGGTCTTCCCCACCCACTACCACCTCTTGCTCAGCCACGGTCGTCGCTTTACCCCCACGACACCCCCCACGAACCCGGTGGGCGCGGAACCCAAGGAGTGCTACAGCAACGCTGCTCGTCACGCTCGCGATGGCCTCCCCGGGCACCTGATCTACGCCGAGGGGTACGCCCTCCCCCACGGCGGCAACGTCCCCGTCGGGCATGCCTGGTGTGTTCGACCCGACGGAACGGTGGTGGATCCCACCTGGGCCGATGCTCCTGGTCGTGCCTACATCGGGGTTGCCTTCCGCGAGCCGCAGGACTGGCCGTACGACGGCGGCGGCATCCTGCAGGACTGGCAAAGAGCCTATCCGCTCCTCAAGGGCGGCCTTTCCGAAGGCACTCTCCTGCCCTACGGACGTCCGCTCTGACAGCCAGGCATCCGCTTGTGCTGGTGGCGGCCCCGGACCTCCAGGGCCGCCACCAGTTCCTCTCCCCAGGAGCGCACGTGACGGCGCGAGCCCAGACGGCCTGACGACCACCCCGCTCACGGGCCGTCCACGGCCGTGTCCCCCAGCGCTCGCCGGGTCGGACACGGGGAAGAAACCCCGCAGACCGGGCAACTGCCACCCGAGATGAGCGGGTGGAGAGCGCGGGCGTCGTCCACCGCGGCCGCGAGCCGGTTGCGCTGATCAGCAAGCGGTACGACCACCCGTCCCAGAACCGACTCGACGATCCACTGGTGGCGGTGCTTTTCGCGCTCGTCTGCAGGCGGCCTCACCCCGTCGTACAGGGCGGCTGTGATCTCCCGGCGCATCTGCATCGCCTCGACCGGACCGAGTGTGGGTTGCAGGACCTCTTTCAGCAGTCGATGTGCCGTCACCGTGCACCGGCCGGAGGAGGCATCTGGGAATGCTTCTCTCAGCAGTGCCCACAAGGATCGGGAGGTCATCTGCGGCGATCGACCGGTGGCCGGAGCACCGGGATCGACGCCCCATGGCACGGCCACCTCTCCCGGCCCGGGCGCCGCAGAAGTCTGCCTAGGCCTGGGGGCCCGCCCGCGCCCCGGATACGCGTCGGAAAGATCACGCAGGCGGCGAGCCGTGGCGACTGCTTCCTCATCCAGGTGCCGCTGGTGGCGAAGCCCCAATGCCCCCAGGTCGGCCCACCGGTCTTGTGACCAAGCGCTGTTGGTCTCCGCCCGTACCCGCTGGAGCTGCTCGACCTCAGCCAGAGCCAGCGCCTGGCGCTCTGAAAGCTCGAGAGTCCAGCGCTGCCGTTCCGATGGATTGTCGGGCGCACCGAACAGGTCGAACTCCTCCTTCAGGGCCTCGATCCGGTCTGCGCACCAGCGCCGCAGCGCACGGGCGATCGTGTCGCCATGCGCCAACAGCGCGGTCTCGTCAAGCAGGTCGTCGCCGGCGGCCGGTCCGGCACTCGGGTCCGTGGTCATGGGCAGTTCACTCCAGGCTGGGAATCAAGAGACCCCAGTGTGGAGCGAACGGCGCACCAGCTGCGGATTCGCCTGTCCGCGCGGAGCCGTCAGCCGCGGGCGACTGCGTGGCTTACGAAACGGTCGAGCATTCGTGGAGCAGCCGCTCACGTTGTTGGGCCCGGAGGGACTGCAGACGACGCTGCTCGTCCAAGCCGACCTCCGCCAGAATGCGCCTCCGCGCAGCGGGCCCAACGCCGGGCAGCGACTCCACCAGCCGGCCCACCCGGGTACCGCCGACCACCCTGTCCTCCCGGGCGAGGACTTCGGGCAGTGACAGGTCGCCGGCTTTCAGCCGCCCCAGCATCTCCGCCCGCTCACGCCTGACCTCGGCAGCCTGCCGGAGCGCCAGCGCCCGGTCCTCGGCGGTGCGCTCCGGAGGAGGAGCTGTCGGCGCCGTACGGCGCCTCTTGGGGTTTTGGGAGACGACATCGTCTGGATCAGGGCCGCTCAGCTGCCCGAGCCGCGTCGGCCGGGCGAGCAGTCTGCTGGTCAGGTCATGCTGAGCCGCCCGAAGAGCGCGGATGGAGCACGGCAGGTACGGGTGCTTGGCCGGCTCACCGTAGCGGGGCCGGCCCGGCTTGATGGTGACCCACACCTGCGTGACGGTCCCACCCTCCAGTTGTTCGGTCAGCCGTTTCCAGGTGTCCAGCCAGCGGTTCATCGTCCGCACAGCCAACTCGTCCAGCGGGAAGACGCGCTCTCCCAGGGTGACGGTGGGTGGGTTCGCCTTCAGGTCGAGGGAGGACACCTGCAGACCAGCGAGTTCGGACAGCGGGCGGCCGGTAACGAGCCTCAGGGCTGCAAGCGCGCTGGTGCGCTCCCACGTGCTGCGGTTCGTGCGCGGCGGTCGGTTGTCGGCAAGGAGCTCCACCACCCGGCGGCTCTCGTCGACCGGCAGGCCCTGGCTGTCGGGCCACCCCTCGGAAAGACGCTCCGGCTGGCCGAGGTGACGAGCGAAGGCGTTGAAAGTGGCGCAGCGAGCTGCCTGCGACGCCGCGGCCGCGTCCGGCTTGCCGGCCACGCGACGCTGACGGGTGTACCCCGCGGCCGCGGCGTTCAGCCACGCGACCGCATAGCCGACGTCCGCGAGGTCGCCCGCCTGGATCCGCTCCTCGGGGAGCTCAAGGAAGTCGCTGAGCACCCGCAGGTACTCGTTCAGGAAGAAGGCGCGCTGGTCGTACGTCGCCTGCGGGCCGCGTGCCAGCCTCTTCAGCAGCGCGGTGATCTCGGTGCGGGCGGGGCGTTCGAGCCGGTCCATGACGTCACATCGTACGACCGGCGTGTCCGCTGCCTAGTGACGCACGCACGACGTTCCTACGCAGCGGACTCACCGGTGCGGCCACCGGCCGACAGCTCAGGCCGAAGCAGCCGTCGTCCAGTGGGCAGGGGGTTCAGGCTGCCTGCCGGTCAGCTCCTTGTACTCCAGGTCATGCCGCTCACGCTGATCCCGCTCCCGAGCGTTGCAGGCGTCCCACTCACGCCACATCGCCTCGGTGCCCCCGACGTCGTCCCAGCGCCCGGAGTCCACCGCGGTCCGCCAGGCCTCCACCCGCTCGCGGACCTTCTGTGCATCCCGCTCGAGATCGGCATCCTCGGCTTCGTGCCGGCGCCACAGAGCAGCGAGCTCCGCCTGGTACGCCGCGTACGTACGGTCGAACTCTTCCTCGGCCTCCCACCGCGCCTCCGTCTCCCTCGCAGCCTCAAGCCGCTCGCACGCAACGGTGCACCCGACGTGGACGGTCCAGCACTTCACCAGATGGCAGCCGTGGCAACCTTCCGGCATGACGCTGTGCTCGATGATTCGGGCGCCCGGGAACCGGGCCCGCAGCAGCTCAGGAGTCAGCGGCCACCCGCCGAACAGGGAGATCTGCTGCCTGGAAGTCAGCTCCGGGCCGCCGGCATCGGGGGCGTTGACGTCGTTCCACGTCAGGTCGACTCCCTCCGGAGTCCGCACCCGGTACGCCCAGGAGTCCCCCTGGTGCCCGGGAGTGGTGATGTCGTCCACGACATGGTGAAGATCGACGACGTACCCCTCGTAGGGCGCGTTCATCGCGCGCAGTTCACGGTAGGCGGCGGCGGGCCGCTGTCCCGTGGCAGCCACGCGGGCTTGGGTGTTCCGGCGCGCCTTACGGCTCTTGGCCATGGTGAACCCCTCCGGCGGACCCCACGCCCCCGCCGTCCGTTCCACGATGGAAGACGTACCGGCTGGCTACACGGCAATGCAGCGCTGCGTCCGAGACGGCTTGGCCGGTCCTGCGGCGGCGTGGGCGCCCATGCAGGCCGGAGTCAGGTTGCGCTACCCCCGGAGCCCGACTCTAGCGGTCGTCCCAGGTGCCCCGAGCCTCCCGACGGTCGCCTCACCCCATCGAGGGACTTGGGGTCTGAGACGTCTACCGTTCGTACTCTTCTTCGTCCCAGTCGACCCTGCGTTCAGCGTCGATCAGGTCGGTCATCTCGTCGTGGCTACGTTCCTGGCTCATACCTGGACCTCTGGTGTCGATCGGGCGGTGGTGAAGAAGGACGACGGGGCGGAGCGCCCTGCACGCTCGGTGGTTCCGGCAGCGAGAGAGGTGACGCCGGCGGGGTGCCGGAAGTCGGTCTGTGGCTGTCCGGAAGACTGGGCGTGGAGGAGCCCGGTTGTCAGGCCGGGAGGAACGTCCACCGGACCGTCGAGCACTGCGACAGCCTCGGCCAGGAAGACCGTGAGCGACCGGCCCGCCCCCGCACGCGCCGTAGGTTGCGAGCGGCAAGGAACAAGGCGGGTACGGCTCATGACGGAGCACAGCAAACTCTCTCCCTCGGATTGGCGGGCCCATGAGGCGCGGGGTTGTGTCGGCCACAATGGCAAGGCCTGCGGACACCGGCGCAGGCATCAGGTCCGCACATGCCGAGGTGACAGTGAACGGTCTGCGGTTTCGAGGTGTACGCCTCACGCCGTACACCTCCGATGGACAAGCCGTCGAGCACGATGTCCGGACGTGGCCGTGGCTGGGAGTGGCATGCCGGGACGAGGCCGGCACCCGGCTGTGGCTGGAGACCACCGAGTCCGTCGCCGGGGCGGTGCAGCAGTTCCCTCCGCCACCGGCCGACGGCTGGCACGAGGTGGCTCTCTGGGCCGACACCCCCGACGGAGATCTGGGGCAAGCAGTGGTACGCGAGGTGGAAGGCCTTCGACTCTGGGCTGTCGGCCTTGGATACGTCGCTCTGTACGGCGGTCCGGGCAAGGAGCCGGAGCTCACCCGGGTGCCCACACCCCCTGCCGGAGTAGAGCTGGGCAGCGGCGACCGCCCGGGCGCATGGTCGGCAGCAGCTCTGGGGCGGCAGATCGCGGACGAGTGCCGCTCTACGGAGGAGGCTCGCCAACGGCGGCGTACGGCGGTGGAAGCCGCGCGGCACGAGCGTCGCACAGCACGACAAAGGGCCCGGGCCTAGCCAGGTTCCGATCGCCCGGTGCCTGAGTCCGACAGCCTGGAGGGACGGCCAGGACGCGAGGTCAGAGGACGACCAGGCCCCGGTGCCCAGCGGGACGGGCACCGGCACCACGGCGGCTCACTTCTGGGGCGGGAAGAGATCGAGGAGCTTGGCCTTCTGACGGGGCCCGAGCCCTCGGACTCGTCGGCGTTCGGATATTCCGATGTGGTCCAGGAGTTGGCCAGCACGGATCTTGCCGATACCGGGCAGCGCTTCGAGTAGGGGGCGTACGCGGATCTTGCCTGCGACCGTGTCCGTACGGTCGAGGACCTCGTGGAGGGAGATCTGGCCTGCCTTGAGGCTGATCAGCAGTTCACTGCGTTCCTTGCGGGCGGCGATGGCCTTCTGCAGTGCCTGGGCACGGGCGTCGGCGGTGAGGCGGGGCAGAGCGGTCACGAGATGGTGCTCCTGGTCGTGGTAGGGATGTGGCTGTCGGAAGCGGCCGCCGTCCCGTGCCCGGGCGCAGTCGCCGGCCGGGCAGGCGTCAGCGGGCCGCCGAGCAGTGCTGCGGCGACGGCTTCGGCGTAGGGGTTGATGACACCCTCGTCATCGCCCTGGACGGCATCCTCAAGCAGTTCGGTGAGGGGCTCGTACAGGGCCGGGTCGACGAGAGGGTTGCCCTGGCGCAGCGAGGTAATGGCCTGCTGCAGGAGGGCGTCGCCGCCCGTCGCGAGAGGCTCGTCGTTCATGATCGTCCTTCCTGGACAACCGGCGTCGACACGTCGTGTCAGCGATCGATCACATGCGATGTCCGTACGGCCGCCCCCGGCTCGAGCTCGAGCCGGGGGCCGTATGTGACTACGTGAGGCAGTCTGCAGGGCGAAGCGGACACCAGGCTGTCCGTGCGGTTGGGCCCGAGCTGTGCTGTCAGTTCTTCGTGCCAGCATGCTGGCATGTCTTCTGCCCGTGATCAGCGACCCTCCGAAGCCACCCTCGGCTTCCTGCGCGACGCGTTCCCGCCTCAGTGGCGGCTGCCGGCGCTCGGTCATGTTGCCGTCGAAACATGGGAAGCGGAGAACGAGGTGGCCCTCCCGGAGCCATACAGGACCTTCGTCGCGGAGATCAGCAACGGATCACCCTTCGGACCGGCCGGCGAGGACGGTCTCCAGCCGCTCGGCCATCTGCCCGACGCCTGGCCCGTTCTGCGCCCGCGAATGCCCGGACAGCCCTTTCCTCTGGAAGAGGCCTGGTACTGGTCTGAGGATCCGAACACCGACTACGAAGACCCGCGGATCGACGCTGCGTTCCATGACGGATCGATCGTCCTGGGATCCGAGGGTGGAGAGAGCTTCTGGCTTCTGCTGACCACAGGCCCCCGCCGAGGCGAGGTCTGGATGGTCGCCCAGGATGCTGCCCTCCCGGCGCCGGGCGATCCCGCCTGGGGCTTCGAGGAATGGGTGCGGCGCTGGCACATCGGCAGGGACTGGTGGTACTGAACTCCCTGCCGTACAACGTCGTTGACACCTAGACCCGAGTAGACCCGAGCGGCGATCTGACGACCGGACCGGCAAGCGCAGAGCCAGTCCTTCGCCCCGGCCACAGCGACGCCCGGACCCACCAGGAGCCCGTCGCGGTGAGCCCTGGGCCCCGCCGGCGTCCCGAAGGCGAGGCCCAGAATCCGGCCCACGCCCGGGCCGCCCAGATCGTCTCCCGCAGCCCGGCCGTCCCGTATACGCCTGGACAGTCAGTTCACCGGCTCGGCGTCCCGAGCTGCTACTCGGGCACAGCCGTTGACGGCAGTCTCCAGCTCGCGCGCCACACCGTGCCACGCGCTGGGCTCGACCACCGCGCGCTGACGGATGCGCTGCCCTGTCCACGACTCCCGGCCTTCGACGACGGCTGCGATCCGCTCGGCGGCGGCGCTGGCCACCGGCGTGATCGGGCCGCCGGCGTAGAAGACCGGGCTGGGGCGCTGGGCCGGATCCATGGAGGTGAAGGACCATCCGTGTTCGGCATCCCAGGAGAACCACTGCGGACCGCCCAGCCGGTTCCGCTCGCGCAGTGTCACGTCGCCGTCGGCAGACAGGTCGAACCCGTCCTCCACCCGGACCGCGGCCTGCTCCGTCACGGGGATGCCGCGGGCGGTCAGCAGCTGTCCAACGAGTTCGATGTAGGCGCCGATGGCCGGCTCGAGGTCCGTCGCGGCGTCGAGGAGCGCCTGACCGTCCGCCCAGGTGTGTACTTCCTCCACGTCCGTCCACTCACCCAGCAGCTCCTCGACCCGCCAGATGCAGTCCTGCCGGTGACGACGGCCCACCGGCCGGTCGCATGACTCGCACACGTCCGTCTGGTCACCGTCCTCCTCCTGGTCCTCCTCTGCCTCTGCCTCCGCCTTCGCTGCCGCGTCGATGCGCGCCTGCCAGGCCGCAGCCCGCCCTTCCTGGCGCGCCTTGTTCTTCGCCACGTTCTCATCCGGGGCCGGGAAGGCGAACACCCGGAACTCCCGCCCGTCGACGACGACGGTGTAGCCGTACAGGGGGATGTGACCCCAAGCGGCCCAGTCACACGGGAACGTGTGGGATCCGGTGCCGGGAAGGTGCCGGCCGAGGCATTCGGTAAACGCCTGCGTCAGCTCCGTGGTCCCGGAGACCTCGGCGAACCGCGCCACGGACGTGACGTGCCCGCACCGAGGGCACAGGGCAGACCAATGGCTGATGTCGTCCGTGCCGAACCGGGCTCGCCCGGCGGCCAGCCACTCCTCCTGCGTGAGACGCGCCCGCAACGGTGGCAGCGCGACCACCTGGTCGCGGGCGGCGTTGAACCCGCCACCCGCCCGCCGCTGGAGCTGCCGGGCCTTGCGCTGCACTGTCCGGTTCCGTGCCATGCTGCGTCCTTCGAGGCCGCCCACGCCCGGCCGTCAAAGTCCACGGTCGGTCTCACAAGAGATGGTGCGTGCCGGGTCCGGGACTCACCCCGCGGACACCGCGAGGCTCCTTCGCCTCTTCGCTGGGACCGCGTGGGGTGTCGCATCAGCGGGAGACCGGCAGGCACTCTGCCGTCCACCCAACGCTACCGGCACCGCGAGGAACGACTGCCCGGAAGCAGGCAGAGGTCCCTCGAAAGAGGAGCCATGGTGTTGACGGCCAACGCCCTCGGGCCGGTACGGGCCAGCGGACGGCCGGTCTTCTGCGTGCCGGCGGACGTCGCGCACCGCTGTCCGCCGCCGACACGCCCATGCCCATCCAGTAACTGGCCCTGGCCGGCACCTCGGGCCGCGCCCTACGGCGAGCCGCCGACGCCTGAATTCGCGGACCGATGGCTATCCGCTGGGCCTGCGCAAGCATCCGGGCCGACACCCCACAACCTCGATCCCGCCCCTTCGGAGAAGTCGATGACACACCGCCACCCCACCGATGGAACCTGCGCCGCCTGCGACGCCACTGGGCTGCCGTACGTGAAGGCCAGCGAGCTCAAGCCCGGACTGCTCATCCAGACCGTATTCCGGCCGTGGCTCGGCCAGGAGTACCAGGTCGGTGAAGTGGCGACGGTGGAGGTAGAGCCGCTCGATGTCATGCGCGACGGAAAGCCGGTCGACGCGGTCACCTGGACGTTCGCCTGGCACCTGACCTGCCGCGACGGGGAGGTGATAGCCCAGTTCGCCGACAGGACGAACACCTCGTACATGATCTGCGGCTACAGCGAGTACGCCCTGTTCGAGCCCGGCGCGGTCCAGCGGCCCGGCCGCACGGTCCGGTACAGCGCCGAACGTCCATCCGCCCCCATCTACCCCGGGCCGACTCCCGCCTCCGCGTGAAGCCGCCCATCCCGCCCCACCTACGAACGGAGAGGACCGTGGGCAGCCTCTGGCGCCGTATGGACGCCACCGCCATGACCGGCACACTCATCCGCTGGCCGACGCACCTCGACAGCTACGGCGGCTGCGGTACCAGCGTGTACGCGCTATGGCCCAGGCGCACCGAGGAGCCCATGATCGTGTGCGCCGCAGGGTTGGACGTCCACGCTGTGCTCACCGAGGAACCGGTGGGCCCGGCCCCGGCATGGCACCAGGCGTTCCCCGACCTGGACGACGACGACATCGACGTCTCCTGCCTGATCGGACATCTGCTGCTCGGGACCACCGGGGCGACCTGGGCCCTTCGGAACCCCGCCGCAGATCCCGAGGCTCCGATGCACGAGGCGTTCTCAGGCTTCTGGCACGCGACCGAGGAGGACCTGAGCGGGGCAGGCCGTCAGGTGATCGATGCGCTCAGCGCCTCCTACGGACGGCGGCCCGTGCTGCTCACCGTGCAGGACACCTGATCCTCCAGCCGCGCCGGCGTGCTGCCTGCCCGCGCCCGGCACTCCCGGTAGTGCGCCAGCGCCTCAGCCAGGGGTCCGTCCACGAACCCCTCGGCCTCCTCGACGGCCTCCAGCGGAAGGGGGTCGTCGGCGGAATATCCCAGGGCGGGGATTCCCCGAAGGTGCAGGCTGAGTGCCTCCAGCCGGCCGAGGATCATCGCCTGGCGGGCCTGCTCCCTGCTGAGACAGCGCCACCACATGTACCGGCCCAAGGCGCTGTCCGGTCGGGAAGGCAACAACGCCCGGACACCGGCAGCGCGCACGGCCAACACCTCGCCTACCGGCTTGGCGAGCTGGACCGCCAGCCAGGACACCGAATCGGACCTCGCAACCTCTGCCGTGACCATGGGGCCCACGATCGCAGCCGTCACTGACATCGAAGGGAGAGCTAGGGCATGCCGGCCTCTCAGCCACGCCCCGATGTCGGGGCGCGGACGTTGTCCGCTTGCCACGGTTGCCCGTACGACAAAATGCGCGAGTGGATCAGTCAGACGCGGGGTGCGAGGGAGCGACGGCTGACGGCCCGATGAAGTCCGTGGCCAGAGCGTCCATCACGATTTCGTCGCACACCCGGCCGAGCCAGTACCCGGCCTGCCGGATAGCACCGACCCTCTGGAAGCCGGTCCTCTCATACGCGCGGATCGCGCCCACGTTCGGCGCGAGAACCTTCAGCCAGACCATCCGAAGGTTCGTGACGTGGAACGCGTAGTCGAGGGTGAGCCGGGTCGCGGCAGTACCCAGGCCCCGTCCACGGGCCTCCGGACCGAGCATGATCACGAACTCGGCCGTGCGGACACCGTGGTCGGGCAGCAGGGTCGCAACTCCGACCGGCGTCGCCTCGGCGCCGCCGAGGTCGTAGATGGTGAAGCGGATGTTCTCGCCGCGCAGTTGGTGGGCCATGCCCTCGGTACGGACCTCCAGGGATTCGGGTGCCTGGCGCCCGTAACCGACCAGGAGGGCGGGGTCCTGCTCCCAGCGCCAGTACGTCTCGACGAGATCAGCGCGGTACGGGCCGAGCCCGCAGGTTCCGGTGCGCAGCCAGATGATCGGGTCAGCGGGGCTGGTGATGACGGTCTCCGATCGTGAGCACGGGGGTGTAGGCGCGGGTCGAGAACGGCTCGGCGACGTCGTCGCCGGTCATAGTCTGCACCCAGGCGTGGAGCCGGATCGGGTCGGACGCGATTCCGTGGCACCAGCGCACGCCGAGGCGCCGGGAGGCGAGCAGCAGGACGGCGGCGACGGACTCCTCCAGGCACGCGGTGCGTCCGGGGGAGTACCAGCCGGCGCGCCGCACCGCGGTCACGGCGCAGGTCGCCTCGCGGAGGGTTGCGCCCCGGACGGTGCGGGCATCGGCGGCGGACAGGAGGGTGAGGGTGCGTCGCATGCCGGTGGGTTGCCGGCGGGTGGCGGCGAAGGCGACGGTGAGCGCGGCCGCGGCCGAGAGTGTCTCGGCGAACGGCCCGTGCAGGGGCCGTACGACGCCCGCGGGATGCTCGGTGCTGCCCCAACTGGCCTGGGCCGAAGGGGCGGCCAGCGCCGATGTCCACGTGCCCGGCCCGCTGGCGGGAGCGAGCAGTCCCAGTGCGAGGAGCCGACGGCCGAGGGCGGGGGCGATGCGCGCAAGGACCCCGGAACGGGAGAGGGAGTTCCACTGGGCTGCGGCCGAGGGCTGGAGGGCTTGGACGTTGCCAGTGCGATAGTCGATGAGGACCAGGACGTGGCCGAAGTCGACCGCGCGGACGGCCTGTGGGCAGGTGACGAACGCGGGCGGGTCATCCACGACGGTCTCCTTCGCGGGGGCGCGACCACGGGGTGGCCGGGCGGTCGAGGGTGCGCAGCCACGCTTCGGCGGCCAAGGCCTGCTCCAAGGGCGCGAGGGGCATCGGGATCCCGGCGGCAGCCTGGGCGAGGTGCGCCCGCAACAGGGCGGGATCGGCGAGGCCGAGAGCGGCGAGGCGCCCGTCGACCAGACGCTGGAGCTCCGGCAGGTTGGCGCGCAGCCCGGTGTAGTGGTCGGCGTTGAAGCTGCCCTTGGTCGTCCGAGAGGCCAGGGAGTCCGGCAGGACACCGGACATGGCGCGGACGAGTACCGGCTTGTAGGTGTGCACGGGGGGCCGGGCCCGGGCCTCGGTGCGCAGTACCGCGTCGACGACGGCCCCGTCGAGGAACGGGTTGTGCAGCTCGATCCCGGACGCGGCGGCCAGATGGGCGTCGGCGGCCGCGGTCCGTGCGACCTCCCGGACCTCGTCCACCAGAATCCGTGCCGCGAGGTCCAGGCCCGGCAGCGGATCGGCCGCCGTGGCGACGTCGTGGACGGCGTCGGACAGCATGCAGGTGGCGGTGCTCGTGGCCCACCGGGGCAGCGGCACCGCCGGGAACCAGCGCACGTCGCCCTGTCCGGCCGGTGCGTATCCGCTCTCCAGCGCGGCGGCCTGGTCGGCCAGGGCTTGGGCGCGGCTGGTGCGGGTCAGGGTCCGTGCCTCGCGCAGCAGCGGCAGGACGGGGCGGTGGCGCAGTCGGGCCCAGCCCACGGCCTCGGCGGCGGCCCGCCGGTGGAGGCGGTGGCGCAGCAGGTCGGCCAAGTGCGCGGCCGGCACGAACAGGACGCTGTCGCCGCCGTCGCCGGTCAGGTGGGTGCGGCTGCCGAGCCGGTCGCGCATCCAGCGCAGCTGCCCCTCCAGCCGGGCCCGGGTCAGGGTCGACGGGGCCGGCTCATCGGTCGCCGGGACCGTGGTGATGTCGGTGTAGGGCAGGTGCTCGGCGCCCAGGGGGAGAAGGTGATGGACGAGGTGCGGGTTATGGGCGGCGGCCAGCCGTGCGTACGTGAGGTCTGCGCCGTCCGTCTGGCCGGCCGGGTGGACGGTGACCGTGTGCAGGGTCCCGCCGTCGGGCCGGGCGGTCGCGGCGAGCAGGGCGAGCGAGGAGGAGTCCAGACCGCCGGACAGATCGCACGTCAGATCGGGATCGCCCGCCACCCGCAGCCGTACGGCTTCCTCCAGGGTGGAGCGGAGCCGGTCGTGGGCCGGCCCCGGGACGGGGTCGGGGCGCCATACCGTCGCGCACCGCAGATCCCGGCCCGCGGCGAGCTCGATCCGGGCGCCGGGCGGGAGCTGCTGCACGCCGGTGAAGAACGTCCGGGGCCCGACCGCGGCGGGCACATGCGGCAGGAACACCGCGACCGCGACCCGTACCGGGTCCACCCCGGTACCGGTGAGGTCGGCCAGGGCGCGCGCCGAGCTCGACCAGGCCCACCCGGCCTTGTAGCGGGTGGCGTACAGCGGCAGCGCTCCGGACGGATCGGTGTGCACCACCGTGTGCGGCCCACGCTGCTCGACCACCGCGTACGCGCCGGACCACCGCCAGGCGACGTCCTCGGGGAGCAGGCGTCGGGACAGCGAGCGCACCTCGGCATCGGTGGCGCCGCAGCAGCCCAGCACCGTGACCCGGCCTCCGTCGGGCGCGCCGAACGACCGGATGTCGGCCGGTCCGGTCTGCCAGAGCAGTCCGCCCGGAGTGGATGTGGCTCCGGCCGGCTGGCGGCCGCCGGAGCCGAGTGTGAACCCTCCGAAGATCACGATGAATCCCTTCCTGGTTCAGGAGCCGGGCGGGGGGGGGGGGGGGGGGGGGGGGGGGGGGGGGGGGGGGCGCCGGGGGGGGCGCGGGCCCCCCCCCCGCACGGGGTGGTTCGTCAGGCGTAGTTGTAGGCGCGGCGCTTGTCCTCGCTCTGGCCGCCGCCCTGGCCCTGGGTCAGGGCCATGAGGCCGCCGAGCTCGACGAGTTCGACGAGCTCGGGTTCGGTCGTCGGGGATACGGGGGTGGCGGGGTGTGCGGTCGGGTCGTTCATGACGACTCCCTCCATCGGAAGAGCGGATCGTTGCCGCCGAGCGGTGCGCGGCGGCGGTGGTGGTGCCTCATCAGGACACCGCTGGCCGGGCCGGATGCCGAGCGAACTCCCCCCGTACGCACACCGTTTGCGCGTCGCGCACACGGTCTCGACCGGGTGTCACCGCCCGGCTACCGTGAGCAGGCTGATGTCCGGTGGTCCCGGAGGGAGCGGCCATGCGTGCTCAGGTACCGGACTGGAACTCTCCGCGTGCCCAGCAGCTCATCGCCGACGGCGACGTCGGGGGCCTGATCCGCTGGGCACGCCAGCAGCGCGGTTGGCGGCAGGCCGACCTCGGCACGAAGACCGGATACTCCGCATCGGCCGTCAGCCGTCTCGAGACCGCAGACCGGCCGGCGACCGACCTGGACATGCTCAAGCGGTTCGCCGACGCGCTCGTCATCCCTGCGGGGGTACTTGCCGCAGTTCTGGGCGTAACGCCGCCCCGGACCACTACAGTTGCCAGCGCCCAGCGCCCGGCCGCATCCGAGGAGGACTCGATGAAACGCCGGTCCCTCCTCGCCGCCGGACTGGCCGTCCCCGCGCTCGCCCTCGATCACCTCGACGAGGCTCTCGCGCTGCTGCCCGCGCCCGCCTTCGCGCCGAGCGCGGACCGCCTGACGGCGCAGTACCGCCGGGCACGTACCCAGTTCAACCGCGGCGCGCACGCCGACCTGATCAAGGCGCTTCCCGACCTCCTGGCCACCGCCGAGGCCTGCGCCGACCACGGCGAAGCCGCCGACTACGCCCGGCTCGCCGCCTGTTACGACCTGGCCACCGAGACCCTGTCCAAGGTCGGCCGCTACGACGCCAGCCGGATCACCGCCGACCGGTCCAACACCTACGCGCGGCTCTCCGGAGACCCGCTGGCCGGTGCCGCGTCCGCCCGCGCCTTCAGCATCGTCCTGCGCCACGGTGGCCGTGCCGTGACCGCGCAGCGCGTGACCCTTCACGCCGCCGCCCAGGTCGAGACCACCGGGCTCGTCACCCCCGCTCAGGCCAGAACCTTCGCGCAGATGCTCTGCACCGTCGCTTACGCCGCCGCCGAGGCCGGCGACCGCGACCGTGCCCTGGAGATGATCCGCGACGCCGAACGGGCTGCGGCCCTCCTCCCCGAACAGTCGGGCGTGCCGACGTTCTCGGTCACCCCGGCCTCCGTCACCCTCTACAAGGTCGGCGTCCTGTGGTCCCTCGGTGACGCGGGCGCCGCCGTCCACGCCGGGCGAGACCTCCGCCCCGGCCAGTTCGCCACCGCCGAACGCCGCGGCCGACTCCACACTGACATGGCCCGCGCATGGTGGCGCTGGAACAAACCCGAGCAGACCGCGCACGCCCTCCTCGCCGCCCACCGCACCGCTCCCGCCGAGGTCCGCGACCGCCCCAGCATCCGCGCGATCGTCACCGACCTTGCTCACCGCCACCCCCACACCAGCGGCGTGCGGGAGCTGGTGGCTATGACTCGGGCACCCGTCACCTCATGACCCTGCAAGGTAAGCTCATCGTCCGCTGCCCCACTCAAGACGGGCCGAGAGGCTGACTGCCTCCAGGCCGCTGCGTTGTCAGTCCAGCAGGTTGAACTCGAGGTCGACGATGACCCGCGCGATGCGCTCCGGGTGCTCGCCGAGGAAGCTCCGCAGGTCATCCCAGAACGGCCATCCGTCGAAAGAGTCGTGGTCGTAGAGCTTCAGAGCGCCGCGGGGTTCGTCCTCGTCAGGTTCGCGTTCCAGGTAGGCGTACCCGAGGCGGTCCAGTTCCTCCATCGTGCTGCTGATCTCGCTCTGTGACCGGCGGGTGCGCCGGGACACCTCCGCGATGCCGAGTACGGCGTCGGCCTGGACGAGGAAGGAGAGGAGGCTGCGGGCCGGCAGGGTCAGCTCGGCGAGCTTGTCCGCGATGGCGTTGACCATCGCGACGTCGTCGTGCTTCTCGTCGGGCGTGAGCTTGTCGACCCCGATGGCGGCGTGAAGTGCGTCGAGGGTGGTGGCGTAGCGGACGGTCGCGGCCCTCGTGTGATCGGTGAACTGGGCCTCGATGTACGCCGCCGCAGCGCGGAACCGGTCCTCGTGCTTCCTCTTCATCCTGCGCAGCATGGGAGCGGGGTACTTGCTGCGGCTGTTCACGTGGTCGATCCGGGTGTGGTGCTTGGGGCACAGGAGCATCAGGTTGTCGGCGGCTCGGAGGGCCTGCCGGTCCAGTGCGGGATCGTGCCGGGGGCTGCTCGGCTCGACGCCGTGGATGTGGGCCACTTCGCCGATGAATGCGCCGTCTTCGCAGATGAGCCGCTCGGTGCAGGGGTCGAAGGCGCATTCGTTGCCGCTGAGGATCCACAGTTCCCGGGCGACCTGGCCCAGCGGCTCCATGCGGTTCGTCGGCTTCTTGGGTGATGGGGGCACGGTGGGAGTCTTGCGCACCGCGGCGTCCCGGTGTGAGCGGACGCCGGATCTGTGCCCGCCGCCCCGGTTGGAGCTGTCCGTCCCTGCTGCAGGGAGGCTTTACCGGGGCGGCCGAGCCCGGCCGCGGTGGGGGCGTACGGGTGGTGGGTGGTTCAGGTCCGTTCTTCGGCTGCCAGTTCGTCGGCGAGGAGGCCGAGCTGCCACGTCTGCTCCTGCAGAGTGTGGATGATCTTGCCGAGCCGGCGTTCCCGCCTGCCGCCGGCGGCGCTCTGGTGCGGGTCGGTGTCCGCCTCGGCGAGGAAGCCGGCGAGGCGCCGGAGGGCTTCGGTGCCGAGCTTGAGGTGGCTGAGCGGCGCGAGGTCCTTCTCGGCGACGGGGCCGGTGCGGGTGGGGTAGCCGTCGGGGCGTCGTTCGATCACCCGGGTCTCGTCGAGGCGCAGCAGGGCGGCGAGGGCGCGGGCGATGTGGGTGCTCTGCGGCGGGACTGCGGCCGCGCCTGCGTCGGCGTGGGCGGGTGGGGTGTCGCCGGGGTAGCCGAGGACGCCGGGGCCGAGAAGGTCCAGGACCTGTTCGGTGCACCGGCGGGCCCGGGCGCGGTCCTGTTCGTCGAGGGTGAGCTGGTCGAAGACGTCCTCTCCGTTGATGGCGAGCATGGACCAGGCGGGGAAGTGGCGTACGACGGTTGTGTGCGGGCCGAATTCGGCGTGGGCTGCGCGGCACAGGCTCTCGGCGTTGTTGATGAGTCCGGCGCCGAGCATCAGGTCGGTGGCGATGACGAGGGGGCTGGGGCGGTTTCGGGTGGGCCAGACGCGCAGGCGTACGTGGGAGCGGCCGCCGGTGCTGAGGGGGAAGGGCCAGGCGTGGTCGTCGCGCACCGGGGTGGTGCGCGCGGGTACGGGCAGGTCGGTCTCGGTCATCGGGTTCCTCTCGGTGCGTGGGCCGCCGACGGTAGGCGCGGCCGCGGACAGACCGGTCGTGAGGGGCAGCGCTCGGGCGGGGGGAAGGGGTGGTGTCCGCTCCCCCGCGTACGGTGCGGTCGTGTCTCACCGAACCGCCTCCCTCGTGTCTATGACCAGCCAAGAAACCCATAACGGCAAGAAGCGCTCCACCCTCCTTTTTAGCCCGCTCGCCCCACCCGCACCGTGCCCACTCGGCCGTGACGACTCGTCACGGGTCGTCACGTATCGTTCCGTATCGTCACGTCCGGGCCCCCAAGAGGGCCGGGAGCCGGACAGCCACCCGTAGAGGAGGACTCCAGGCTTCTTGCCGTTATGGATTCGTGGGCTGGTCGCAGACACGGTGCTGTCCTCTCTCCTCAGTGGTGCCCGCACCGTACGGACCAGACCGGACAGCACCAGGAGGGCAGGCCGCGCGGCCGCCGGGCGCCCGGGATTCGCCAGACGTCGCCGCCACCGGCGGCGCCCCCGTTCACTGTCGCCATCCCGGCAGCGCCCGCCCTACGCCAAGGAGCCCGACCCGATGCCCAGCAACGGCACTCCCCTCAACCCCCTCGCGCTCATCGCCGCGCTCGAAGACGAATGCGTGGCCATCGACGGCGAAGGCCGCTACCTCCCCTTCGAGGACCTCATCAACTACGTCCGCTCCCACCTGAGCGACGAGGAACTGGCCCAGCTCGCCAAGAAGCCCACCGACCCCCACCTCAAGGAGGGCGACCTCGTCCTCCACAACGGCCACCCCGCCACCGTCCGCGGCATCGACTTCCACGCCCCCAACAAGCACCCCCGCTCCGGGCTCCCCCGCCACCGGCCCGTCACCGAGATCATCACCAGCCGCGGCAGCCTCTACTTCACCCTCGTCCCCGACGCCTGAACCCACCCACGAACCGCCGCCAGCCCGGACACCGAGAACAGCGGTTCCCGGGCGGGCACCACGCCCGCCCCACGCAAGAGCGGCCACCCCCGCGCCCCTCACCTACGACCCCGACAGCAGCAGAGGACAGCCGCCCCATGAGCGCACAGGAGAGCCGAACCAGGTTCGTCTGGTCCGACAGCCCCTCGATGGCATGGGGCCTGATCCTCCTGGCCGAATCCTCCGACAGCGACATCACCCGGACGTTCGGCCCCCACGCCCACCGCAGCCGCGAAGACGCCGAAGCAGCCGGGCCCGGCCCCTGGCCCGGGCCCACGCTCTACCGGATCACCCGCACCAGTACGCCGGCGGACGCCCGCACCCCCGCACCCGACGGGCCCGACTACGCCTTCGTCTCCAGCACCCCCTCCTGGAACAGCAGGTGGAGCAGCATCGACTTCGACGCGCACCGCAACGAGGGCCACAACCGGCTGTCGGCGTTTCCCGATGCGGCCGAGGCCATCCAGCGTGCCCGATGGGCGACAGAAGAGGACCGCAGCAGGTACGAGGGCATCGTGTTCCGGGCGTACCTGCTGACGTGGTCGGTGCAGGCCGTTGAGCAGTCACAGCCGTGAGCGGGCTCCGACTCGACGAGCCGCAGGAGCGGAGCGCTCCCGTCCGGCCTATCCGATCGTCCTTCGCCACGGATCACGATCCCGCTGCGCATCCAGGCCGGCAGCCCTGAACCAGCGGCTCCCGAGCACGACCTCACAGAAGAGAGACATTCCGATGCCCCGGCCGACAACGAACGATCTGATCGTCGCCTCCGTCCTGGAGGAGACGCGAGTGGCCCGCAAGGCCCACCACCAGGCCATCACCCTCCTGGTCAACACCGCTGAAGCCGAAGACCCCGTTACCGGCATGCAGATGGAGACCTTCGTACGGGCGCAGGCCCTGCACCAGCTGTGGGCCCGCGCCCACTCCTGGACGGGTGCGTCGGCACTGTCCGAAGCGGACCAGCGCCTGAATGTGCCGCGCTCCCCCGAACCCGCCCTGCGGCAGCTGCTCAACACCAAGGCGCCGTTCGTCCTCGGCCGGGACGCGTCAGAGATGGCCCGGCTCGTACACGAGCACCGCATGGCCATGTACCACCGATGGCACCGCGACCTGGCGGCCATCCTCGAACGCCACACCGGCAACGGCTGGTGACCGGCCTTCCGCCGGCCCCTCCCCACCCTTAGCCTCCGGAGCGCCCGTGGAACAGTTCCACACCGCCACCTCCACCGAACCGGCCGCACCGCCACAGCCGGAAACCGCTGCGTCCTCGGCCGCGAGCACCGAGGGGGGCCCTGCGGTCGTCGTGGTCCGCACCCCCGCCGGCGTCCTGCACCTCCTGGCCCCCGGCGCCACGCCTCCCCCATTGCCGGTGTTCACCGTCCCCCTGCTGTGCTGCACCGACTCGGAACAGGCCCCCGCAGTCCGCGCGTACGACGGCCCCTGGAACGGACCGAAGACATGCCGGGTGTGCCTGCGTGTGTGGCGGGGCGACCCGGCCCCGCAGCAGGCTGTCCTCGAAGAGCTGCCCGGTGCTGAGCCGATCGAGCCCATCGAACGACGGGTCCCTGCGCTGCCCGGCGAACACCGGGGCCGGCCACTCGTCTGGTGCGACTGGCAGCCACAGCTCGTCCTGTCGCACTACTCGACGGCGTGCGAGAAGTGTGAGGATCCGGGGCCCGGACTGATGGCATCCGGGCGCGGCAGTGAACCCGCGGGCCGCTACGTGGCGTTCCGGTGTCCGTCCTGCCAGCACATGACGGTGTACGAGCACCGCGGGTCCTGGGACCTGGACCTGATCTACGAGAACCGAGTGCCAGGTCGCCGGCGCTGACGTTGTCGCCCCCCACGGCGAGTACCCGCCGCCCGACCGATAGGTCGGCAGGTCGGCAGGCTGGGGCCCCGGCCCAGTCGGTGCGCGGGATTCGCGAGATCGCGACGGTGACGGTGCTCTGCCTCTTCAGTGGCCGAGCCGCGCAGCCGCCGGCAGTCCTCTCCCAAGAAGGCACCCATGAACGCCGACTCGCGTACCGCAGCCCCCCACCCGCACTCCTCTCCGGCCTCCGCCGGCTCCGGCGGACACGACGATGCCGGCGGCCCGGCCGGGGAGGAAACTGCAGCCGAGTCGTGCCCGGCGTGCCAGCGCAGGGAGGTCCGCTCTGGGCGCTGCGGCGGATGTGCCGCTGCCCTTGGGGCCGGCGCGGCGGCCGCCGCGCTGGACGGCATGCCCAAGAATGCGAGCGCCCTGGTGCGTGAAGCCGAACAACTGGGCTGGGACGTACGCGTGGAGCGCCGCTGGACCGGGCGCCTGTGGGTACGCGCCGCGGTGCTCTCCGGGCTCGTGATGGTGCGCGCCGGGGTGGAGGAGACCGAGCACGTGTGCGCGTGGAACGAGGCGACGGGCAAGTTCGTGGCGTCCGCTTCGACCGGCGGGTTCAAGGCCGTGCGCGAGGCCGTCAAGGCTGTACGCGTCGTCTCGCGTGAGCAGGAGGCCACGGGCGGGACGGTGTGGGGGCGCGACGCCGCGGAGTGGGTCCGGCAGATGGACGACGCCGTGGCGAAGGTGAGTGCTGCCCTGAGTGATGCTCGGGACACGTTCAACGCCCTCGACGGCTCCACGCCGACGGGCGCGCGGGCGGTAGAGCTGGGCTCTGCCGCCTACGCGGAGGCCAAGATGGCGGAGCGGTCGGCCACCAACGCCGTGAAGGCGGCGCGGGCATGGCTGGCCGAGACGAACGGCGAGGACGCGCGGGGGTGTGCGTCGTGGCGGCGTGCGATCGTGCTGGCCGGGCAGCACGTCAAGGAAGCCGGGGAGGCGATCACGGACGCTGCAGCGCGCGCGGAGCGGGAGGCGCTCGCCGCTCCGATCATTGAGGAGGCACAGGAGCGACTGGTCGCCCAGGAAGCCCAGTGGCGCAAGCAGCTGGCCGACGCAGGCCGCGAACCGTCGGCGCGCGGGTACGCCGGGCTGATCGTGATGTTCGAGGACTCCTCGCGCGCCTGGTGTGCGTGGTTCGACGGCCACACCGACTACGACGGTGTCACGCACGCCGGGCACGGCGATCCCTCGCTGTCGTTCGTGGCGCAGTACGACGCCTGGGTAAAGTCCAAGCGCTCCAGCCGGTCGGTGTATTACCCCTCGCGGTACACCTCCGCCGCGCTGATCGCCGGTGACCGAGTCGACGCCGCTGCCGTGGCTTTCACGCTGGCCGTGGCTGACCGTATCGAGGGACGCAGCGCTGAGAACCTGCGAAAGGCGGCGGCCGCCGTCCGCAAGAACCCCCGGGGATTCGGTACTGGAAACGACCGCAAGCACCTGGCCAACTGGGCCAAGTACCCGCACAACAGCTACGGGGAGCCGACCCGGCTCGCCGAGCACGCGAGCGCCGAGTGGGCGGCGCTCGAGACCGCCCAGGCCGCGTACAACGGCGTTCGGGACTTCGAGAACGCCCTGCACTGGGACGCGCACTACGCCGGCGAGCGGGCGGAGGCGCGTGCGAAAGCCGACCGTGCCGGGCTGGCCGGACGTGACCAGGCCCGGACCGAGCGGGCGGCGTCCGGCCGAACGGCGGCCGCGTGGGAAGCGGCGGTGGAGCGGCTGACGCAGGCCCGCATGCGTGTGCACGCGGCGGGGGTGCTCGCCGCCGGTGACGTGGAGCGGGCACAGGCGTGCCGGGACCGGGTCTGGGAGGGGGACGCGCTCGCTGAGGACGTGTGGTCGGCCGTCCGGTCCTGTGAAGGGGCGTACGACGACGTGAACCGTGCGAAGCGGGACGCCGGCCACTACGAGGAGTCGGCCGAGACCTACCGCGCAGCGGGTGTTCTGTCTGGCTTCGTGGCCGAGTGCGCGCGCATGGAGGAAGCCGCCGTCCGTGCCGAGTCCGGGCGTGAAGAGACGCTGGCTTTGTACGGGTGTGCCTTCGCGGATGCCGCGAAGGCAGAGGAGGACCGGTGCAAGGACGTGCTCCGGTAGGGGTCACGTCGGGGTGCGGCGCGCTGCGCCGGGTGAGCGTGACGGTCTCGAACTCCTCGTGTTGACCGTCGCGCGCCGGGCAGGGGTCCTTGCCCCCTGCCCGGCGCGTGGACGCCTCAGGGCGTGGGGCAGACCTCCTCCTCACGATGCATGAGCCCCGCTGTTCAGCCGGACCGCAGTCATGCGCGGTGACCAACCACCAACCGGTCTGGGTCGCTCCCCTCGCCCCATGTCGGCCGCTGTCCGTCGTCGAGGGTGCCCTCATCACCTGCCAGCACGCGGTTGAGAACCCGCTGTGCGCGCGCCGATACCGGAATTCGCGAGAAGGCGACGTCGCTGGCGCACGCCGCTTCAGTGGCCCCGGCCGCGCATCCGCGTGGCCTCTCCCGGCCCACGAAGGAATACCAGTGAACACCGTCCCCAGCTCCGTCGACAGCCAGCACAAGTCTGTCGTCAGCGGCGATGCCGGACGACCCGAGGCTGCAGCCAGGGACATCGCCGCCAGCCAGCTCGCGGCCGCGCTGCAGGAAGGCGAGTCGATCGCGGCCGTGTCGTTCCTGGACGGGCCGAAGCCTGCCGCCGGTTGGGTGCTGACGACAGCGGCCGGGCACTCCTTCCGGATCCGGCCCGTCACCTACTGCCGTCCGGAGGAGGGCCAGTGGGAGGCCGGACACGACGCTGACGGGTCGTATTGGTGGGCCGCCAACATCGAGGACCGCCCCCTTGCCAAGGTGCTCGCCCGGATCCGTACCGACTCCGCCACCCGCGCTCGGTTCACCGCCCTGTGGGCGAAGTACGGGCAGCACACGGCGCAGGCTCCGGCGTTCGGGTGCGTTCCGGACCGGGTGGAGCTTGAGCCCGGTGTGTTCCTGATCCGCCGCTTCGGCGCCGTGGGCCTGGTCGCCGAGTGCCGTTGGGGGTTCGAGCACCTGACCGCCGCCGACGGCCGCGAAGGCTGCACGGGTGAGGACTGGGCGCGTAAGGGGACTGACCACCGGCGCTACGTGGCCGAGTGGAAGGTGTGGAACTCCGCCCTGGAGGGGGTGGCGAACTCCCGTCTCCGCGTCGTCTCCGTATGTGTCGACGACGACAAGGAAGCCGACGTCGACGCGTACTGTGCGATGTCCGCGCCGTACGTCGGCAAGTGCAGCGCGAAGCGCTCCGGGATCCGCTACTGGGTGGCGGTCGTCGACGACCAGGACTGCGAGCTCGGCCGGTTCGTCGCCTGCGCCCGCTGCCTCTCCCGCCGGATCCTGGACGACGCCCACGGCGGCAGCCGGTCCGCCGGGCGGGATGTGGTCGACCTCGCCCGCGACCTGGCCAAGGGCGATCCCAAGACGTGTGCTCTGCACTGGCAGCAGTGGGGTGATCGTGCGGCGGAGCTGTGCGGGCAGATGCTCACTCGGGCTCTGGAGAACGGCGAGCGGGCGCCGTGGCCGTCCAAGGCGTTGGCCGATGCGCTCATAGCTCAGGGCGCGGCTGACGGTGACGAGCGCGCGAAGCGGGAAGCCCGCGCGGCTGTGCGCGAGCAGGGCGGCGGCAAGAAGGCGCAGGACGAGGCCGCCGCGCTGGCCGCTGAGTCGCGCGCCGACCGGGCCGCTCTGGTTGCCGCGGTCCGGGCGAGCCGGAACGCCTTCTCCGCCCGGCTCAACGCCGCGTCCACCACCAAGGATGAGGAGCACTCCGACGAGGCTGACTCCCGCCAGACCGCCGAGGAGGACCTCGGGAGCACGTCCCCCCACACAGCGGCGGCTTCCACGACGGACTTCTCGACGGCTGACGCCGCGTGCGGCCCGAACGGCACCAACGCCCCGGAGCGGGCCAACGACGCCAGCCGAACGGCTGGCACCACGCTCGCCGCACCCGCTGACTCGGAGATGGAGAACAGCGGCGCGGACCAGTGGCTCGATGAGAGCAACGCCCGAACCGAACTGCCGCGTATGGGCTGGTGCACAGGGCTGGCCGACGTCCTGGCCGCCGCGTACGCGGGAGACCTGCACGCGGACACGTCCGGGATCGTCCGCCGCCGTGAGGGTCAGGGACGCCGGGTACGGGCCGCCCTGGTCGAGCTGCTGGCGTCCGGCGGCTACATCGCGGTCCCCCGCGCCGGCCGCCGCGGCCCAGTCACGGTCACCCCCGACGGCGTTATCGCGCACCGTTGGTGCACCGCCGCACCCGACCTGCTGCACGCAGACCATCGGGCCGCCTACTGGGCGCGGGTGCGTATTCACCACACCGGCCGGACCAGCAAGCAGTCGGCCCGGGACCAGGCCCGGCGTCTTACTCCCCTGCCGTACGGACAGGAGGAGGAGCGCCGCCGCGCCGCGCAGATGCGGCAGGTCGAGCAGTGGGCCAAGGAGATGGAGGCCACGCGGGAGCGACTTGCGGCGGAGCAGGCGGAGCGGGATGTGCAGGCCAGGCAGGAGCAGGCGGCCGCATGGGCTCGGAGCGAGCGGGAGGCCGAGGAGCGGCAGGCGGCGAAGGATGACCGCCGCGATGACGGTCTCGTCATGTCGCAGCACGGTCCGCAGGAGATCGTCATGGGCACGGGCAGGCGGCGCGTCACGGTGACGCGGGTCAGCCCGAGTATCTGGGAAGCGGTGGTCCGCGGAGCGGTCTACGTGGTGTCGAAGGAGGGCGGCGAGGACTGGCCCTGGTTGGTCATCGCGCCGGACGGCACGCGCATCGGCGTCTGCTCGGTGATCAACGACGCGCCGTACGCGGCCAGCGTCCGGGACATCGTCCGTACCCACGCCGAGGCCATGGAACGCGGCGAGACGATTCCCGAGTGGGTGCCGCCCGCTGCCGCCGTCGCTACGCCCAAGGAGACCGGCCAGGGCCGGGCGGCCGCGGGTGACGACCTGCCCAAGGCCGGAAAGGCGTACTGCACCCCCGCCCCCGCGCGGGCGGTCGCTCTCGACCTGATCGGCTCCCAATGGGTGGCCGAGTGCGACCGGCATGGCCCCGTCTCCATGGGGCTGAACAAGTTCGGTGACGCGGTCGCCGACATCGCCGCTGCCTACGTCTACGCCACCGAGCAGGATGCCGCCGACGCCGCCCGCGCCCACCTGGACGCGCACGCCCGGGAAGACGCCGACGTGATGACGCCGGAGGACATCGACGCTGCCCAGGCACTGAACTTCTCCCGCAGCCAGTGGCGCACGCTGGGGTGGATACGTGACGGCAAGGTGCGCGAGACCGCCGACGGATTCAGCGCCTACGACATCAGCCCCGACCGCGCCGACGTCTCCAAGAGGATCAGGAAGACCCTGGTTCCGCGCCTGTGGGCGGCCGGGTTCGTGAAGGTGCTCGCCATCGCCCCCGGGGCCCGCGCGTTCGGTCTCACCGACGAGGGAGCCCGCGCGTTTCGTCTGTGGTCGAACGCGATGCGCATCAACGCGGTCACGGAGCCGGAGAAGGACACCCGGCACGCCCCCGTGAAGAGCTCCCCCTACCGGTGGCTGTCCGCCGGGGAAACCTGGCCCGGGGAGCAGGAGAAGGCCCAGGCCTCAGCGGACGCGGAGCAGGCCGCCAACGAGCGGGCCGCCGCGCTGCGGGCCGCGGAGGAGAAGGCCGCGGCCGAACGGGCCGCCACCCCCACGGTTGATGAGCTGGCCGTGCTGCAAGCGCTGAACGCTGACGGCTTGGACGCGGAGGCGACCGCGACGCTGTCGGCCGCGTACATCGGCCACGTGGTCACCCGTCACCGTCCCGGGGCCACCTCAGCGCGCCTTGACGCGGGCAAAGGCGGCTGGCGCGTGACGCGTACCTACAACGTCAACGGCGTGGAGAAGCCGATCACGCCGACGGCTGGCAATGCGCTGTCTGCGGCCGCCGCGAACCTCACCGATGCCACGGCCGAGACCTGGCACGCCCTGTGCACGACGGTAAATGAGCGGTACGGGGTGTACCAGCTCGACCTGGCCGCCGCCATCAAGGCAGGCACGGCGACACTCGCCCTGCTCGATCAGGCCGAACAAGGGCCGGAGGAACCGGCAGAGCTGTGGGCCTCGCGCGAGTTCGTGCAGACCGCCAAGCCGGGCACGGAGGCCGAGGTGATCGAGTGGGCCGGGGCGGGCCTGCTGTGGCAGAACGGTGACGGCTTCCGCCACGCCGGCCGCAAGGTCAACGTCCGCCGGGTACTGCCGCTGATCGAGGCCGGAACCCTCCACCGCAGCGCTGACGGCCGGGTGTACCCCACCCAGCCCCCGCAGCCCGACAACGAGACTGCCGCCCCGCCCGCTGCCCAGCCGGAGGTCCCGGCGGCAGGCGGCGGTGGCGCCGCACCGCAGGTCCAGGAGCCGGTCCCGGTGCGGGTGCCGGACACCTTCAGCGCCTCTGGCCGTACGCCGCTCACGTACGACGACCTGGACGGCTGGACGTACGCCGACTTCGTCGCCGCGCACGCGTCTGGGGAGGACACAGCCGACCTGGTGAGGCTCGCCGGGCCAGGCCCGGTGCGATGGCTCTTCGCCCCCGCAGAGGGTGACGCCCCCCGTGCGGTGAATCTGTTCGGTGGTTGTGGAGGCTGGTGCGTTGGGATCCGCCGCATCCTCGGGGCCAAGGTCGACATGCTGTGCATCGACGTCAGCCGCGATGCCACGGCCACGGCGACGCGGGCTGGCTGCCACGCCGTCTGCGCGGACGTGCGCAGCATCGACCCGGAGCACTTCGTGTTCCGGCACACGCAGATCCTGATCGGGTCCTCGCCGTGCATCGACTTCACCAACGCCGGGAAGCGCGCCGGGCGGCTGCCCGAGAACGTCGCCGCTCTGGCCGACGCCATCGAGCAGGCCGGGGCAGCCGTCGGGAACTACATCGTGGACGGCCCCGGCTGCACGTGCCTCACCGACGACGAGTGCGAGTGCGGGCCGGAGGCCTACGACCACTTCGGCCCCCGCTCGGGCGCCACCTGGGACGAGATCCGCTCACTCGTCGCCGACATGCCCGGCGCTGAAACGGCCGGACTCATGCTCGAACCGATGATCTGGGCCCTCGCACTCAAGCACAGCGGAGCGCCGCTACACACGATTCTCTTCGAGCAGTCCAACCAGCTCCCGCAGGAAATCCGCGACACGATCACCGAAGAGCTGTACTGCGCCGGGGAGAGTGAACTCGGCGCCGCGGTGTCGGTGACATGGGAAGAGATCGACGCCGCCGCGTACGGGTCGCCGTCAAGGCGCCGCCGGGCGTTCATGATGGCGACGTTCGGCCGCTACAACTCCGGTCCGGCGGCACCTCAGATCACGATCACCGCCGACCAGGCGACAGGGCTTCCCGCTGATCTGGAGGTGATTACCCGGGGCGCGCGCAAGACCAGCGGAGGCAACGCGTTCATCATGGGCCGCGTGATTCCAGGCGTCACCTCGCGTATCCGGTCAGTGGACGTCGGACACAAGGGTGGCCGGTTCACCCTTGAGCAGGTGGCTGCCCTGGTTACCCTCCCCAGGGAGTACGCGGCCCTCGCCGAGGGCTCACGGACGAGCATCTGCCAGCAGTTCGCGGACGTCGTGGCCCCTGTCGTCTCGGCCGCGGTCTTCGGGGAAACCGTCGGCCACCTCTTCGGGATCAAGCGAAACCGGGGCGGATGGCTGCCGCTCCTGCTGGCCTACCTCCGCGAGCAGTACCCCGGAGCCAAGGCGGTCCTGAACACGAAGCTAGCCACGCCGGAAGCGGGGGAATCGGTGGCCAAAGACCGGCGCGGAGATGCGTTCGTCGAGGCCTCGGAGGGCGAGCAGACCCCGCGTGGCCCGGCACCAGCCCGAGCCCGTCCGCAGATCGAGGTGGAGTCTCCCGTGCACGCGGGCAGCCGCCGCTACGTTGGCGGGCAGGCAGATCTGCTGCCGCCCTCCTCGCACTGCGGGCCGGCGACGAGCTGAGGCTGTGGGTGTGTGCGGGGTTGGTCCGTCAGCACGCTCCGTATCCCCCGTCGGGACTGCCCGACGGGGGATACGGAGCGTGCTCAGGAGGGTGTTCGGGTCGCGAGCAGATCGGCCACCAGCCGGGCCAGCTGGTTGGCGGCGGCGGCTTCCTGGACCGAGGGGCGTGTCAGGGCGTGCAGGTCGTCTTCCCGTTCGGCGTGCTCAGGCAGCTCCGGCAGGACGGTGAGCGCGGGGATGCCCTCGGCGCGCAGGGCGTCGCGGACGTCGGCGAGGTGGTGCTGCTCGTCGGCGAGGGCGTTGTCGACGTGCGCGACCGCGAGCGCGATGGGGGTGTTCTCGGGTGCGTCCAGGTGGGCGAGCAGGAACCGGGCCGTGGCGGCCGGGTCGGCGGGGTGGGTCGTCTCCTCGATCAGGTGCCGCCAGGGGGTGAGGCTGTCCTTGCGGGTGCGGGCGTCGGCCGCTGCCCACCGGGGGTGGTGTTCCTGCCACGTCTGCTCGCCCCAGCGGGCGGTGGCGGTGGGGGCGGCCTCACGCAGGACCGTCTCGGTGAGCGCTTCTTCGTCCCCGCCGCCCGGGAGGTCGAGGTTGCGGTTGTGGTGGACCCACACGGCGGCCACGGCATCCCAGGTGTCCGGGTGGCGGATGGCCCCTTCGCGGGTGAGGAAGGCCAGGAACTCCTGGCGCCAGAGTTCCAAGGTCTCGGCGTCGAGATCTTCCGGCAGCGGCAGCGGCTCGTCGCCCTGGTCGTCGAAGTCGGGCTGGAAGTCGTCCCACCAGGCGGCGGTGCCCTCGGGGTCGTCGGCGTCGTAGACGTCGGGGTGGCCCTCCGAAACCCGGTCCCAGACGTACGTCTCGAACGTCTCGTCCAGGAAGTTCAGCAGCTGAGAGCGCGGGTCGCGGGCCCGGGCGGTGAGGTAGCGGCGGTTGAGCCAGTCCCACATCTGCACCCAGGCGGGGCGCCGGTCGAGGATCTCGGTGCTTCCCCACACTTCGGGGTCGAGGTCGGTGAGGACGACGGCCGCGTCCGCGTGTCCGGCCAAGTGCCGCAGTTGGAAGACGTTGCCGGCATCGAGAACCACGGTGTCGTGCCCGCGGGCTGCGTCGGCGAGCAGAGCCGGGGCGTTGGGCGCGCTCGGGGAGAGAATCATGCCGCGCAGGGTGCCCGGGCCCGGCAGACCGGGGAGCAGGTCGTGCCACTGCCCCGGCTGCGGCGGAGTCTTCAGGATCCGGTGGAGCCCGTTCGGGTCGTCGGCGCCGAGGTAGGCGACCGTGGCGCCGGTGCGTGCCAGGGCTCCGCCCAGAGCGAGCGCGGTGGTGGTGCAGCCAAGTCCGCCCTGCCCGCGGGAGCTGGTCACCGCGACGATGCCCCGGGCCGGGCCTCCTGCCGGGCCGACAGGGCGGGCGGCGATGCGCTGGGCTTTGGGGCCCTCCAGTTGCCCGGGCTCGGGCGCGTTCCGGGACCAGTCCGGCGTCTGGGCGGTGTGCAGGCCGGCCCGGCGCAGAGCGCGGCTCCACAGAGCTGCCTCATCCGGCGGCAGCGTGCCGGCGAGGTGGTCCCATGCCTGCCGTTCGCCGGGCTGCGGGGTGCGCGCGGACCACAGCGGTTCGAGGCCGGCGGCCAGGATGTGGTCCTCGGCCTGCTGCAGGGTGGCTGGTCGGGCGCGCAGGATGAGGTGGGCACGGTGGCCGGGGCGGGCCAGGAGCAGGGTGTCGGTGCGGCTGGGATGGGGGCGGGCCCGCAGTCCCGGGACGCCGGCGATCCCGCTGTCCGTGCGGACCGGCAGGATGCGGCCCAGTAGCGGGGGCAGATGGTCGGGGTGGGGCCACAGCACGAGCGTGTCGAGGTCCGGGGAGACCCCGCGCAGCCCGAAGAAGGTGCCCGCGGCCGCGGGTGCGGGCACCTGCGGGTGGGGCCGGGCCAGGGTCCGGACGAGGGCGGCTTCGAGGAGCTGCTGGGCGGGGTCGGTGGTGTCGGGTACGAGGCCGAAGTACAGGCCCCGGGCCTGGTAAAAGCGTTGGGCAGCCTGGCGGGGCTCGCCGGTGTACTGCTGTCGCAGCAGGATGTTGCTGCTGTCCCTGGACATAAGGGCATCCGTTCCGCGGCACGACTCCCCGGACCGGCGTACCGGCAGACGCAGTGAAGGCTGTGCAACTGACGTGACGATTCGTCTCTTCTCGCCGCTGGTGCACCTGTGAGTCCGGGCCACGCGGTGCGGACGAAGGCAGCAGTCTCTGCCCGGGGGACACCATAGCGCCCGCTCCCGACGGACCGTCCGCAGCACCTCATCACCGACCACCGGCTCAACACTCCTGAGAGGGGCGGAACCGCGAGCGCGGTATACGAACTCGATCAGACGTGCCCCGCTGTCAGGTGCACCAACGTCCAGCAGAAGGCCCGCTGGACGTCAGTGGACCTGCGGAATTCGCCGCACAGACGTCCGCATCGCCCGCTTGCGGTCAGATGTTCCACGTCAACCCGCCCATGCACGCCGAGCTGAACGCCCGCCGAGACGAACGAGGAATCGATCATGACCGAGGCCACCTACTCCACCGTCCGCCGCTACCTCGGCAAGGAGTTCAGCCTCAGCCGGACGTCCACCGGGCGCCGCTCTGGGCAGCGCTGGACGGAAGGCATCCAGGTCCGCACCTCACAGACGCTCGGCGTGATCGTCGACTACGTCGAGAGCCACGCAGCATGGGGTTCTGACGGCTCGCTCCGGCAGGAGAAGCTGAACGCCGTCCGGAAGCACCTGGAGCAGCGCTTCACCGTGGAGGACCATTTCGCCCGTGACGGCCGCATGGTCGTCACCGGCAAGCTGGCGAGCTAGGGGTACCTCCCGCCCCAATCTGACCTGCCCAGGGGTCGCAGTCCGGAGCGCGCCTGGGGCGGTGCGGCGCGTACGGTGAACACTGTCCGGGAACCGATCGGCCGTGCCGAAGCGGGAGCCTCCCGTGAGCTTGCCTTGAGAGCTGGACTCACCGCTACGATGACGGGCGCAGGAATGGGCAACCGCGCCACGCCTGGTCCACACCGACCTCGACGCCCACACCGTCGACGGGGACCGCAGACGTCTGAGACTCGCGCAAGTCGACTCGTCATGCTCTCCTCCTGGACGGCCGGCGCGTGTGGGGCAGCAGGCCGGACAAGGACGAGACCTCATGACCGACCCCCGCCGCCGTGAGCAAGACCGTGCCGTACGCGCGTACAAGCGGGCCCATCCTGGCATCACCCTGGCCCAGGCCCGCGCCGCCATCGCCGCCCGCTCCGGCCCATGCCCCGGCCTTCCCGCCCGGATCGCTGGCGCTCCCCTGCCCCGGCCCGGTGAGCGCCTGGAGGAGTACGTGAAGCGCGTCGCTGTTGCCGCCGGAGTCCAACGGCACCGGGCTATGGAGCTCCTCGGTCTGGAGCCCGGTGCCTCAGCGACTGAGCGCTTGGACCAGCTCGCCGACGGCCTGTCCGACGCCGCGGTGAAGGCGCTCGTAGCGGCCACTGGCATGACCCCGCAGCAGGCACGCGCCCTGACCGCTCCGCACACTGCCAGTCCTCAGTACGCGGAGCTTGAAGCCGTGGCGCGCCAGCACCTGGGCGAGAAGTACTTCCGGCGCGGCGGCGCGGACAAGACCTGTACGGGGGCGGCCGAGCTCGCCGGGCTGTTCGCCGAAGCGGGCGAGCGGCTCCCTCTCCCGCTCGGTCTGCTCGCCAGCGAGTTGCTCTCCGGTCCCTACCGTTCGGTCATCGTCGACCTCGACTGGCAGAACGACTCCCTTCGGCCGCCCTCCGACCCCGAGGTGTTCAAGGCAGTCGCCCAGGCCCTTGGCATCGAGCAGGGGGACGCCCCGCACGCGTAGCAGGACAGCCAGGCGACGTCGGGGCTCAGCGGTTGGATAGAACACCGCTGGGCCCCGGCCCGCAGCAACGCACCGTCGTGGCCCGCCGGCCGGGACCGGGCCTCGGCCGGTTTCCCTTCCCTTTCCGGCTGACGCAGGTGAAGGCGGAGACCTCCTCGGCAACCGGGCACCGGCGGTCCGATCACAGCCGTCGTTGGACCGGCCGCGGAGGCATGGACCTGCTGCCCCACCGCTGTCCGCTCCCTGCGGCAGACTCATCGAGCCCGCACCGTCCCTTGGACACAGTCCGCTGAGGGCTCTGCACTGAATGCCGCGTGTCGCCGACCGCTGACACCTTCCAGCGGCTGAGCCAGGCCGTGCTGAGAGCCGTGGCGGCACACGCAAATTCGCCGCACGACTGCCCGCATCCCCAGTTCGCAGTTAGCTGCTCCTGTCACCCCGCCCCACCCTGAGAGGAACAGCCCGTGACCGACCAGCCGACCCTGGCCACGCTCACTGAGGAGCAGCTGGCCGATCTCATCGCCCAGGCCACGGCGTTCCGCAACCAGCCGTCTCTCCGCCAGTGCCTCTACCCGGGATGTCTCCGGGAGTTCGACATGGCGGCCCGCATGGACGGGCGGGAACCAGCCCGGCCTTCCTGGTCCGGCGCCGGCTGGCGTCAGGTCACCCGCGGTCCCTCGACCGGTTCCCTCTGCCCAGATCATGTCGGCATCGTCACCGAGCACCTGCCCCGCACCGTCGACGTGCCCAACGGCCGCTGGATGGTCGCCTGCGCCTGCGGCTGGATGTCCCGCTCCCAGACCTACGGTGGTCTCCTGCGGCCGCTGTGGGAGGAACACCTCCTGCTCGCAGCCGGGGAGCTCACTGTGCCTGCGACGCTCGCTGAACCCGGTCGGCTGTCGCTGGACGAGCACACGGAGGCCAGCCTGGCGGAGCTTTACGAGGCCCTGGAGGACACCGAGCACGACCGAGCCGAGACCCGCGAGGCAGCGCAGGCCATGTACAAGGCCTGGGACTGGCACCGGAATACCCTCGGCGGGATCGCACGGGCCGTTAACGCCATCTGCAACATGATGCGAGTGGGCGTCGGTGACACCCGTGACTGGTCCGCCGACCGGCACGACGCCTACCTGTGGGCCGTCCTCATCGGCTGGGACGACGACACGCTCAAGAACGTCGCGGCACGGCACCGGTGGAACGAGCACCGCGTCCGGTACGTGCGCGAAATGCGCGCCCTCCTCTCCCCCATTACCGACCCGCAGAAGCAGGAAGCCGCCGAATGAACCCTCTGACCGCCGGAGCCGCAGCTCCCACAACCGGACCCGTCCCCTCCACGGCGAAGCGCCAGGGCGGGCACAAGCCCTCTGAATCCGCGCAGGAGGGCAAGCCGCTCGAGGAGATGCCTCCCTGGGCCCAGGACGTCGTCTTCAGGGACGCCCTCGGACTGGTGAAGGACGAGCACGCAACCTGGGTCCCGTACACCTCGCCGCGCGGGATCGAGTTCGTCATCATCTCGGCCTGCGGCTTCCGCTACACGGTCTCCAAGAACGGCATCGCCTAGCCCGCCCGCAGGATTCGCCTATCGTCGCCCTTTCCGCACCCCGCCCTATTCACTGCGGCCGTCCCGCCGGCGATACACCAAGGCCCCGCCGGCGCTCACCACCCGCGGAGCGGAGACACGATGAATGAACTGCCCCACCAGAGCCCGCCCACCGAAGGCGAACTGCTGCGCGCAGCCCTGGCTGCCGTCGGCCGCTACGCCTTCCCTGGCACCGAGGGAGGGATGACCTTCCTGATCATGGCCGCACGTCCCGGCGCCCCCGACGACGAGGAAGCCGCCTACGACGGCCCGCATGTCCTGATGTACGCCGGCGAGCGTGCCGACCGCCCCGCCACTGAGCACCGTGAACCCTGGTCCGCGCACCTGCACGACGCCACCGGCGACTACCTCACCACCCTGGTCGACGGCGCACCGGGCGACATCGACGCAGTGGCCGACGCCGTCCGGTGCGCCCGCGAGGTAACCGACAAGCTCGCCCACCGCTACGACATCGTCCCGACGCCCTCGCTGTAGTCCTCTACAGCTCGGCGCTCCAGGTCCTACAGAGTCCACGTCCGGGGCCCTGGAGCGCCCAACGTCCGCACGCAATCCCGAGTTCACCGCGGCGGCAGTCGACTGGCCACGTCCCCTCGTCGAGGCGACAAGGTGCCACACGACCCTGCCCCCCACTCAGGGACGGCTGTCCGCTCCCTGCAGCAGGCTCACGGCGGCCACCAATGTCCCTGACACAGTGCCGCGCCGACAAGGGCCGTACCCGCTTGCTCCTGCCCGCCGCCGACCGCACCCGGCCGACCAGATTCGCGGCCAGGCGACGCTACGGCTGCGGTCGGCTTCAGTGACCACGACCGCAGCAACCGTCGGTCTCTCCTCAAGGAAGGCGTCCATGAGCACCACCCCTTACACCGATGACGACCTCCGCGCCGAGGCTGCCCGCCAGCGCGCCCTCATCCAGGATCCCGACTTCATGGGCGTCGGCGAGCAGATGGAGGGCAACCTCCGCTGGGCAGCGCTCAATCAGGAGGAGTTCCGTCAGGCGCAGCAGAAGATCCATAACCTCATCAACAAGGCGGCCGACATCTCCCAGTGGGCCGTCGATCTCGGCGCTGACGGCCTAGAGCCGCTTTCCGAGACGCTGAACAGCCCGGACTTCCGGATCCACATCGCCGCCCGCCCCGACGTGCCCCAGAAAGTACGCGGCGCCTTGGCGGAGAGCATCGGTGCCGCGGTCGCGCAGCTCGAAGAGCCTGACTCGTGCGCGCACACCGTGGGGCAGTTGGGGAACGAGTGGGTGGCGGCTCGCGCCCGGCTAGCCGCCGCCGAGCGTCTTAGGAGCCGTCGCAAGGCAGAAGTCGAGTTGCTGGAGGAGCGAATCGTTCACCAGCAGATAGTCGACGCGCTGGCCGAAGACGGTCCTGCCGGCGTTCTTCGCTGGTGGCTGCGCGGCCACAACCGCCCGTCCAATCGATACGCCCGGCGAGTGATGACTGCATGGCTCCAGAGTCTTTCTCCTCAGCTGTGGTGCCCCGACCACCCTCCGACCACCAACCCCCGCCACCCCGTCCGCACCTGCAACATCGCGTGGAACGTCTCGCTGACCCCCCATGAAGGGACCCCGGCCCTGGCCAGGTCCTTCAACTCCATCGGCAATGCCGTACGGCCAGCGACCCGCACGGACCGCATGTTCCCGGACATGAACATCCAGGTCATACCGCCGTGCACCGAGCTGCGCTTCGGGGCCCGCCGCGAGCCTTGCTTGATCCTTCGCCCTACCCGTGAGGGGTGGGAGCTGGTCACAGCAGTTGGCGCCCCGATCACTGTCGGCTCCAGCGGCGAAGACTGCCGCGCCCTGTTGGTACAGGCGCAAACCATCGCCCTCAGCAGCTTCGACGGCGGCCACGGCCGATGAAGCAGCAGCCTGCACATGAGAAGGAAGGCTTCCCCGTGGACCACACCGACGGCTCCCCTACCGGTCGTAGACCGTTCCCTGAATTGCTCACCGCCGCCCCATACGTCGACTGGCTCGTCCGCGTACTACTGGAGGCCGCCGACGAGGAGCGCTCCGCACTGCGAGCGGCTCGCCTTCCGACTGCCGTGACCATCCCGGTCACCGTCGTACGCCACCAGTGCCCGTACTGCCGCCGTACCTGGGCCAAGAGGCCCGCCGCGACCGCGCACGTCGCCCGCTGCTGGAGCAATCCCGAAGTGCGGTCCTGCAAGACGTGCGAGCACCACGAGCCGGGTGAGGCTGCGGGCGGCTGCTGGGGTGATCCGTACTGCAACTGTCCCGAAGTCCCCGAGGGCTGTGCAGTCGGAGCCGCCACGCCGATGATCACTGACTGTCCGCTGTGGCGGCTGGCTGACGACGCCGAGTGATCCCGCGGAGGCGGGACCGGTGGGCCTAGTACGGCTGCATGAACCCGGGATTCGCCAGCACGTGACGTACCCGGGCAACACCAGGTCTCCTTGACCTCTCAGCCCGCCATGAGTCAAGGAGACACCCACACCCCATGAAGCGCATCGCGTCTGTCGCCCGCAGCGAGGAGGCGATCCTCGACCGGATTCGGGCACTCGCCATCGAACGAGCGTCCCAAGGACGCCCGCTCCAGTACGAGGAGCTGCCGGCCTTGTGCAACGGCACGCTCACGCCCAGCACGACCGACCTCGCCTGTATCGCCGAGGAGGCCGGGGTCACGATGGAATTCCTTCTCGGCATCCACGGCCCGGCCCGGGTTGCGCAGATGGTGAGGATGCGGGTGGGACGCCTGTACTGGGGGTGGTGGCGCGGCATTGGCCGTCACCGCTGCGGGCCGGGGTGCGGCTCGTGAGCCGCACGGAGCAGGAGTTCGCCGTTCCCCAGAGGCCGCCTGCGATGACCGAACGTCCGCAGGGACGCAAAGACCCTGAGACGGGCGACGTGACCGCGCCGCTTGATCCACTCGGTTTGGCCGAGCACCTGGACAGGCTGGGGCAGACGTCTGCCGCTGATCTAGTCCGGGCGATGACGGAGGAGCTAGCTCTGGTCCGGCGTGAGCGAGACACCCTGGCCGAGCATGCCCGCCGGATCGCCGGGCTGGCAGGCCATGAGCTCAGCCACAACTGTCGGCTGATCGGGCCTGCGGTGGAAGCGCTTGACGTGCTGCGCGTCACCCGCCGCTGCCCAAGCACCAGCAACGGCCGACACTGGCCCCTCCGACATTCGAGTGCCACTCGCTGCGCATGGTGCCACGCTCGCCTGCCTGACCGGACCCGCTCATGACCGCAGCGCCCCATGCCTGCTGCGTACGCGGGCTGCCAGCACCGGCGCGGCACGGCAGGTTCGCGGGCTCCGCCGTGCCCCACCCGGCCGGCGCCGCCCCCGTCGCTTGTCTCTGGTCCGGCCTACTCCAAGCCGGACCTCTCACGAATGATCACTATGCGCCCCTTGAATCCGAGAGGATGACTCCCATGCCCCTCCACTACGAAGCCACCAAGCCACTGGCGGTCCCGGACTCCGAGTTCAACGAGAACCACATCGCTGTCCTTCTCGTGATCGGGAACCGCTACGGCGGACAGTGGACGATCAACCTGCTGACTCAGCGCGAGCACCCTGACGAGGCCACGCCACTGGGCACCATTGAGACCTTCTACGATCACCAGAGTGAGGACCTCACGGACAGCCCCCGCTACGCCCAGCTCGGCCTCGACACAGCCATCATCTGGCTCCTGGCAGAGGCGAAGAGGAGGAACTGGCGGCTCCTCGTCTGGGAGAGCCTGAACGATCAGGTTCCCGATGACGCCAGGAAGTTCACGATCGGCGCGCGGGTCGCCTTCGGTGGTGAGCAGTTCGTACCGGCGCCCGGCGCTACGTACGCCGACGAGATTCTCACCGGCGCAGCGAAACCATAACCAGACTCGTGAACGAGTACCGCCCTGCTCCGAGAACCAGCGGACCGCCGGCAGGCCGCGGCGAGACAGGTGAACACTGCGAGAGTCGAAATGGGTGTGAAGGGTCCAGGCAGTCGACACAGCCCGGACCGCGGCGCTATGGACCAGCGGCTCATCCGCTTCCTGTCCCAACGGTACGGCGGCTGACGCAGGCCTCCGCCGCCGCCATCCGCACGAACTCGCGGATCCTCGCTGCTCACCGACCCGGAGCGGTTCACTGCGGCCACCGACAAGGGAAGACCCCAGCACTTCCCCGGCCCGCACCGCAGGGAGTACGAACCGATGAACCGCCCCAAGCCCGGCAGCACCATCGACATCAGCCAGCTCGTCGAGAAGCTGGACTCGGCGCGCGGCACTGTCGCCTACGACGCTGATAAGCACCACTACGAGCGCCACCACTCCGAGCGCAGCGAGATCGACACCGTCTTCGACGACCTGATCGACTGGGTCCTTGCCCATCAGACGACGATCCAGCTGGCCAAGCTCATTAAGCCCGCCTCCGACCCGGACCTGGAGCCCGGTGACCTGACCCTCGTCCACGGCAAACCCGTCACCGTGCGAGCGACCCGCGTCCACCGACCGCACCACCATGGCGACTCCGGTCTTCCGCAGCACCAGGCCGCCTTGGAGATCGTTACTGGTATCGGCAGTGAGTGGTTCTCTCTCACGCCCCAGGCGTGACCTCCCGGCGCGGGGGGGGGGGGGGGGCGGCGGGGGGGGGGGGGGGCCCCCCGGGGCGGGGGGGGGCCCGCCGGGGGGCGGGGGCGCCCGCCGAGGGAGCGCCCGCGCGCGGCGGG
>NZ_JBIVLB010000028.1:0-45510 GCF_044751045.1 Streptomyces sp. NPDC088745
ACAGCACCAAGCCCGGATCAGCCACTACAAATGCCGCGGCCACACACCACCCGAACCTGCCCAACCATCAGGAAAAGCACCGTTGCAGTACTAGGCCGTTTCGTTTGGATCATCTGCGAACCGTCCCGGTGAGCGCGGCAAGCCGCGTTCGCCGGGACGGTTGTTTGGGTTCGTGCTGTGCGTCAGTTAGCTGCAGAGGTGGGGGCGTTGCGGTGCCGTACGAAGATTGCTGTGGGGATCGCGATGATGAGCAGGGTGATGCCGCCGATGAGTAGTCCGAGGTGTACGGCGTCGGTGAAGGCGCGTGCTGCGGCGTCGGTGACGGTGTGGGCGAGTTCCGTCGGCAGTGAGGCCGGGCTGTCGCCGTGGACAGCGCCGTTGGTGATCCTCAAGGCGTCGGGGACTGGTATGCCTGAGGTGATCAGCTGCTCTTCGAGGTAGCGGGGGAATCTGGTGGTGACGATGGTTCCGAGGATGCTGGGTCCCAGTACGGAGCCGATCTGGCGGAACATGTTGACGGTCGCGCTGGCCATGCCGGCTTGCATTCGCGGAACGCTGTTGACGGCGGCGGCCGTTGAGGGGGCGGTGAGCAGGGCCGAGCCGATTCCTGCGATGAGGAGGCCGGGCCAGAGCGCGTCGTAGCCGGTGAAGGGGCCGATGGCCAGGAGGGCGAGTGCGCCGCCTCCCAGGATGACGAGGCCCGCGGTCAGCATGAGGGTGAAGCCGGCCTTCTGGACGAGGCGGCCGGCGAGGGCGCTGACGATGATGTAGGTGGCGAACATGGCCAGCAGCCGGACGCCGGTGGCCAGTGCGGAGAGTTGCTGGACGCGTTCCATGTACAGGACGGTGAGCAGGGATGTGCCGACGAAGCCGAACATGGATGCCGCGGCGACGCCCATCACGGCGGTGTAGGAGGGGTTGCGGAAGAGGCGCAGGTCCAGCATCGGGTCGTGGTGGCGGGCCTCGACGGTGAGGAACAGGACGAGGGAGACGGCGAAGACGCCGTACATGGTGAGGATGCGGCCCGAGGTGTATCCGGAGGAGCCGCCCTCGATGATGGCGTAGGTCGCGGACGCGATCATGACGGTTCCCAGCAGAACGCCGGCGAGGTCCAGGCGCCGGGTCGGGTGTTTGGTCTCGGGCACCATAAAGGGTGTCAGGATCACGGTGATCGCGCCGATCACGACGTCGATCAGGTAGACGGCGTGCCAGCTGAAGCTGCCGAGCAGCAGTCCGGCGCCGAGCGGGCCGACGGCCAGGCCGAGGCCGGAGCAGCTGGCCCATGCGCCGATTGCCTTGGTCCGCTGGTGGGGGTCGGTGAAGGAGTGGCTGACGATCGACAGGCTGGCGGGAAGGACCGCTGCGCCGCCGACGCCCATGACCGCTTGTGCGGTGATCAGCAGTCCCGCGCTGTCGGCGGCGTAGGCCAGCAGGCTGCCCGCGGTGAACACCACTGCTCCGCCGAGGAAGACGGCGCGGCGTCCGACCAGGTCGGCAAGGGTGCCGGCGAACATCACCAGGGTGGCGATGACCAGGGAGTAGGCGCTGGTCACCCAGACCAGCGTGCTCGCGGACGGGTGCAGGTCCTGCTGGATGGCGCCGAGGGTGCCGATGGTGGAGGAGACGTTGACGAACGCCATCATCACGCCGAGGCACACGGTGACCACTCCGCGCCAGGGGTGGGCGGGTATCGCGGTGGTGGGGGCGGCGGGGGAAGGTGCGGTGCTCGCACCGGATGGCTGGCTGCTGTTTTGCATAGCCAGGAAGGTAGCAGTCTGACTTGTGAGAAAGCTAGCCAGGTTAGGATGAGTGCATGGAACGCGCTGACCTGCAAGATGAAGACACGGTATTCACGCGCACGGGCGATTTCGCCGACCGGGATGCCTTCACGGCGGCCGGCTGGTGCGCCATGGAGCGGTCCCTGGATGTGGTCGGTACCCGTTCGGCGATGATGCTGGTCAGGGAGGCGTTCTACGGCGGGCGCCGCTTCGACGACCTGGTGCGGCGTACCGGTCTCGCGGAGACGGTCGCCTCCAAGCGGCTGCGGCAGTTGGTGGCCGACGGCCTGATGGAACGTCGGCCCTACCGGGTGCCGGGCGCGCGCACCCGGCACGAGTACGTGCTGACCGAGCGGGGACGTTCCCTGTTTCCGTTGTTCGTCGCGTTGATGAACTGGGGAAGCGCGACGGACGGCGGGCGGGGCGGAGTCGAACTCGCGCACGCCGGATGCGGCGAGCAACTCCTGCCCGCCGTGCGGTGCGCGGCGGGCCATGACGTGAGCATCGAGGAGACCGAGGCGCGGCTCACCACCTCCCGGCCCGCGGCCGACGATCAGGCCCGGTAGCCGCAAGGGGGCGGCGTTCGCGGCTGGCCGCGGTGTCAGCCTGCGAAGGGCTCTTCGGGGAGTGCGGGCTCCTGGGCGGTGCGGTCGCGCAGAAGGCCGCGGGCTTCGTCCAGGATGTCGCGTGAGAGGGAGGCGTCGTCGCTGGCGCGGGCGAGCAGGACGGCGCCTACGAGGAGGGCCAGTTCGGCGAGCGGGCGGTCGCCCGCGTCGGCGTCGCGTCCGGAGCTGCCGTTCAGCCGGTGGAGCCCTTCCGCGAGATCGCGTACGCCCGCGGTGAATGACGTGCGCAGGGGGGAGCCGGGCTCGGCGCGGGCCGCGTCGGCGGCCACGGCGGCGGCCGGGCAGCCGTCGGCGGGATGGTCCCGGTGCAGCTCCGAGAGGTACACAGCGAGAAAAGCGTCGTGCGCTGGCGGGGCGTCAGGGGCGGTCGATTCCTCAGCGATCTGGTCCATGGCGGTGCGGCGCTCGGTGAATGCCGCCGTGAGCGCCTGGGCGAGGAGGTCGTCCTTCGAGGCGAAGTGCCGGTAGAACCCGCCATGAGACAGCCCCGCGGAGGCCATCGCCTCGGGCACGGTAACGCGCTCGGGCCCCTTCTCGCGGATCAGCCGTGATGTGTTCTCGACCACTTGCCGCCGGTGCTGCTCCGTCACCTCTCGCGACATACGAGGCATGCCCGCGCCCTCTTTCCCGTGTTCCCGGCCTGTCAGCCGCGCGCTGATCAGCCTACGGCAGCACCACCCTATTTTAGATGATGAGAATCATCTAATGTGTGGCTACTGCACGCGTGATCGAACCACCATGCGGCGCGATCACACGCGCCCTGACACGACTCACACGAGGAACGCGCATGACGGCAATCGAAGGTTCCATCGCCCTGGTCACCGGTGGCCAACGAGGCATCGGCAAGGCATTCGTAGACCAACTCCTGGCCCGGGGCGCCAGGAAGGTGTACGCCACCGCCCGCGACCCGCACCCCAGCGACGACCCCCGCCTCGAGACCCTCTTCCTCGACGTCACCCATGGCTACTCCGTCGCCGACGTGGCCGAGAGGGCGCGCGACGTCGACATCGTCATCAACAACGCGGGCGTGCTCCACCCGGCTCCCCTGCTCACTGGCGACCTCGCGCAGGTCTTCGCCACCTTCGACACCAATGTCTACGGCCCGCTGCGTGTCGCCCAGGCGTTCGCCCCTGTCCTGGCCGACAACGGCGGCGGTGCCCTGGTCAACATCCACTCGTTCCTGTCCTGGGCAGCGGGCAGCGGCGCCTATGGAGCCTCCAAGGCGGCCCTGTGGTCGCTGACGAACTCCCTGCGTATCGAACTCGCCGCACAGCACACCCAGGTCGTCGGCGTCCACCTCGGTTTCGCCGACACCGAGATGGTCGCGGCCATCCCCACCCAGAAGATCGCGCCCACCGACGTGGCACGCATCGTCCTGGACGGCGTCGAGAACGGCGAGAGCGAGGTCCTCGTCGACGACGTCACCCGCACGTTCAAGGCAGCGCTCGCCGGCCCGGTCGAGGACCTCGTCCTGCCCGCCCTGCGCCGCTGAGCCCCAGCCCGCACTCCAACGCCCCCACCCGGAGGAACACATGCCGCTCTGGACCATCTACCACCCGCCCGGCACCTACACCCCCCAGCAGAAGAAGCAGTTCTCCGCCGACATCACCGGCTTCTACACCCGGTACGGGAACCTACCGGCCTTCTACGTCGTCACCGTCTTCCAGGAGATCGACGCAGATTCCTTCCTCATCGGAGGCGAGCCCTCGGCCACATCCGTAAGGATCAAAGCCGACCACATCGCCGTCCACACCAAAGACCCCGACACCCGGGCCAGGACCCGCCAGATCCTGGCACGCATCCTCGCCCCCCACACCACCGAACGCGGCCTGTACTGCGAGTTCCACATCGACGAAACCCCACGCGACCTCTGGATACTCGACGGCATAGCCCCGCCCCCACCCGAGAGCGAAGCCCACCAACTCTGGGTCGAAGAAAACCGGCCCATCCCCTACTGAGCCCAAAACGACCGCGCACGCTTTGGTGCCAGGCACGGCCGCCGCCTGGCACCGGCTGGCCAACAGCGAGCAGAGCCCCGTACTCATTGCTTCGTGCAGTTCACGCACCAACGGCCGCTCCATACTGGACCGTTCCCACATTCAGGCAAGAGGAGACCTTCCCTGGACCCGGAGGATAGTTCGGGCGAGGAGCGCCAGGAGGTAGTCGAAGCCGCGCTCCACCTGTTCGGGTGTCAGCGGGGTACGGGGCAGGATCAGGTACGGCATGAGGTCTCCTCGACTGCGGGCGCCGCGCCGGTCACGGCGATGTCCCAGCAGATTCGACCCGCCAGCCTGTGGACACAGGCCAGAGATTTCCTCCTGCTCCACAGGATGGTGCTATGGCGACGCAACACAGTTGACAATTCAGCAGGGTGGTTGGCAAACGCCCAGAAAGGGTCCACCCGGACGGCACTGACCTGCTATCCCGTCGCGTTCCAGTTGGCAGATTCGCAGTCCTTCGCATCGACCCTGGCCAATTCGCGCCATCGAGCCGTGGAATCATCGGGCCGCCGGACTGTGATTTCTGTGAAGGGTAGTGGGCGGGTATGGCTGCTGGCTGGGAGTGGGACGACACACTGTTCTCAGGTACGGCCACCTACTACCGGCGCGGGAGGCTGCCCTATGCCCCCGGGCTGACGGAGGTGCTCGCCGAGGTTCTGAGACTCGACGGGCGGGGACGCCTCATCGACGTGGGATGCGGACCGGGCACCCTCGGCCTGAGCCTGGCGCACTTGTTCAACGAGATCGTCGGCGTGGACCCGGACGCGGGGATGATCGCGGAAGCCACTCGCGAAGCCGCCGAGCGCGGAGTGACTGAGAAAACGCAGTGGGTCCAGGCCCGGGCCGAGGATCTGCCTGCAGGACTTGGAACGTTCACCGTCGCGGCCTTTGGCCAGTCCTTCCACTGGATGGATCGCGACCTGGTGGCAGCGAGCACCAGGGAGATGCTCCAGCCCGGCGGGGCACTGGTGCACATCTCCGACTTGAAGACGGAGACTCGAACCGTCGACGGTCTTCCGTATCCAGCGGCGCCTTATGCGGCGATCGATGAGCTGGTCAGGCATCACCTCGGACCGGTCCGACGAGCCGGCCGGAGCCTGCTGCCGCAGGGAACACCCGGCGGTGAGGCCGCAGTGCTCGCCCGGGCGGGATTCACCGGTCCCGAGCGTCACGTCGTTCCTGGCGGACAACCGCTGGAACGCACGGCTGACGACCTCGTTGCGGGGGTGTTCTCGATGTCGTTCTCGGCTCCGCACCTGTTCGGGACGCGCCGCGACGACTTCGAGTCAGACCTGCATCGCCTACTGCGGGAGGCCTCCCCTTCGGGCCAGTTCTCCGAACGCCAGCCGAGCACCGAGGTCTTCGTCTGGAGGAATGACCCCGCTGAACCCGCATGTGTGCCGACCACGTGAGGCTTCCGCAGAGACCAACTCATCTGAGAATGGCGCCGGACCGCACTTCAGATCATCTGACAGCCTTGCAGGTCAGGGCCTTGCAACCTGCCATCTGGAGTACGACGGGACACCTGCGGCTTCGGGGCCACTGATTGCCAACTAGCCTGCGTCGCTCTTGCCAACTACGAAGCGTCAGAACGCCCTGACCAGGGACGTATGCCCCGCTCATTGGCCAACTGCACTGCATCGTCACAGGGGCGAACCAGGCGGCAAGGATTGAACCTGGCACCCTTGTCCACCCGCCGAACCCGGCGGCGAGCCGGGCCGCTTACCCCTTGTCCAGGTCCGCGGTCCGGACGCGCACGCCGCGTTTCTCTGCGAACGCACGGGTGAGGGTGGAGCGGTCGACGCCGAACAGCAGGCTCAGCACCGAATGCGGCAGGTCGTGCCGCAGATGGATCAGCGTGGCCACCAGCCGGTCGACGAACACCAGCTGGTGGCGGGCGTCGGCACCCGCGGCCCGCTTCCAGACCCCTCCTCGTGCAGCATGACCGGTCCATCCCGCGAGCGGACCGGTCAGCTCCTGGACGGGGCAGCACTCTCGGGAAGATCCAGGCGCGAACTGACCCACGTCCATTACGTTTTCGATCACACCCGCTGACACCGGAGGACCGCATGGCCGACGACACCACCCAGGGCACCGCGAGCTTCATCTCCGAGATGGGCGTGCTCAAGCGCGTCGCACGGACCGGCTGGTGGTTCACCGGCAACAAGCAGCCGGAGTCCGTGGCAGAGCACTCCTTCCGCGTCGGGGTGATCGGCTCGGTGCTCGCCATGATGGAAGGCGCCGACCCCGCGAGGGTCGCGCTGATGTGCCTGTTCCACGACTCGCAGGAGACGCGGGTCGGGGACATCCCGCACATCGGCCGGAGGTACATCAAGGCCGCCCCGAACGGCGAGGTGACCGCCGACCAGGTCGCCAACGCCCACCCGGCCGTACGCACCGGCGTGCAGAGCGCCGTCGACGAGTACGAGGCCGGCGAAACACCGGAGGCGGTCGTCGCCCGCGACGCCGACAAGCTCGAATGCCTGGTCCAGGCAGTCGAGTACCGGGAGCAGGGCTACAGCCTCACCCAGAACTGGATCGACACCAGCCTCGCCTTGCTCAAGACACCGTCCGCGAAAGCCCTCGCCGACGCCGCGCTGAGCATGGACTCGCTCCAGTGGCAGAAGAACTTCCTTCACTGATGAGTTCCATCCTGTAACGCGAACAGCGAGGCCTCGTTGAACGCTGTACCCCCGAGGCGGGCCCCGGAAATCTCCGGGGCCCGTGGTGTGCCGGACAAGGTCAGTTCGCGGGGTCGCCCGGGTCGGCGAGCCAGTTGACGACGTCGGCGTCGGTCATCCGGATCACCTGTGTCCCGTGGACCTCTCCGTGCCGGATGACGTGGCCGCGGCCCGAGCGCGGGCTCGGCTTCGGGGCCGGGCCCGCGAGCGGGGCAGGGCGCTGCCAGGCGGTGGCGGAGACCCGGGCCAGGACAACCGTGCCGAACAGCTCGTGCAGCGCCGCCCCGAGAAGGCTGGTGGTGGGCGTGCCGCCGAGGGTAGTGGCCTGATGTTGCTGCGCCTCACGATGTACGTGCTGCCGACAGCTGCTGCCTCGGTTCACCCGATCTGCTGCAACGGGTGGAATCCACGTCAGCCGACGTCGGTAGTGGGTGCGGATTCTCCGTGGTCCAGGCATCTTTCGGCCGTGATCTCTGCGTATTCTTCAAATATTTTTTATGAATTCAGCCATTCCCTCCGACGAGTGCAAGCATCAGGGTCATCCCTGATGCCGCAGACCTGTGGGATATCTAATCTCCCTGGAGAGCGCCTGATTCGGCAGTAAGTGATCAGTTCTCCGGCATCAGGTGTTCCCGATCGAGTACGTCAGAGGGGCGCTTCAGATGCGCCTTCCCCTCAACGGAAAGAGGAGACAATGCGTTCCCTGGTCAGAGCTCTTGTCACTACGACGGCCGTCGCCGGACTCGCGGCCGGCGGCCTCCTGGGCGCCAGCACCAGCTTTGCGGCACCTCAGGCCGCGACCCACGCGGTTGTGAGCCAGAGCGCTTCCATCATGGCCGTGAACAATCTTGGTCTGAACAAGGAGCGGGCCCAGAACTGGCAGGAATGCCTGAACGCCTGGGGTTTCAATGCCGGTGCTGAGGACGGACAGCTGGGCACACAGAGCTGGATGGCGGCGCAGCGAATGCTCAATGCGTGGGGGCACAACGCCGGTACTGTTGACGGCGCCGTGGGGCCCAACACGATCAGGGCGCTGCAGAGGTTCCTCAATGCTGTAGGAGAGAACGCCGGTGCCGAGGATGGCATCGCTGGCACTCAGACCAGGGCCGCATTCTGGCGGTACAACGCCACCGGCTGCTGATCAGGTAGCTGCGGCTTCGGCGCGTAGCTCCAGGAGTGAAAAACGGAAAGTGTGTTCCTGCCCTCGGTCATGCGGCCGAGGGCAGGGGCGCAAGTGGCTTCTGGCATGCAGGGGTATTGGGCGCTTGACCCTGCGCAGGGGCGTCGGTGCCAGCAGCCGGCGATCCGGCGGCCTGCTTCACACGACATACCCACTCGTACGACGATGAGCGGTTGCCGGGTGAAGTGGTGCGGCAGAGACCGGTGTCCTTGTCGCGGATCATGGCCCACAGGACGTTGCCGCGGCGCCGGGCGAGGGTGGAGCGGCTTGCTGGTGTCCTTTGTCCTCCTTTCCGTTTACGGTCGTACTACGCCTTCGAGACCGGGCACCAAAAAGGTCTGCCGCACGATCGGGTGACGTCTGAACTGACTTGCCCTGCGGGGCGGGTGGGAAGGATGACGCTGTGCCCAAGCCTTATCCGGAAGAGTTCCGCCAGGACGTCGTGCAGGTCCCGAAGAACCGCTACCCGGGTGTGACGATCGAGCAGGTCACCGCCAACTTCGGGGTCCATCCGATGACCTTGTAGAAGTGGATCCGCCGGGCGGACATCGACGACGGGGCCCGGCTGAGAGCAACCAGCCAGGAGAGTGCGGAGCTGCGGGAAGCCCGTCGGCGGATCAAGCTGCTGGAGCAGGAGAACGAGGTCCTGCGGCGGACGGCGGCCTATCTGTCGCAGGCGAATCTCCCGGGAAAAGGATCTACCCGCTCGTGAAGGAGCTGGCCGTGGGCGGGGTGCCCGTCGCGGTGACGTGCCGGGCACTGAAGCTCGCCAGACAGCCCTACTACCGCTGGCTCGACCACCCGGTGCCCGGTGCCGTCATCGAGGAGGCGTATCGCGCGAACGCCCTGTTCGACGCCGACCGAGACGATCCGGAGTTCGGCTACCGCTTCCTGGCCGACGAGGCCCGCGAGGCAGGGGCCGCCATGGCCGACCGCACCGCGTGGCGGATCTGCCGGAACAACCAGTGGTGGAGCGTGTTCGGCAAGAAACGCGGCCGGGGCAAGAAGGCCGGCCCACCGGTCCACGACCACCTGGTCAACCGTGTCTTCACCGCGAACGCGCCGAACCGGCTATGGCTCGCCAACATCACCGAACACCCCACCGGGGAAGGGAAGCTGTATCTCTGCGCGGTCAAGGACATCTTCAGCAACCGGATCGTGGGCTACTCCATCGACAGCCGGATGAAGTCCCGCCTGGCCGTGAACGCCCTGGACAACGCCGCCGCCCGGCGGCAAGACGTGGCTGGCTGCATCCTGCACAGCGACCGCGGATCCCAATTTCGATCAAGGAAATTCGTCCGCGCGCTCGGCCGCCACCGGATGACCGGCTCAATAGGACGGATCGGGGCGGCCGGGGACAACGCGGCCATGGAGTCCTTCTTCAGCCTCTGCAGAAGAACGTCCTCGACCGCCGCACCTGGACCACCCGCGAAGAACTACGGATCGCGATCGTGACCTGGACCGAGAGGACCTACCACCGACGCCGCAGACAAGCCGCCCTCGCCCGGCTGACCCCCATCGAATACGAGACCGTCATGACCACACCGGCCCTCCAGGCCGTGTGACTGAACCTGTCACCTGAAGCTGCAGCAGACCCGACCGATTCCGCGCAGCAGTCTCGCGTCGCTCCAACTCCTCCAGCCACGACACCTTCGCCGCCTCCCAGCCCTGAACCCTGGACACGGCGATCCGGCGAACGATCCCGGACAGCAGCAACCCGCCGAGGCGATCTCACTCAGGGAAAGCTATACCCAGTGGATTTGAGGCCCCCTCAAGCGCAAAGCTCAGCTCAGGCGCAGAGCAAGGATCGCGAGGTCGTCGTTCGGAGGTGTAGGACCGTAGCCGATGACATCGCTCTTCAGTGCGTCGATCGTCGCGGCAGCGGAGGCGTGGCGGGTGCGGGTCAGGCTGCGCCGTATGCCGTCCTCGCCGAACATGCCGTCCGGTCCCCGGCATTCGGTGGCACCGTCGGTATACAGCAGGAGAAGGTCCCCGGGGTGCAGCTCGTGTTCGGTGGTGTGCAGGCGGGGCTCGTCCAGGACACCCAGGAGTGTGCCGGCCGTGCCGAGGGCGGTGATGGTGCCGTCCGCGCGGCGCAGCAGGGGGTACGGGTGACCTCCCAGCGTGAGGCAAAGGCGGGCCGGGGTGCCGGTGAGGTCGAGAAACGCGTGGGCCACGGTGCAGAAGCGCTGAGTGGGGCGGTCCGCGATGATGGCGCGGTTCACGGCCTTCAGCACGGAGGCAGGGCTGCTCTGAGCGTGTAGAGCGGCGCGCGCGGTGTGGCGCACCAGACCGGTCAGCGCCGCGGCTTCGGGGCCCTTGCCGCACACGTCACCGATGGTGAGCGCCCAGTTGCCGGGGCCGACGGGGGCGATGTCGTAGAAGTCACCGCCGACCAGGCTGCCCCGCTCCCCGGGGTGGTAGCAGGCGGCGAGGTCGACACCGGGCAGCTGCGGCAGGCCGGCCGGCAGCAGGCTCTCCTGCAGGGTGTGGGCGACCCGCCTCTGTTCCGTGAAGCGGCGGGCGTTGTCGACTGCCTGAGCTGCGCGGTGCGCGAGTTCCTGAGCGAAGGGGATGTCGCGTTCGGTGAACGGCGTCTGCGCCGGGGTGGCCTGTATCAGGACCATGGCGCCGATGACGGATCCGGCGAGCTTGAGCGGAACTGCGAGCCAGGATGCCGCGGGGATCAGCGCACGCAACGCCGCGTGGTGGTCCGCGCTGCGTGCCAACCGGTCCAGGGTGTGGGCGACGTCGGTGACCAGTTCGTACCGGCCGGTGCGGACCACCGCTCCGATGCCGCCCTCCGCGTCCAGACGCGGCGGGTGCTCGTGCAGCAGTGCGCGCAATGCCTGCTCCTGGGCGGGGTCGCGGTGAGCCAGGGCGGCGAGGGCGGGCTGGCCGGTGTCGTCGAGGAGGTGGATGAGGCAGCCGTCGGCGAGGCGCGGCACAGCGGTGGCCGCGAGGTTGGCGAAGGTGGTCTCCGGGTCCAGGGAGGTCGCCAGGACGCGGCTGACGTCGGACAGGGCCTGGAGCTGTGCCTGCTTGTCGGCGAATTCGCGCAGCAGCCGGGCGCGGTCCATGGCCTGGGCGCACTGTCCTGCCAGAGCGCCCAGGAAGGTCCGTTCGGACGGGGCGAAGGAATGGCGTACGGGAAAGTGGAAACTGACGGCGCCGAAGAGGCGGTCCCCGACGCCCAGAGGCAGTACCGCCGTGGACTGGTGGCGTTCGCTGAAGAAATGGGCGGCCTGGGGAAAGGCGAGGGCCCGTTCGGCCGGATCGGCGAAGAACAGGGCCTGCCCGGTCCGTGCGGTGTGCGCCATGGGGTAGGGGGCGTCGACCGCGAAGGGGGCGGGCAATTCGGTGGCCCGGTCGGAGTCGTGGAGATGGCGCACCGTGTAGCAGTCGCTGCCGGGCTCACTCAGGACGGCGGCACCGACCACGGCTCCCACGGCGGGCATGATGCGCGTCGTGAGTATGGTCAGAACATCGTCAACGGTGTCGGCCGCAGCCAGGGCGGCGGTGACTTCGGCGGTCAGCTCGGCCCGCACGACCCGTTCGCTGTTGTCACGCAGTACCCACAGCAGGTGGTCCGGTTCCACCCGCAGCGCCTGGTACTCGTAGTCCGCGGCCCGGTACGTGCTCGTCTGTGTCCAGGTGAACGCTCCCTGCTCGCAGCGGCCGGTGTCCAACACACGCATGCAGGCGGCGAAGGTCCCGTTCTCGACCATCTGCGGCCACAGCTCGCTGCACAGGCCGCCCAGGGGAGCCGTCCGGTCCGGCTGTCCGGCGCGGGCGGCGGCGTTCATGTACACCAGCCGCATGTCGACCGCGTGCCCGTCGACGTCACGTACGGCCACGCTCACGGTGACGGCGTCCGGCAGTAGTTCAAAGACCGCCGGCAGCACGTCGGCGGGCAGCCCGGTCGGCTGAGATGTGCCCAGGATGTCCCCGGGTCTGCTGTCAGGCGTGATCACAATGGGCGCTTCTCCTACCGGCGCTGTGCCGGTAGGCCGGCTGATTCCTCTGGGCAGTGTCCACCACAACGGCAACATTTGTCGCCCGGCAACCACCTTCTTTGCCAAACCGATGTGACCCGGTCCTGCTGCCACATGGCTGCTTCACCGCGTCCGTGGGTCGGCGGGCCTAGCCCAGAGATCTTTCTGGCCTTGCCCACATGCCCGTGATCTCCCGCAAGGGCGCCCCCAACATCAAGAGCCTCGGCAAGCTCCGCTACGTCGTCGAGCAGACCTTCGCCCTGCTCCACCAGTTCAAGCTCCTCGCCGTGCGCTGGGAACAACGCCTCGAACTCCACGATGCCATCGTCTCGTTGGCCTGCAGCCTGATCTGCTGGCGCCACCTCAAGAAGGCCCACTCATGATCCTATTACGAGCTACTAAGGGCTCGCAGAAGAACAACATGCGGACGAACAACGCGCTGACCTGCTGTGTCAAGGCCCAGAACCTACAGGTTGATTCTCTGCGAGCCCTAATGAGCTCGTGCACGGTAAGCGGTGAGGCGTCGAGGCCTTCCTGGCCCACCATGGAGGGGTAGTGGGGAACGTGGGTCGGGCAGCGATCATCAGCAACCGCCGGATCACCGGCCTGACGGCCGATGTGATCGGCGAACCCGTCGCTGAGGTGGGCCCGTTGTGGCACGCTCGCCATCAGGCCCGGCTCGTTTCTCGGCAACGGAAGCGTGCCGTGGGGCTGGTGCGAAGCACCAGCTGGTGTTCGTCGACCGGCTGCCGGCCACCCTGATCCACCTGCGCCATGCAGCCACCCACGACGTACTCGCCTGCTAGTTCGGCATAGACCGCTCCACCATTACCCGTGCCGTCAACGAGGTGCGGCCCCTGCTTGCCGAGCCGGACTGCATCGTCAGCCGAGGAGTCCGGCTGCGGACCCTTGCCGAGGCCGTCAGCCACCTCGGCAAGAGCGGGAAGACCGGAATCATCGACGGCACAAAAATCCGTGTCCGGCGCCCCGCGGCCGGAAGCAGGGGCCGGGAGAAGTCCATCTCCGACAAGAACAAGCAGAACGCCGTGAAGTCCATGATCGTCACCGACGACTCCGGACGTGTGCTGTGGTGCAGCCCGACCCGGCCTGCGAGCTGCCCGGACATCACTCACGCCCGCCAGCTCGGCCTGGTCCAACTCCCCGCCGACGGAGCTGTGGTGGGGTGGTCCTCGGGGACGCCGGCTACTAGGGACTCGGCGCCCAGACCGGCGGCCAGGTGGTGACATCTCCGCACCGCAAGCCCAGGAAGAACGCCCCGACGGGTACGAAGACAGGCACGAACGGCAGCGCAAGGCACATTCCTCACGGCGCATCCCAGTCGAGCACGGCATTGCCCACCTCAAGAACTGGCGGGCCCCGGCCCGTCACCTCGGTCGCCGAGAACACATGAGCGACACCACCCAGGCCATCACCGGCCTCCTCAGCCATCAGCAGAGCGTCGACCTGACACCGGAGCCACGCGGGTGAAAACCACAGGCCGAACTGCCCCTCGACATCTCACCGCTTACCGCACACGAGCTCGTTAGGGCTCGCAGAGAATCAACCTGTAGGTTCTGGGCCTTGACACAGCAGGTCAGCGCGTTGTTCGTCCGCATGTTGTTCTTCTGCGAGCCCTTAGGTCTCATGCAGCCCCAACCCGTTCCATACGACGGTATCCCCGCTGAGCCTGGGTACCCTTTCGTCCTGGCTAACTTGCCGGGCGCCCAGTAGACACTCTGAAATGGCTCAGTGCGTCACGGAGACACCGGACTGACGTCCAGCATCGTGACGAGGGAAGTCCCATTCGAGGCAGCTACCGTGAGCTTGTAGAGGCCCGGCTGGGTACCCGCATGAAGTAGAGGCATCTGGACGAAGCCATCGGCGCTCGTGGCAGGAAGGTTCAGGGTGGCGGCGGGACGTCCGCCCTCGTCCTCGAAGAACGGTTCCCTCTGAGACTCTGCAGCGTCCCCGCGGTACGCCCCGATGCTCATCGTCAGCGTGATGCCCGCGGCCGGACGGCCCAGGAACGTGGCTTCGATCGCGGACCCCTGCGGGAAGAAGCCGCCCACGACTGCCGTCAGAGCGGTGGTGGTGTGCATTCTCAAGGTGTCCGCGGCAGGCCGCACTGACGCATCGATCTCTCCCTGCAGCTGAGGGTTCTCGATGACCGTAGTCCGCACTTTGAACGTTCCCGCCGCGCTCCCCGCATTCATCTTGGGAACGACGGCGATCCCGTTTGCGCTGGTGAGAGCGGACGCGCGGCGTTTCCCGTTGGTGAAACGCGCTTCGGTGTCACCGACGATGTCGAAGTGGACCCGGGCTCCGGCGATCGGGGTGCCGGATGCAGTCGTGGCACGGAATACCGGGCTGGCGAGGAACACCCCTCCTTGGTCGGCTTGAAGTTGTGTGGAATCGAGGTGGCTCAACCGCGCGAGGGGCGACGGCATGGGCTTCTGGGGGGTGGGCCTGGTCGGTACCGGCTGCGGAGGTGGAGGAGTGGTGGGGGTGGATGCGGGCTTGGGAGTGGCTGCTGGCTCGGGCTTGCCAGCGCGCCGCGCAACGTCTGTCTGTGCGCTCTTGCGGGGTACGGATGCCACCGTGCTGCGCTGGGCGGGCGAGGTGTCCGCAGCGGGCACCTCCGCCGTCCTGGAATCGGGTACTGCGGAGACATGGCCCTGCTGGTAAGTCTGCATCCAGCCAAGCACCGTATTTACGTACTCACGCGAGTGGTTGTAGCTGAGCACCGCGGACTCACGGTCGTTCGTCTGGGACAGGTCGCGACCACCTGCACAGAGGTAGAGGCCGGTGCCCAGGGCCGCATCGTAGATGTTGTTGGGGTCACGAGAGCCGTCGGCGTTGCCGTCGGCACCCCAGCTCGCCCATGTCGAGGGGATGAACTGAGTGGGCCCCACCGCACGGTCGAACTCTGTGTCACCGTCCCAGCGGCCGGCATCGGTGTCCTTAATGAGCGCAAATTTCTTGCCGTCCAACCGAGGACCGCGAATGGGGCGTTCGGTGGAGCCGCCGGTCCGCAATCCGTAGCCGGACGCATGCACTGACTCCACCCGTCCGATTCCCGCGATCAGCTCCCATGGCAGGTGGCAGTTGGGCAACGCCGCCTTCACCGACTCCGCTGCAACCTTGTAGGCGTCCAGAGCGGTGCCGGGGATACCCGAATTGCCGGCGGACGGCATCGTGGGGGGCGTTGGCAGGGGGCTGTTGGCGGTGATGTGAGGTAGTTCGATGCGGCCCGAGCCACGTGGCTGCGACTGAGCACTGGAAGCGCTCGGAGCTGGCTCCGATGCGGCAGGCGAGGCCGCGACGGCCGACGACAGTGTCGTCGCCAGCAGGACCGAGCACAGACCATGCCGGGATATGAGGTGCGCGAGCGCTTTGTACTGCTTCACGAGAAGTGCTGTCCCTACGCGGTGACTTGATAAGAGGAGCCGGGCCGCGCACAGGTCGTACGGAAGGTACGAGTGCGGAGAATCTCCGCAACAGCGATCAGGCGGACCAGATGTTATGCCGGTTCGGGACTTTCGCCAGCGCGCTAGGAACCTGCGCCTCTGCTAGATCACGAGTGGATCACTTTGATCCCCCCAGAGAACATCTTTTGACCACTGAGAGTGACGGATCGTTTACTTATGCGCTCTTTACGTCCATCGTTTGCCCTGCCATCGGTAAGTGCAAGGTAAAGGATCACATAACGTCACGAATCCATAACAACCCTCTGTGCCTGAAGACGGCGGATGAAGTGATCAACATGTGAAGATGCATTGCCCCTGCAACCGTGCGGATGGCGGCCGCGCACAGGACCCACTTGCTGTGGCGCGGCATGAACTCACTTGAGAAAAAACGGAAATGACGACACATAAGTCATCGCCATATCAGCACAGACAACTCAGACCGACGGGGAGCTTGCGCTACATAGCAGGAAGCCTTGCACTGACGCTGGCCATGACATTGATCGACGGCGCAAATGCACTTCCTGCCGCGGCAGCAGCTCCGGCGGCACCCAGCAAAAGAGCGGCGGCCCAAGCAGCAGACGACATCGCCTCCGCCCGTGTCGCTGCACGCCTGTCCGGGCACCGAGTCGAGGCCCTGTCGGAGCGGACCGAAACGTCGACGACATGGGTGAACAAGGACGGGACGCTGTCAACGGAGCTGTCGGCCGCGCCGGTCAGGTTCCAGGAACACGGCAAGTGGGCCGATATCGACGTCGCGTTGCGCAGTGCTGACAGCGAGGTGCGAGCTTCGGCCCACCCGTTGGGCCTGACGCTCGGCGGGAAGTCGGCGAAGGCTGCTTCGCCACTGGTGTCGCTGGGTTCCGGTGAGCAGAAGCTCGCTCTGCAGTGGCAGGGCGCGCTGCCCGCACCGAAGCTGTCAGGTGCGCGTGCGGTCTACGCCGAGGCCATGCCAGGTGCGGACGTCGCGGTGGAGGCGACGCGTACAGGGTTCGAACAGTCGGTGGTGCTGAAGAAGCGCCCGACTGCCTCCGGGTTCTCGTACACGCTGCCGCTCGGGCTGGATGGTGTGACGGTTCAGCAGCAGGCGGATGGAAGCCTGGTACTGCTGGACAAGAAGCGCAAGCAATGGGCTGTCATGTCCGCGCCACAAATGTGGGACGCGTCCCGAGACTCCGCTCCAGGTGAGCCGGCACGCCGCATTCCGGTATCGGTCAAGGTCACCGGTAAGGGACGTGCGACGGCGCTGTTGGTGAGTCCGGACGCGAAGTTCCTCGCGGACCCCAAGACCCAGTTCCCGGTCACGATCGGGACCGCGTTCGCCGCCCAGGCAAAGCCCGCACAAGCCGTTGCTCAGCGCGGAGTGAAGGGCAATCGGGCTGCCAGTTCTGAGCTGGGTCTGGGCAATCCGGGCACGGTGGGTGCCGACGGAGCGGCGCAGACCGCCCAGTCCTTCCTCACCCTGGACACCTCGGCCCTGGCGGGCATGAAGGTCTCCGGGGCCCAGCTGCAGATGTTCGGCACGGGGAAGAGCGCCAAGGCCAAGGCAGCGGGTTGGGAGGTGTGGTCTTCCAGCGGCAGTGCCGCCGACGTGTCGGGCTGGGACAAGCGTCCGCAATTGAAGGAGAAGCAGGCCGCGTCCCGTGCGGCGTCGGGCGGATGGGCCAGCGCTGATGTCACTTCGCTGGTGCAGGACTGGGCGAAGGCCAAGGCACCGGCAGGCACTCTGGCCCTGAAAGCGTCCGACGAGAAGTCGGTGTCTGGCTGGCAGTCCGTCAACTCTGCGGCTGCGGCGGAGAACACGCCGAAGCTGATGGTGACATACGCGTCCGCACCGAACGTTGGTTCCAAACGAGAAGCAGGTCCGCCGTTCTTCTCCGCCAACGGCACCTACGCGGTCAACACCCTCACCCCAGTGCTCCGTGACGTCCTCTCGGACAAGGACGGCGATAAGGTCCGCGCCGCTTTCAAGATCGAAGAGGCTGACGGTCCGACCCGTATCGGGAACCTGATCGATTCCGCGTTCGTGCCTTCCGGGCAGGCGGCCTCGGTGACCGTCCCGGCCGGGCTGCTGGCCAACGGCAAGGAGTACAAGTTCCAGACGCAGACCTATGACGGGAAGTCGTACAGCAACTGGTCGGAGTGGCGTCGCTTCGCCGTCGACACCAGCAACCCGTCCGCACCCCTCTCGGTCACCTCGACCGACTACCCCACCAACGCCTGGGTCAAGGGCGAGGGCCAGGCCGGTAACTTCACCGTCAAGCCCCCGGCCGCCGACCACCAGTGGATCGAGTGGTCGCTGGACGGAGTGAACTGGACCAAGGTCGAGACCGGCGGCAGCGCCGCCGACCGCACGTTCAAGGTCACCCCGCCGCGCAACGGCACCCATACCCTCCAGGTCCGCAGTGTGGACCGGGCGGACAACAAGTCCGAGGCCAAGGAGTACGTTTTCCACGCCGGCTCCAGCGGCTTCACTCAGCCCGGCGAGGGCGAGCGCACCGCGGGCAAATTGCCGCTGGCAGTGGAGACCGAGACCGGCAAGTTCAACAAGGCCACCTTCTCCTGGCGCCGCTCGGCCGCCGACAACTGGGTGCAGATACCCGCAGGCAGTGTCACCGCGGGCGGCACCGCGCTGACCGCGTGGCCGGTCGATGTCGCCGTGGGCAAGACCGCCCCGCTGGTGTGGAACGCCACCGCCACGGTTCCTGTCAACGGCAGCATCCAGATCAAGGCCGACTTCACCGGCCCCGGCGGGGCCACCGGCACCACCGCACCGCTGAGCGTGATCGTCGACAAGGACGGCGACGGAGCCGCCTCCACCGAGGTCGGCCCGGGTTCGCTGAACCTGCTCACCGGTGACTACACGCTGAACGCCACGGACGCTTCGTTCTTCGGCCTGACCGCCACCCGCACCTTCTCCTCCCGCTCGCCCACCAAGGGCCTGTACCAGGAGGGGCAGGCACCGATCTTCGGCAAGCAATGGGTCTCCGGCACAACTGCCGAAGTATCGGGATCCGAATATAGCCATATCCGCCGAATCTCCGACACTGCTCTCGACGTGGTGACGGACGAGGGCGACGCGATCCACTTCACGGCGAACGCGGCCAAGACCGGCTGGGTCGCGGAGACCGGCTCAGAATCGTTGACCCTCAAGGGCAGCGTCGCCGGCACCTTCACCCTTTCTGACACCGAGGGGAGTACCACTACCTTCGCCAAACCAGACGCCACCGCCACCACATGGCAGGTCTCCACTTCGGAGGTGGAGGCATCGGACAACTCGGCGACGAAGGTAATTTCCGAGACGGTCACCGTCGGCGGGAAGAAGCTGGCTCGCCCGAAGAAGATCATCGCCCCGACCTCGGCGGCCACTCAGGCGGCCTGCGACCTGAACCCAGCGCTCAAGGGTTGCCGGATCCTGGAGTTCGACTACGCCACTGCCACCACGGCCACCGGAGACAAGACCGCAGCTGAGTTCGGCGACTTCGCGGGCCAGGTCAAGCAGATCAAGCTCTGGGCCACCCAGCCCGGCGCGGGCAACGCCACCGCCTCAGCGGTGCAGATCTACCGTTACGACAAGCTGGGTAACCTTCGCCAGGCCTGGGACCCGCGCCTGGGCCAGGAGACCGCCACGCAATACTCCTACTTCGAGGACCGGGTTGTGTGGATGGCCCCTGCCGGGGAGCTTCCATACACGTTCAGCTATGACACCATCGGCTCCGGTGCCGCGCCCGGTGCAGGCATGCTGGTCAAGGTCTCCCGTCCGACCCTCAAGCAGGGCACCGTGGACGAGACCGGCCCGGCCGCCGTGGACACCGTGGTCTACGGTGTCCCGCTGACCGGTGTGAAAGCACCGTTCGAGACCAAGGACGCAGGCCACTGGGGCCAGCTCGACCGCCCCACCGACGCCACCGCCGTATTCCCTGCCGACCAGGTGCCGGCGTCCCACGCGGGCGGCGACCTCGGCAAGAGCGACTACCGGCGGGCCACCGTCCACTACCTCAACGCCTCGGCGCGCGAAGTCAACACGCTCACCCCCGGCAACAGCCTCTCAGTCACCGAATACGACCGGTTCGGCAACACTGTCCGGGAATTGAGCGCGGCCAACCGCGAACTCGCTCTGGGTGCCACCGACAAGCAGAAGCAGCAGCTCACCGACCTGGGCATCATCGAACGCCCTTGGCATGAACGAGCCGCCATGCTGTCGACCACGTCCTTCTTCGACGAGGGCGGTACTCGGGAAATCGAAGAGTTCGGACCGATCCGTCGGGTCGACCTGACCGAGGACCTCAAGGACGGTGCCACAACGCTGATCAGTAAGGCCGCCTCTGTACCTGCCCGGTCGTGGAAAGTTAACAAGTACGACGAAGACCGTCCCACGGACGGTTCCGCCAAGGTCAAGGACAAGGTCACGTCGGTGATCACCGGCGCCCGGGTCCGCGACTTCGACTCGATCATGGGCGAACTGCGCGTCAGCAAGACCCGCTACGACTGGGCCAAGGGTGTGCCCACTCACGCCATCCAGGACGCGGGCGGCCTCGACCTCGACACAGAAACGCAGTACGACGCCCAGGGCCGCATCACCAAGCAGATCCTCCCAGGGACAAGCGGTGAGGGGGCGGCAAACCGGGTGACAGTGTACTGGGAGGCCGACGGTACCGGTTGGTGCAAAGGACGCCCCGAGTGGGCGGACAACGTGTGCTGGACCGGTCCTGGCGGAAACATCACCGGCAGCAGTGGCCAGCCCACCCAGTTGCCTGCCACCACCAGTGAGTACGGTTACTTCGGCCAGATCACTAAGTCTGCCACTGACGCGGGTGAAAAGAATCTGACTGAGGTGACCTGGTACGACGCTGCCGGGCGTCCGGAGAAGAGCGCCAGCTACAACGGCATCGGCCAACCTGCCCCCGAAACGACCACTGAGTACGACAAGGTCACCGGCAAGGTCCTCAAAGTGACCTCGCCGACTGCGGGCACGATCACGAAGAGCTATGACAAGCTCGGTCGGCAGATCTCTTACACCGATGCCGACGGCGGCAAGACGACTACCGAGTACGACTTGCTCGACCGGCCCGTCAAGGTCACCGACAACGTACCCTCTACCGTCATCTACACCTACGACCACGCCGTTGAACCTCGGGGCCTCGTGACCCGCACCAGTGACTCCGTGGCCGGCGATTTCTCCGCCACCTACGACCAGGATGGGTCGATCGCCACCGAGAAGCTCCCCGGCGGCTACACCCTGAGCGTCACCGAGGACACCACGGGCACCCCGCTGTCGCGTAGTTACACCCGTGACAGCGACGGCGCTGCTGTCTTCAGCGACACCGTCAGTGAATCCGTCTACGGTCAGGTGACCACTCATCAGGGCTGGGGTCGCCAGCAGTACGATTACGACAAGGCAGGCCGTCTCACCGGCGTCCGTGACTTGACGGAGCAGGGCTGTATCCGGCGCGACTACGATTTCGACAAGCGTGCCAACCGGAAGGCCCTCACCACTACGCCCGGCGCTCCCGGTGCTGACTGCCCCACTACGGGCGGCACCAACACTGTCAGCCACACTTACGACAGCGCCGACCGCCTCGTCGACAACGGGTACACCTACGACGACTTCGGCCGCACCACTACCCTCCCGGGCAGCTCCCTCACCTACTACACCAACGACCGGGTCCGCCAGCAGATCAGCGGCGACAAGCGTCAGACCTGGGATCTCGACCCGGCCCTGCGCTTCCGCTCCTGGACTGTTGACACCAACAACGCCGGTACCTGGAACAGGACGGCTGCCAAGGTCAACCACTACGACGGCGACAACGACAACCCTCGTTGGATCACCGAAAACACCACCACCGGTGATCTCACTCGCAACGTCGACTCTGCCACTGGAGACCTCGCCGCTACCACCAGCAAGACTGGCGATGTAGTCCTTCAGCTCAGCACCATCCATGGCGACATAGCTTTGGGGCTCCCTCTCGACGCTGCCCGGGCCCCCGTCACGCTGGAAGCGGATGAGTACGGAAATCCGCGCGCTGGGCAAGCACTGCCGCGATACAACTGGCTGGGCGCGAAACAGCGTTCCACTGAAACGCTCACAGGTTTCACCCTCATGGGGGCCCGCCTCTACAACCCAGCCACGGGGCGCTTTCTGTCCACGGACCCGGTCTATGGAGGAGGAGAAAACCCCTATGGATACCCCAGTGACCCTATCAACGCATACGACCTGGACGGAAACAGTTTCTGGAGCAAGGCTTGGAAAATCGTCAAGGCTCACAAGGTCGACATCGCGATCACCGTCCTCAGTATAGCCGTTCCGGGAATGGGTGCTGTTGCCTGGGGATACAGGGCCTACCGTGTCGTGCGTGCTGCACGCCTCGCCCATAAACTGAAGTTCGCCAATGGAGCCAGCCGTGCATCCCGTCCAACCGCATGGTTGGCGGGGCGCATGTGGACTGGTCGCGGCGCCGTTGGCGGATTTGCGAAAAATGGTGCCAGGATGCGCAGCAAGGGACACTTCGCCTATCGCGGTGCAGCAAAGAAGGGCAAATGGGGCAGGTCTTCGAACCTGACGTTCCAAGAAAGGAACTCCCACCTGTACTTCAACTACCACATCAACCACGTGAGGTTTAGGCAGTGGGGGCGATGGAAATAGATCGTGCTTCCTGGCCCGCAGGAGGCCGCGTCGGGTTCATCACGAAAGGCGACTACGCTGGTAGTTACCTTTTGCTCAGTGTTGAGGTCGATAGCTGGTGGGCGTTCTACATCAGTGAAGATCCGCATGAAAAATCACCACAAGCGATTAAGTCTGACGACTTTTGGGCTTCTGATGAGGAAGTTCCCGGTATCGTGGCGGAGATGGCCGTGCAGTGGGTAGACGCTTCGATGGATGAAGATGTAGAACGAGAAATCTTCGACATCCGAAGTGAATGGAGAAAGAGGCGCAGAAGACGTGAGCTTGTCCGCTCGCTCTTCAGCTTCCTTGGGAGACGAGGCTAGGTGTTGTCTCGCAGCTCAGAGTGGAGGTACGGGCTTCCCTATGGCCGGATCCCTTCCCAGGACCGCCTCGTGTCAGAAAACTGGCAAATTCCGGAAAAGCACATCGAGGGGCGCACCGGTAGATAGCCGTAAGGGCTGTGAAGTAGCCCCTTAAGAAAGACGATACGCAATAGACGTGTATGCGGGGTCGTCCTCTATCGAGACGACCCCGCATACCGCAACATCAAAAACTACCAAGCAGCCGGAAGAGCTATACGGCGAATACCTCCTGAAGATTTTTTATGTAACGGAGGATGATAGAAGTCTATTTGCTAATCCACCTGCATACAGGTGATTAGAGACCCTTTAGCGGAGTCACAGTCGGATCTTTGACATGTCTTGTGTTCTAAGCCCACAGCTCCCGCCACTAACTAAGTGAAATATTATTAAGCCTCCAGCTGGGTGCGCTATCTAATTGGTTTTACGCAGTTCCGGATAGCTTCCGGTTAACACTATCGATCGCTCTTGGAGCGACAGTATTTAGAAACTGAGGAATAACTCAATGTTCTGGAAGGCAGATAAGTTGAACTGGAGAGCGCTTATCACCGTTGGGGCAGCCTTCTTGGCTTCTGCTGTACTGGTCGGATGTAACGGCGTTGAGCCAAACATGGGCACTCGAAGTGCTGAATCCACACCGCGCGTCGAGGGGAACATTCAAGAGATTCATGCCAACGAAGGCGCTTCCGGAGTGCAACTCGTGGACGACGCGAGGAGTATAGACGGGGGCCGTCCAGTGACTGTCGGTGTAATGGCCAATGACACCTTTGCTCCCGTCGGTGCTGCCAGGAAGCCCCTTCTCAGCGCTCTGGGTGGAAGTAGCCATACTCTGACGCTAAATAGCGAGCCGCATCATGGATCTGCAGTGATCAATGGGGATGATGTCACCTACACACCGTCTCCCACTTATGTGGGTGAAGACGAGTTCAGCTATAAGGTGACGATCCAGCGTGGACCTACGGGCACCCGCCTTTCAGAGGGCACCGCCGTAGTGCGCATCACTACGAATACCCCTGCAGTAGGCGATGGGGCAGAGTAGTCACATTCCACTGCGTGCTTAGACGGGGATGGGAGAGCTGCCTTCAGTCGCTGCACGGAGTTCCAATGGACCTGGGACGTTCCCTACATCCAGCCTGCGGCCGAAGGTACCTATTGGGTCTCCGGCCCCCTCCGCACCGAGACGGTGGGTCCGGCGGCCACAGCGCAGGAAGCCATCGCCATGGTGGTCGAACGCCTTCCAGCGCACTGTGGCCCGGCATTCGTCGGAACCCCGGAAGAACTCGATGCTCACGAAGCCACAACGCGGAAGCCGCAGTCGGACTGAGGTTAAAAATCAAGCTCAGGCGGCGAAGCCCACGTTGGTGACGTATTCGTACTGGCCCCAGCGGGAGCCGAGGTCGCCGATGACGTCGTCCCAGGCTGCTTCGAGGCCAGCGTGGTCGCTGGCGGCCCAGGAGCCGACGATCGTGTCCCAGCGGTGGACGCTCATCGTGCGGTACTCCACGACGCGCTTGAGGCGCTGGTCGACCTGGGGCGGCCGTGGACGGGGAGAGGAAGAGCAGTGCTGTATCGGGACCCGGTCGACCTGGTGGTTGAGCGGGTGATCAATCCGGTCAGGTGCCGGTGCGGGCGACGACAGCCCGGAACTCCTGGGCCATCAGGAGGACTGAACCGCGCTGCACCGGTGCGTCCCACATCTTGTGCAGGGCCGCACCCATCCGCTCGTTCCTCGCGGACTCGACCGCCTCCCGGTACTCCCCGGGGACGTCGCGGGTGTCCTGGACGGCGACCAGGGCGCCGCGGGCGGTACCGGTCCGCTCCTCCGGGGCCCCGCCGTCCGGCCCGGACCCTCGCCACCAACGCTACGAGGCTGGTCCGACACCGACCCCCGCCCCGGCGCCGGGCGCGCTCCGGCTGATGAAGTCCTGGAGAAGCTCGCGCGTGGGCGGCGGCATCAGCCCCTCGGCGGCGAGGAGGTGCCACTGGCAGCCGGGCACGAGGCGGTCGAGTCGCCGGTACTCCCCGACCTGGTAGAGGAGCACCAAGGCGTCGAGGGCGTGTCGGACGGGTGACCGGTCGCGCTCCTTCAGCGTGCTGAGCACGGCCAGTCCGGCCATCGCGTAGCGGCCGTTCATCCACTCCACGGCCGCCTCGCCCAGCTGCCCGGCGGCGAGTTCGTCCTCGGCCCGGCCGCAGAGGTCCAGGGCCCACTGCCGTACCTCTTCGGCGGTCTTCCAGGCCCCCGCGAGGTTCTGAAAGGGGGCTGTGGCGGCCAGGTCGCGCAGATGATCGCGGGCATCTTGCACGGGGCCCAGCGCCAGCTGGTTGTCGTCGGTGAGGACCGCGTCGGCGAACTCGGGAACGTCTTTGCGGGTGGTCTCGACGAGGGACGCGATCGGGTTGGCCACCGCGGTGAGGTTCATCGCGCGGAACAGGTCCCCGATGTCCTCCAGGGACATCGTCCCATTGATGGCGGCGGCGGCCGCGGCCAGCGCGGCGTCCCTGGGTGTGACGGTGGACGTGCCGGGGTTCGCGTCGAGGGCAGTGAGCTCGGCCGGGGGCCAGGTGTGTCCGGCGGCGCGGACGAGGTGGGCGATGCCTTCGTCGACCCGCCGGGCCCGGGCCGGGACCAGGGTGACGGTCGGGGTGGCGTCCGCAATGTGGTCGGCGAGAGCGTCGAGCCGCTGCTCCGGGTCGGTGTCCGGTTCGTCGTCGCCGGGGACGGTGAGGGTGGTCACGGCCGCGGTGAAGGCGGCCCGTACCGTCTGCTCCGGTACCGGGAGCCCGTCGCCGAACAGGAGCAGTGCCACGTCGTGGGGCCGCTTACCCCGGCCGCCGTGACGGGCGAGGCCGAGGACGAGGTCAAAGCTCTCCGGCGCCGGCCTGGAGGTGCTGCCCTTGCCGCGGCCCAGGCCTCCGCCGGCGATGTTGCCCGGCAGCAGCCGACGGCTCCTCCACACCTCCAGCATCTTCGCGGTCACGGCGAACCCGTGCCGGAACGCGTGCTCGATCAGCAGCTGATCCGTCGGGCTCGGGGTGTCAGTGGACATGCACGGGAAGGTACCGGCACCACTCGCGGACCCGGCCGGGCTGTCACCTCATCCTGTGACAGCCCGTGGAACGGCAGCCGGAGGCCAACGCCATGACGTAGCGGCCCCCCCCTCGTTTAGAGCCCCCCTACCTCCGCCGGGTCACCGCGCGGCCCTACCGCTGAAATGGCGTCAGGGAGGCCACATGGCAACCGCAGTTGATCCCACACCCGTCGACGGCTGCCCAACAAGGGCCGCTTCGAAGGGAGTTGCGGAGCTAACTACCCACTCCCGCACTGTGCCGCCCAGGACGCGACGTCAGTAGCGCAGCCCTTCACGCGCCGCCCGTCACACACAGAGAAGGACACCACATGCTTATCGATGTACTCACCGGCTGGACCGCGGAGACCTTGGGCGGCCTCACGCTGCTGGCGGGGGCTACAGCCTGGGGCTGGCTCCGGCGGCGCCGGACCCCGGCCGCCCCCGGAGCAGCTCCGGCCACCGAGACCGTGCGCCAGGTCCGCACCTACACGCTGCTCGGAGCCCGGGCCGCCGACGGCCAGCCGGTCCACTGGCCCAGCAGCCGCCCCGCCGGCGCCCGGATCACCTGGAGCAGCCCCGCAGGAAGGCGGGAGCAGTTCGAACTGACCGACGCGGTGCTGCCGGACGGCACCTACGCGGCAGAGCGCATGTTGGCCTAGCGCCACGGGGAACCGCAGTGCACCCGCTCGATAACCATGGACCGGCCGCACCCCCATCTGGCGGGTGGTCGTGGAATTGGGCGGCGCGGGCAGCTGTGACGCGGGCGCCGGGGCCGTCGACAATGAGGCTGCCGAGCCGTCCGGCGTTGGTGTGGGCGGCGGCGAGCCGGTCGGCGTCGGCGCGGGCCCTGGCCGCGTACGCGCACAATCCGTCGGCGACCGCGGGCTCCAGCTGCCGGGCGGCGGGGTCGGCCGGCTGTTCGCTCATCGAGGGCTCCACAGGGCAGAACTGGCGCTGCTCACCACGGTATCGCCGGGTACCGGGGCCGGAATCCGCTCCGGCCGATGTCCTGCGACAGCGAAGCTCATGGGACTGTCCTGGTCGCGTGCCGGAGGAGCCCGAGGTCAGATGGTAGGCGGCGGGGTGGGCGGCACCCCGATAGAAGTCTGCTCGTGGCCCCCTGCCCATTGGCGGACCTGTTCGGTGCCTACTTCTTCAATGGCGGCGAGCAGCAGGGACCGTGCTTGGTCGTCCCGTTCACTCACTGGTAGCAGCCGGTAGCGGTTGACCCCACGGCGCAGAGACTCCCGGGCCTGAGCCGCCAGTACCCAGCGGGGACCCGGGGCGAAGACCTGGCGGAAACCAGTACAGAATAGGGCAATACCAGCAACTGCCGTCGTCACCCAGGCTGGGGCGTGCAGGCCGGCTGCTACCACCGTCGCGGAAGCGCTCGTCAGCGCACCGAGTTCGATTGCACGGTGCGCGCGCCGCGCGGCATCCCGCCTGCGCTGGTAAAACGCCAACTCCTGCTCGGCCAGTGCCAGTAGTGGGTCGGAGGCGGAGGTCCAGGGCTCAGTGTCCGAAGCCGGTCTGCGCATGCCAGCATCATCATCACCACTGCAGGCCGGTGTCACCCGATTCGCCAACATGCAAGCTCGCCAGCTCCAGGGCCGCTCTTGGTGACAGCGGCCGACGTGCCGCTGGACGTGCGACAGCGCGCCGTGCTGGAGAGCGTGTCCGCCGTCCTGGCGTAGCGGAGGGGGCAACTCACATGGCCTGGCGGCCAGCAGCGTTCCCGCCAGGATCGTCGGCAAGCACGATGGACGCGGTGATTCGCTTTCCCACGGGCTCCCGCTGAACGGTGAACCGCCGGCATATCGCCATCACGATCTCCAGACCGTGCTGCCCGACCCGCGAGGGGTCTGCCGGAAGCACCACGGGAAGCGTCGTGCTGCTGTCCCACACACTGACCTCGACGGCCCCCTCCGCGACCTGCAAGGACAGCACGCACAGGCCGGGCGCGTGCTTACGGGCATTGGTCACCAGCTCGCTCACCGCCAGCTGAGTCATCCCCATGGCCCGCTTCGACACCGGCAGACCATGCTCGGCCTGCACCGAGGTGAGGAAGACCCGGGCCAGATCACGCGCCTGCGCGATCTCCTCGCTGCCCTCAAACGCAGCGGAAACCGCGAGGGGGCGGACAATCGCCGCCTCAAGACCCTCGTCCTGCGCGGGAAGATCCATGTATCCGCCTTCAGTCCGGGGCCCGATTCAACTCATCGCGTCTACCCCTGGAACATCGACACACATCCCAGCCAGCCCCAGAAACCTCACGCGGCGCCGTCACGCTTCAGGTGGGCTTGGAAACAGCTGCTCAATCGCATCATTCCTGCCCGCTTCTGTGCGTTCGGGGCCGTCGGCACAGACCGCAGACCCTGGGAGCCGAGCATCAATCTGCCGTTCTGGCACAGGCATGTGACGCGGGGGCCGCGCGGTCGTTGGACAGTGGGAACCCAACCGGGCCCCGGGGATGTCATGGGTGATCCCCCGGGGCCCGTGGCGTGTCCAGCCCGGGGTCAGCGGTCGTGCGTGACGTACGGGTGGCGGTCCCCGTTGAACGTCAGGGCGGGCAGAGGGGCCGCCCCTCGAAAGCCGAGGAAGGGCAGGGCTGGTCGTGACGACCACGGAGATGAATCTGGCGAAGCGACTGGGGTTCACTCCCGGTCAGACGGTCGCAGAGATCGGGTGGGACAACGACTGCGACGACGAGCTGCGCGGGTCGGTCGAGGAGGTGACCGGCACAGAGCTGCTCGACGAGGAAGCGGATGAGACCGTCGACGTGGTGCTGCTGTGGTGGCGTGACGATGAGGGAGATCTCGCCGACGGCTTCCTGGACGCCGCCAGCCGTCTCAAGGACGGTGGCTGCATCTGGCTGGTGACCCCCAAGACGGGCCGCGACGGGTACGTCGCCCCCGGTGATGTGCATGAAGGAGCGCAGGTGGCCGGCCTGGCTCAGGGGACCAGCCTGGTGGCGGCGCAGGACTGGATCGGTACCAAGCTGGTCCGTCCCTCGTGAACCTGGAGCCGGTGTAACGCGAACAGCGCGGCCTCGTTGAACGCTGTACCCCCGAGGCGGGCCCCGGAAATCACCGGGGCCCGTGGTGTGTCCGGCTCCGGGCCGGTCAGTCCTTGTCGGTCTCGGTGGCGGTGAACCCGGCCAGCTGTCGGTTACTTCACTTCCAGGCGGTCCAGGCGTTCGTAGAGGGCGCGGACGAGGCGGGCGCGGTGGTGGACGCAGCGCACGGTGCCTTCGATCGGCGCGGACAGAATGCCTTCTGCCTCGCGCAGGACGACGTCGGCGAGCGCCCGGGGGCCGCTGTCCTCGGGCAGTTGGCCGGCGCGGCGGCGGACGTCGGAGGTGACCGCGCGGGCGTGGCCGGTGAGCTGGAGGGCGATCTGCTCCAGATCGCGGGTGGTGAGGATGTCTTCGCCGGTCCACGCAAGGACGGCCTTGACGAGGCTCTCGTACGGCTCGCGATCCAGCGGGAGCTCCGCCTCGATCAGCCCGTCGGGGTCGTGCAGGACGGTGTAGCTGCTGGTGTGCACAGAGGGCCTCGCTGTTCGGACTTGTGGGACGGCGGGCATCGCCACTGGGGCATTCGTTGCCAGTGTCCTTGGTGGACTGGTTCTCGTTTTGGCGTTCTGCGAATCAGGGGAAACCGCAGTCCGAACGGGTCAACGCCGACCGCCATCGTGTCTGGACAGCCCGTTCCTGCCAGGACCGGTGTAGCTGCGCTACGTGTTCTTCCGTCCGTGGAGGAACCCGAAGAAGCCGGCATGCTTTGCTGCGGCTTCCTGCTCAGCTCGCTCTTCAGCCTCGTGGCGTTCCCTTTTCTTGATGTTGAGGCAGACGCGGCAGTCCCCGTGGGGAGCTTCGGCTCCGTCGTCGGGGTAGGTCTTGCGGCCACAGGTCGGGCACGGCCAGGTCGCTGCCTTCAGGCGGCGCCGCTCTTCTTTGTACGCGAGGCCCTCCCGCTCCGCGGAGACGTGGTGGCAGCGGACGTGGGGCCGTGTCGTCCGTGTGCCTGGCTCATGAGGGCAAGCGGGGTTCCGGGCTCTGGTGGCTGCGTGGCGGTGGGGTGATCAAGGTGAGGGCTGCGTCGAGGAGTGCCTGGACCCGATGCGGTGTGAATCGCTGCGGTTCGATGGGGAACATCATCATCCATCCGTCGCCGATGGCACCGAGTTGGTCGGCGGGGATGTCCTTGCGGATTCGCGTCCCCCGACTGGGCGGGGGGCGGTCCGCCGCTCTCTTCCGTACGCCGGGGGCTGAACATATCGCGGGTGTATCGCCCAACCCATACGCCACCGCAACCCTTTTCCGCCTTTCATGTGGACGCGGACCGCAGCGGTCTGCGCCGGGGGCTCGATGCCCCGGTTCGGAAGGTGATCGCGAAAAGGGGCGTGTCGTGCCGTACGGGAATGTTCGTCTGCCAGCGAAGAAGGCCGGGTTGGCAGCCGGTATCGCCCTGCTGATGATGGCTCAGGCAGGGCCTGCCACCGCCGCCCCGGACCGGATCGGGAATGTGCAGAAAGCGATGGAGGAGCTGGCCGGGACACCTGGGGTTGTGGGGGCGGTCGGCGGTGCCTACGTCGACGGGAGATCCGTCGGGGTGGGCAGCGCCGGCTCCCGGCTGCTGGACGGTCGGGGCGGCACGACACCCGCGAACGCCCGCTTCCGGATCTGGTCGCAGACCAAGCAGATGGTGGCCACCGTGGTGCTGCAACTGGTCGAACAGGGCGAGCTGGGGGTGGACGACAAGCTCGGCGACCTGCTGCCCGCGGTAGTGGAGCAGGATCTGGTGACACGGGCCGACGAGATCACGGTACGGCAGATGCTTCGGCACACCTCCGGCATCCCCGACTGGTACGCGGGCAAGCCGAACCCGGACGGGAGCGAGAGTGAACCCTCGTTCGACGTCTTCGACTTCACTACCCCCCCACCGCCCACTGGATCTGGTGAGGTGGAGCCGTGGTCGGCCGCGGACCGGGGAGCCGGGCGAGAAGTGGTCCTACTCCAACACCAACTACACCCTCCTCGGCCTGATCATCGAGAGAGTGACCGGCCATGACCTGGGCAGCGAACTGCGCACGCACCTGTTCGAGCCGCTCAGGATGACCAAGACCTACCTCATGGTCAAGCCGCCGGACGGCGTCAAGGGGCCGCACGGGCACGGCTATTACCCTGACGCCGGCGGCAGGCTGCGCGACGTGGACCGGTTCAACGCCAGTCTCGCCGGAGCGGGAGCCGGTGGGGTGGTCTCCACCACGCAGGACATGAGCACCTTCCAGCGGGCGTTCACCCAGGGCAGGCTGCTGCCGCCGGAACTCCAGCGGATCCTTACCGACAGGTTGCCCGCCACGCCGCGTCCCCGGGGCAGCGGCCGCCGCTGCGGCGACGACTTCTTCATCACAGGCGGGTCGGCCCCCGGCTCCGTCGCCATGACCTTCTACTCGGCGGACGGCCGTCGCCAGCTCGCGATGTCGTTCACCCTGAGTGTCAAACCCAGCGCCGTGGAGCTGGAGGTGGGCAAGGCCGTGGAGAGCGTCTTCTGCCCTTGACCATGTGCGCCATGGTGAGGTCTCGTCCTCGGATATGTTGCCGCGGAGCGACATCGCCGCGTGGAGGGGCATCGTTGCTTGCTGCGTCCAGTCCGGGAGCCCGGCCCGGTCACATCCCGTTCCAGCGTGTCCAGTGCGGCCGGGCAGGTCATCGGTCGCGGTCCGTATTTCAGGTCCAGCACCTCCTCGCTGTTGCCCTGGAGCGCCTGGTCCTGCTCCTTCTCGGCGAACCGGGGATCCGCCGGGGCACCTCCCCACCGCAGACCGGTGCCCCGGCGGGCTGCGGGCCGTGCGCCTCGGTCTTCGGGCCGCAGCGTCCCGCCCGGCTTCCGCGGCAGGATTCGCGCGCGACGCATCCTCCCCGCCCCTACAGGCTTGGGGCGCCCAGGGGCGCTCCATCCGCCGTGCCGCCGTAGCGGCACGGCGGGCGGTGACGCGACGCCGCCCCTCGCGCTCCTGTCGTCGCCTCATTGGCATGGGGGCGGATCCACCGGCACGTCAGCGGGAGGGTGGGTCAGCCGCAGGCGCTCTTGGTGAGGGAGCTAAAGCGGTTGTCCCACTCGGGGTAGCGCCCGGTCAGGTTGGACGGTTCGTGGGTGAAGACCGACCAGCAGCTTCCGCCGTAGTTGTATCCGTCGTACAGAGCGAATGCGTCATTGGTGCGGTTCCAGTACGACGAGGTCCGGTTGTCCATCGACTGCCCCCGCAGGTCGGGCGAGCCGGTACGGAACCAGGCGATGGTGCCGGTCCCGTTGGCTCCGTCGAAGATGCAGAAGGACCCGGCGGGGCAGCGGTCATAACCGGCTGCGGGGGCCGTCTGCGCCGCTTGGGCCGAAGTCGTGGCCAGTGTCAGGACGAGGGCAGCGGCAGAGCCCAGCATGGCGAAGGTCTTGCGCATACGTTTCCTCCGAAGGTTCAGCGGTGCTTTCAGCGAGGGAGAGACGGCCGAGGGGGACGGCGGCGTCACGGCGTGCAGCCCTCCCCGCCGGCGTACTTGGAGCTGCTGATGAACCAGGTCGGCCCCAAGTAGTACCGGGAATGGGCGGCGACGCACTGGTAGCTCTTGCTCGAGCCCAGCGCCCACGTCTCGATCAGGTGGTTGAAGTTTCCGCAGTTGATCCACACGGCTTGCCCGTCGAGGTTGTCGTTGTATCCGCAGATCTCAGCGGGTGCGGCCGCCGCGCGCGGAGAAGCCTGGGCCTGGCCCGACAGCATCAGCGGGCCCGCAAGCACGAGCCCCAGCACGGCCGCGGTGGTCGAGAGTTTCCGGAACATCCTGTTCCTCCCATGAGTTCGGTGTCGAGCTGACCCTCGGCAAATTAGCCAGGTCGCGTTGTCCGGCATCGAAAGCAAGGCACGAAACAAACAGATGAGAAACAATCACGGGTGGGAAGGCGCAGGCGGAGAGGGGACGACAGTGCCGCGCAGCGAACGACCATTGGAGGACGGGGACAGCCCGGAGTTGAGGTGGGCGGCGGCCTTGCGGCGGCTGCGGCAGAAGGCGGGCAGCCCCACCTATCGGGTGCTGTCGCAGCGCTCCCACTACTCCGTCACCACGCTGTCCAACGCCGCGGCGGGCCGCAGTCTGCCCTCGCTCCCGGTCGCCCTCGCCTACGTCCGCGCCTGCGACGGCGACGTGGAGGAGTGGGAGCGGCTGTGGCACAGCACCGCCGCGGAACTCGCCGCGGGCGCCGCCCCGGCGGAGAGCGACCGCGCCGACGGCATCGCCGCCGGTGCGCCGTACCCGGGACTCGCCGCGTTCCAACCCGAGGACAGCGAGCGGTTCTTCGGACGTGAGCAGGTGACGAGTGCCCTGGCCGACAGCTTGTCGAGACGACGGTTGGTGGCGGTCTTCGGAGCTTCGGGGTCGGGCAAGTCCTCCGTGTTGAGAGCTGGGCTGTTGCCCCGGCTGCGCGCGGAGGCGGAGCAGGAGGCCGTCGTGCTCCTCACTCCGGGACCGCACCCTCTCGAAGAGTGCGCGGTCGCGCTGGCCGGGCAGCTCGGGACCACCGCCGGGACACTGCACGCCGAGCTGGCGCACGATCCGGTGAACCTGAACCTGCTCGTACGGCAGTTGCTGGCCGGGCGGCCCCCCACGGCCGAGGTGGTCCTCGTCGTCGATCAGTTCGAGGAGATCTTCACCCTGTGCCGGAGCGAGGACGAGCGGTCCTCCTTCATCACCGCGCTCTGCACCGCGACGCAGGCCTCCAACAGCCGGTGTCGCGTCGTCCTGAGCGTACGCGCCGACTTCTACGCGCACTGCACGCCCTACGCCGAACTGGTCGCCGCACTGGCCGACAGCCAGATCACCCTCGGCCCCATGACCGGGGAGCAGTTGCGCCAGGCCATCGTCCAGCCCGCGGTGCGCGCAGGGCTGAGCGTCGAGGGCCCGCTCATGGCGTCACTCATCGCCGAGTGCCACGGCAGGCCCGGAGTGCTCCCGCTGCTCTCGCACGCCCTGCTGGAGACCTGGCACCGGCGCCGGGGCAACGCGCTCACACTCGCCGGGCACCAGGCCGCCGGCGGGGTGGAAGGCGCCCTCGCACGGACCGCGGAGTCCTTCTACGCCTCCCTCACCCCGACCGGGCGGCAACTCGCCCGGCAGCTGTTCCTGCGTCTGACCGCACTGGGCGAAGGCACCGAGGACACCAAGAGACGGCTGCCACGCAACGAATTCGACCACGGCGGCGATGCCACCGCCGTCCTGGAGCAGGCGGCCCGCGCCCGGCTGCTCACCCTCGACGACCTCCACGTGGAGATCACGCACGAGGCGCTGATCCGGTGCTGGCCACGGCTGCACCAGTGGCTGACCGAGGACCGCGAAAGCCTTCGCCGTCACCGCAGGCTCACCGAGGCGACCCTGCTCTGGGACTCCCTGGACGGGGACCAGGACGCCCTCTACCGAGGTGCGCGACTCGCGATGGCCAGGGAGCTCCTCGGCGAACCGGAGCACCTCAGCGCCCTCAGCGCGCGCGAGCGGGCCTTCCTCGACGCCAGCGTGTCGGCCGAGGAGAACAGGAAACGGCAGACCGCCCTGCACACCCGGCGGTTGCGCCGACTGGTCGCCCTGCTGACCGCGGTGACCCTCCTCGCCACCTGTGCGGCTGCGTACGCCCTGCACGTCCAGCGGGAAGTCACCCAGCAGCGCAACGACATCCTGTCCCGCAACGTCGTGGCCGAGGCGGACCCGCTGCGCGAGACCCAACCCGTGCTGCACGCCCAGCTGATGGCAGCGGCCTACCGTCTCTCGCCCACCGCGGAGGCCCGCGACGGCCTGCTCGGCGCGGCCGCCACGGCGCTCCCGGGCCGCAACCGCAACGTCTCCGCGGTCGCGTTCGACCCCACGAGGCGCGGGCTGGCGACGGGCGGCGACACCGTGCAGCTGTGGGACGTACCCGAAACCGATCGGCCAGTGAGGACGGGTGAGGTAACGGGCACCGGTCCGGTGGCGTCCGTGGCGTTCGCTCCGGACGGTCACACCCTGGCCGTGGGCGGTTTCGGCCACAGGGTGCAGCTGTGGGACGTGTCCGACCGTCGGCGCCCCGCCGTGGCCACCACTCTCTCCGGGCACACCGGGGTGGTCTTCGCCGTCGCCTTCAGTCCCGACGGGCGGACCCTGGCCACCGGCAGCTACGACCACACCGTTCGGCTGTGGGACCTCACCACGCGCTCCCGGCCCGCGGCAAAGGCCGTACTGACCGGGCACCGCCTCAACGTCAAGGCCGTCGCGTTCAGCCGTGACGGCAGGTATTTAGCGACCGGGGGCGACGACCGCACGGTGCAACTGTGGGACGTGACCCGGCCTCGCACCCCTGCCAGGCTCTCGGTCCTCACCGGCCATCGCCACTTCGTCACGTCCCTGGCCTTCGCCCCCGACGGTCACACCCTGGTGTCCGGCAGCGACGACCACACCGTACGTCTCTGGGACGTCACCCGGCCTGGGAGCCCGGCCGCCCTGTCCGCGCTCACCGGTCACACCGAGGTGGTGATCTCCGTGGCGCTCAGCGGGGACGGCCGGCTCCTGGCCTCGGGGGGTTACGACGGCGTCGCGCGGCTCTGGGACATCGCCGACTCGCGCCGCCCCCGGCCCGCAGGCGTGCTCAGCGGCCCGGGGGGCGCTCTCAACGACGTGGCCCTGTCTTCTGACGGCAGGACCCTGCTCACGGGCAGCGCGGACAACGGCGCCCGTCTCTGGCCGACCGACCCCAAGGACGCCGTCTCCCGGATCTGCGCCCGGGAACCCACCGCCCTCACCCGCGCGCAGTGGGACCGCTACTTCCCCGACGTGGACTACGGTCCGCCCTGCTCGGACCCGGAATGAGGATGGCGTTCGCAGGGTGGGCACTCAGGTCCTGTCAGGACGGTTGGTCCTGGTAGGGCGGGGATTCGGCGGGCGTCCGGGCGTACGAAGCGTTCCGGACCGGCCCGTCGACGGATCAAGAACCTCCGGGTCGGCGTCCACTCTTTGATGCCGGGGAGCGGGCCACGCGGCGGTGGGACCGAGGCTGTGCATCTCGCACTCATGGCCAAGCGCCCAGGACCGCTGTACTAGGGCGTATTGTGAAAGCGCTTGCTATGGGTGTCGGGACAAGCGGCCGTTGATCAACGCGACCCGGATTCGTACCATCTCCCGATGGGACATGACGATCTTCCGACTCTTGAACTCGCTTTTCCCGGACCAGAACGTGACCGTGGCGTGGCGGCGATCCTGAGCGGTCAGAAGACCGCGCTCACAGGCCTCCTGGAGATCTATGAGCACGCCGGAGAGGCAGTGCCGCAGAGCGGCCAGCGGTTCTCAGTGCTCGATTCCGAGGGTCGTCCGGCCGTCACGATCGAACTCGTCGACGTGCGGGTCGTTCCCATGAAGGAAATCGACGATGACTTCGCGCGAGCCGAGGGGCGCGGCTACTCCGACGTTGCACAGTGGCGAGCAGCCCACGAAGAGTTCTTCCAGAGCGATGGCGTAAGCGAGTTCCTGGGTCGCACCCCCGACATTACCGATGACACTCTCGTCGTCGCCGAACGCTTCCGAGTGCTCAAGCCCGTGTGATCGGCGTCCTCCTCCCGCCACTCCCGCAGCACCACCCCTCGGGCGTCCTCGACGTCCGCACACCGGCCCCCTCAGCACTTTCGGATGATCACCGCGTCCTTTTCACCGGGCACTGCGCACGCGCGAACCCTTTCCGTCGGCCCGACTCCGGCCGCCAGTACACCGGCACGCCCTCCACGCCGCCTCGCGCGGGGTACGCGTGGCGGGAGCGATCCGGCCGACTTCGTGGGGACGGGGGTCAGCGGTAGTCGTCCGGGTGTCCCTGCATCCAGGTGTTGATCCTGTCGCGGGTACTGATCAGCAGCTTCTGGTTCTTCTTGAGGTTCTCGAATCCGAGGTCGCCGCCCAGCTTCGCGTCGAGCTTCCTGATCCAGGCGAGCGGCTCGGGGAAGTGGCCGGGGCCCTTCGGGTCCGCCTTCATGGCCTCGTCCAGGCCGTGCAGTTCCTCGTAGGTGCGGCTGAGGACGTACGAGCAGTTGCCCGGGTCTGCGCACGAGTCGTCGAGGGTCGCCTGCAGCCCGGCGAAGGCGTCTCGAACGGCCTCGGGGGCGGGAGTGGCCGTACCGGAGGATCCCGACGACTCGTCGGACGAGTCGTCGGGGTCGGAAGGTTCGTCCTTCCCGGACGTCTCGGACGGGGTGGCAGCGCCCTCCGCGCCGGCGTGGGACGCGGCGGCCTGCGGACGGTCGGGCTTGGCGTCGGCGCCGCAGGAAACGGTGAGCGCGGACAGCGTGACGGCCGCGACGACTGCACGGCGCAGCGAGGACTTGAGCATGAAATCTCCCAGGGCATCGAACAAGTGCGCTGACCTTATCCAGCGCGCCGCGGGCGGCCCTCCACGAGGAAGGCGGTGTACGTGCCTGGCGGCTGGGCGCTGACGCGCTGGACGGGGTAGCCGTCGGGTCCGGTGGCCGCCCCGGGTGCCCGGGGCGGTGCTGCGGGCTGGACGGCTACTTCGAGCGCCCCCGGCGCTGCTCGGGCCCTTCGGGGCCGCGCCGGGGTGCCGAGCGGTCCGTGGGCGCCGGGCCCTGCCCGGAGCAGAGCGTGACGTACGAACCCGTCGCGTAGCCTCCTCCCCCGCCGGGGCCGGGGACGGGAGCGGGGTACGGACGATCCGGCCCGGCTGACGACTGGCTTCTCCGGCCATCCCCCGATCCCCCAATAGGCCGATCAGCAACGTGATCACGGCCCGCTGACTCGGCACCACGGCCTGTCCACCGGGACGGTGGGCGGGCCGTGGTGCCGAGTCAGCGAGACCTGGACGCAAACGCTCAGGTGGGCAGTGCCGGCGCTGCTTCCGCCCCTCGAGGCCTGGCTTCTACCTGGCCGCGATGAGGTCCACCCACGCTGTGACAGCGTCGCCTTCGTGGACGACATCGACACCCAGTGCCGAAAGCAGTCGTTGGCTGGCCGTGTTGTCGGGCGTCGTGCTCAAGAACAGTGAATCGAATCCGTCGGCGCATGCGAGGGTCAGTAGATGGCTGAGCACTGCGCCGCCGACGCCGCTACCGCGGTAGGAACGTCCGATCCACACCCCCGCTTCGACCGCACGCTTTGCGCCCTCCAGGGGACACAGCCGGGCAGCCCCCACCACGGCATCCCCCACGACGATGACATAGGTGGCCTCCACCGGATCGGCTGATAGAGACCGCGACTGATGGAACCGCAAGAACGCCGTCCGACGCTCGGCAGTCCATCCAGCAGGCCCGGCCACCGGGGGCATCACCTCATGGGGGTCCGCCTCGGCCACGGCCACATCCAGCAGGTCTCGGAGCAGATCCTCATCGAGCTGCCGCAGAGTGACGTCAGAGCGCATGCGCGCATCCTGCCATCACGACCGCGCCATTCCCCAACGGTTTTCGGGAATAGGACGCGCACGAAGTCCCAGATCGTGACAGCAATGAGGCCAACCTTGAGTAGGCGGTGCCCATCTCGCGCAGTGGCAGCTACTGCGGCGCCTTCCAATCGGATCCGCCCTGTCGCCGAGTTCGACCACCACCGCCGATGTCTGTGCCTGATGGTCCTGCGGTCATAACGTCGTCGAGGTCGTCACCGACGACGCGCTTCCTGATCAACTCAGTTCCCTACGAGCTGATCCGCCAGGACCGCGGCATCCACGTAGTGATCCACCCCCAGCTGGCGGTGCGCCGTGACCTGACCGGCAAGCTAATTGAAGGTCCTGCGGCCAGGTCTCAGTGGTCGGCAACGACGACAGCGTCGGCAAGGCACAGGAAGAGGGCACCGATGCCGGGCCTCTACTGGACTCGGCGTCGGCCGCCGGGCTGAGCGGGCAGGCATGCGGTCTCCTGTCACCGCACCGTGCAACCCAATGGCGCGCGACAGGAGCCAACAGGCGTACACGCCGATGCAGCCGCCAGGCCTACGAGGGGACCGCCCACCATGCTGCCCAGGAACCACACTGCAAACAACGCGCAGCGTCCGTACTTCGAGTTCCGTTGCGGCGGCCTGCACCTGACTGTTCAACGTGTACCGGTGTGGCTGATCACACTGGCATCCACCGCCATGGGCGCCGCCACCGCCTGGTGGAGCAGCCGGTAGGCGTCGCCAGCTCCCCGTCAGCAATCAAGATCAGGTGGCAGAAACCCAACGTTCGTCAAAATTGCCTGCCAAATGGTCAAGGGCGCCTGGCGGAGGACACAGATGTCCGGTACGTCTCACCTCCCAGACTCCCAGCTCACCTCACAGCAACGCGTCGACCTGGGGGTTCGTTGTTCTCACCTCACAGGCAAACAGGGCAACAGGATCATTTCCGGCTCTCAGCTCACAGCTACCTCACAGGAGCGCGGTGAGCTGGGAGGTAGCCGTCAGTGATCAGTTCTGGATCGGCGGCCAGACGTGCGGGCTCCTGCACTGCCCGCACGCGGCACAGCCGGCGCACTCCATGCAGAACTGGCGCGGGGTCAGCGGGCAGTGGCAGATCGGGTTGCAGTCGGAGCCGTCGTCGCCGGGCCAGGGGCTCTCGCCGAAGGGCAGCTCGGTCCGGGTGAGGACCGAGCCGCCAGCGAGCAGGTCCTCGTACCGGTGGCCGCTCGCGCTGTGCTCGCGCCAGGGCGGCCGCCGGTACCTTGTCCGCCGCGCTCACGGCGTACCTCCCTTCACCGCGGCCGCGTTGTCGAGCCACGCGGCGAGCGCGTTCGCGGCTTCCGGGTCGGCCTGGGCGAGGCGGCCGACGAACTGGAGGCCGCCGTCGACCGGGGCGCCGGTGCGGGCGAGGGCGGCGAGCAGCGTGGCACGGGCACGCACCGGGGCGGGCAGCGAGCCGGCAGCGGCGGCGCGGGCGGCCGGGTCGACGTAGTGGCCGGACTGGTCGGCGAGGGCGCGGGCGAGTCAGGCGTCGACCGTCGCGGCGCGGTAGTCACCGCGGTCGTCCAGGAGGTCGCGGGCGGCTTCGTCCCCGGCCCGGGTCGGCACACTTTGGTCGAGTCGGCCGGCCCTGCCGAGCCGGGCGAGTTCTTCGGCACGGTCGGCGAGTTGCTGCTGCTGGCGGCGCTGCTGCTCGGCTTCCTCGCGGCGGCGGCGGTCTGCGGCGAGCTCCTCCTGGACGACCGCGTCGGTGTCCGGGTCGTACGGGCCGCCGGTCGCGGCGAGCAGCTGCACGATGCGCTGCCACTCCGCGAGCTCCGCAGCACGGCGGCCGCTGTCATCGACCGCGGCCTCATTGCGGCGGGCCAGGTGCGCGTCGAGTTCGGCTCCTTTGAGGGCCGCCGCCGCTTCGCCATGCGTCATGTCCCGCGCGCGGCGCGCCGTACCGAGAACTGGCCGACCTTCGCCGTAGTCGACCGGCGTGCGCGGGGTGCCGGCGCGGCCGCCGACCTCGGGGACACGGCGCGGCTACCACCCGTCGGACGTGGTCATCAGCACTCGCTTTCAGTCCGGATTCGGAAATGAGGGCCCGGCCGGTAATTCGTTTCGGCGTGCCAGGTCGCACAGGTCTACAGCACGCCCGGATTACGCATTGCTAAAACTTGATGTTCAACCACTCCACGTCCGCGAATTTCACCTCCAAGCCCGCACGTCCGCCACCGCCTTGACGGAAACAGGCGTCCGCGATGGCCTCCACGACCGCCTCATGCAGATCAATCTCCGTTGCACCCTCCTCCCGTGCGGCGATGATGGCGGCCGCGTGGGCAGGGCTGACGGCGACTGTGATGTCCCGTACGCGACCCGCGTCCGAGGTGCCGCCCGGACCGAACCCGAAGTACGTCCGGCAGGAGATGACTAGCCCGCCCGAGGACACCATACGCCGCCTCGCCCATGCCCTGACCTGCGGCTGCCACTCCGACTCGGTCTCTTCCACCAGCGCCTCCTGCAGGCGCTTGTTCGGCTTGGTGGACGCGCCCGCAAGATAGCGCTGCGCCACCTTGCGGGAGACATCCAGACGCGCCGCCAGGGACTTGGTGGAACCCTTCTCCCGCGTGCGAAGGCATTTCATCTGCGCTCGCGCGGACTTCGGCACGGGCCGGGTGAACAGGGCGCGCTCCGCGCGGGCGAAGCCCTCCAGGATCTTGGCGCGGGTCCGGGCCGCGTGCAGTACGTCGTCATCAGTCATCTGATCATCAGGCCCGACTGGGCCTGTGGACAGAGGCCGACGGTGGGGCGCCGTACGGCCGGTGTCCGCCCCTTGTGACTCAGCGCTTCAGTTGGCCAATGAGCGCTTCAGTTGGTCACACTGAGCGCCGTAGTTGGCCACGCTGCCGAAGGGAGACGGATGACGAAGCACTGGTCGGCACCGCTACTGGTGAATGTTCTGCTTGGGCTCCCAGGCACGCTGCCTATTTGGCTGCTCTGGTACTTCGTGGTGAACTGGCCACTCGCTGATCTTGGCTTGACCGTACGGGAGCCGACTGAGAACGACGGCATGCTGAGCTGGCTGCTCATCGCCGCCCCCATCGCCGGGCTGTACACCTTGCTCTGGTGGCTTGCCAATAAGCCGCTCCGCCGCAGGTCGGCGCTTGCTCCACGTGCGTACTGGTCCCTCAGCGTTCTGGCTCTGTTCGTCCCGACAACCGTCCTCGCCATCACCACGTAGCGGGCAGGAGCTGGCCACCGCTGCGGGAGCGGTGGATCCTCGCGTCGCTGGCGTTCGTGGCCGTCAGCTCGGTGTTCTGCGGGGTGGCTTCGGTCGACGACCCGTCGGTGTCGGTGGGCCTGCTGAGCACCGTCGTGACCGGGCCCGGCATAATCGGGCTGTTCTTCATCCCGGCCGCCGCCTCCAGCCAGATGCCCGACGTCATCCGTCGGCGCTCCCGCCGTACGACGGCTGCGCTGGACGAGGCAGACCCGGATCCCCAGTAGTCCGGCCGGCCAATAGGCCCGGGGCGCCGCGCGGCAGGCATGCTGCGCGTTCTGCGAGGACGCACTCACAGCATCCGGGCCCTTCATACCGACGCGAGAGATGCAGCCATCCGGCGCCGGTAGTAGTGCACTGTGACCGCGCCCAGCAGCGGGCCCCACAAGAGCAACGGTGCGTAGACGATGTTGAGCAGCCAGATGCCCCAGGTGGTGGCTGCCAAGTCTGCGTTGAGCGACGTGTAGACGAACAGTGCGCCAAAGACAGTCGTGGCCAGCGCGCCAAGCCCCGCCACACCGGTCCCCAGCATGACGGGGACTCGGCGCCCGCGGAGGTGTGGGATCCAACGCGGCCATACCTCACCCCAGTCCTGTACCAGCCCAAGTGTGAGGAATGCGAAGGCCTCGGAGATCAGACTGAGGCCGACGAGGGCCAACGATCCCAGGCCAGGAGCCCCCATCTGATCGTATTCGGATTGCGCCAGCCCAACGGGGACACCGACGGCGATGGCCACGCGCCAAAGGGCCGAGGGCACGTTGGTCGAGGCGGCGCCCACCGCAGCGAGCCGGGCCCAGCGCGGCACATCGGGTAATGCGTTGACTTTCAGCATGTGAGCCAGGCTCGCCGATGGGACAGTTCTACACATCAGCCTGCGGTTCCATCCCTCCTCACCCGCGAGACGTAACTGCACGTACGATCGGCGAGCGGGAACTGAAGGCAACCGCTGCACCCAACTCTGACGCGCAGCCCCGCCAACTGAAACACGCATCCGCCAGGGGAAGCGCCCAGTCACAGTCACATCGGGGCCCCTGCCGTGGGCAGGTGATCACAGCTCGATGTCGAGCCGTTCCACGTCGGTGAACTCCACGCCCAGGCCGTGCGCGCGGCTGTTGTTGGCGCGGAAGTACATCCGGGCCAGGCCGTCGGCGGCGATCTGCCGGAGCTGGTCCTCGTTTTGGCCCTGCTCCCGTGCGGTGAACAGCTTGTCGACGTACTCGGGCGGCAGGGCCTGGGTGATGTCCCGGATCCGGGCGTCGTCGGTCGCACGTGTCCAGTCGACCAGGGCCGGGATCGTCTTGGCGGGCACGTCCAGGACCAAGCCGCCGACGCAGTACGCCGAGACCTGCCCGTCCTCCCAGTCGACGACGGCGAGCGGCCCGTTCTCGAAGCGCGGGTCGACGGCGGCGGCCGCCGACGCCGTGGTCTTCTTCGCACCCGGGCACCGCGAGGACGCGGCGGGCTTCGCGGCGGGTACCGGTCGCACAGCAGCAGCCGGTGCCGGTGCTGCCAGTGCTTCGGTCGCCGGGGCGGGAACAGGCGCGGTGCCGGTGAACGCCTCCGGGACCACCGGTACCGCAGCGGCGGATGCGTCGGCGGCCGGGGTGGGGAAGTGGGCGGCCAGGCCCTCCAGCAGCCGGGCGTACGCGGCGCGCTTCGGCGGCCGCGGCTCGGTCCACCCGGTCTCCCAGTTCCCGACCGCCTCGCGGCGGGCGCCCAGCGCCGTGGCGATCTGAGCCTGGCTCAGGTCCGCTGCCTCCCGCAGACGTTTGCGTTCCGCAGGATCCGGCAGACCGTCCGGCACGACTTGCCCCAGCAGTGCATCGACGGCGCTGAGCAGCTCGTTCTCAGTGGACACAGAGGTCACCTCCGATAGACGCCATACTCCAATCACGCGTGAATCGAACGCTGAATCGCACATCTGGTGAGGTCACAACATGGGGGCAGGCAAGCTGTGCAACAGGCTGTTTTGGCCTCTCGCAGTGAAGGCGGAGCGTTGTCATCGAAGGGTGGCGACCGATAGGTTTTCCCACCGAAAGCCGAGTGATCGTTGAGGGCTGGCTGTCCGGGAAGACAGCAGGGAACCGGCTGTGCGTGTACGGCGGCCCTGTGTTCAGTGCTCGTGAGGGGAGTCCGATGGGTTCGTTCGATGTGCCGTTGGATGACGAACGCACCCAGCTCGATGCGTTCGTCGAGGAGGGCCGCAGCGCCCTTGAGGCGACCCTTAAGGGCCTCACCGAGGAGCAGGCCCGTCGCCGACTCGTCTCGTCGGCGACCACGTTGCTCGGGCTGCTCAAGCACGTGACGTGGATGCAGCGGGTGTGGTTCGAGGAATGCGTCGGCGGCACGTCCCGTCGGGAACTCGGCCTGGTCCAGAGCGCGGACGAGTCCTTTCGGCTCACCGACGACGACACCGTCGCCTCCGTCACGGCGGCCCACCAGGAGGCCTGCGCGACGACCCGGGCGGTGGCCGCCGACCTGTCGCTGGACACCGTCGTGACCGGCCACCGTACCGGGCCGCGCACGCTGCGCTGGGTGTACCTGCAAGTCCTGCGCGAGCTGGCCCACCACTGCGGACACGCCGACATCCTGCGGGAGCAGCTGCTTACCGCCGATTGAGTTCTCAGCGGACGCTGCTGCACGTCACGCCGTCGATCACTTCGGTACGGGCGGGCTTGACCATACCGTCGGCCTTAAGCGTGCGGCGCCTGCCGCGGAAGCGGGCCTCCCGGAACCGGCCGTCCGGGCGTCGACGAGGACGGTGCGGGGCTGAAGCCCTTACCGGTGGGGGCGGGGCAGGGGCGGGGGCTCAGGAGAGGGGGCAGGGGGCCTCTGGGTCCAGTACGTCGCGCTGTCGGACGGACGGGACCGCACCCGTGGCGGTGCCGGCGAGGCACTCGGTGCTGCCCCACATCCGCAGGTCCACGGAGAAGGACGTACCGCCGTTCGGTGCGGTGCGGGTCTTGACGAAGGGGCCTGTGTAACCGCTCCGGGTCAGGGCGCCGCTCACCGCTGCGGGGTCCTTGAGGCCCTTGACGGCCTTGGTGACGCGGTCGATGTGCGCCTTGGTGGCGCACTTGTGACCGGCCTCCAGCTTCGCCTCCTCCTTCTTGTCCTTCTCACTCCACTGGTGGGAGCCCCGGTTCAGCTCACTGTCCGACGGCGGCCTGCTGGGGAGGGGCGGCTCGCTGGGCAGGGGCGCATCCGAGAGGGAGGGCTCCGGCGGGAAGTCGGTCCCCTCGGCACCTTCGCCCTCCTCGGCCCCCTGGTCGTCGAGCGGCGGTTCCTGTGGGAGGTCGGGGAAGCAGGGGGCGGCGACCTTGTTCAGGAACCGCATGTAGGCGAGCGACTGTTCGGCCTCCTGCGGCTCGGGCGTGGACTTCGCCTTCGGGGCCGCCGCGGCATCGACGCTCTTCGCGGGGCCGGGCCTGGCCGAGGAACCGGCCCCATCGGCCTGGGTGGTGCCGCAGGCGGTGAGCGCCAGGGCGCAGAGGGCGACAGCGGGGAGGAGGTGGCGGCGAGCGCCAACGGTTCGCTTCATGTGCACATCTTGTGATCGTCCAGTCGACGGCTCATGAGTACCCGTACTCAACTCCCCCTGGGTAACCCTGCCTCCGTGATGCGGGTAACCCCGTTGTGCGGGCGACCCCAGCGACCCCCATCCCTCGGTCCTCGGCGTGGACCGCCTGGAGCCTGCCGAACCCGGTCACGGAGGCGGTGCCGCCGTCCAGGACGCGCCGGACCAGAGTGTCCAGCACCGCTTCCAGTGCTTCGGCGGCAGCCGGCCCCGTACCGGCAAAGCCATTGATCGCCTCTCCGGTCGGACCGTAGGTTCCGTCGCATGACGAATCTCCGGATCGGTGTGATGTACGACCGCGACTGGCTGCCCGAGGAGCTGCCCGCCTTCGCGCGGCGGGCCGAGGCGCTCGGCGCGGACGACCTGTGGGTGGTGGAGGACCTGCGCTGGAACGGCGGGGTGTCGGCGGCGGCC
>NZ_JBIVLB010000029.1:0-35343 GCF_044751045.1 Streptomyces sp. NPDC088745
CTTCCGCTTCGCTCCAGCCGTCCGCTGGCCGGGCCACCCATGCGCCTGCGGGTCAGGCGTGCCACGCTCCGCGCGGCCCGCCCACGGGGTTTGGGCCACAAGCGGCAGCAAGAAGGGCCGGGGGCTGGGCGTCTCGGCTGAACGGGTTCATGGGGTGTGCTTCAAAATCGGTAGCGGATTCACTCTGGAACCATGCCCTACCCCCGGTGCGTCAAGATCACTGCCCGATGGGATGGCGCGAATTTCGGCACTACCACCAGGGCCCGCGCACCCCTTGAATTCTGGATGCGCGGGCCTTTCCGTGTGTGCGTCATTTTGGGCCCTGGCTAGCTTGGCCTACCAGGGACCGCCCCCTACTGCTGGTAGCTGTCGCCGTAGTAGAGGGCTTCGTATTCCATTCCGCCCCAGTCGCATTCTGTGCAGTGGCACCACTGGCGGCAGGTCAGTGAAACCTCTCCCGTCCTGCATTTCGGGCAGCGGAGGCGCGATTCTTGAGGGACGTCCAATCCCAGCTCTACCGTGTCGCACCCCATGGAAAGCAGCACGCGGAGGGTACGGAATTCCGCCGTCTCGTCCGCCGATTCCGGGTCTGCTGCGAGATACAGGCGGACCGTGTCGACCGTGTGCGCGGCCACGATGACGGGAGACTCGGCGTAGCCGAGTTCCCCCGTGGGGTGCACGCTCCACACCTCGTGGCCTTCTAGGCGCCATTCGGCGTCTTCCGTGGTCACGCGGCTGTCGCAGTCGGCGCAGACGAAGGTGCGGTCGCTGGCGGCGTACAGCGGCGAGAGGCCGCCGCACGCCTGGCACAGGAGGGTGTGCAGCGTGAGGGTTCGGGTCCGGCTCACTTCTTTTCCGCCTTCGGGTAAGGGACTCCGGCTTCGTATGCCGCGCGCAAGCGGCTTGCCGCGTCGCGGGACTTTCGGAGTGCTTCCAATTCCCCGTACGAGTCGTGCGGGGCGCTCATGTAGTCATCGAGGGATTCGGCGATTTCAGCGAGAGAAACGGCCGGGTCGATGACGTACCCGAGGGTTCCATCCGGGCCTACCACCCAAATCTCATTACCGTCGAGCGAGATTTCCGTGCGGAAAAGAAGCCACCCGCAGTGGTCGCACTGGAAAAGGCCCTCAACCGTCAGCCGCATTCTTGCGCTGTAGCTGCCGCATTCCCCGCAGAGAATCGGGATCATGTCGCGTCCTTTCGCTTCTGGCGCGGCCGGAACCGCGCGGAGAGGGCGGGGCGCACCCTGAACTGGTACGCCCCGGGGGGGTGTTGGGCTATCCGATGTGCTCGTACGTGACCGCGTCGCCCCACGCCGCAAGGACGTCGGCGGCGGTGCGGTCCGTACGCGGGGCCTTGCGGGGCGTGGTGATGCGGGCAGGGGTCCACTTCGGGGCGGGGCGTCCGGCGGCGGCCTGGATGATCGCGCGCACGTGGTCCTCGTGCGCGAGGCGCTCGTGAACGCGGGCGATCATGAGGGCCTCGGCCTCGGCGCGGGTTTTGATCGTGCGGCGGTCCGCGCGGCGGACCTGGTTCGTCTTGGGCCACTGGGTCGGCAGCAGGTACTTAGGCGGCTGCTCACGGGTGATGATCCACTGACGCTTGTACTGCGCCACGTGGAACCGGTGGCCTCGCCATGAGGCGGTGACCTCCCACCGCTGCCCGGCGGCGGTCATGGCCTCGGTCTCGTTCCAGCAGAGCGTCACATGCATGGGTCAGTCCTCTTTCTGAGGGGTGGTAAGAGGGGGTGCGCCCCGGTGGGGCGCACCCGGGGGTGGGGGTTAGCTGCGGCGGTGTTGGGGGTGGAGGCCGTCGCGGAGGCCCTCGCGGAGGGCGGTGCGGGCGGTGTCGATGAGGTCGAGTGCGGCGAGTGCGGTGGTCTCGGTGAGGACGTGGTGGCGGTCGCCGGTGGCGGTGGGCAGGCCGGTGAGCAGGAGGGAGCCGTACACGGCGGCCGGGCCGTTGCTGCCGACCATCACGGTCGCGAGCACGTTGAGGGGGAGGCCCTCGGTGGGGTCGGTGACGCCGTGGAGGGCGACGCTGCCGATCGTGCGGAGCGGGGTGAGGTAAAGGGGGCGGTCGGCCTGGTCGGCGGAGGGCTGGACCGGCAGGGCGATTTCACCGGCCTGGGCAGGGAAGGGAGCCGCGATGCCGTCGACGTTGAGGAGGTACAGGAACATGGTGTGCCCTTCGGGTGGGTGGGGTGTGTGTCTTGGGTGGCGGCCCGATGCCACTCGGGCCGCCGGGGGGCGGGCGTTGCCTCGGGGCGCGCCCGCCGGGGGCCGGACGGGGTGTCAGCTACCGAGGTAGGCGTGCACGGTGCCGTCGGCGGATTCGATGCTCAGCGCCGTGTGGGTGGCGTCGGCGGCGTCCATCAGGAGGACCGAGAGGTCCATGAACTGCTCCAGCGACAGGAGCCGATGCGTGCCGTCCTCGTCGGTGCGGCTGATCAGGATGTTGCCCCGTACGTACTCGCCGAGGAGCTTGGTGGCGATCGGGGCCTCGGGGTAGGTGGGGTCGGTCACGAAGTGGGCCGAGTAGCCCTTCATGCCGGGCACGGGGACGGTGCGGAGGGCCGTCCCGGCGGGGACGGCGGCGACGTGGATGGGCGCGACGTCGTCGCGGTCGCCGTGGAACAGCTCCATGCGACCGAGGAAGGAGAGGCCGAGGAGTGCGTGCATGGGTGTGCCTTTCAGTGAGTGGCCTTGGGAGTCGGGGACCGATGCCACTCGGTGACCCCGACAAGAGAAATGTACGTCACTTGCTTAAATGACGCGGGGAAATCCGGGCCCCCAAACGAGTGAATCCGCTGGTCACCCCACCTGTGCGCATGACCGGCGCAGCAGACTGCGGAGCAGGCCACCCTTCGCCCTCCGCAGGGCGCTGCGCGCCCGCCTGCGGGCCGATCGCGAAGCGAGCGAACCGCAGGCACCCCGAGCCACCCACCGGCCGCGCAGCGCGCAGCGCTGCGGATCTTTCCCGCCGCGCAGCGGCGGCACAGCGGACTGCGGAGCAGGCCGCCCTTTCCCCTCCGGGGGGACGCTATACGCCCGCCTGCGGGCCGATCGCCGAGCGAACGAGGCAGGGGTACCCCGAGCCACCCACCGGCCGCACAACGCGGCGCACTGCGGATCTTTCCCGCCGCGTAGCGACGTCTCTGCGGAGCAGAGCACGCACAGAAGGAGGGCAGCAACCCCGTGCTGCGCCGCTGCTCCTCCGTGCTGCGCCCTGGGGAATGTTCGGGCGCAGAATCGGTTGTTCTCCTGCGGAAGCCCCTGCCGAAAGGAGCCCTTCGTGGCCACGCCTCCGCGCGCCCTGGACTGCGCGCCGTCCCAGATCGGTCCGTGCGCGCGGTGCCGTCAGCCGTGCTGCCGGTACGGGGACGGGGCCAACAGCCTCTGCGTCACGTGCCGCGCTCCGGTCGAGGCGGCCCGGAAGAAGCCGAGCCCCCGGCAGTAGCCCGTGCTGCGCCGCTGCTCCCTGGCGGCGCGCGCCCCGGGGTGGGCAGCGGTCACCGCTCCCGTGCGGCCTGGAGGGCGGTGCGGGCGGTGAGCGGCGGATACCCCAGGCGCGCCGTGACGTCCTCGGCGGTGGTGTCCGGGTCGGCGGCCAGCAGTTCCGCGACGGCGTCCGCGCGGGCGGCGGCGAGGGCCTTGGTCGCGGTGTTGTGGTGCACGCCGAGGGTCTCGGCGACGGCCTGGGCGGTCACGGCCGGGTCGGCGGCGAGCAGTGCGGCGGTGCGGGGGCGGATCTCCTCACGGGGCAGCAGGTCGCCGGTGCCGCGCGGCCGGCCTCCGCGCGCCCGTTTGCCCGCGTCTCCCGGCCGGGCCGCCTGCCACTTCTCGATCACGTCCCTAGGCCAGTGCTCCACTCCCCCGACCACCTGGCACGCGGCCCGCAGGTCCTGGTCCGCGCGGGCGTACTGGTCCCAGGAGCGAGGGGCCACGCCGAGGACGGCCGCGGCCTCCTGGCGGTCGAGGAGGTCGCCCGGGTCGTCCGTCGTCGGGAGGACGGGGACGGGTTTCCCGACGGCCCACGCGTCTTGCTGCCGGGCGTCCCAGAGCAGGGTGCGCGCGCCCTCGCTGCTGACCGGCTTCGGCCGGCCGGGGGCCTGCGCCGCCTTCTTCGTCCGCCAGGTCCCCAGTGTCATGCCCTCCCGCGCGGCGAGGTCGGCGGACGTGAGGACGTAGGGCTCGCGCCCGGAACGGATCATCAGACAACTCCGGATGTGGGAAGGGGGGTTCGTGAAGAGAACGCGCTCAGGAAAACAGTACGGCACATGCCTTATGCGCGGGGGTTCGTGGCACACTGTGCCCAGAGCAGCTCCCTGGTGGGTTGTCTTGGGAAGGCCGGCGCCCTATGCCACCCGCTTCGGCGGAATGGGTGCCGGCCGCTTTCGTCGCCGTACCACCGCCGCCCCCTTTGCAGGTCTGCAACCATGGGCGGCCGCGGAGGGTCTTCACCGGCATGACAGCCACCCCGAAACGACGATCAGACCCCGACGACCGGGAGTTGCGGCTGTGGAAGGTCGGCCGGACGCTGCTCCTGGCCTTCACCGCCGCCGTGCTCGTCGCGGGCTCCATCTTCACCGTGCTGGTCGTACTGCTCGACTTCCGGGCACTGGACACCGGCACCAAGCTCGATGCGAAGACGCTCTTCGACCTGGTGAAGCTCTCCTTCGGGGTGGTCGCCGGGGCCGGTGCGCTCGTCGCCCTGGTCGTCGCCTACCGCCGCCAGCGCGTGGATGAGGCCGGGGCCCACCGCGAGTCCACCCGCCTGCACACCGAACGCTTCTCGGCGGCCGTCGAGATGCTCGGCTCCGACTCCCCCGCCGTACGCCTGGGCGGCATCCACGCCCTGTCCGGGCTCGCCGACGACGCCCCCCGCCCCGAACTGCGCCAGACCTGTATTGACGTCCTGTGCGCCTACCTCCGCCTTCCCTACCCACCCGACCCCGGCACCCTGCCCGACCTCCAGCCCGACAACACCCCGCACACCGAAGAACAGCGCGAGGCACACCAGGCCAAGCAGGACCGGTTCCGCGAACTGCGCGAAGTACGGCACACGATCCTGCGCCTCATCGGAGACCACTACCGCCTCCCCGCCGAGGACGACCGCCGCTCCTGGCAGGGCTACAACCTCGACCTCACCGGCGTCACCATCGACGGCCCCATGGACTTCACCGGTGCACAGTTCTCCGGCGGCACCGTGAACTTCACCCGTGTGCAGGTCTCCGGCGGCACCATGAACTTCACCGGTGTGCAGGTCTCCGGCGGCACCATGAACTTCAACCGTGCGCAGGTCTCCGGCAGTACCGTGAACTTCGCCGGTGCGACGTTCTCCGGCGGCGCCATGGACTTCACCGGTGCGCAGTTCTCCGGCGGCATCGTAGACCTCGCCGGTGCGCGGTTCTCCGGCGGCACCGTGGCCTTCACCAGTGCGCAGATATCCAGCACCGTGGACTTCACCGGTGCGCGGTTCTCCGGCGGCACCGTGGACTTCACCGCTGCGCGGTTCTCCGGCGGCACCGTGCACTTCAACGCTGCGGGGTTCTCCGGCGGCACCGTGCACTTCCACAATGCGCGGTTCTCCGACGGCACCGTGCACTTCACCGCTGCGCGGTTCTCCGGTGGCACCGTGCACTTCAACAATGCGCAGTTCTCCAGCGGCATCGTGAACTTCTACGGTGTACGGATCTCCGGCGGCATCATGGACTTCACCGATGCGCAGTTCTCCGACGGCACCGTGAACTTCCACAATGCGCGGTTCTCCGACGGCAACATGAACTTCCGCAATGCGCTGGGGTCGGTTCCCCATGGGCTTCTCGACTCCCTGGGCCTCCCCGTTCCCGCGACGGTCACTCTTCCTGACCACTGGCAACCCGGGGCCCCGTAGCACGAACTCCTGGGCGCGGAGTACACGGCGGGGAAGGCCGGCACCCCTGTGCCACCCGCCCTCGGGCGGAATGGGCGCCGGCCGCTTTCGTCAGGTCCGGCAGGTCGCGTTGGCGGAGTCCGCGCTGTACGCGTACGGGCGGCGGGACGTGGCGGCGGGCGGCTGCGCCCAGCGGGCGGCGAAGCCGTCCGGGGTGTTCTGGTGGTCCGTGATCCGCTTCCCGGATCGGGGGATCGTGGTGCGGATCAGGCGGCGAAGCCCACGTTGGTCACGTACTCGTACTGACCCCAGTCGGAGCCGAGGTCGCCGATGACGTCGTCCCATGCCTCTTCAAGCTCGCTGTGGTCGCTGGCGGCCCAAGAGCCGACGATCGTGTCCCAGCGGCGGACGTTCATCGTGCGGTACTCCACGACGCGTTTCCGGGGCTGGTCGACCTGGGACTGGTTGACCGGGTGGATCTCCACCCGGGTCCCGCCCCCGGAGTTGAGGCGCTTGAGGAGATGCTTGGCAACGTTCTGCCGTCGCACGGCGGTGTAGGCGCGTTCGATCTTCTCCAGACTGGCCCGGGAGGGGGCGCGCTTGCCCTCGCGCCAGGCTTTGAGGGTGCGGTCGGTGACGGTCAGGCCGGCGGCCTTCGCCGCCTGGCGGGCGTGGTCGGTGCGGGTGAGGTAGTTCAACCGGGCCGTCCAGCCGCGCTTGGAGGTGACCGGGGTGGCGATCCCTTGGGCGAGGCGGTCGAGCTGGCGGGCCACCGCCTCGCTGCCCTTGATGCCGCGCGCGCCGAACAGGCCGAACTGATGATTCCTCTGGGGCACTTACTTCCCCTTCTCCGTCTGGCCGTCGGTGGTGCCGACGGTGTACGTGTCCTTCACCTTGACCTCGGTGACACCCCGCCCTTCGGGGAACACCTGGTGCCAGTCGCCGATGACGTGGAGCTCGTCGGTGCCCATAGCCCGTACTACGTGCAGGCCGCTCTCGTGGGCCTTCCACGCCTTCATCCACAGGTTCGCGAACGCCTGGGAGCGGATGAGGTGCATCCAGTCCTGGCGGTAGATCTCCCGGTTGTAGTTCGACTCCCCCAGCGTGGAGACGAACTTCGAGTACATCGCCTTCACGTACTCCAGCGTCACCTCGTCCCCCCCGGCCAGCGCCTGGGCGCGGGCCTCGGTGAGCGTCACCCGGAACTTCTCCAGCAGGCCCTCGGTCGAGCCGGACGTGTACGACTCGTGGATCTCCGGCGGGTCGCACAGCCGGTGCTTGGGGCCGGACAGGCGCAGCAGCAGCCGCAGCGTCGGCTCGGTCACCCACAGCGGGCCGGGCTCGTCGCGGTGGCCGATCGGGTTGGGCAGGACGTCCTCGTGCTCCCAGACCGGTGGGGTGATCAGGTGGACCCCGGCGCGGCGGCGGTCGAAGTCGAACCCGGTGGAGTGCTCCAGCTGCCCGATCGGCAGGTGGGTCTTCAGCGCGGAGAGGTAGGCGGCGTTCATGTCGAGCGCGACCACCTCATGCGCCCCCTCGGGCAGTGCGCGCCGGGTCCACTTGGGGCGGGCCTCCCAGACCTGATCGGCGCCCTTGGAAGTCTGCTTGCGCAGGATCTTCGGCAAAGCCGGGTGGGCGACGACGTCGTACCGGCCTCCCCTACGGGTCTCGTCCAGCAGCGCCATCGCGTCCGGGATCGCCCGCTTCACCAGCGCGGCAGTGGCTTCCTCGACGTCACCGCCAGCTTCGGTGAGGGCCGCCTGAACGGCCTGCACGATGAGGTCGCCGGGACCGGACTCCTCCTGGAACGCCCGCCCCCGCGGCTTCTGCTGTGCCGTCGGCCGGGAGGCCGGACGGCTCGTACGGGCCGCACGCGCCGGGACCGGCGGTGCCGACGTCGGGGCGGGCGTCGTACGGGCCGGGGCGGCGTCGACGTCGGCGGCGGGTTCCACCGGAGCCGGAGCAGCGGGGGTGGTCTGGCAGTCGGTGGGGTCGAGGTGCTGCGCGAAGCCGTCGATCCGGTGACCGGCCGGGCTGCCGCACAGCACGCACGGCTCAGGCACCGCCAGGACCTCGACGTCGTCCGCCCGCTCGTCATCCTCGGGTGCGGCCTCGGTGGACGTGTCCTCGGGGGCCGGGGCGGCGTCGTCCTGGTCGTCGTCGGCCGGGTCCGGGGTCTGGTCGGCGAACTTCGCCGCGAGACCGTCCAGGAGGTACGCGTACTTGGTGCGGACCTCACCGCTCGGGTCACGGCCGGACTCCCAGCCGGACAGCGTGGACGGGCTCACCCCGAGCGCCTTCGCGACCTGCGCCTTCGACAGGTGCGCGCGCTCACGCAGCGCACGGCGCATCCCCGGCTCGGGAAGGGCGGCCTGCTCGGTGACGGAGGACAGCAGCGAGTCAATCGCGTCGAAGCCGGTCACCGGCCGGCGCCCTTCTTCTCCCTGGCCGACCGCAGCCGGTCGGCGGGCAGCGCCTCGCACGCCTTCGTCGGCCCGTCCAGGAGATCGAGCGGGCGCACCCCGTAGTGGGCGGCCAGCGCGTCGACGTCGTCCAACTGCCACGAAGCGGCACCGGACTGACGGCGCGAGACCTGCGTCTGGGTCAGCCCCAGCGCCTCAGCGACCACCCGCTGCGACTCCCCCGTCGCCTGCATCAGCGCCGCCACCGTCAGCCGCAGCGATCCTTCCAAGCTCATTCCCATAGGCCCATCATAGCGATAACTCATGCATGGAACGCATGGAAATTTCATTCAGAGCCATTTTTTAGGCTATGCGGTACCTGTTACGAGAAGTTCGCATCATGTTCTCTAACCCCCCGCCCCTGGTGCGCCGTTACGGGATGGCAGTCACGATCACCCCGACGAGACCCTCAAACCGGCGCCGACCACGGCGAGCGCTGCGGCGGCCGTGTCGGTGAGGGTGGCGCAGACCGGTGCCCCGTGGCGGCGGGCCACGTAGATCAAGTTCTGTAGAGGCGTCTACATCCTCGGGTCGGCTACGGGCAGCACCCCGCGATCACTCACACGAGGTCGCCGCTCTACCCTCCCCACCCCCGGCCCGCTCCTGATCACCCGGATAGTTCTTGGAGGATGAGCTTTCGGGCCCCGCGCCGCCTCGGCGCGGGGGCCCGGTCCCGTTGTTCGCCCCGCCCAGGTCACACCATTGACGCCGACGCTGCTGCCGCTTCCTGCGCTCGGAGTTTCTTGTCCTTGGCCACCGCGCGCTCCGTGACACCGTCCATCCTGCTTGTCATGCTCCGCAGCTCCTCAAGGACGGCCCGGAAGCGCTCGGGGGCTCCCTCATCACGGGCCGCGTTGATCACGCGGGCAGTGACGTCCTTGTGGGCACTGCGCAGGTTCGCCAGGGCGGAGTCGAGCCTGTCGAGCGCGGGTGTCTGCTGGGCTTGTTCTTCGTGTTCATCTACGACTTCAGCGTCCAGGACGTCGTCCTCGGCGGCCTGGTGCTCTCCGTTGGGTACTGCCGCCTCCTCCGCCCCCGAGAGTGAGGGCGGTACCTCTTGCTGCTGTTCCGGAATCGCGTACAGCCGCTGCACGGCCTCTGTGAGCACGCTCGCGGTGATCGTGGCCATGGGTGTACTCGTGTTCCGCGCACCAGGATTTTCGCCAATTGGCGAACGGGGGGTGCTTTCGTGAGCGACGAGAGCGGGACGCTCCTTCGCTGCAACAAGTTCCCCGAGCCCATGCGCTTCGGCCCATGCACTCACGATCGCTTCTTCGCCCTGGTCCCGGGCGGCCTTGGCAAGCACCCGCGCCTGCGCCTCATTGAGATTGAGGAGCGAGTCTTCTGTGAGGTCCTTGATGGGCGACGCTTCAAGGACCTTGCCTACGTAATCAAGGTCGATCAACCGGTAGGCGTAGGAGAGATCCCAGCCGACCCGCTGAGCTACGTACGCATCGAAGTCCTGGTAGCCGGCCTCCTCGTGCAGGTCGTCGGCCTTGATGGCGCGAAGTGCTTCCGCGGACTCTCGAATGTGCTTCTTCTGCGCCTTGCGGAACCCGTCCCGGGATGCGTGCAGGATGGATTCCAGGTTGGCCAGACGCTGGCTACGTGTTAGTTCCGGAGCGGCGGCGGCACCGGTGGTGACGACTCCTGCTGCTGCTGCCTGGCCTGCATCAGTTCCACCGCGCATTCCCAGTCCGGCCCTCAACATGGCGGCCTTGTGGCTGGCGCCGCTGTTCTTCTTGGTGCTCACGCGGTCACCGCCGAGAACAGTTCAGCGGCAAGCCTGCCCATAGGGCCGGAGTGGTTCACAGGGATTGGCTTTCCGTGGGACTGCCCCAGTCCGCTCCTGGAATGTTCATCAGGGACCTGTGACCGCAGCACGGTGTAGCCGACCTCTTCGAGGACCTCGCGGGTCTCGGCAGGGGCAGAGGCCGTGTGGTGAGTTCGTGTCAGCAGGATCACCCAACTCGGCACGCGCCCGCCGACGGCCTGGATGGAATCCAGCGCCTTGAGGAAGCTGCCTGCGCGGTCCAGTTCGCCAGGAGAGGGCTGGAGGCACAGCACGGCGAGGTCTACCAGGGTGAGGGCGCGCAGGTGGATCGTTTCCGGCTTGCGCTCCCATGCGGGGGTATCGAGGAGGCCGATCCCGCCTTCGGGCGTGTAGCGGCCGAGTTCACGGTCAAGGTCGTCTGCGGAGGCCGGAGCCCGGTAGACGGGTGCGCCCAACGAGGCGGACCGCGACCAGGTTTCCAGGCTGCCGGGCTCGCCTTCGCCCGGCTCGTCCGTGTCCATGCCGATGCAGGGGACTCCCGCAGCGTCCCAGTGGCCGAGAACGTGCGCGGCCGTGGTCGTCTTCGAGCTTCCGCCCTTCCCGAAGAGTCCGATACGGCGCTTACCTAGGAGCGGTAGCGCTCGGGAGTAGTCGTCGGGCAGTAGGGTCTTGCCTTGAGTTTCTGTCACAGCCCGAGAATCTATCGGGTGGAATCTCTGGAGCGCCCCCCTGGCCGATCGGCTGGGCGGGGCGCTTTGCCGCGCCGGGCCAGTTGGCGCAGGAGGCTGAGGCCCCGTCAGCATCACGCCCCGACTGTCACACCGTGAGGTGACGTGGTGCGTGGCGCGCTCTTGGGCGGGCGCGGACGCGAAACGCTGGGGCTGTGATCTATCGCCCTGTACTCGCAACTGCCGCCGTGGTGCTGTGCCTTGGCACCGCGGCCTGCGGCTCTGACACACCAGCGCAGCCGCAGGACGGAAAACCGTCCCACGGCGCAGCCCGACCAGCCCCGGGGGCGGAAGACGGCATCGGATGGGAGGGCCGCCGCCAGGACCAAGACGCAACGACGCCCTCCGCTTCGCCTACGTCGGCCGCGCCGTCGAAGGCTCCGCCCATGGGCTCCGGTGATGCCCCGGCCGCTCCGGCGCACCCCCGGGCGGAGGTGGGGCCGAAGGCTCCGGCACCCGCAGCGCGCCCCGGAGGCCAGGAGGAGGCCACAGCGCGTCCGCCGCGCCGGGAGGCGGCTGTACCCCGGCGGGCGGCAGCCACCGCACAGCCGGCCCCGCCCCGGGACCGGCGTGCAGCCGTGGCCAGTACGTCGAAGCCCTCCGCGCCGAAGCGGACGAAGGCGGCTGCGCCGAGGGTGCAGCCGAAGCCGAAGAAGGCCACCGCCAGGCCCAAGGCGAAGACGACGTTGAAGCCGAAGAAGGCCGCACCGGCACCCGTCCAGACGATCAATCCGGCGATTCTGTGCGACATGTCGCGCGGTCACGCCCGGAAGGACCTGCAAAAGACCTGCGAGAGCACCTTTAGCCGATCGCCCCGGTAGCGCTGGTCACTGTCCGGCGCGGGTCAGGACGTGGGGCCCCCGGGGGGGGGGGCCCCGGGCGTAGAGGGCCCCCCCCCCGCGGGCCCCCGCGGGGCGGGGCCCCCCCCCGGCGGCCCGCCCCCCCCACCGGCCCCCCCCCCCCCCCCCGGCGGCGGGGGGGGGGGGGGCCCGGGGGGGGGGGGGGGGGGGCGGGGCGGCGGGGGGGGGGGGGCCCGCCCGCGCCGCCCCCCCCCCCCCCCGCCCCCCGCCGTCGTCTCGGGCCCCCTCCGGGTCGGCCGGCCACCACCACCTCCCCCACACCCCATAGGCGTTGAGGGCGGCTCGGTGGGTGTCCTCGGGCGGGGCCCCGGCGGCGTGGCGCAGCCGGGCGGTCCGCAGGAGGAGGTCGACGGCCTCCGCCGGGTCGTCGGCGGCCTGGTGGAGGGCGTGCCAGGCCCAGCAGGTGAGGATCTGGAGGGGGTGGGGGTGAGCGAGTCCGTACGCGGCGGCGAGATCGCCGTACAGGCGGCGGGCAAGTGCGGCTGCGGTGGTGTGGTCTCCGGCGCGGGCGGCGGCGGTGAGCTGTTCACCGGCCTCGGCGTACGGCGCAACGAGGGGGGCTTGCCAGTCGTTGGCCGGAGGCATGTCCGCCGGGGGCGCGGCCGGAACGGGGGGCGCGGTGGGGGGCGGGGCGGGGTGGGTCGTGATCTCGCCCTCTGAGGTCATGGTCATGTGCCAGGTGGCATCCGGCTCGTGTGCGGTGATGGCGAGGGGGCGGCCGAGTTCGGCGGCACGGGTGCGGAGCAGTGCCAGGGCGGCACGGCGGCGCGCGTCGGTGGTGCCGCCTTTGAGCGGGATGCCGTCGAGGTCGCCTCGGGTGCCGGTGAGGGTGATCACGTAGGCGGCGGGTGTGGCGGGGTCTTCCGCAGCCGCCACCGCTCCGGCCGTTCCAGTTTTTTCCTTCTTTGCCCATTGCAGCATTTAGGACCCTTTCGGGAAATAGGGTGGGGCCCATCCGAGATAGGTGGAGCCCCATTTTTTTTCGATATCAGACGCAGGCACGATGTCGATATAACCGGGCCGCCGAATGTCATTGCTGGCGATCTGCCCATTTCCGAGATACACGGCAACGTGTCCGGCACGTTGCCCGGTGTCCCAGTACATGAGGGCGCCGGGCGGGACAGAGCGGCTTTTATCGTGGCGCATCCCGGCAGGCATTTCCCGGTAGTGGTCGATGGCGTAGGGAACTCCGCTGACGTTCCAGCCATGAACGATGGCGACAAATGCCAGACAGCGGCGGTACCAAACGGCCCGGCCCTTTGCGGCTTCCTGGTGGGCCCATGCGATGGCGTCCGCAGTCGACCGCGGATTGCGCACGGCGTGCGGCCATCCGGCCGCCGCGTCGTGGAAGGGGGCACCGGGCGCACCGGGGTCTTCTCCGCAGTCGCCCGTCGGGGGCTGCCCGGGGCCCTGGTCGTTGTCGGGGCGGGTGGGGGCGGTACCGGCGCGGCCGAGGTCGAGGCCGGCGTCCCGGGCGATCTCCAGGGCGCGGAGCCGCTGCCCGGCGTACAGCTCGGGGTGGGCGGATTTCTGGACGGCCTGCGCCGCGTCTCCGAGCGGCATGGACTCCCAACCGCGAATATCCGTAAGTCCGCGCGGCTTTCCGGGATTGTTCCCGAAAAAGAGGCGTGCCGAGTAGCGCACATTCATGATTTCTTCCGGGGTACCCCAGCCTTGCGAAGGGCGCTGCTGGAATACTCCCAGACTGTCGGCGTGCCCATATTTCAGGTTGCGCAGCCCGCTTTCTTGTAGTGCGGTCATCAGCGCGATAAGAGTTGCCTGCCCAGACAGGCCGCGCCCTTTTGCCACGGCGTCGATAGTGCGGGCGTTATCCACTTGCGCGGTGAGGAGAAATTCATCGGGCGGCCCGTCTTCCGCGCCGAGGACGGGAATTCCCGGCGGGGTGCAGTCCGTACCGCGCGCCTTGTCGTTGAGCTGTTGCAGGGTACCGCCCGCCATGGTGAGCGCGGATACGGCGCCGAGGGCCAGACCGACCACGACCAGGAGGGCGACGGCCAGTTTCGCCTGTACGGGAAGGAGGGCGGTCCGGGCGGCGGCGGTCGCGGCGTCGCGGGCGTCCATCACAGGCCGAGAACGCGCGAGACCCGCCACCCGGCGGTGAGCCGCAGGAGTTCGGCGCGGACGGTGTGGGTCTCGGTGTACCTCGTGTAGCCGTCGACGGCGGTCGTGGTGGCGATCGTGCGCCACACCCGGACGTCGGGAATGTCGGGCGGGAGGTCGGTTCCGGCCGGGCTCACACGGACGGCCGTCGCGGTGCTGATCCCGCCCCGGCTCACCAGACGTCCCCACGCCCGGTCCGTATGGGCGGACAGGTTCGCGGTGAGGGAGGCGGTCGCCCAGGGGGCAGCCCGGCGGACGGCGGCGACGTGGGTGCGGTCGGGGACGGGGTCGCGGGTCCAGTAGGCGCGGGCCCATGCCTCCGACACGTCCTCGGGTGCCGGGACGACGGCAGGGGCGGGGGCGGCCGGGCGCGGGGGCGGAGGCTGGACTGCGGCGGGCGCGGAGGGGCGGGGAGCGGCTGCGGGCGGGACCGACCCGTCGGTGGTCAGGTGGCGTACGAGCAGGCCGGTACCGAGGAGGAGGGCGACGGCCAGGAGGAGCCCGAGGGGTGTCACCGGCTCCCGGCGGACGGCGGCGGTGCGGCGGGGGATCCCGGCGGCCACAGGTACCGGGGCGGGGCGCTCCTTCCGGCGCAGACGCTTGCGGCGTCGGGGTGGAGGAGCTGCTGCGTGGGGGTCGGAGTCGGCGGGGCGGGAGTGCAGCAACTCCCGCCAGTCCTCGGGGCTGCGGTCCGGCGGGGGCTGCTGCGACATGGGTGGTGTCCTCGGTCTACTGGGGCGGGGGCAGCGGGCGGCGCGGCGGCGGGGGCAGTTCGCGGCGCGCGGGCGGGAGGGGGATGACTCTGCGCTGGGGAGGCCGGCGGTGTCCCGAGGGCGGCGGCGGCGGGGGCTGCGTCCGGCGGGACGGAGCCCGGGTCGCCCCGCCGATCCCGGCCGGGGGCACAGCCACCAGGTCCCCGGGCAGGGCTACCCCGGCGGGGTCCGGCTGCTTCGCCTGGTGGGTGGGAGGCCCGGCCGGGGGTGGTGCGTGCCTCCCGCTCCGACTGGGGCGGGGAAGCGCCGTGCCGGTGGTCGTCGTGCCGGTGGTCGTCGTGCCGGACGTCGCGGGGCCGGGCAGTGCCAGGGCCCCGCCGGAACCCGACACGGCTCCGGCGGTGCGGGACGTGGTGGCGCCACTTCCGCCCGTGCTCCCGGACGTCTTGGGCAGGGCGGGCCCGTTGCCTGAGCGCGGGCGCGGCGGCGCAGGGGTGGGCCGGGTCGGCGGGCGGCCACCGCGGCCTCCGCCGCCGCCGCTTCCTCCGCCGCCGCTGTTCGGGCCCGTCGGGCCCGTCGGGGGCGGGGTGGGGTTTCGGCGGCGGGTGGCGGCCGATCCGGCGCGGCTCATCCGGCGGGTCAGCATCGTGCCGAGCAGCGCGCCGGCCCCGCCGCCGAGCAGGCCGCCACCGCCACCACCACCGCTTCCGCCGATGATCGCTTGCAGGGTGGCCCGGTACTTGAAGGCTGCGATCGCGGCGACGACGGAGAGGGCGGCGGACGGCCCCCACCCCAGCGTGCCCATCCGGCTCGTGATGGCCACTTGCAGGATCATCACGCCGCCTACCGTCATGGTCGCGAGCGCGGACTCCAGCACCTCCCCCACCAGCTTGTCCGCCCACGCGACGCCCCAGCGCCGGGGGCGTCCGGGAATCACCCACATCGCGGCGAAGATCGCGCCCACCACCAACAAGAACAGGGCGGACAGCAGCGACTTCAGCGACGCGAACAGCAGCGTGATCAGGAGGCCGGCGAACAGCAGGGACACGACGACTGAGGGAAGGAGCACGGCCGCCCGACGGAAGGGCCGGTGTCCCTCACGCCACCGAGCGGACTCCTCCCCGACCGTGTTTTCGTTCACCTTGTCCTGGAGGTACGTCTTGCGTTTCTCCTTGTCGCTGCCCAGGTCGAGGACACCCCGCGCATGCCGTCGGCACGCCTCCAGCGAACCGAACTCAGCCATGCACCAAGGGGTGACCGTGTACGTCCTCCACACGGCGTCGGTGGAGGTGCGCAGCATGTTGTCGCGGGCGCTGCCGGTGTAGGTGGGCTGATGCCCCAGCTTGAACGGGACGCCCTCCATGCCCTTCGCGCCGCCGAGGCCGCTACTGGTCGCTGACAGGGCGATTTCCGCGCCGATGGTCCGGCCGCCGTCGACCCCGTCCACCCACATCCGGGGGAACTGAAAGAGCGTCGACGCGACGACAGCAGCGAGGAGCACCCACGCGAAGTCTCGGGCCCCGCTGCCCTGCGAGTACGCCATGAACGCGGCGATCGCCAGGGCGGCGGGGAACAGGCCGATCACGACGGCCTCCCCCGACCCGGCGATCGCCGCGGCCAACGGTTCCTGAATATCGGGGAGTTGGACCAGGCCGAACAGCCAGTTCATCAAGCCCGTGACCGCCGCGCCGACGACCACCAGGAGCGTCATCAGCAGATCCGCGACGATGTGGAACAGCGGGTCGAACACATCGGTCGCCCCGTAGTCGGTGTCGAGCGACCACACCCATTCATTGACCTCGTACGTCTCGTACATGGTCTTGCCGACGCCCTTGGGCGTCTCCGGCGACGGCCACAGGTCACCGATGCCGACGGGGTCGATCGTGTCGGCGTACGCGGTGCCCGCGATCACGACCGTGAGGGCGGCGGCCAGCACCGTGACGAACTTCCGGCGGGTCATCGGGGACCACCCGCCAGGGCGGCGGCGGCCGGGTCGGGCACCGCCAGGACCGCGTCCGAGACCGGGGCGCGCTGGTCGACGCGCCACCGGCCGCCCTCGTCCACCAGGCGCAGCGCGGTACGTACCGTGCGGGCGGGGCGGCCGGGCCACTGGACCGTGTGGGCGAGCAGCACCCCCCACCCCGCCGGGTGCCGGGAAGTGCCGTGGACCGGCACCGCCAGGCGGTCGACGCGGACAGGGCCGACCCGGGGCCGTTCGGTAGAGGCCGGCCGGGGCGGGGTGGGGGTCGCCCGCACGGTGGTGCCGTCCGCGTACACCAGCAGCGGCGGCCCGGAGGACGCGGTGGTGGGCGCCGGCTCGGGGGTCGGTGTGGGGGTGAGGTGCCAGATCCGGCAGTCCGCCGCGCGGGCGGCCGACGACAGGTTGCAGGCGGTCCGCCAGTCCTCGGCGTGCACGGCCGCGAGGTAGCGCAAGGCGGTGGAGTCGGCGTCGGCCGGGACCCCCGGTGTCACAGTCGCGGGTGTGTTTGTGCTGGCCGGGGGCGGGGTGCAGCCGGTGACAATGAGCGCCAGGAGCACGGCGGCGGCCGTGCGGCACCGGGTCACCGGGTCACTCGTCCGTTCTCGTCGGCGGGCGCGGCGGCCTGCTTGCCGAGCGCCACCGCCGCCGCCTTCGGGGAGGTGTCGAGCATGGCGAGGACGTCGGCGGTGGGCGGGTCCCACTGCATGGTCGCCGCCCGCATCCGCCAGTCGCGGAGGATCGCGTGGCCGTGGCGAATGCTGCCGTCCGGGCCGACTCCGAGGGAGCGGATCAGGTCGCGGGTGTGCCGTCCTGGCGGGAGGCCGAGCAGTTCGGCCACCGCGTCTTGCTGGCTAGGAGTCGTCAACTGGAAGGCGACGACGGCAGAGAGCTGCTCCACCACGGCCACCAGGCGGGCGAGCGTCTCCGCGTCCTGCGTGTCCATCAGCAGGTGCGTGCCCATGGCGCGGCCGGTCCGCGCGATCCAGCCCAAGAAGCGCCGGCCTTCGTTGGTGGCGGTGAGAACATGCACTTCCGGGATGGCGACGGCTTTGGGCAGTCCCCTCAAATCGCGTCGCCCGGCGGTGATCACGCCATAGGCGAGCATCGAGTGCATGAGGCCGACCGAGCAGCGTTGGGTGGAGGTCCACCCGGCGCGGTCCTCCTCCGCCGACGGCAGCGAAAGCCCCGGCATCTGCACTACCCACAGCCCCGGATCGGCGGACAGGGGCAGCGTCGCCCCGGTGGGCCGCCCCATGATCGGCGCACCGTGCGGGGTCTGCGCCAGCTCGTAGAGGGCTTCGCCGGTGCGGCGGGAGAGGTCGTCATCAGAGTTGCGGAGGTGATCCACAACGCGCCAGGTCGCCGGTTCCGGCCGGTCCATCACGGCATTGACGGCCTGCTGCACCACGACCTCCGCACCTTCCGCCTGGAGGTGCGGCGGGGTGATGATCCCGAGTTGGGCGGGCACTTCCGAGCGGGCGTCGTCGCGGCCTGCGAGTAGCTGCATGAGGTCGACGGCGCCGGCCATGGACCGATCGGTCTCCAGCAGGCGAGAGGGCACTCCGTAGTGCTCTCCGGCGCGCACCAGGCCGGACAGGTCCCCCTTGAAATCGAGGGAGAGTGTCCACGCGCCCGACAGGGCAGCGTCGAGCAATCCCAGCATCATCGCGGTTGTCTTGCCGCGTCCGGAACGCCCGACGTAGAGGGTTGTCGTCGCGTCGCCCCGGCCCGCTCCAGCGATCACCGAGTGCCGTACGAGGCCGGGGGTGGAGCCGGTGAGGTAGCCGACGACGGGACTGGTCGCGTCGTCGCCGACGGCGGCTCCGCCCCACCACCAGGTGCCCGCGAGCGCCGCCGTGTCGTGCAGGTGGCCGAGGTCGGGCACGCGGACGCGGTCGCCCGGCCAGGTCTCCAGCCAGAGCTCACGTTGTTCCTCCTCCGCGACGCGGACATCGATGCCGACCGCGCCGTAGTAGGTGGCAACCGCGTCCGTACGGGCGCGGAGGTCCGCCAGGCTCTGTGTGCTGGTGACGACCAGCCGCGGGTGGTCCTCCACGAGAGAGGACTCGTCGCGGGCAAGATCGCGGATCAGCGACTCCATCGCGGCCTCGGTTTCCTCCACCGCGCGGCCGGGGTCCTCGGCGGACTGCGCCGCCGAGGAACGCCGCTGCTCCTTCGCCCGGCGGCGGATCACGTCGGCGCGGTCGGTGGCCTCCCGGCGGGGCAGCACCCGCAACCGCACGGACGCCTCTGCCGAGACCGGCGCGAGGAGGTGCTCCGGGTCGCCCTCGGCGCCGGTGAAGTCGGGGGCGTAGGCGATCTCCGAGAGGGCTCTCAGCCACTCCCCCGGGCCCGGCGTGCTCAGCCGCTCCGGAAACGCCGTGAAGGTGAGGACGGCGACCCACGCGGCAACGTCGCCGGAGGCATCGAGGAGGCGGATGTGGTCGGGGTAGGGCACGGCGCGGCCCCGGGTGAGCGCGGCGAGCGCGGCCCCGGTGATCGCGCCCCGGGACGGGGCGGGCGGCAGCGCGGCCCGGTGCTGCTCCCGGGCGATCATCCACGCGAGGAGATCTACCGGGGCAGTGCGGCAGCGCCACGGCGACGCCTCCAGCCGTCGGCGCAGGCGGCCGGCCTGGTCGTGCCAGGTCGCCAGCTCCCGCGCGCCGATGCCGGAAGAGCCGACGCCCGCGAGGTCGGCGGCGCGCTGCGGCACGCTCGTACTGCGGTCCCCGAGGCGCACCCCCATCAGCACGTGCCGCACCGGCAGCGCGATCTGGTCGAGGCGGGCCACCCGGTCGGCGGTCCACTCCTGGTGGTGGCCCGTAGAGAAGATGTCGCCGGCCTCCGCCGCGTAGTCCTCGGCGACCATCTGCGACCACAGCACCCGCAGGTGCACGTGCGTACCGGCCAGGGTGGAGACCAGGGCGGCGGAGGCCCGGTCGGTCTCCGCGTCCCGGTCCTCCTCGGACATGAGATCGGAGTTGGTCGTCTCGACCTGGTACCAGGCCCACGCGGCATCGTCGGTGAGGATCAGCCCGTCAGCCACGGCCGCGTACTGCGGGGGCGGGGCCGCCCGGTCGCCGGAGACGCCGACCAGGGACGCCAGACGTTCGAGAATCGTCACGCGGTTTCCTTCTTCTTCCGGCGCGCGGTGGCCCGGTACAGGTGATCGGGGCCGTACAGGTGGCACCGGGCGGCGAGGGTCACGGGCGGGGCGGAGGCGGGCACCGTGTCCGCGTCCCCCTCCGCTCCGATCACAAGGGCGGCGGGCCCCGCCAGGGGAGTGCGGGCGAGATCTTCGGCGCGCGCTCCCCACCGGGCCCGGCGGGAGATCCATTCGGAACGGTGGGCGGTGACCCGGCCGCCGCAGATCACCGGGCGGTGCCCCCACAGCCGGTACCGGGCGGCGATCACCCATTCCGCGATCCGCCACCGCCGCTCGTACCGCCTGCTGGGGTGCGTTCCCACGGTCGCAACGAAGATCGGCGGCAGGGTGTAGAGACCGAGAGTGAACCGTCCCGGCATGCCGAAGAGTGCGAGGAGTCCGCCCGTCCAGACCAGGAAGAGGAGCATGCCGAGCATCAGCGCGCGGCGCGGCACCCCCTCCCCCAGGTCCATGCCGAGAATTTCGTGCTGCCGGGTCTCGACGTGGAAATGCCGGGTGTAGGTGCTTCCCTCACGCACCCGGCACCAGCTTTGCAATTCCGGCGATAGCGGTTTTCGCCTCGGCGGGAAAGTACGTGAAGAATCCGACAAAGACCGCACCCGCAAGCCAGGTCGGGGCCTTCTCATATTCCTTTTTCATGTACAGCCGGAGCGCCGAAAATCCGAGATACGCCGTCAGGACATTCCCGCAAATGGTGAGAACAAGATTACTTAGTGCGGCACCGGTCGGCGGCGCGGCCAATTCGAAGAGAAACATGCGTATGCCTTTCCTGAACGTCAGGGGCCGGTGATCTGAGATACCTGCCAACGGGAGGCGGACTCTGCGGATACGCGGGTGAGCTGCACCCGGTAGGACTGCGCGACTTCTCCGCCGCCGATTTCCCACGTGATTTCCGCCGTGCCCCAACGGCGTGCGCCCGCCCCCTCGTCGGCCGTCCAGGAGCGCACTTGCAGCAGCTGCATTCCGGCAGGCAGGGGCTGAATCGCCGCTCCGGGGGCGATCACCGCTGCGGCGTCGCCGCGCGCCCACGCCGCAAACGCGGTCTCGACGGCCGGCCCCGTCGCGGCCGAGAACGCGGGATCCCCCGGCCGGGGGCTCGAATCGGGAGCGGCCTGCGGACCGGTCGGCGTGCCCACCAGGGCCGGGGCCCCGGTCACCACCACCCGCCCACCGGCCACCACCACCGGCACCTCCAGCGCGACCCACCGCGCCGTCTTGTCCGCCGGGGTACGCACCTGCGCCTCCACCCGCACACGGGCCCGCCCTCCGGCTGCGCCCATCACGGGGCCCGGCAGCGCCGTCACCACGGTCTGCACGCCCTGGCGGTCCCATCCCATGTCCGGCTCGACGCCTGCCGCGAGCAGCGGCGCAAGGGCCTGTGCGCGGGCCTCCGGCGCGGCCTGGTCCCACGCGAGGTAGGCGTACGCGGTGCGCACCGCGGTGGCCTGCGCGGCGGCGGCCGGGAACGTCTCGCCGGCGGCGCCCGGGGCGGCCGGGGCCGGGCCGGGCGCAGGCTCCTGGGGGGTCAGCACCGTGCGCAGTCCTGCGAAAAAAAGCAGCCCGACCGTGCCCCACAGGGCGATCCGGCCCAGCTTCGCGAACCCCGAGGGCCGTTCGGGAATCGTGTTCCACAGCGGCGCACCGGCATCGGGTGCGGTCTCACGGGCCGCCGCCTCGTACGGATTCACGGGCTGCGCCTGAGTGGTCTCTCGTTTGCTCCTCTGGATACGCACGCCCGCATAACGATCATCAGGGCATGCGGGTACGCCCGTACGGAGCAATACGCACGATCGGGGAAGCCGTCATTCTCCCGTACTATTTCGCCCGGCCGCTTTCCACCGGGCTACCCATTCCCGCAAATCCTCCTCTGTGTAATAGGAAATGCGTCCGTCAGTGATTCCCTCGGGAAATTCGATGTTCCTTTTCGCGCTGCGGGAACGGTAGCGCTTGGCCGTCTCGTACCCCCACGGCAACACCCCCTCCTCGCACGCCTCCGCAAGGGAGTAGACGGCCGGCATGTCCTCCTCCGGGGCCTCCGCGAGTGTCCCCTGAGCTGTCCCCTGAAGTGTCCCCTGCGGAAGTGTCCCCTGCACTGACCTGCGGGTTACCCCCTCTACCCCCACAGGTGGAGTGGAAGGGACACCGGAGGGGGGACCGTACTTCCCGCCGGGCAGAAAGGGAGGCACCGCGATAGCCGCTGCCGCCTCCAGGGCCTCCGGCGTGATCCACGGGGCCATCTCTCCGGCGTCGTGCCAGGCGGGCGCGGGCGGGCATGCATCGAGCAGCTCGGAAACCTGCGGCGTGATATAGCACGCCTGAAATTCACGCACCCATAGCTGATTAGTTTCCAGATTGATTTTCCCGTCCGCGAAAACCCCCCTCCCCTTCACAGTGGTGTCGTACGGAATAGGCTGCACAGATGGGCCGTAGGCCACACTCCAGGAAACCCGGTCCTGATAGCCCACCATGGCCTTCCAGCCGATTTGCGCCCTTTCCATGGTGCCCCCGAAATATCCGCCCGCGAACTGCTGCGTTCCGACGACGACCCTATGATCGGCAGATCGCCCCTGAAGGAAGGCGACGGCAAACCACTCCAGGAATGGAGGCGTACCCTTTCCCTTGATTACGTACTTCCACCAGATGTACGCGAATTTCACGAGCGTCGGGAGTTCATCCACGACGAGCGTCCGAGGAATCAAAAACGCGCGTAGCGCAGGGTCGGCGTTCTTGCCTTTTGCTGCCTCAGCGGCCTGCATAGAGACCATGAATTCGGCAAATGCCACGATGCACGCAGTAATGGTTTTATGGATGCGGACGCCGCTCTTCCCGTCGGCTTCAGCGAGTGAGTTCTGTTTCGTGTCGAGCGCATCCACGATTCCGCCGTACTGGCGGGCGTGGACTACCGCGATGTAGAGGATCGTTGATTTTCCTGTACCGGTCGCACCCGCCACTCCCCAGTGCGGCGTATCCGACTCGGTCTGAATAAGAACGTCCTTTACCTCTCCGTTCTCCAATGCCTGCCCAATGAACACTTCATGACGGCTTCCCGTCGGCCGCCACGGAACGGACGTCGGGAGCGTCGCCGGAAGCGGTGGGGGCACTCGCGCCTGCCACTCGACGTACGGGGCGCTGTCCGACCGGTGCCAGTGCGCCACCCACTCCCCAGGCACCCGGGCAACCACCGCAGTCTCCACCGCGCGCACCGCCGCCTCCGCCCCCACCCACTCCACCGGCACCCGCAGGACGATCCGGGCCCCGTCCACCCGCAGGTCGTCGGGCACCCGCAGCCACTCCTCGCGAACCGCCGTCGACGGCAGCTTGAGCAGCTCCGCCACCGCCGCCCACACTCCGGCCGCATAGCGCTGCGCGTCGGTCGGCGGGCACGGACGCCACCACCGGAGCGCCGTCGGCCCCGTGAGCGCCGCCACCAGGGCGGCGACGACCAGGACGGCCCCGACGGCGTACGTGACGGCCGGGGCCCACCACCACGCCGCCACGGCGGCCGGGAGCAGCACTCGCACCGCCGACCGCCCCGCCCATGGCCACTGCCGCCACCGGGCCGCCCCCGCCGCCAGACCGCGCACCGTCCCGGCACCCACCCCCCACACCGTCACCCGGCGCTGCTCCGCCACCTCCGGCCGCTCCGTACGCGCGGGACGGTCGGGCCGGTGCTCGCGGTCGATGGCCTCTCCCGCCCGCCACCAGGACGCAGCCGACCGAGGCTCACCCGCCCGCAAGTCCCGCCCGGTGACGTACCGCCCCAGCGCTCCGCCACCACCCCGCCGGCCTCCCTGAGGGCGGGCGTCTCCTCTTCTGCCGGTGCCCTTCTTGCTGGCTTCCACCGCGACCAGGAGCAGCAGCACCAGACCGAGCAGCGCCGCTGCCGACGGGTTCGCCCGCGCCCATTCCCATGCCGCCATGCTGTCCTCCCGGGTTCGTCGTCCACCAACGCAACGACTCGCAGAACGCGTCGTTGCGTGGGCGGAGTTGGTGCAGCCCCGGCCCCTGCCGGCCCCCCGGCGGTACCGTGGACGTGGCCCCGAGACCTAGGCAGGCACCCATGAGCGCCCTCCCGCACGACCCGCCCTACCAGTCGGCCCGGCTGGCACCCACCGAGGGACCGCAGACCCTCGCGGAGCTGCGTGCCGCGCTCGCGGCCGCTGCGCCCGCCGACCTGGTGGCGTTCGACGCCCGGCTTGCCGCCGCGCAGCTCGGGGAGGTCCCGGCGGTGATCGGCGAGTACCGGGCCGTGCTCGCGCTACGCACCCGCCCCGAGGTCGCCGCCGCCATCGCGGCGAGCCTGGCAGGCACCGCCCAACTCCGCCCCGCCGCCGAGGTGTTCGGCCCCGCCGAGGGCGCCGCGTGAGCGAGCCCGGCCCCTGGTCCGTCGTCGTCCACGAGCGCCTCGGTACGGAGTTCGCGGAGCAGCTCTCCCCGGGCGAGCGGCGGGCCGTGCACGATCTCCTCGCGGTCCTGGCCGTCGACCCCCGCACGGGCGTCTCGGAGCCGGTGCAGTCGGCGGAGCTCCGCCGCGCACTGACGGCCCCGGCCGCCGACACCGGGCAGCGCGTGAGCGTGCTGTACCGCGTGCACCAGGAGACGTGCACCGTTGAGATCCTCTACATCCTGACCGGCCCGTGACCGTGACACCCCCGAAGGACCCATCCATGGACATGACGCATTCGGCGCAGGACGCACGCCGGGAGACCATCCGCACCGTGCTGGACCACTAGCTGGACTCATGCGATCCGGAAGAGATCGACACCGACGTCCTGGCCGACAACATCGCGCGGGAACTGGAGCGCCTCGGGGCGTGACGGTACGACGCCGGCCCCGCGCACTTGGGGATGCGCGGGGCCGACGGGCCCGGTCCGGCGCGGCTGGTCCGGTTGTCCGGGCGGGGGGATGGTCTAGGGGTGGCCGGTGTCGATGAGCGCCAGGACGACGGCAACCACGAGGGCCACCAGGTCGAGGACGCACACGGCGGTTAGCAGGGGTTCCGGCCTCACGGGGCATTGCCGTCGGCGTCCGTGAGCGCGGCGGCCTCCTCCGCCGTCAGCCACCACAGGGAGAGCGGCGGAGGCGTGGGCGGCGGTGACTCGTCGTCGCGCACCCGCACGGGCAACGGGGTCTCCGGGAGGTCTGCGGGTGTCGACGTCATCGGCTCTGGTCCTCCTCGGGGCCTGACCCCGCCATCTTGAGGGCGGCGAAGTACATCGGGCCCTCTGCGGCAACGGGGAGGTAGCCGACGGCGTGGGTGCAGCGGCGCAGCTCGATGATGTCGGCTAGGTCCCCGGGTGGCGTGTCCTTGGGCAGGACGATGGAGACGGTGGCGACATCGCCCGGCACCAGCGTGGCCATCAGGCGCATACCCGAGGGGTCGACGGCCTCTTGGACGCTCTGCACCAGGCGCGCGGCCAGTCCGCCCAGGAGCACCCCGGCCGTGATGCCCAACTGCCAGCGGAACGCGAACGCGACGGCTGCGTGTGTGGCCGCGACGGTGGACACGTCGACGTCGGGGCCTGGTGCGGGGAGTTGCCAGGACGCTCGCAACTCTTGCGGGGCTGGGGTGGTGAGGCCGTGCGGGGGCACTGGCCGCAGGGTGTCAGAGGGGGCGTCATGCGCCTGGTGCTCCGTCATCGCGGCATCTCCTGGCGGGCCGTGGCGGCGGCGCCGAGTGTCCCGTGCTCCTGGAGGAGTGCGGCGACGGCGGCCCGGAGGGCGGCTGGGTCGGTGAGCGTGCCTCGTCCGTCGGGCGGCACGACCCACTCCGCCCGTGTCGTCCGGGGGCCGCTGGGGGTGGGGATGCCGATCCACGTCGTGGTGCTGCCGTGCGCCTCCGTGCCGCTGAGCGGCGTCCAGCGGGTCGCCGTCCCCTTCGGCACCAGGAAGTAGGCCCGCCCGGCGCTGTTGTCGGCTACTACGGGGCCCGGTGCGCTGTCGTGGCTGGGCAGCAGGTCGGCCACACGCCGCCCGGCTCCTTCCTTGACCACGATGCAGTCCCATGCCACCCCGCACGGCACCATCGTGACGCCCGGGGTTGAAGTCGGGGTGGGCCATCCGCGGAGCACTTCGGGGGCTTCCATCGCGGCGGCGGCGAGCCGTTCGACGCCGGTCGTGCGCGGCCGGCCTCCTCGGAGGGCCGGGGTGTTGTTGGTGGGCATCATTGCCCGTCCCATCTTGGTCGTACGGGTGACGGTTTGAGGGGCCCCAAGATCACGCACCGTGTCTATTCGGACACAAGGGGTCTCTTGAACACCGTCCCATTGAATTTCAATGAACGGAACCCGCACGGCTGAATTCCATTCGCACGAGGGACGGAAACAGCCCCCACAACCGCCGCGTACCCTCGGACTGTTGATCTCCGCTTCGGGCAAAACCGAAGCACCGACGGGGACTTGGAGAGCACATGACCGCAGGCCAGATCGCCGGACCGGCCGGACGCATGCAAATCGCCCGTGCCCTCCGATCTCTGCGGGCACGCGCCGGGCTCACCCAGTCCCAGGCAGCGCAACTGGCCGGGGTCAGCGTCGGCACCGTGAACAGGTACGAGATGTGGCAGGACCGCGCCCTGCTGCGGGTGCCCACTGTGCGCACACTCGCTGACGCCTACCAGGCAACTCCCGACGAACGGGAGGCACTCACCGAACTCGTCAAAGCACAGGCAAGCGGCTGGTGGATGACGGTTCCGCACGTCCCGGAGATCCTTGATCCCCTGCTCTCGTTCGAGGGTGCTTGCGAGTACGAGCATGTCTACGCGCCCGCCCTGGTGCCGGGTCTCCTCCAGACGCCGCGCTATGCGCACGCCCTCCACCAGGCACAGGACTCGCGGGCCGCCCCGGAGGATGTGGAAGGATCCGTCCGCGCCCGGATGCAGCGGCAAGAGATCCTCAAGCGCCCCGATCTGCATCTATGGGTCGTCCTGGACCAAGCCGTTCTCCTACGCCAGGTGGGCGGCGCAGACGTCATGGGCGAGCAGCTCGACCACCTGTTGACGATGAGCAGTGCGCGCAACGTCGACCTCCAGGTCCTCCCCTTCGGGGCCGCAGCCAAGCCCGCAGGCTCTGGCGGTCACTTCGTGATCGTGGGACGGGACGACGTGGGCAATCCGCTGGAGTCCTTCGCGATCATCTACCTGGAGCTGCACCGCCGGGGGCTCTATCTCGACTCACCCGACGACGTCGCCGAATACAAGATCATGTTTGACTATCTGCGGTCCACTGCCGCCAACGCAGCGGCGAGCGCCGACCTGCTGACGGCAGCACGACAGGAGTACCGATGACACACGCCCCCGCCCCCTCCGCCTGGATCACCAGCAGCTACAGCGCCGCGCAGAACGAGTGCGTACAGGTCAGGGCGTCCGCCCGCACGGTGGAGGTCCGCGACTCCAAACACACCGCCCTGCCGCACGTACGCATGGCCCCCACTGCGTTCGGGCAGTTCGTCACAGCTCTGCGGCACGGCAACCTGTAGCACACCCAACACGAGGGGCCCCGCACCGTTCTGGTGCGGGGCCCCTCGCGTTGTCGGTCGTCAGCGTGCCGGGCACTCCGCTGCCCAGTGCCAGCGCTGGCAGGGTTCCCGGTCGTGCTCCGGGCACCCCTTCCGCTCCTGCGATACCCCACCGCAAGGTTCCTTGGGGCAGATGCAGGCAAGGAAGCTCCCGCCCATGGGGCTCAAGCCGTGCTTGACGTACTTGCTCGCGGCCGCGATGGCGTCGACGTCGCGCGGGGGGAGTCCGGTCTCCGCGTGGCGGCCCTGGTGGACGACGACGCCGCCGCGGATGATGGCGAGCCGGTCGGGGCCGGCCTCCATCCACGCTGTCTCGATGGCGTCGCCGCCGCCGAACTCGGGCGGTCCGGCGTACCACCCTGCGTCGGCATCGGTGGCGGCCGTGTGCGAGACCAGGCGCAGCTCCGTCTCCTCCCAGATGGGGTCACGGTCACTGCTGGAGACCACTTCGTACGTCTCGGTGTGTCCCGGCCTGCCGCCGCTCGCGCCGACGGTGAGGACTACCCGGTCCCCGATCCGGGTCGGTGCCCAGGAGGCGGTCTCCAGTTGCTCATGCCCCCGGGTGAGCGCGGTTAGCTCTCCCGTCAGGTCCCGGGCGCGCTTGGCCTGGTGGGCCTGTTCCAGCGGCGACGTCGGCTCCGTGCCGGTGGTGGCCTGTGTTTCGTCCATGGCGGTCCTCCTGTGCTCTGCCGGTGCGGGGTGCTCCGACTTGATGGGGACAGAACATGACAGAACGCATCAGGTTGTGTCAAGAGCCTTTCTTTCAGGGCGAGTTGGGCACTGTCGCCTAGAACTGCGCACGTGTACGCAAGGGGGATATTCACCCGTGCGGGTGAGCCCCGGCCGGTCTGCCGGCCGGGCGTCGGATGCGGTAGAAACGCAATGAGGCCCCGGGGCGATTCGAGCGCTCCGGGGCCTCATTCGTGCTGGTGACAGGTCAGCCGGTGTACCCGCCCATGATCAGGTCGGCGGCGGCCTGGCGGCGCTCACCGGCCGTGGTGCGGGCAACGCCGAGCAGCTCGCCCACCTTCTCCAGGGTGACCCGCTCACGCAGCACGTCCGCCGTGTCCGCAGAGGTGCCTCCAGCCGCGAGGATCAGCCGGGCCACCCGGCGCTCCGCCCGCTCCCGGGAGCTGAGCCGGGCGAGGTCCTCGGCCTCCAGCGCGGCCAGCTCGGCGCGTGCCGCAGCTTCGCGGTCCTCCGCCTCCTGTCGCCGCGCGGCCACCTGTGCCGCCTCGTACTGCGCCCGCTCCGCCGCCAGCCGCTCCTGCTCCCGCTCGTACGTCGCTGCGGCCTCGCGGCTCTCCGCCGTTTCCTTCTCCAGCCGCGCCGCGCGCTCCTCGGCCTCCGCCGCCTCGACGCGGGCCTGCGCCGCGATCCGGAGCGCTTCCGCCTCGCGGGCCTCCGCCTCCGCCGTGGCGGCGCTCTTCTCCGCCGCCTCCTCCTCGCGGGCAGCGCGCTCCGCCGCCCGCGCTTCACGCTCCGCCCGCAGGCGCGCCGACTCCGCCTCCAGGAGGGCGTTGTGCGCGTCGGTCTCGGCGCGCGCCGCCGCCACCTTCTCCCGTGCCGCTGACTGCGCGGCGGCCTCCGCCGTCGCGGCGCGGGCCTCCGCTTCCGCCGTGGTCTGCTCCGCCGTGATGGTGTGCTCTGCCGCCGTCACCGTCGCAGAGATCCGCATCCGTGCCACCGCGGCCTCCGCCCGACGGCGCTCCGCCTCGACCTGGCGCATCTCCTCCGCCGCCGCGAGGGCATCGGCACGCTCCTGCTCCGCCACGGCGCGGGCCATCTCCGCCTCCTTGCGCTGCTGCGGGAGGCGCAGCGCTTCCTCCACACCGAGCCCGAAGGGGGCCATGGTGAAGGGCAGCAGCTCCTCGGCGCGGGCCTTCTTCTTCCACTGCCGCCCGTGCTTGTGCGCCAGGTAGGCCCGGTAGACGGTGCGGTCGTGCTCAAGCTGCACCGCCTGTGCGTACGACGGGATCTCCCACAGCCGCATCCGCCGGTAGAGCGTCCAGGAGGACACCGGGGAGAGCAGCCACCGGTGCAGCGGCACCCCGTTGGACGCGGCCCCCATCCGGACCCGCGCGGTGCGGATGACCAGGTGCCGCGCGGCCTCCACCGTCGCCACGAACAGCACGGGCATCACACCGTGCAGCGCGGCGCCCACCGGGTCAGCGGTCAGCGGCCGGCCGGACGCGGTGGCGTTGAAGAAGATGGTGGCCAGGGTGAGGAAGTGGCCGATGTAGCGCAGCAGCGGGCGGGGAGTGCGCCGCCAAGCAAGGGCCAGGTCCATGCCGTACATCACGAGGATTCCGGCATCCACGCCGATCGGCACGGCCGACGCGACGAACGGGCCGAAGCCCTTCTCCAGCGCGAGCGCATGCAGCGTTTCGTACGAGGCGGCGAAGCCGATCGCGGCGATCACCACCGCCCCGATCATGGTGAGGCCGATCACCCACCGCATGACGATGCCGGAGCGGTCCGGAGCTTCGGCCGGAGCGGGAAGCGGAGCGGCCGGAGCGGAGTCGGACAGGGCCGGAGCCGGTTCGTCGGCCGCCGGAGCGGGGGTCGGCGTCACCGGAGCGGAGTCGACGGCGGCCGGAGCCGGGCTGGGGTGGCCCGGAGCGGGGGCGGCGGGGGCCGGAGCCGGGGCGGGGCCGGGGATCGTTCCCGGCTCGATCGTGGTGGTCAACTGGACTCCTCTTGTGGTGCGTGTGGTGCTGGACGGAACGGGGCCGGGCGGCGGCGGAGCCGCTGCCGCCCGGCCGGTCGTGCTCCCGCCACGGTGGCGCTGCCCCCAGTTTCGCGGGGTGCCTTCCGTGACGATCACTCATGCGGCCTAGGGCCGGGGGCGAGTCGGGGGCGGGTGCTCCTCCTGGCGGCCGTCCCGCTCGTGCGGCGGCGGACGCAGCGGCAGCGCGGGCTTGCTCATCAGCAGGCCCCGCATCCGGTGTCGGAGGGTTGGTAGTCGACCCACGCGCCGCAGCGGGCGCACTGCCAGAGGTGGGCGAGCACGCCCAGCCGTCGCGTCACGGCCGGCCTCCCGTCAGCAGGTCGACCAGGCGGGTCCGCCAGGCCCCGCACCGGACGCATACGTACTGCCCGTTGGCCTTGTCGAGTCGCATCCGTCGGCCGTGGCAGTGGGGGGCGGTGTGACGTGCCATCACCGACCACCCCGCAGGCGGCCCTGGCTGCCGTTGCCCGCGCCCGGTACCGGCTTCTCGGTCGGAACCTTGGTCCACCCACCGGTCTGCGAGTCGTACTCGCGGGCGTGGGGGTCGGCCTGCTGCGTGTTGTCCTGCGGTGCCATGATGGGCTCCTGATTCCGTGAGGGATTGGGGCCCCGGGGACGACCGGCTTTCTTGGCAGTTGGGCGGTCGCCCCGGGGTTTTTTCGTGCCCGCCCCCTTCTCGGGGGACGGGAGTTCTGGGGGTGGCTGGGCCGGTAGCGGACCCGGTAGACAGGGGTAGCCGAGCGGTAAACCCGCAGGTAAACCGGGGGGTAAACCGCTCCTACCGGGGTCCGCGGGTGTGGCCCGGGTCGGTCAGTGGAGGAGGGGCTGCGCACGCCTGAGACGGGCCGCCAGACGCACCCCGGGCAGCGCCCCCGCCGGGGCCCCGGCGGGGCCCTCGGGGGCGCTCTCGGCGGGGGCCTCGGAGGGCCCGTCCGGGGACCCCTCCCCTGCCCCCTCCGGGGAGGGCAGCAGCCCCTCCCCTGCGGGGTCGAAAGTCGGGGTCTCGAACAGCTTCGTCACGGCGTCGGCGGGGCTCATCCCGAGGGCCTCGGTCACCCGGTCCACCCGGACGCCGAAGTCGACGTGCCCGCGCAGCTTGAGCGACTTCGTGGGGGGCAGTCCGCACGACGCGATCCAGTCCCGGAGACCGATCTTGTCCATGCCGGGCGGCAGCAGCTCCTCCTCGGCGGCGCTCTCGACCAGGGCGCGCAGGTGCACGCCCGCCGTACCGGCGGCCTCGGCGTCTGCGAGCGCACAGAGCACGTGACGCATCAGGGCGTCGGCGGCGGTCTCCGGTGATGCCACCTCCTCCGCCGCCTCCTGGCCGTCGTCCTCCTGGCCGTGGTCCTCCTCGACCAGGGCGGGCGGAGCGACCATCCACGCGGCGGTGACCCACCCGAGGAGGGCGGCAGAGAGGATCAACGGCCGCCAGGGGGTGAGCAGCACCAGGTGCGGGCCGACAAGTGCGCCGATCGTCCCGGCGGCCCCGGCGACCATCAGACCGCCGATCACGGCGTACCCGAGGGACTCCAGGAGCGGGCGGCGAACCGTGGGCACGGCCACCGGCACCTGCTCCCGGTCGTCGTCCTCCTGGCCGTCGTCGACCGCGTCGGTCTTCGCGGCGCGCTTCCCGCCGGCCTTTTTCGCGCGGGCCTTCGCCGCCTTCACGGCGCGCTTCTCGGCGGCGGCCTGCGCCCCGGGGTCGATGCTGACCAGGTCCCACGCCGACCCGAGCACCCGGCCCGCGCACCGGCAGATCCGGCCCACCAGGACGGCCGACCCGCGCCGCAGGGCCGTCATCGCCGCCCCGGTCCCGGCCAGTACCGCGCGGGCCTCCTGTGCGGCGCTCACAGCTCGCCCACCATGGACGTGATCTTGAGGACCAGGCCCACGCCGATGCCCCAGATCCCGCCCGCCTGCCCGTAGATCACCCCGGCGGAGATCCCGAGGAGCGCGGGCCAAATCAGCTTCTTCCACTTCGGTACGAACGTGGCGACCGTGAGGACCAGGGCGATACCGCCGAGTCCGATGTCCCCGGCGCCGGACCCACGGATCAGGGACGTCGGGACGTCGGAGATCCCGGTAACGACGTCCTGCCACAGGTCCCCGGCCGTCATCGCGAGCGTGCCGAACCCGATGCCGACCCCACCCGCCTTGTCGCGGTTGAGCTTCACCCGGTCGGAGCCGCGCAGTCCCATCAGCAGCAGCATGCCGGTCGTCAGGGTGAGTCCGGAGATCCCGACAGACCCGAGGATCGGCCCAGCAGCGAGGACTACGTCCGTCGCGGCGAGTTGAGTGGTCACAGCAGGACTCCGGGGGCGTAGAGGGCGGAGGAGAGTACGACAGTGGCGAGCGGGACACGGGCGGTGAAGCGGAGTCCCACCCACCAGCCCGCACAGCGCTTTTCCAGCGCCCACCAGCAAGCAGCCCCGGCCCCGGCCGCGATCAGCAGCGGCGCGAGGAAGATGGGCAGCCCGTCCAGCGCGTCAATCCCGGCCGTGAGCAGCGGCGCGGAACCCTGTCCCCACAGCGCCCCTCCGAGGGCCAGGGCCGGACGCACGGCCCTACCGGCCACGCCCGGCAGCCCGGACAGCAGACCGCCCGCCTTCCACCCGCCGTACGCGGCAGCGGCGACCACTCCCGTCACCCCGATCGGCACAAGCGAGACGCTCGCCCGCCCAAGAAGATCGGCTCCGGCCCACGGGTCCCCGGTCACCGACCACACGACGCCGTGACCGAGGGCGGCGGCGGCACCGTTGTACGCGACCCACCGCAACCGCAAGTTCGGCTGCGGCCTGTGCGCGGCCTCCTTCTTGCCCTTGCCCTTCTTGCCCTTCTTGCCCTTCACGGGCTTGGCCGTGGCAGCAGCCTTCGCACTCATGCCACACCGTCCAGCCGCGCCCGCAGCCACGCCCGTACCCGCATCTCGTCCCCGCCGAGCGCCGGCCGAACGACCGCCGTCAACACGGATTCGGTGCGGCAGCGCGACGGCAGAACCGTCCGCGTCTGTACCACCACCGCGGAGCACCGGCTCCGCCGGGGGCGCCAGCAGCGCCCCCAATCTGCAACCATCACTGTGTCGACCTCTCACGTCGCAAATGGGCAGGTCCGACAACCAGTCAGGCGCTCCAACGCCTGATATGTCCTCGCACTCCAATGCGGGGGCACAGAGCGGCCCTGGCTCCAACCGGGGCCGCTCACTTCCGGCTGACATGAGATAACGTATACGCCAGAACCGACAGATTGCAAGGATGACGTATACGCTATCTCTGTCGAGGTGATCAGCGGAGGGATGTCGAGACATGGCTAGGTACGAGGACATCGCTCGTGACCTGCGGGAACGCATTACGGCGGGGGAGCTTCGCCCAGGGGAGGCACTCCCCTTGATGCGCGACATCGCAGCGGCGGCGGGAGTCTCAGACATCACCGTCCGCAAGGCCTACGGAGTGCTGACCCGAGAGGGCCTGATCGAATCACGCGGTCGCGCCGGAACGTTCGTCCGCGAGCACCCGGACCGCGTACGACTGTTGGTGCGTCGCCGCCAAATCGAGCGGGATCACCTCGGGTACTACTCCGGCCCCGAGGTCCAGCACTGGCGCGCCGTCCCCTGGCCGGACGGAGAAGCCACCCGCAAGGCAACAGCACCGCTCCCTGCCGACGTCTCAGACACACTCGGCGAACCAGCCGGCACTGAGCTGACGGTGCGCCGCCGCATCGTCGGAGATCCTGAGATCGAAACCCATCGACAGCTCGCGGACAGTTGGATTGCCTCATGGGTTGCTGAGGAGCTACCGCAGCTCACCGGCGACACCGGCCCCGGCGGCATGTACGACCGACTGGAGGAATGGGCAGGCAAGCCGCTCGATTGGCGCGAGGAGGTAGGCGGACGGATGCCAACCCCGACGGAAGCAGAGCAACTCAAGATGCCCGAAACGGGCGTCCCGTTGCTTCGCGTCCTTCGCGTGACCTTCTTCCCGGAGGACGCGGACGGCCCGGAACGGATCGTCGAAGTGCAAGACATCCGCATGTCAGCGGGCGTTTTCGTAGTCGGGTATCCGCTGCCCCGCGCCCCGTCCGCCTGGTGGCCCATCCAGCCTGCCACCAGCGACTACTACGGCCCCGGAGAGGCAGCGAACACAGAGTAGCCATGCTCCGCCGACGGCGGGTTTGTCCCTCATAGGGGACCCAAAAGGCCGGGGTGTTACTGCGTTCCCCTCTAGGGGAACGCAGTAACACCCCGGCCTTTTGGGTCCGAGACCTAGTCGCGCACAGGAAGATGGTGGATCACAGCCAGCTCCGCACGGTCTTCTGACGGCTCTGACGGCGCCTCACCGGTCGCTGTAGGGCCAAGGCGGTAGAAGCGGATGTTGGCGGCGACGTAGGCCAGCTCAAGCCATCCTCCGGCCACCAGCCGGTGAATACTCCGGGAGCTGCTGGTGGTGCTGAGTCCCAGCTTCTGGCCGATAGCCGAAACGGTCTCCGGAACGGCCTCACCCGCTGGAACGGCAGTGGCGAAGTAGAAAAGCATTCGGACGTCCGCCCCGGGAAGATTCGGGATCCTGAGAAGCACATCGTGCAGTTGCTCCGCCGTGAAGTCTCGCCCCGGGTGTTCTGCTGCTGCGGTGGTCATGACGCCACCTCCTCAAGGGGCAGCTTAGGGTGTGGCACCTTCTGAGACGCTACGTGGCTACGCTGCTGCTCCGAAGGCCCGTCGAACGCCACACGTGGGTTGACTCGAAAGAACTTCACACGCCCCACCTTCTCCGCCTCAATTAGCAGTCCACCGAGGGCCAGCCTACCGACGCACCTGCCAACGGTGACAGGACGCATGTCCAGCCGTTCCGCGATCTCGGCGTACGTCTTACGGACCGGCCCACCTCCGCGAGGGCTGTTAAACACGAAGAAACCGAACACGTCACGGTCGTTCCGATTCAGCCCACTGGACTTGTCCCAAACCTTCTTCCCAACCCCCTTGCTAACGTTCGCGTGCCGACCTCCGCCGCTCCACGCGTAGCTGCCTTCTCCCTGAAGTTCGAGCTGTACAAATTCGCCGGTTTCGGCGTTCACCGCCCTGACCTGACGTGCCATCAGCCCCTACTGTCCATCACCAGTGTTCCCCTTATGGGGAATCGAGTAACACCAACCTAAGGCCACTTCCCCTCTAGGGGAACCGCGCAACGCCCGTTTCATCCGTTCGTTTCCCCTCTAAGGGACCTGTCAACTGATAGAGTTCCCCTATGGGGGAAAGGAGTGGACGAAAACGCTAGTCCAATGTTCCTGAGAGATAGTCAGCAACGCTCTGACCTGCGGCTTTCTTGATTCGCTCTTAATCTCTCTTTTGGGCTGCGGAGCAGACCAGAAGCCTGACGCGGAGCGTCAGAGAATCAGCCGGCCGCGAAGTGGCCGGCCTTTGAAGTTGGT
>NZ_JBIVLB010000030.1:0-8862 GCF_044751045.1 Streptomyces sp. NPDC088745
GGCCCGGAGTACCTCCCTGATCCGCTCGGATGCCGGGCCCGCCCCGCTCCCTTGGGCGACGGGGCGCCTTCCCCTCCCCCCTTCCCCCCCCCCCGGGGCGACAGGGCCGCCCCGAGGAGGCGACCCCTCCCGCTCCCGGCCCACCGGGAGCCGCCGCCCCTGCCCAAGCCCCTGTACGGGCCGCGCCCCCGCTCACCCTGGTGCGGAAGTCGATCACATGGCATCGTCCCCCCGGAGTCCCCGCCCACCGCCGACCCGCACCCCACACCCCCAGCCCTCCACCCCACCAGCGCACACCCGCAGAACCCCCCGGGAGCCACCCATGACCTCAGCGACCCCCACCGCCTCCCCGTCCGAGCCCCCCTCCGAGGAACCCCTCTGGCAGCCGGGCCCCGACCGCATCGCCGAGGCGGCGGTCACCCGCTTCCAGGCCTGGGCCGCCGAGCACCACGGAGCCCCCGCCGACGGCGGCTACGACGCCCTCCACCGCTGGTCGGTCACCGAACTCGACACGTTCTGGAAAGCCGTCGCGGCCTGGTTCGACATCCGCTTCGCCACCCCGTACGAGACGGTCCTCGCCGACCGCACCATGCCCGGCTCCCAGTGGTTCCCCGGCGCCACCCTCAACTACGCCGAGCACGCCCTGCGCACCGCCGAGGACCCCGCCCGCGCCGACCGGCCCGCCCTGCTGCACGTCGACGAGACCCAGCACCCCCACCCCGTCACCTGGGCCGAACTCCGCCGCCAGGTCGGGTCCCTGGCAGCCGAACTCCGCGCCCTCGGCGTCCGCCCCGGCGACCGCGTCAGCGGCTACCTCCCCAACATCCCCCAAGCCGTCACCGCCCTCCTCGCCACCGCGGCCGTCGGCGCCGTCTGGACCTCCTGCGCCCCCGACTTCGGCGCCCGCAGCGTCCTGGACCGCTTCCAGCAGGTGGAACCCGTCGTCCTGTTCGCCGTCGACGGCTACCGCTACGGCGGCAAGACCCACGACCGCACCGAGACCGTCGCCGAACTCCGCCGCGAACTGCCCACCCTCCGCGCGGTCGTCCACATCCCCCTGCTCGGCACCCCCGCCCCCTCCGGCACCCTCGACTGGTCCTCCCTCACTGAGGGCGACGACGAACCGGTCTTCGAGCACGTTCCCTTCGACCACCCCCTGTGGGTCCTCTACTCGTCCGGCACCACCGGACTCCCCAAGGCGATCGTCCAGTCCCAGGGCGGCATCCTGCTCGAACACTTCAAGCAGCTCGGCCTGCACTGCGACCTCGGCCCCGAGGACCGCTTCTTCTGGTACACCTCCACCGGCTGGATGATGTGGAACTTCCTCGTCTCCGGCCTGCTCACGGGCACCACGGTCGTCCTGTACGACGGCAGCCCCGGCTTCCCGGACACCGGCGCCCAATGGGCGATCGCGGAGAAGACGGCCGCCACCCTCTTCGGCACCTCCGCCGCCTACGTGATGGCCTGCCGCAAGGCGGGCGTCCGTCCCGCCGCGGACCACGACCTCTCCCGCGTCACGTGCGTCGCCACGACCGGCTCCCCGCTCCCGCCCGACGGCTTCCGCTGGCTCCACGACGAGTTCGCGTCCGCCGGCCACGACCTCTGGATCGCCTCCGTCAGCGGCGGCACCGACGTCTGCAGTTGCTTCGCCGGGGCGGTCCCCACCCTCCCCGTCCACATCGGCGAACTCCAGGCCGCCTGCCTGGGCACCGACCTCCAGGCCTGGGACCCCCAGGGCAAGCCCCTCACCGGCGAGGTCGGCGAACTCGTCGTCACCAACCCCATGCCGTCCATGCCGATCCACTTCTGGAACGACCCCGACGGCACCCGCTACCACGACAGCTACTTCGACACCTACCCCGGCGTCTGGCGCCACGGCGACTGGATCACCATCACCGACCACCACTCGGTGATCATCCACGGCCGCTCCGACTCCACCCTCAACCGAGGTGGCGTCCGCATGGGTTCCGCCGACATCTACGAAGCCGTCGAACGCCTCCCGGAGATCCGCGAGTCCCTCGTCATCGGACTGGAAGAGCCCGACGGCGGCTACTGGATGCCCCTCTTCGTCCACCTCGCCGAAGGCGCCACCCTGGACGACGACCTCCTCACCCGCATCAAGACCACCATCCGCACCTCCCTCTCCCCCCGCCACGTCCCCGACGAGGTCATCGAGGTGCCCGCCATCCCGCACACCCTCACCGGCAAGCGCATCGAGGTCCCCGTCAAACGGCTCCTCGGCGGCACCCCCCTCGCCCAGGCCGTCAACCCCGGCTCGGTCGACAACATCGGCCTCCTCCCCTTCTACGAGGACCTCGCCCGCACCCGCCACCGCTGACCGAACCCACCGGCACCCCCGCCACTGCCCCGAACCAGCCCCCCCCGGACCCCTGACACGACCCGATCCGGAACCTCCGGCCCCCGATACGACCCGGCCCGGAGCCCTCGGCCCCGACACGATCCGGCCCGGAACCCCCCGGCTCACCCCCCGTACGTGGCCTCGGACTCGCCCAGCACCTCCGCGAAGTCCGAGGCCAGCCGTACGGCGTCCGCCACGTCCAGCCCCGCCGTCGTGACCCGCACCCCCGGCCCCGCCGCGATCCGGAACCGGGCGCCCGCCGCCACCCACCACCCGTGCGACCGCAGCCCGTTCACCACCGCCGACTCGTCCCGCACCGGCACCCACACACTCAGCCCGCTGTGCCCCTGAGCAGCGATGCCCCGCCGCCCCAACTGCCCCACCAGCTCCTCGCGCCTCTTCGTGTACGTCTCCTCGGCCCGCCGCACCAGCGCCCGCGTCCCGGCATCCCCCATCAGCCTCAGCACGGTCTCCTGCAATACGTGACTCACCCACCCCGAGGTGAGCAGCATCCGGCCGTCGTGCCGCGCCAGCGTCTTCGCGTCGCAGGCCAGCGCGGCCCACCGCAGGTCGATCCCCAAATGCTTGGACACCGTACGGACATGGGCCCACCGGGGAAGCCCCCCGGACGCCAGCGAGTGCAACGGCACCCCGGAGACGTCCGCGTTGTGGTCGTCCTCCACCACCAGCACGTCCGGGAAGTCCCGCAGCACCGCCAGCAGTTCCCCCCGCCGCTCGGCCGAGAAGCACCCGCTCCCCGGGCTCTGCGCCCGAGGACTGCACACCACCGCCCGCGCCCCGGCCCGCAACGCCGCCCGCAACGGCTCCGCCCGCATCCCCCCGGCGTCCACCGCCACGGGCACCATGCGCAGCCCCAGCGCGGGCACCAGGTCCAGCAGGTGATGGAACCCCGGGTCCTCCACCGCCACCGCGTCCCCCGGCCGCAACTCCGCCGACAGCAGCCGCGAGACGCAGTCCAGTGCCCCGTGCGCGAACGTCACGTGCTCGTCCGGCACCCCGTCCCGCGCACACCACTCCCGCGCCACCGCCTCCAGCTCCGCCAGCCGGGGCGACGCCCGGTGCGACCCGCCGACCGGCTCCACCCGGGCAGGCGGCCGCAGTACCGGCAGGAACGCCGGATCCGGATGGCCGCCCGCCAGGTCCCGCACCCCCGCGGGCACCCGGGGCGGACGCCGCGACCCCACCGCCGGCGCCTGCGCCACCACGGTCCCGCCGCGCCCCCGCGTCACGACGATGCCGCGCCCGCGCAGCTCCTTGTACGCCGTCGCCACCGTCCCGGGGCTGACCCCCAGCTCCTCGGCGAGCCGCCGCACCGGAGGCAGCGCGTCCCCCGGCGCCAACCCGCCCTCCGCCACGCCCCGTTCCACGGACGCGGAAATCCCCTTGGCGGACGTACCACTGATCGAATATTGTGCTGCCACGTAACACATTATGTACCAATACAAAATTGAACGCAAGGGGGAACGGTGCCACAGAAGAGCCGCACCGCTTGGCAGGACCGCATCCCGGGAGGCCGCGACGGACGCCGTCTGCTCGCCGTCTCCCTCGTCGACAAGACGGGATCCGGCCTCTGGGCGGGCACCGCCGCCCTCTACTTCACCTACGTCGCGGGCCTCTCGGTCGCCCAGGTCGGCCTCCTGCTCGCGATATCCGCCGGCGTCGGCATCGCGGGCGCACCCCTGGCGGGCCGCCTGGCGGACCGTTTCCTCGTCACCCACGTCCTCGTCGTCACCCAACTCCTGCGCGGCGCCGGCTCCGCCGCCCTCCTCCTCACCGACGACTTCGCTCTCCTCGTGGTGTTCGCCGCCGCCACCAGCCTCGGCGACCGCGCCACCAGTGTCCTCACCAAGCTCTTCGCCGCCCGCGTCTCCGGCCCCCACCGCGTCCGCTTCCAGGCCGTCAACCGCACAGTCGTCAACATCGGCTTCGCCGTCGGAGGCCTCGCCGCCGCGGGCGCCCTGGCCATCGGCAGCACCACCGCCTACCAGGCCCTGGTGGTCGGCAACGCGCTCTCCAGCCTGCTCGCCGCCGCGATCGTCACCCGCTGCACCGAACCGGCCCGCCCCTCCGTGGCCGTCGCCGGCCCGGACCCCGGCACATCAGCGGCCGGTCCCCGCTCCACCCCCTGGCGCGACCGCACCTACCTCCTCTACACCGCCACCGAAGCCGTCCTCTTCCTCGACGACGTGATCTTCTCCGTCGGCCTCCCGCTCTGGATCGTCCACGCCACCGACGCCCCGCACGGCCTCGCCCCGCTGCTCCTGGTCCTCAACAACGTGCTGGTCGTCGCCTTCCAGGTGCCCATGGCCAGGCTCGCCCCGACCACGCGGGCCGCCCGCCGGCTCCTCCTCCCGCTCGCCGGAGCCTTCGTCGTCGGCACCGTGGCCCTCGCCGCCTCCGCCTCCGCCTCCGCCGGAACCTGGACCGCGGTGGCCGCCCTGATCGTCGCCGCCACCGCCCTCACCTGCGCCGAGATGCTGCATGCCACCCTGTCCTGGGAACTCTCCGTGGTCCTGGCGGCCGACGACGCCCAGGGTGCCTACCTCGGCGTCCACGGACTGGCCGTATCCGTCCAGCGCAGCGCCGGCCCCCTCGTCGTCTCCGCCGTCATCGCCGCAGGTCCGCTCGGGTGGCTCGGCCTGGGAGCCGTCCTCACCGCCACCGCGCTCGCCCAGCACCGGCTGACCCGTGACCACCTTCCCCGGCCGACGCTGTCAGTGCCCCCGGTTACTGTGAGTGAGCAGTGATCGACCGCACTGAGGGGGAGCAATGGAGCACGCCAAGAACCAGACCCGCACGAACAGCACGACCCGGCACACCCGGTCCACCCGCCGCGCACTGCGCCGCGAAGTCCCCAGTACGGTGGGCCTGTTGGCCGACCGTGAGGACTTCGACGCCATGCGGGCCTACCGCACCTTCACCTTCGACAGCCACGGGACCTACCTCCAGCAGGTCGACGACCTCCTCAAGACCCTGTCCGCCGAGGGCCTCCACACCAGCGTCGCCCTCTTCGACCCCGAGGAATTCGCCGAGTTCTGCATGTCGACGGGCCTCGACCCCGACCGCCCGGAGACCCGCGCCCGCTTCACCGCGCAGGTCGCAGCCCGCGGCGCCTGCGTCCCGTACACGGGCGAACCGGTCGACCGCATCATCCCGGTGCTGGTGGACACAGCGGTCCGCCGGGCCACCTGGGACTGCGCGACCCTCCTCCTGACCGGCCTGGGCGACTGCGCGAGCTGCGGCGAGGACATCGGCAAGGAGGCCTTCGAGCGTTCGTCCCACCTCCTGGTCGCCCTGCTCAAGGGCGCCGGCCACGGCACCCACCACCTCGTGTGCAGCGTCCCCGCCGAGGGCGAGCAACTGCTCTCCGTCCTGCACGCGGAGGCCGGGACGGACGGCGTCCCCGAACTCAGCGACGACGAGGGAGCCGAGTTCGTGACCGTCCTCGCCGCGGGCATCGCGCTCGAAAGCCCCGGGGGAGTGGTCCTGCGCACCACCCGCGACGGCCGGCCGGACAGGGTCTACGGCTGGAGACTGGACCGCGGCGGCCTGCGCGCCCTCACCGAGGCCGAAGTCTTCAACGCCTACTGCACGGACGCCGAGACGGGCGAACCGGTCTCCCCGGAATCCGGCGTCGACTACTGCGCGGGCTACCCCCTGGAGGAGGACCCCGGCCCCCACCACCACTGACGAAAAAACCCGTGGGGCCACCGGCTCCCACCGGCGGCCCCACGGGCCTCACCTCATCGCTGCGACCGTCGGGTCACTCCCCGGACAGCACCGCCTGCGCGGCCACCCGGGCCTCCTCGGCGGTGTCCACGGCACGCGCCGCGGCAGCCGCCCGCTCACACTGCGCCAGCGTGTACTTCGCCAGCGTCGCGCGCACGTACGGAATGGCCTTCGCGCCCATGGACAGGGAGGTGACACCCAGGCCGGTCAGCACACAGGCCAGCAGCGGGTCGGCCGCGGCCTCACCGCACACACCGCAGCTCTTGCCCTCGGCCTTGGCGGCATCGGCCGAAGCCGCCACCAGGTCCAGCAGCGCCGGCTGCCACGGGTCCTGCAGCCGCGACACGGCACCGACCTGACGGTCCGCCGCGAAGGTGTACTGCGCGAGGTCATTCGTCCCCAACGACAGGAACTCGACCTCCTGCAGGATCGAACGCGCCCGCAGCGCGGCGGACGGGATCTCCACCATCGCGCCGAACTTCGCCTGCAGCCCGGCCTCCCGGCACGCGTCCGCGAACGCCTTGGCGTCCGTACGGTCCGCGACCATCGGCGCCATGACCTCCAGGTACACGGGCAGGCCCTCGGCAGCCTTGGCCAGAGCCGTCAGCTGAGTCCGCAGCACCTCGGGGTGGTCCAGCAGCGACCGCAGCCCACGCACACCGAGCGCCGGGTTCGGCTCCTCGGCCGGCGTCAGGAACTCCAGCGGCTTGTCCGCACCGGCATCGAGCACACGCACCACGACACGGCCCTCGGGGAAGGCCTCCAGCACCTTGCGGTACGCCTCGACCTGCGACTCCTCCGACGGCGCCCGCTTGCTGTCGTCCAGGAACAGGAACTCGGTACGGAACAGACCGACGCCCTCGGCGCCCGCCTCCACGGCCGCCTCGACGTCCGCCGGCCCGCCGATGTTGGCGAGCAGCGGCACCTTGTGCCCGTCGGACGTCGCACCGGGCCCGGTCGACGCGGCCAGCGCGGCCCTCCGCTCAGCGGCCGCGGCCTCCAGCTCGGCGCGCTTCTCGGCGCTCGGCTCGACGAAAACGTCGCCCGTGCTGCCGTCGACGGCGACGACCGTGCCCTCGACGAGCTCACCGGCACCGGGCAGCGCGACCACCGCAGGCACACCCAGCGCCCGCGCGAGAATCGCGCTGTGGCTGGTCGGCCCGCCCTCTTCGGTCACGAACCCGAGCACCAGCGCCGGGTCGAGCAGCGCCGTGTCGGCGGGCGCGAGGTCCCGCGCGATGAGCACGTACGGCTCGTCGCTGTCCGGCACACCCGGCATCGGAACGCCCAGCAGACGGGCGACGATACGATTCCGCACGTCGTCCAGGTCGGCCACCCGGCCGGCCAGGTACTCGCCCGCACCGGCGAGCAGCGCCCGGTAGGCGGCGAACGCGTCGTACACACCGCGCTCGGCGGTGCTGCCGACGGCGATCCGACGGTCCACGTCGGCCATCAGCTCGGGGTCCTGAGCCATCAGGGCCTGTGCCTCCAGCACGGCCTGCGCCTCGCCGCCCGCCAGATTGCCACGCGCCATCAGGTCGGCCGCCACAGCTTCCACGGCCTGCCGAGCACGCCCCTGCTCGCGCTCGGCGTCCTCCGCCGGAATCTGCTTGGCCGGCGGCTCCAGGACCGCCGTACCCATGTGCCGAACTTCGCCGATCGCCACACCGTGGCTCACGCCGACGCCTCGCAGCGTTGTCTCCATTTCACCGTCTCCGCTAGTTGCGACGGAACCTGCCGCCGCGGTGGATGTACTGCCCGCCGTCGTCACGGACGGCGCCAGACGTTCTACTTCCAGGTGAAGAGGGCGTCGCCGGACTTCACGTCGCCGCTCTCCTGAACGTCCGCGAGGGCGTCCGCGGTGGCTTCGAGCGCCACGACGGGGCAGACGGGCGACTTGCCGGCGGCCTCGACGGCGGCCGGGTTCCACCGCACGACCTCCTGACCGCGGCTCACGGTGTCGCCCTTGTTCACGAGGAGCTCGAAGCCCTCGCCGTTGAGCTGCACCGTGTCGATGCCGAGGTGGGTCAGCACACCGTGGCCCTCGGAGTCGACGACGACGAAGGCGTGCGGGTGCAGGGAGACGACGACACCGTCCACGGGGGACACGGCCGCAGCGGGCTCGCGCACGGGGTCGATGGCAGTGCCGGGGCCGACCATCGCTCCCGAGAACACGGGGTCGGGGACTGCGGCGAGTCCGATGGCTCGGCCTTCAAGAGGGGACGTCACGCTGGTCATGGGGGCCTCCCAGGGGCGGAGTTGTGCGGCGCCGTCACTACCTGTCCTGGACGGCATACCTGCTTCAGCAGGGTAAGTCATAAGAAGTCCCGGTTCCGCACGAGAGGTGCCACTTGGCAGACTTAGAGGTGCAACGGAAACGATTTGCCTCAAGAACCGGCGCCATGTACTGTCGTACTCCTGCCTGACCCCAACACGTACTCACACTTCCTGTGAACCGTGTGTCGGCAGCGCCTCTAGAACGCAGATCTTATCCCGGATCCTTCTTTCCGCATGCCGCGGAACAGCTGGTCGGGAAGACGGAAAAGCGCTGATAGAGTCGGAGCCGCCGGAAAGGGAAAACGCGAAAGCGGAGAACCTGGAAAGCGGCGAGCGGAATCCGAGGAAATCGGCACTGGAAACAGTCTGATAGAGTCGGGAACGCAAGAACAACAGAAACACCGAACGAAAACGTCCGGAGGAAAGCCCGCAGGGGTGATTACGAAGGAAGCGTCCGTTCCTTGAGAACTCAACAG
>NZ_JBIVLB010000031.1:0-6394 GCF_044751045.1 Streptomyces sp. NPDC088745
CACGTAGATGATCGCCGCAAAGAGCGTCTCATCAGGCGTGTCCTGCGTTCCGCCACCCTGCGGCCGCACCCTCGACGGCGGGACGAGGGGCTTCGTGATCTCCCACAACCCATCCGGAACAATCCAACTCCACGTTCTCGGGCCCATGTTGAACAGGGATACCCAGCACCCCCAAATAGGACACCGTCTTACTGCTGTGTCCACCATGCGGCCCCGATACTGCCCGCTGTGGTGACGAGCGAGACGAGCCACACGGGTACACGCTGAACGGTCAAGTGGAGCCCGCCGAAGCGGAGTTCGAACGCTGGTGGTGCGGCGACGGTGTCTGATCTGTGACTCATGAGGGGTGTCCTCTTTCTGGGCTCCGGGGGGCCGCTGGTTATGAGTACAAGGCTAGAGCGTCATGCCAAGGAGACGTCTTTCAAACGCTGTTGGACAAAGTGCGGATGAGTTCGCCGTTTTGTCCTGGGCGAGACGTTGGGCATTGACCTAGTTCCATTTGAGTGCCTGCCCCTTGCTGCTCATGTCGGGCGCTGTTGCGTGACTTCGTAAGAGGTATTCGCGCTCCGCCACACGATGGCCGAAGTCCCGATAGGCGAGGTCTTCCCCCTACAACGCCCTGTTCCAGCCCCAAAAGTGGTGCGTCGGCACCTGGCCGGTATCGCGCTGATTCAGACGTCGCAGCTATCGCCCCCCTCAAGGAGGTGCCCCCTGCCCCGAAAACCCCGCCCCCCGTGCTCTGTCCCGGGGTGCCCCGAGCTGACCACGGGCGGACGCTGCCCCGCTCATGAGAAGGAAGCGAATGCGCAGCGGGTGACGCCGGGGACGAGCGCGTACGGCCGGCGTTGGCCGCTGATCCGCAAGCGGTACCTGTACGCGCATCCGTGGTGCGTGCTCTGCTCGCGCACTGCGACGGTGGCGGACCACTTCCCCGAGTCGCGACGGCAGTTGCTCGCGCGGCGCGTGGTGAATCCGGATGCGTTCGAGCATCTGCGTCCGCTGTGCACGTCGTGCCACAACCGCGAGACCGCACGCCACCAGCCCGGCGGATGGGCTGCCGAGAGGGTCCAGCCCCGACGGCAGTGACCCCGCCCCTAGGGACCCGCACAGTGCGGCGAGACCACGCAAGGTGCGACGAAAGAGCCGCGCCTCACCGGCCTGGCGCCGCACCTGCGGCGCCAGGCCGGTGAGGCGTTCCAGCTGTCAGCCCGCGTGAATGTCCGCGGACAGGCCCCAGTCGCTGTCAAGGGGGCGGCAACCCCAGTCGATGTCGTGGTGCAGGTCCCAGTTCGGGTCGATACGCGTCATGGGCTTCCCCCTTCATGATCGTTGCTGCCGGGCGCAGCAACGATCATGAGCATACGTTCTCTCGCAGTCAGTGGCGCGGAAGTGCCCCGGGCCGTGCGGGGCCGGCCTCATGCACGGACTGATGCGCGGCAGGGAGGGTCATTCGGTACGGGGGGGAGGGGTTGGCTCTATGCAAAGTAACTGGGGGGAGCCAGGATTGGCGGAAAATCCGTCTTCAACTCAGGTTGGTAGAAAAATCGGGCTGACGAGGAGGATGCGGTCGAGCCTAGATTGGTATTACGCCCTGAATAACTTCCAGTACAGGGTAAGCGGAACCAGTCTGCGGAAGCAGGGGATGACCTACACCGTCCAGGTGCGCAAGCGGTACGACTGGGGCATCCCGAGCGAGAAGCGCAACGACCTGAAACAGAGCTCCCTCTGGGTCGACCTCGATGGGCAGCAGGCGGAGGTCGCGCACCTCCGTACCGCCGGAATGGCCCGGGACTTCGACGTGTACGGCTCGGCAACCATGAAGGGCGGCATGCAGTGACCACACAGTCTGGGCACCGCGTCGGCCTTGCCGCAGGACTGACTGCGGCGCTGATGATCTTGACGGCTGGGTGCGGGACCCAAAATGCTCCGGCGGGTGCCGGCTCAGGCGTGACGGGCGATGGCTCCACCGCCCGAGTGGAGACAACCACCATCTCTCCGGAACGTGTCGGATCCCCATCAGCTGCTCTCCTTCGGAAGTACGGCATATCGCTGCCTGGGGGTCCACATGACTGTCACTACCGAGAGGTCCTTCCTCGAAGTGGTGGCACTCTCTACGTGCGCATGCGCGTTCCTGACTCTGCCATCCGTCCGTGGCTGACCGCACTAGGCGGCTCCAGTGCGGACCTGACGAAGGGATGGAATCCGATCATTTCCCATGAGATGCGGGAATCGGGTTGGGAAATTCCAACCTCAGGCGCTTTGTTCGGTGCCACGATTCCCATTCCGAAAGATGGACCGGAAACCAGTAAAAAGGTCGTGGTGGCGGAAATTGCTGGCGATATTTCTCAGGTCTTCTTGGTGGTGAATCTCTAAGAACCGCTAACACAATGAGGTCGAACGCCCCTGGTGGCCGTGCCTGGCCAATGAATTGGACGTTTTTCGGTCCATTGGGATTACCGGACACTCCATGCGTCGTGGCTGCATGCAGGCCCTTTTGAGGCCGGTGCCTCGCCTGAAACCGTCGTCGTCCACTCTCGGCACTCACCGTGCTCGACCGCGTTCGATGCCTAACCGGAAAACGAAGCTGAGCTGGGACCAGAATCCCACCGCCGCTCTGAGGCTGACTGCCTGGTGCCTGCAACCGGCGACCGACGTGGTCAGTGGTCCCAGCTTTCGAAGGAGTGCCCGTCCAGGAGGTAGCTCGGAGGGAAGCCGAGACCGACATCGGTGAGCAGCCGGGCAAGGAATTCGCCCACGCCGCAGTTGAACTGCCTCCACTCGCTGGTGAAGTCATCTCGGACGAGTACAGGCCAGTCGGACGGGTCGGCTGCGCCGGTCTGCCAGACGAGTTCGATCTCATGCTCGGAGCTGCCCCATTGGAGGAGTCCCTGCGGCGCTGGGAACGTCGTGTGTGGGGCGAACCGGTCGGCGGGGGTTTTCTTGGACCAGTTGATGAGGTCCAAGCTCTTGTTGTTCGGGATGAGAAGGCCGACGTATCCGTCGAAGCTGCCGGGGCCGAACGCGTCGACGACCTCTTTGTACTCCTGCGGCAGGGGGGTTCCCAGGGCAGACTCTGCTGCCTGCCAGTCGATACAGGGAAGTTCCCTGGGCTTCCAGCCGGTGATCGAGCACAGCCTCTCGACCCAGGTGCTCGATTCGGGGAGTCCGGCCCAGGCGGGGTCCGGGCGGTCCGCGACGACCACGACCGGCCGACGGCTGGCGCCATTGCCGGTGGCGATCCGGCCCAGGCCGATCCAGTGGGCTCGATATCCCCAGCCGGCCATCTCCACGAGTTCGTCGCCGAAAGGCTCCAGGAGTGCAAGACCCCGCTCTTCGGTCACAGTCGGGTCTACGAATCGGTCCATGGCCAGGTTCCGAGGGCGGCCCGACCACTGCCCCAGCACGGTCCTGAGCCCGGCCAACTCCTCCCTGCCCGTCTCCTCGGGAAGCCGAAGGACCGTTGGCTGCACCCGGGGCTCCTGACGGTGACTGTCCAGCAGGCCCCTGACGATTTCAACCAGGTTCACGCGCGGCTGCTCCGGAGATGGCGACATCGGACCAGTTAACCCGACCTCACCCCAGTCCGGTAGGCGGAGGAACTGTGTCGTCATACGGACAGGCAGGGAACCTGGGGGATGCAGTTCACTCTCGCCAACTCAACCCATCCGAACCACACGGTCCAGACCCGTGAGCTGCACCGATACCTGCGCTGGTGCAACGCCAACGCCCGCCACCCCAACGTTCTGGCCGCCCGCTGGGTGAAGAACGACCGTCTCAACCACGCTGGCTACCTCTGGGCGTTCTCCGCGATCACCGCCTCGCCCGGTGCCAAAGCCCACTACCGGCGACGACGCGACAACCACGCCGCTGCCCAGCGCAACCTCTTCAATCGCATGACCGGGCAGCTCTACCACTGCCTCCAGCAGGACGAGCGCTTCGACGAGGCGCTCGCCTTCCCATCTCCGCCCGACGAGGTGGGCACAGCGGCCGCATAGCGAGAGGTCGATCTCGCCAGCAGCGATCAGGTGCGCGCCTGGCGGATCAAGCGGCCTGACACAGCACGGAACCTCTCGCGCCCTGCCGCGACGCTCGCGTCCCACAGACCTGAGGCGTCACCGAGTAGCAAGAGGGACTGGAGCCGTTGTTCCTCGCCGAGGAAGGAGGCCCCTGGCACATTCTGGTCGAGCATGCCCATGGCGGTGAGCGCCGCATGCCCGCAGGGAAGCGCGTCATCAGCGCTTCCCGAACCGTGAGCCAGCAGGGCATACCGCAGGCAGAGAGCGGCGAAGAAGGCGTAGGTGTCGGCGACATCCGTGATCCCCTCCTCGGTCGGATGGAGTTCCGGGAACCGCTCCAGCAGGCGCACGCGCTCGGCGGCGTCGGCGAGCGGCCGGTCGGGATACCAAAGATCACGCACGGACTCCACATAGAAGTCCAGATCGGCTTCCCGCCCAGGAGTGCCCGCCCGCAGGCCCACGAACAGCGGCGCCATGCGCTCGGTGCAGGCGGCGACATACAAGCGGATCCTGCCACCGTCCCCGCCACGCAGTGCCTCTGCGACGGCCTCCTCCACCAGCGTCTTCACGACCACCCCCATCCCGTTCGAACAGATCGACAGGCTACACACCGGACTGCGGGCCTCAGCTTGACGCGTTAGGACCCTGAGGTGTCTATGCGGTCAGAGCACTAGGGCGTGTCTGACAAATAGCTGTAACCCCGCGATACCGAGGGGGTACCGCGGGTGAGAAGCTCGGCCGCATGATTAGTAATGACGATGGCGCACGTCGCGAGCTGTTTCTTCAAAGTGGCCTGGATGCTGCAGACGTGGTGCACGCGCATCGTGAAGCACTTCTTGTCCTGCGGGACAGCATCGAGACCGCTCACGTGGACGCCTACAGCGATGAAGCCTGGCCGAAGGAGGTCGTACCCGCCTACGAGCTGGTCTTGTCGATGGCGGAGGGTGCTTTGGTCGATGGCTGCCGTTCGACGAAGAGCGATCCCGGGATGGGGATCGAAGTCGATGTCCAGGACGACGCACAGTTCGATGTAATGCTGGCGTTGGCTCCTTACTCAATCCATGCCGAGGCATGGCGTCAGGAACGGCCGCTCTTCAGCGCCAACGACACGGGAACAGCCCTGTGGATTGCAGTCTCCGCACAGGAAGAGACTCGGCTCATGTCGAGACTCGACGTACTGAGGATCCCCGGGATGGCTTTCGTGGACCGACCCAGGTAGTTAACCCTTGATCACGGTGTGGTTTCGCGGAGCCAGAGGATGAGCGAGCTCAGGTGCAATCCCGCCATTTAACGGGTGGCGAGTTTGTCGAACCGGGTTGCGACTGCGCGGAATTGCTTGAGTCGGGCGAAACAGCGTTCGACAACGTTCCGGTGCTTGTATGCCTCCGGCTCGAAGGCTGGACGGCGCCCGCCCTGGCTGCCTCGTCGCCGTCGGTTGCTGACCTGGTCGGCACGTTCTGGGATGGTGGCCTTGATCCCGCGGCGTCTGAGGCCGACTCGGATGGCGCGGGAGGAGTACGCCTTGTCCGCCAAGACGCGATCGGGCCTGCGCCTGGGCCTTCCTGTCCCTGCCCTGGGCACGCGAATACCGTCCAGGACCGTGTCGAACACTGTGGAGTCGTTGACGTTGCCGGGTGTCAGAACGACGGATAGGGGCAGGCCCCGCCCGTCGGCCGCGAGATGAACCTTGGTGGTCAGGCCGCCTCGGGACCGGCCGGGGGCCTGCCGCGCCGCCGAGCGTTGCGGATCTTCCAGTTTGTCCTTGCCGGACTCCCCTTTTTGCGGGCGCCGGCCGCGTGCTGATGAGCACGGTTGACTGTGGAGTCCACCGAAATTGCCCACTCAACCTTGCCCACCGCATCATCACGGACCTGGACGTGCTCCAGCAGCCTGGCCCAGGTGCCGTCCGCCTCCCAGCGGGCGAACCGCTCATAGACCGTCTGCCAAGGACCGTATCGTTCCGGCAGATCCCGCCACGGAGCGCCGGTACGCAGCCGCCACAACACCCCGTCGATGACCTGACGGTGATCCCGCCAAGGCCGACCCCGTCCATCCGTTACGGGGAGCAGCGACTGTATTCGCGCCCACGCTGCTTCCGTCAGTTCACCTCGACCAGCCACAAGATCAATTGTCAGACACGCCCTAGGGCCGTTACGTCTACGGCGAAGCCGGTGCGGAGCGAGGTGAGCCCGCTGATCTGTGTGTCGGCGCAGGGCGGTTCAGCGCCGGGCGGTCTCCAGGACCGCTTCCAGCTGCCGCAGCGGCTCGGCGCCGACGAACCGCAGGACGACGGTGTCGGCGCCCGACTCCCGCAGCGCGTCGATCCGTGCCGCGGCCCCGGCGGCGTCGCCGGAGACGGTGAAGACCTCCTCCTGCGG
>NZ_JBIVLB010000032.1:0-4431 GCF_044751045.1 Streptomyces sp. NPDC088745
TGCTGGCCGAGTCGACGTACGGCGTGACGGTCAGGCCGCCGAAGGCGATCGGGATGATCGGCAGGCCGGGGATCGAGGCGTCCGGGAGCACGGGCTGGTGCGGGGCGCTGATCTTGACGGCGAAGGACTTGGCCTTGGCGTTCAGCTCGGGGTCTCCGTCGAGGACCGCGACGGACCAGACCAGGAGGCCGTTCTGCGGGTCGGTCTCCTGTCGGCCGGTCTTCTTGCCGTCTACGAAGGATTCGACCGGCGACACGTCGCCGGTGGCGAAGACGCCGTGCGGGAATGCGGTCTCGTTGTGGACGGGAATGCGGGCTCCGGGGCGGATGGCCATGGGGTTCTCTCCTGAATCTGAGGGTTCGTCATCTGCGGAAGTGATGACTACGGGCTGTGCTGGGCTCTACGATGGACCCACTAGACGGGGACTGTCAACTGATTTACACCACTGGGATAGGGAGTACGCCGTGACCGCAGTGCCGGAAACGCAGGCTGACCAGGCGAAAGATCGTCTGGAGAAGGTCAAAGAACTCGTGTCGTACGGGCTGCTGGCCGACCGAGCGAACCGGGGTGATCAGCGGGAGTGGTACCGGACCCTACTGCGGACGGCTGCTGACGCTCGGGACCAACTCCGGTTGCTGGAGCGGGAGTTGAGCGACCGTGCCGACGCGGAGAAGATCCTCACTCCGTCCGAGATCGCGGAGGCGGGAAGGATCACGAGGGCGGCGCTGTATAAGCGGCGGGAAAAGTCTTGATCCTGAGTCCCCGTCATTTACCCCCTGTCGCGAGCGGCGGGGGGTTTTTGCTGTCGGCAGACGGAGCGGACGCCGCAGGCGTTCAAGAATTTTGGGGGCCGAGGCTTTAAGCAACCTTTAATCGGCGGGGACCCCTCCGGGATCAAGAAAGGGGGCCGAGTGCTAACTACTGGGTGAGGGCATCCTGCCCTCTCCATTGGCACAAGTATAATGGCCCCCTTTCATGATCCCGCCCCGCCGATCAAAGGTTGCTCAAAGCCTCTCTGACGGTGCGTCAGCTAAGCCTGACGGGTCGTCAGGTCAAACACGATTCGCGAAGTCGGGAAAGCGTCGAGGCGAGAGCGGGACCGTCGTTCACGCAGAGGAATCCGGAGGTTCGGACGAAGCGCTTGACCGGTCGGCGGACCTTCCGGAATTGGCGGTGTCCAACCTCTCCGGTCTCCGGGTCGAGGAACGGCCGGCGGGGAACCTCGACGGTCCGAGTGGCCTTGACCCAACGGTGTCCTCCCCGGCCTCCGTCGAGGGAGGCGTCCCAGACGCGGGTACGGGCGGCGAGCTTGCGCAGGGTTCGGCTCATGAGTTGGTACTCGGGCCACTCGATCTCGACTTGGGCGACCAGGACTTTGAGCCCGCGATAGCCCCAAAATCGGCCGGGGCCTTTGCCGGGTGCCTGCCATTCTTCGGGTACTCGGTTCTGGTATTCCTTGTCCGCGTAGATCCCGTGCTTGGCGAAGTAGACGGCGAGTCGCTTGGGGTCCGAAGTCCGCATTCCTTCGGCGTAGTCGACACCGGTTCCGGCTGCCAGGTGGTTCGCTTTCTGTTCGGGGTCCGGGTGATCCACGATGTCGGCCCAAGTGATGCTGAGCCATTGGGCGAATTTCAGGCCGTCGCCAATTGCCTTACGGAATCGGGGTTTTGGTCCGGGGTCGATTCCCCGTGCTTTCAATTCCTGCCATTCCGCAATTCGTTGGGCGTGTTCTGCTTTTCGCTTTTCCCCGGCAATTCCCTGCGGGGGGACGCAGTAGAGGTGATAGTGCGGGGCTCCTCGGTGCTGGAACTCGAACTTCCAGGGGCCGACGAATTCGACACCCCAGGCTCGTTCGTACCGCTTGTAGAAGGCAGTGATGTGCTTCTTCGAGGTCTCGCCGTCCGGGGCCACGGTGAGCCAGTCGCCGGGGTACGTGAGCGTGATCATGCAGGGCAAGCAGGCGGCCGAGAGGATCGGGGTCCAGTCGAGTTCGGCCAGACGGCGGATCATGCGGGAGCGGGAGCGGCGGGACCAGCCGGTGATCTCGCGGGTCGGTTCGGCGTCGGCCGGGAAGGAACCGGTGGCGTGGAGCCAGGCACCGAGGATCTCGGCGTCGACCTGGCGGCGGCGCTGGTCTCGTTCGAGGGCGCGTTCCCGCTTGGCCATGTCCGGGGCTTCGAGGGAGACGACGCCGGGAGCGATGACCAGTCGCGGCCGGGGGCCTTCATGGCCGTTCCACGAGGGGCGCTTGGCGAACAGTCCGGCCGCAGCGGACACGAGCTCTGGACCGGGGAACGAGGGTGCCCAGAGGGTTCCGAGGTCGAAGCTCTGACCTGCGGTTTCGCTTACACGGACAGTTATGGCAGATGTAACAAGCCCTGTCGCGGCCGAGGCCGCGAAGCCCCCGCCGTCCCGACGCTCATGCTCCGCCCGCTCAGGGACGGCGGGGGCGGGGAAGTCGGCCGGGGGGAGCAGTTCCCCAGCCAAACGGTCCGCGTCGGGGTGACCGCTGACGGTCTCTCCCTGTACCGTGGTCACGTCTTCTCCGTTCTGAGTCATGCAGGCTGGACACGGACGACACCGAGGCCCCTGGGAGTGCGTCCCTGGGGCCTCAGCGGTTGTCTGGGGCACGATTCCCGCCCCGTTGCCCCGTAGGGCGGTCGACACGCCGTTAGCGCTTCTGAGAGCCGATCAGGCCCTTGAGCACGGACGCGAGGAAGGCCACGGACATGGCTCCGATGGCGAGCGCGATGACCAGGACCGTGAGCACGGCCATGGACCACGTGACGGCGACCAAAGCGCCGGCGCCCAGTGCGATGTACCGGCCGACCGGTCGCGGGGTCGAAGCCGCGGGGAGGTTCTGGCGGTAGTGGTCGAGTTGCATGCAGGCTCCTCGGATCAGGCCGCGCGTTCGGCGGCTTCGGCGGCAAGCGTGAGCTTGGGCGCGGGGAGCGGACGGACTTCGCCGAGTGCGTCAACGATGGCGTCCGCGATGGTCCAGCAGTGTTCCGTGGGCAGGTAGACCGACCGGGCGCGGAGGGGTGTGGTCATGCCCTGAACGGCGGCGATCCCGATGCCCTGGGGCATGGAGCGGTCGGCGGCGTTCACCTCCAGGTCGCGGCCGTCGGGGAACAGGTGGAGGAAGTCCTCCATGGTGTCGACCCGGTGGGAGATCCGAGACGTGAGGTTGGTCCGGGTCGCGGTGTTGAGGACCGAGGCTTCGAGCTTCTGGCCGAGGAGCCAGAGGCGGACGCCGAACTTGGCTCCCTGGGAGGCGACGGCTTGCAGCTCGGCCCGGAAGGCTTCGGCCTTCTTCTTGTCGCCCCAGTTGGTGTAGTTGGAGACCTCATCGATCACGAGCAGGATCAGCGGAACCTCCGGGGAGAAGTCCGTGATCTTGTCCGTGCGCTTGGCCCAGAAGATGCCCTGTCGGCGGTCCATCTCGGCGCGGATGGCGCGAAGGATCTCGGTGGGTCCGTCCGGCGAGATGTCGGCGTTGACGGTGTGGGCGGTTCGCCACCAGGGCGCGACGGCACCGAGGTTGGGATCGATGATCACGGTCTGGACGTCGGCCATGAGTGCGGCATGGGCCAGGAGCGTGTTCACGGTGATCGACTTGCCGGAGCGGGTGACGCCCTGGATGGCTCCGTGGGAGGACCGGGCGAGGTTGACCGTGATGGGGTCGCCGTCCTCGGAGTACATGAGGACGATGTCCGAGTCGGCGCGGAGGCTGCCGGGCTTGACCAGGGGTGATCCGTCGATGGTGGTCAGCTCGGAGGGCATCACGGCGTCGAGGGGTTCGCGGAGGTAGGCGCGGGCGTTGATGTAGCCGGGCTTGGGCTGCCAGAGCTTGATCCGGGAGACGCCCCACTGGTCTGCGATGTGGTCCCGGATCTTGTCCCAGTCGGCCAGGCCGATGTTCGGCAGGGCGCGGCTGTAGGCGGTGAAGCCGAAGACGTCCGGGGTGGTGCGGATCGGCGGGATGAGCGTGTGGGGTTCGAGCTTCTTGCCGCTGGTGTTGGTCATCTGGGCGAGGAGGCCGGGCTGCTGCTGCACGGTCATGCCGGCCATTTCGCAGAAGGTCTTCCACGAGCGGCGGGCGCGGCGGGCGGCCTTGATGCTCTGGCGCAGTTCCGGCGAGGCCCGGTAGTACCGGGCGAGGGGGACGGAGTATCTGGCGGCGACGGCCGCCCCGGTGACGTACGGGGCGGCCTCGACGAAGGTTCCGATCTGGGACACGCTCAGCCCTCCTTGGCTGCCTTGGCGTTGCTCTGGGCCTGGCCCGGGATCTGGGCCGGGTGGATCTCGGTGGCGCGGTAGCTGTAGGCGAGTCGCTTGCTGGCCGAGTCGACGTACGGCGTGACGGTCAGGCCGCCGAAGGCGATCGGGATGATCGGCAGGCCGGGGATCGAGGCGTCCGGGAGCACGGGC
>NZ_JBIVLB010000033.1:0-1627 GCF_044751045.1 Streptomyces sp. NPDC088745
GGGGTTGTGGGATCTCTTTGTCACGTTCTGCCGGACGTGAGACGAGTCAGAAACCGTTGGTGTAGGCGAAGGACATGCGAAAGGTCCGGCGTAGAGGGTAAGACCCCCGTAGCTGAAACATCAACGGCTCGTTTGAGAGACACCCAAGTAGCACGGGGCCCGAGAAATCCCGTGTGAATCTGGCGGGACCACCCGTTAAGCCTAAATATTCCCTGGTGACCGATAGCGGATAGTACCGTGAGGGAATGGTGAAAAGTACCGCGGGAGCGGAGTGAAATAGTACCTGAAACCGTGTGCCTACAAGCCGTGGGAGCGTCGCTGTATGTGCTTGCACATGCAGTCGTGACTGCGTGCCTTTTGAAGAATGAGCCTGCGAGTTAGCGGTGTGTAGCGAGGTTAACCCGTGTGGGGAAGCCGTAGCGAAAGCGAGTCCGAACAGGGCGGTTGAGTTGCACGCTCTAGACCCGAAGCGGAGTGATCTAGCCATGGGCAGGTTGAAGCGGAGGTAAGACTTCGTGGAGGACCGAACCCACCAGGGTTGAAAACCTGGGGGATGACCTGTGGTTAGGGGTGAAAGGCCAATCAAACTCCGTGATAGCTGGTTCTCCCCGAAATGCATTTAGGTGCAGCGTCGTGTGTTTCTTGCCGGAGGTAGAGCACTGGATAGGCGATGGGCCCTACCGGGTTACTGACCTTAGCCAAACTCCGAATGCCGGTAAGTGAGAGCGCGGCAGTGAGACTGTGGGGGATAAGCTCCATGGTCGAGAGGGAAACAGCCCAGAGCATCGACTAAGGCCCCTAAGCGTACGCTAAGTGGGAAAGGATGTGGAGTCGCAGAGACAACCAGGAGGTTGGCTTAGAAGCAGCCACCCTTGAAAGAGTGCGTAATAGCTCACTGGTCAAGTGATTCCGCGCCGACAATGTAGCGGGGCTCAAGCGTACCGCCGAAGTCGTGTCATTCCAGCACATACCCCCAACGGGGGCTGGGATGGGTAGGGGAGCGTCGTGTGCCGGGTGAAGCAGCCGCGGAAGCGAGTTGTGGACGGTTCACGAGTGAGAATGCAGGCATGAGTAGCGATACACACGTGAGAAACGTGTGCGCCGATTGACTAAGGGTTCCTGGGTCAAGCTGATCTGCCCAGGGTAAGTCGGGACCTAAGGCGAGGCCGACAGGCGTAGTCGATGGACAACCGGTTGATATTCCGGTACCCGCTTTGAAACGCCCAATACTGAATCAGACGATGCTATGCCCGTGAAGCCGTTCCGGACCCTTCGGGGAATGGAAAGTGGTGGAGCCGGCGACCCAGATCTGTACTAGGTAAGCGATGGGGTGACGCAGGAAGGTAGTCCAGCCCGGGCGGTGGTAGTCCCGGGGTAAGGGTGTAGGCCGTGTGGTAGGCAAATCCGTCACACATTAAGGCTGAGACCTGATGCCGAGCCGATTGTGGTGAAGTGGATGATCCTATGCTGTCGAGAAAAGCCTCTAGCGAGTTTCATGGCGGCCCGTACCCTAAACCGACTCAGGTGGTCAGGTAGAGAATACCGAGGCGTTCGGGTGAACTATGGTTAAGGAACTCGGCAAAATGCCCCCGTAACTTCGGGAGAAGGGGGGCCATCACCGGTGATC
>NZ_JBIVLB010000033.1:1725-2931 GCF_044751045.1 Streptomyces sp. NPDC088745
GTGAGCTGGGGGTGGCCGCAGAGACCAGCGAGAAGCGACTGTTTACTAAAAACACAGGTCCGTGCGAAGCCGTAAGGCGATGTATACGGACTGACGCCTGCCCGGTGCTGGAACGTTAAGGGGACCGGTTAGCTGACTTTCGGGTCGGCGAAGCTGAGAACTTAAGCGCCAGTAAACGGCGGTGGTAACTATAACCATCCTAAGGTAGCGAAATTCCTTGTCGGGTAAGTTCCGACCTGCACGAATGGCGTAACGACTTCTCGACTGTCTCAACCATAGGCCCGGTGAAATTGCACTACGAGTAAAGATGCTCGTTTCGCGCAGAAGGACGGAAAGACCCCGGGACCTTTACTACAGTTTGATATTGGTGTTCGGTTCGGCTTGTGTAGGATAGGTGGGAGACTGTGAAGCATGCACGCCAGTGTGTGTGGAGTCGCCGTTGAAATACCACTCTGGTCGTGCTGGATGTCTAACCTCGGTCCGTGATCCGGATCAGGGACAGTGTCTGATGGGTAGTTTAACTGGGGCGGTTGCCTCCTAAAGAGTAACGGAGGCGCCCAAAGGTTCCCTCAGCCTGGTTGGCAATCAGGTGTTGAGTGTAAGTGCACAAGGGAGCTTGACTGTGAGACCGACGGGTCGAGCAGGGACGAAAGTCGGGACTAGTGATCCGGCAGTGGCTTGTGGAAGCGCTGTCGCTCAACGGATAAAAGGTACCCCGGGGATAACAGGCTGATCTTCCCCAAGAGTCCATATCGACGGGATGGTTTGGCACCTCGATGTCGGCTCGTCGCATCCTGGGGCTGGAGTCGGTCCCAAGGGTTGGGCTGTTCGCCCATTAAAGCGGTACGCGAGCTGGGTTTAGAACGTCGTGAGACAGTTCGGTCCCTATCCTCTGTGCGCGTAGGAATATTGAGAAGGGCTGTCCCTAGTACGAGAGGACCGGGACGGACGAACCTCTGGTGTGCCAGTTGTCCTGCCAAGGGCATGGCTGGTTGGCTACGTTCGGAAAGGATAACCGCTGAAAGCATCTAAGCGGGAAGCCTGCTTCGAGATGAGTATTCCCACCCCCTTTGAGGGGTTAAGGCTCCCAGTAGACGACTGGGTTGATAGGCCAGATGTGGAAGCCCGGTAACGGGTGGAGCTGACTGGTACTAATAGGCCGAGGGCTTGTCCTCAGTTGCTCGCGTCCACTGTGTTAGTTCTGAA
>NZ_JBIVLB010000034.1:0-1920 GCF_044751045.1 Streptomyces sp. NPDC088745
CGTTGCAGTACTAGGGCGTTTCCTTCGGATCATCTGATCGTTGGTTGATGTGTGTCGTTGACTGATGCTCAGTGGGCCCGTATTGAGCCGTTGCTGCCGGACCGGACACCTCGCCGGGGTGGGCGGTGGCGCGACTGGGTGTCGCCTTCATGAGTAGCCGTGCCAGAACCCTTGATCGGTGACGGGCTGTGATGGATGGGCAGGTTCGGTCAGTTCGGGGTCGGGGTGGGGCTGGGTTCGGGTGCGGGCGCGGGCGGGATGTTTCGCGCATGGACGGGAGAGGAAGCTTTCGATCCGCTCTGGCGGCCTTGGGAGGAGGCGGCGGAGCCTGCGGTGCACGGGCCGGAGCCTCCCCGTTCGGCAAAGTGCCGGCATTTCGGCCCAGTGGGGTGAGCGCCGTGTCCCAGACGATCGACAGCGTGCTGCGTGACCGCTCCGTGGCTCACTGGTCGCAACACCCGGACAACACTGAAGCACACATGATCACTCTGCGTATATTGTCGCTACGTTCTGTGAACCCCTGTGAGGGCAGAGGCACCGTGGGCTCGGCCCCTGCGAGCCGCTGCTTGCGACAGCCCTGCCGCCCCTGCCGAGAGGAAAAGCGAAACCTGTGAAGACAAGAGCAGTGCGAACGGCGGCGGCTCTGGCTGTGGCCAGTCTGATGGCCTCGCTGGCGCCGGTGGCCTTCGCGGACACCACAGGCCCCGGGGAGGGCGCCAGCAGGACCGTCGACTATCCCTGGGACACGAAGAGCAACGGGCTGGAGTACCAGTACGTCCTGCCCTTCTACCAAAAGAACGGGCTGTACGTGCAGGATGTCGCGCCCACCCGCAACCTCAAGGGTGACGGCCTCCCGCACACGCTTGAGCTGCGCGAAAGGGACGTGGAGCCGGCCACGCAGACCGGTGTCGACGACGGCGGAGACCTCGAATGGAACGAGCGAGTACAGGGGGGCATGAAAATGCTGGCCAAGTCCCTGGCGGACAAGTTCGGCGGGGGAGAGATCCTCGACGCGATCCTCCCGGGCAAGCCCAATGTCAGCCCGAAGAAGACCGTCAGGTTCGACGTCAGTGACAGCTTCACCGTGACCCCCAAGTCACAGATCCAGGCACGCCCCGTCTACTACAAACTCAAGACGGTCTCCGACATCTGGAAAAGGAATCCAGGCGACACCCACTTCACCGTGGTGGATCGCGGGCAGGTCGACGATGCCGTTATCGGCATGGGCTGGCTCCTCATGTGCGGAGGGAGAGTCTGCATCCCGGGCGAGGACTATGAGTCCAAAGCCGAGCTCACTGTCGCGCAGCGTCGGGCGTTGGAGCAGGTGCCTCCCACCGGTGCCCCGGACCGTCCCGCGTTCACCAGGGACGATGTAAACAATTGGCCCTACAACACGGTCCCGATCCGCATCTGGCACCCCAACGACTGCTCCGCATCGACCAAGAGCGACGGCGGCTGGTCACGGGGTGGCACGGTGACGGTCCGCTGCGCCAAACCGGAGGACCAACGAGGCCACACGTTCACCGGCTACCGCGTCGAGTACGAGCACAAGGTCAAGTACCCAGCCTGGGAGAACCCCAGGTGGGGCGTAGGAACCTTCACCGAACCCGGGGAGACGGAGCAGGACCTGACCAACGCGACAGCCCTGCTCGAAGTACGGTCCATGCCGGCCGACGGCCAGGACAAGAGCCTGTACTTCAAGTATCTGCATCGCAGGGTCGACACCGAGATCATTCGGAACCTCGATGTCAGGATCGTCCCCGTGACCGACTGCACGGACTACAAGACGTGGCAGCCGATGAAGCCCACCCTCGCCGGCTGCGGCGGCTAGTACTGCAACGGTCCTTGTCGTGACGGTTGGGCAGGTTGGTCGTTGCTCTGTTCATGGGTGGGGAACTCGTTGATGCCCGGTCGTGGGCG
>NZ_JBIVLB010000036.1:0-1432 GCF_044751045.1 Streptomyces sp. NPDC088745
ACCTTGCGGCGCGGCTGCTCCGGGGGAACCGGCGCGTAAGGCGCCCCACCCTGCGGGAAGCCCGGCTGGCCCGGCTGCTGCGGGTACGGGGCCTGGCCCTGCGGCGGCTGGCCCTGGGCGTACGGGTTCTGGCCCTGCGCGAATGGATTGCCCTGCGGCGGCGGAGTTGTCACTTGGGGGTCCCCCTAGAACATGGGTGCGTGATCGCGAACAATGGCGCGATGTAAGACGGACGTAAGTTACCGGGCCCCACTGACAACTCAGTAGTCGGGAATGCCTCTGTGTCATTGATGTGACACAGACCGATACTCAAAGCGGGCCATAGCCACCGCAACTGCCGCGTAGATAACGGCGACTGTGACAATGAGCGGGGCCGAACGGCCGTCCGGAGGCAGTATCAGCGCGGCAACTCCGGCCGCTCCGACGAACGCGACGTTGAACAGCACGTCGTAGACCGAAAAGGTCCGGCCACGGAAGCCGTCCTCGACAGAGGACTGCACGATCGTGTCCGTCGAGATCTTCGCGCCCTGCGTCGTCAGGCCCAGCACGAATGCCGCGACCAGCATGGGAGTTGTGGCGAAGGGCAGTCCCAGCGCGGACACCAGCACGGCGGCGGCACCCGCGCACGTGGCGATCCAGCGGCCGGGGCCGAGCCGCGCGGCGGCCCAAGGAGTCACCACCGCCGCCGCGAAGAAGCCGGCGCCGGAGACCGCCAACGCCAGCCCCAGCAGGGCGAGTCCGTCATCGGCGGTGGTGGAGAAGGCGTATCGGCACAGCATCAGCACCATGACAAGCAGAGCGCCGTAGCAGAAGCGCATCAGCGTCATCGTGAACAGCGCCCAGGCGGCTTCTCGGCGTGGCGGAGCGGCGAGGTGGCGTACGGCTGCCGCCAGGTCGCGTGTGGTGCCGGAGAGAGCCGTCGCAAGACGCGGCTGCACCAACTCACGTTCGGGACCGAGCAGTTCCGGCGCCATGCGCAGCGCGGCCAGCCCGGCGCACAGATACAGGGCCGCTCCCAGCAGCACCACGGCGGCATCGGAGTCCCAGACCACCAGCCGTACGACGAAGGCCAGTCCGGCTCCCGTGGTCGCGGCGAGCGTTCCGGCGGTCGGGGAAAGAGAGTTGGCGATGACGAGCCGCTCCTCGTCGACCACGCGTGGCAGCGCGGCGGACAGACCCGACAGGACGAAGCGGTTGACGGCGGTGACGCACAGCGCGGAGACGTAGAACAGCCAGTCCGGGACCTCGGTGACGATCAGGGCGGCGGTCGCCGAGGCCAGCAGGGTGCGCAGCAGGCTGCCGTACAGCAGGACCTGGCGGCGGCGCCAGCGGTCCAGCAGGACGCCGGAGAACGGGCCCACCAGGGAGTACGGCAGGAGCAGCACCGCCATGGCGGAGGCGATCGCGGTGGCCGAGGTCTGTTTCTCCGGGG
>NZ_JBIVLB010000037.1:0-1404 GCF_044751045.1 Streptomyces sp. NPDC088745
TACTGCAACGGTGCTTTTCCTGATGGTTGGGCAGGTTCGGGTGGTGTGTGGCCGCGGCATTTGTAGTGGCTGATCCGGGCTTGGTGCTGTCGTCGGCGACGCCAGTGGGACCAGTGCAGGATGTGGTCGATCGTGGCTGGTCGGCGGTGGGTGAGCCGGTGGATCAGGCGTCTGAGTTCGGGAAGGCTCAGCGGGACGAGGTCGGAGGATCCGTTTCTGCTTTCCCGGCGTCGAGCTCGCGGGCCCGCAGGACGGTGAGGCAGGCGTGGGCGGCCATGGCCAGGGTGATGTGGCGGTACCAGCCGGGATAGCGGCGGACCTGGTAGTCGTCCAGGCCGCACTCCTGCTTGGCGGTCTGGAAGCACTCCTCGACCGCCCACCGACTGCCGGCGACATGAATGAGCTGGTCAAGTGTGGTGTCGGCGGGGCAGTAGGCGATGTAGCAGGAGATCTCCTCAGGCCGGCGGACACTGCGGCGGGCGATCACCCAGTGCCGACGGTCTTCCCGGCGCCAGGGCCTGACCTCCACCCTGGCCCAGTCGAACACGCGGGGCCCGTGCGACCCGTTCCCGCAGGACCGGCGCTTCCACTTCTGCCGCGGCAGATCGTGGAACAGGTCGCGGACGGGATGGTCGATGGCCCAGCGAGTGACGACGGTGTCGTGACGAGTGGTGGCCATGACATGGAAGACGTCCGCCTGCTCCAGCTCGGTCCGCCAGCTCTTGGAGTAGCCGTAGCCGGCATCCGCGGTCACCCAGCCGAACGGGATCCTCTCCTCGATCGCCCGGCGGACCATCGCCCGGGCCATCGCGACCTTGGTCTCGAAGACGACCGTGTCGTCGATGCCGGCCCGACGGCACCGTTCCCGGTCGTCGGTCCAGGAGGCCGGCAGGTACAGGCGCCGGTCGATCAGGGTGCGGCCACGACCGGCGGCATAGGCGAGGAACACTCCGACCTGGCAGTTCTCCGTCCGCCCCGCGGTTCCGGAGTACTGCCGCTGAACCCCGGCCGACCGTGTCCCCTTCTTCAGGAAGCCGGTGTCGTCCACGATCAGCACCGCATCCGGGTCGCCGAGGTGCTCGACCACGTACTCACGCACGTCGTCCAGGACCTCGCCCGCATCCCAGTCGATCCGGTTCAGCAGCCGGTGAATCCGGTCCGGTCCCGCATGACCGGCCTCCTCCGCCAGCGTCCAGCCGTTCTTCCGCTCCAACGGAGCGATCAGCCCCCGCATATACGCGAGCGCCGACTCACGCGGCTCCGACCTGGCGAAACGATGCACGAACTGCTCGTGCAAAGCCTTCAGTTCCCCCGCCCACGACCGGGCATCAACGAGTTCCCCACCCATGAACAGAGCAACGACCAACCTGCCCAACCGTCACGACAAGGACCGTTGCAGTACTA
>NZ_JBIVLB010000038.1:0-1178 GCF_044751045.1 Streptomyces sp. NPDC088745
CCCGGGCCGCAGGCCGGGGGCAGCATCGCCGACAGCGGCAGGATGCCCGCCCGGGTCGCCAGCAGGAGCTCCGGGCCGCCGAACTCGAAGAGCAGCTGACGGCAGCGGCCGCACGGCACGAGGACGTCGCCCTTGCCGTCCACGCACGTGAAGTGCGTCAGCCTGCCGCCGCCCGTGTTCTGCAGCTCCGAGACCAGTCCGCACTCGGCGCACAGCGCGAGCCCGTACGAGGCGTTCTCGACGTTGCAGCCGGTGATCGTGCGGCCGTCGTCGACCAGGGCCGCCACGCCGACCGGGAAGCCGGAGTACGGGGCGTACGCACGGGACATGGCGTCCAGCGCCGCCGCGCGCAGCTTGTCCCAGTCGACGTCGTGGGAGGCGGCCGGCGTCACTTGCCCTGGCCCTTCTTGTACGGCAGACCGTCCGCCTTCGGCATCCGCAGGCGTTGCGCGGACAAGGTGAGGACGATGAGCGTGACGACGTACGGCGTGGCGGAGACGACCTGGTTGGGCACCTCGTTGGTGGTGACGTACCAGGTGTACACCAGGGCACCGACGACCGCGGTGATCGTCGACGAGGCGTAGTTCTTGCGGATCACCAGCCAGATGGCGCCGATGATCAGCAGGAGGGCGCCGAGCAGCAGCAGGGCGTGGACGTTCTGGGAGCCGCCGCGCAGGTTGAGGCTGTCGGTGTAGCCGAACAGGCCGGCGCCCAGGGCGAGGCCGCCCGGCATCCAGTTGCCGAAGATCATCGCGGCGAGGCCGATGTAACCGCGGCCGCTGACCTGGCCCTCCAGGTAGAAGGGGTTGGCCACGATGGAGAGGAAGACACCACCGAGACCCGCGAGGCCGCCGGAGATGATCACGGCGATGTACTTGTACTTGTAGACGTTGACACCGAGGGACTCGGCTGCGACCGGGTTCTCGCCGCAGGAGCGCAGACGCAGGCCGAAGGCGGTGCGCCACAGGATCCACCAGGTGCCGGGGATCAGTGCCACGGCGATCAGGGTCAGCCAGGAGACGTTGGTCACCAGGCCGCCGAGCAGGCCGGCGATGTCCGAGATGAAGAACCAGCCGTTGTTGTTCAGGTCCCGCAGCCCGTCGGACAGGCCCGGCACGGTGAAGTGGCCGAGGGTGTCGACCGCCGGGGACTGCTTGGCGGAGCCGCCCGCGTGGCCC
>NZ_JBIVLB010000039.1:0-1113 GCF_044751045.1 Streptomyces sp. NPDC088745
GGCCCGGAACGAAAGGGTGTTCGCCTGCGAGGGGCGGGCGTGCCCTCAGCGCGGTTCGCGCACCACCGCCGTCTCCCCCGCGGGCACGCCGACCGAGCCCGGCGCCGGCTTGCCGGTCAGCAGTTCCGTGGCGTTCTGGGCCACCGTGACCTCGGCGGGGCGGTCGGTGTGGTTGATGAGGAAGAGGTAGTCGGCGTCCGGGCCGCGCCGCAGGACCGCCTCCACGCCGGGAGCGGTCTCGCGCACCGGCCGCACCCCGGCCTCGGTGCGGATGCGGTCCAGGAGCGCGGCGAGGGTCGGCTCGTCGGGCAGCGTGGTCAGATACCAGCTCGTGCCGGCGCCGAGACGGTGACGTGTCACCGCCGGCACTCCGGCCAGGGGGCCACTCGTGTACGACTCGACCGGCTCGGCGCCGGACAGCCGTACCCGTTCCGACCACAGCGTTCCGGTGCCGCCGCCGCTCAGGCCGACCGACTCGCCGGGCAGCAGCGGGAACAACTCGTCGGTCCGCACGCCGAGCGCCTCGCGGAACGCGCCCGGGTAACCGCCCAGCCGGACATGGCAGTTCTCGTCGACCGCGCCGCTGTGGAAACCGACGGCGAGGGTGCCGCCGCGCTCCGCGAAGCCGGTGAGGTTGGCCGCGCCCGCGTCGTCCACCAGGTACAGGCTCGGGGCCAGCACCAGGCGGTACGGCGACAGATCGGCGTCCGGGCGCACGAAGTCCACCGCCACGCCGGCCCGCCACAACGGCTCGTACCAGGCGCGGACCAGGTCCTGGAAGCGCAGCTCACCGCTCGGCTGGGAGGGGAGCTCCATGGCCCAGCGGGCGTTCCAGTCCCAGACGACGGCCACTTCGGCCGTGCCGACGCTGCCGCGTACCTCGGCCAGCGCCTTCAGGTCGGCGCCGAGCCGGACCACGTCCTGCCAGATGCGGCTGTCGGTGCCGGCGTGCGGCAGCATCGCCGAGTGCCACTGCTCGGCACCCGCCTTCGCCGCCCGCCACTGGAAGTACGCGATGCCGTCCGCGCCCCGGGCGACATGGGCGAGCGCGTTGCGCCGCATTTCGCCGGGGCCCTTCGCCCTGTTCACCGGCTGCCAGTTGACCGCGCCCGT
>NZ_JBIVLB010000040.1:0-1106 GCF_044751045.1 Streptomyces sp. NPDC088745
AGGAAGGGACAGCCCCCGTCCAGGGAGTTGGGCTTGTACGGGGCGACCCCGGAGTGGACGGCGGTCTGGTGCATGCCGTCGCGGAGCATGTCGTTGACGGGGGCGTGCGGGCGGTTGATGGGAAGCTGCCCGAAGTTGGGGCCGCCCAGCCGGCTGATCTGGGTGTCCAGGTAGGAGAACAGCCGCCCCGCCAGCAGCGGGTCGTCGGTGATGTCGATGCCCGGCACGAGGTGGCCGGGGTGGAAGGCGACCTGCTCGGTCTCCGCGAAGTAGTTCGTCGGGTTCGCGTTCAAGGTCAGCAGCCCCAGGGGCTGCACAGGCGCCAGCTCCTCGGGAACGATCTTCGTGGGGTCCAGCAGGTCGATGCCCTCGAAGACCTGCTCGGGGTTGTCGGGGAAGACCTGGACACCCAGCTCCCACTGCGGGAACGCCCCCGCCTCGATCGCGTCGGCGAGGTCACGGCGGTGGAAGTCGGGATCCATGCCCGCGGTGAGCTGCGCCTCCTCCCACACCTGGGAGTGCACCCCCAGCTTCGGCTTCCAGTGGAACTTCGCCAGCGATGTCTTGCCCTGCGCGTTGACCAGGCGGAAGGTGTGGACGCCGAAGCCCTCCATCATCCGGTACGAACGCGGAATGCCCCGGTCCGACATGTTCCACATCGTGTGGTGCGTGGCCTCGGTGTGCAGGGTCACGAAGTCCCAGAACGTGTCATGGGCGCTCTGCGCCTGCGGGATCTCCCGGTCCGGATGCGGCTTGCCCGCGTGGATGACGTCGGGGAACTTGACGGCGTCCTGGATGAAGAACACCGGAATGTTATTGCCCACCAGGTCGAAGGTGCCCTCCCCGGTGTAGAACTTCGTCGCGAAGCCCCGGGTGTCGCGCACCGTGTCCGCCGAACCGCGCGAGCCCAGCACGGTGGAGAACCGCACGAACACCTCGGTCTCCACCCCCTCACCCAGGAACGCGGCCTTCGTCACCCCGGCAGCCGTCCCGTACGAGGTGAACGTGCCGTGCGCGGCCGCACCACGCGCATGCACCACACGCTCGGGGATGCGCTCGTGGTCGAAGTGGGTGATCTTCTCCCGCAGGTGGTGGTCCTGGAGCAG
>NZ_JBIVLB010000041.1:0-1105 GCF_044751045.1 Streptomyces sp. NPDC088745
CGGCGGCTTCCTTCGCCGCGGCGCCGTCGACGACGTCGGACAGGTGGTGGACGACGGCCACGAAGGACAGGCCGAGGCGGCGGCCGAACTTCAGCAGGCGCTGGAAGAGCTGGGCCACGAACGGGCTGTTGATGATGTGCCAGGCCTCCTCGACCAGGAAGATGCGCTTCTTCCGGTCGGGGCGGATCCAGGTGTGTTCCAGCCATACACCGACGATCGCCATCAGGATCGGCATGGCGATGGAGTTGCGGTCGATGTGGGACAAATCGAACACGATGAGGGGCGCGTCCAGGTCGATGCCGACCGTCGTGGGGCCGTCGAACATGCCCCTCAGGTCACCGTCGACGAGACGGTCCAGCACCAGCGCCACGTCCAGGCCCCACGCCCGTACGTCGTCTATGGCGACGTTCATCGCCTCCGCCGACTCCGGCTCGGGGTGCCGTAGCTGCTCGACGATGTCGGTCAGGACGGGCTGGCGTTCCACGATGGTCTCGTTGACGTAGGCGTGCGCGACCTTGAGCGCGAACCCGGAGCGCTCGTCGAGGCCGTGGCCCATCGCGACCTCGATGATCGTGCGGAGCAGCGCGAGCTGGCCCGTCGTGGTGATCGCCGGGTCCAGGGGGTTGAGGCGGATGCCCTGGTCGAGCGCGGCCATCGCGTCGAGCCGGATCGGCGTTATACCCAGCTCCTGCGCGATGAGGTTCCACTCGCCGGCGCCGTCCTCGCCCTGGGCGTCCAGGACGACGACCTGGCGGTCGCGGAAGCGGAGCTGGCGCAGGACGTACGTCTTCTCCAGGGCCGACTTGCCGTTGCCGGACTCGCCGAGGACCAGCCAGTGGGGGGCGGGGAGCTGCTGGCCGTAGAGCTGGAAGGGGTCGTAGATGTAGCCCTTCCCGGAGTACACCTCGCGGCCGATGATGACGCCCGAGTCGCCGAGGCCGGGGGCGGCGGTCGGGAGGTAGACCGCCTGCGCCTGGCCCGTGGACGTGCGCACCGGAAGCCGGGTCGTCTCGACCTTCCCGAAGAGGAAGGACGTGAAGGCGTCGGTGAGGACGGACAGCGGGTCCCGCATCAGGTCCTACCTCCGAATGCCGGTGGCGAAGGG
>NZ_JBIVLB010000042.1:0-1000 GCF_044751045.1 Streptomyces sp. NPDC088745
GGTGACGCGGACCGCGTGGACCTTCCACGCGTGCACCAAGGCGTCGGCCGCCTTCATGTACGTCGCCGGAGTCTGCCCCGCGTGGAGCCGCACGGTCACCGTCAGGCCCATGCGGGTGGCGCGCGGGAACGAGAACCGCGGAGCCACCGGCCGCAGCGGATCGCCCTTGACTATCAGGTCCCCGAGCAGCCCACGCGGCGGTCGACGGGAGACAGCGAGGTCGTTGAGCATGGCGACCTTGCGCCAGGTTGCTAACACCCGGCACGCGGTGACCGGGTAGCCGACGACGTACCAGTGCCAGACCGGACGATGCCGGCGCACCAGGTCACCTACGACGAGCACCCAGGCCAGTACGGCCAAGCCGAGCGCGAGCAGGATCGGTCCCATCACGCATCCCCGCCCTTTCCGTGCGCAGCCGTGCCGTGCACGGGCGTGATGGCGTCGGCGCGGAAGCTGACTCCGTGTCGGTCGCCCATCGACCACATGAACGCCGTCAGGCCGGTCACCCGGACGATCTGTCCTTCCTCAATGCCCTTCGGCTGTCCGCTCACTGCGATCTCGATGACGGAGATGCGCCGTCCGTCCTGCCGCACGGTGACGGCCACGGTCCAGACCGGATTGCCGTCCCGGTCCCTCTTCACCTCCTGTGTCTCAGAGTTTGTGATCTTCGCTTCGGGCGCGATGGCGCACCGGAGTACGCCCAGCCGCGCCGTGTCCACGGGAATGGACTGCATTGCTTCGGCCTCCCTGACCCCAGTTGGATGCGTCAGCTCTCATACTGACGTCACTTGTCCTAACGAGTTACGACTATGAGGTGCTGTACGGCGAGGGTGCAACTACTTATGCTGACGAGTGACGTCGCGCGTGCGACGTGACTACGACCTCAACCCGGAGATGCCGAGATGTCGGAGATCCAGCGCCCCGGAGCCCTCTACCAGCAGGTGGCCGCCGCGATCCGCGAAGCGATCCTGTCCGGCGAGTTCGCGCCCGACTCCCTGTT